>JBGSPI010000099.1:0-108489 GCA_041738715.1 Chamaesiphon sp.
TTAATTGGGGCTTTCTCGCGCCATTGATTTCTCAATACATCAGGATAAATCACCATAAAATTGACTGTTATATTCGTGGTCTGGATTTCTACGATCGATATCTAGCTAGAAGTTGAGGAATACTTGTCACCCCTTCAGGTATTTTTCACAATCGGGGTTATGTTCGATTGGTTCTGGTGCAGTTGAATCAACCGTCAAACAGATTGGTAGACGGATGAAAATTTCTGGCGCACAATGGAAATTAGAAAATATTCCTCGAATGTTACAACTTCGTGCGGCCTATCTCAATGGTCAGCTTACTGCGTAATGTTTTTGCAAAGGTGAGATGCTCCCGTTTATTTCTCAGCCACTGTACCTATTTTCAAACTTCTTTCAAGACAAAGCTGTAGAACATTTGCTGGGAAAAGGAGTCAAGGCATCAGACTTAAATGACGACAAATTAGGAAGAGTAATGGATAAACTTTATAAGTATGGAATAAACAAGTTATTTCTAATAATTAGGCTAGAAGTAATCAAAAAATATCAAATATCAACAAAGTATTCTCATCTGGATTCAACATCATTTCATTTGCATGGGCAATACAATAATCGAGAGAATAAAGACACAAAAGAAATAGAAGTAAATCGAGAAAATCCAATTGTTATCACCAAAGGATATTCACGAGACCATAGACCAGATCTTAAACAATGTCTGCTCGACTTAATAGTAAGTAGCGATGGGGATATTCCGATATTTATGAGAGAAGGTTCTGGAAATGAATCAGACAATTTTACTGACAGGATAACGAATTGGAGGAGTACATTTAAACCCAATAATTCGACCAGAGGACTTTCCACGCTGTTTTGGAGCAGAAGCTGGAGTGCCAATCTCTACCAAAAGTGAAAACATAGAGCGTGGCGGGTGACCCGCAACGCACTGAGCAACACGTCCAGGGGATAAATTAAGAGTAACAGATTGCCAAGGTAAGCGGTGCTGTGTCACTAAATCTTTGGCTAACCATAGTTGCCAAGTCATCAAAGGCATCAGATCGCTCCATCTTTCGGATTGTTCAGGCGTTTTTAAACTAGGCATAGTCCAATGCAATCGCTGCGGTGAGCAAAACGATACCAATGCTCGATGCCAAAACGTCGTAAGTATCGATCCCAGATCTCTTCCAGCGGCATAGTTCGCTCTCTAGTCCATACCAACCACAAAGGCGGCATGATTCGACCAGAACCTGTCGGCTCCAATCGCTCGACTAAGATGAGATTGACTGCACAATCAGCAGAATGTGGAAAAATGTAAATCTTTCCACATTCTGACTCTAACTCGACCATATTTAGAGGTGTCTAATTCTAGTGAGGAATTAGGTGGAGTCCAATTTTCGAGGTTTGTCAGTTGAAACTTTTCACCATGCTTGCGGGGGCGACCACAACCACCATAAACTGGTGGTAGGCTCCAGAGACTGGTATTTGACCGAATTCTCATCACACAATCAGCTTCAAGCTTTGCGGTAGCCCTCACCCATGTAGCATTACCATATTCGCGATCGAGTAAGACTAACGCCTTTTGTGAGCAATGTTTGAGTACTTGTTTCAGTTGCCAAGCTGCTTTGGTCATTGGTGATTCCCAGCTTGTGATTCTTTCATGCCTCAGTGGTAATGCCTAACTAATCTGTTCATCTGGCAACCAGGCAATTGTGCTATACCCTTGGCCTATCGCTACTCCGTTCTGGGTTTTTCCTTGATGTTCGTAGGTTCGGTCTTTTAATGTTTTCGCATCTGGTCTTGGCCAGGGTGTATGGTCAATTCCGAACACGACATATTTTTGCCTGGGGATTTGGTTAATACATAACCGCATCAGTTGATTTCGTTGTGGTCTACAATCTTCGATTGCTTCATATGTACTTGGGTACTGCCGCCGAAACATCGGGCTGAGTGAAAATTCCGCTAGTGATGTAGCCTGTCTGGTCGTCATCACGGCATCCATTAGCTCAAAGGTGGCATCTTTGGCTTTCGTTAATAATTTATGTGCTTCTTGACGAAATGTCTGTAATGCTTCACAGTTCATGTTGGGGAAGTTAATAGGATTTCTTTCACCCTTATTTTCTTCCCTCCGGTAGCAAAGGTCTATCTTTTGCTACCGTTCTCTTTCTGGTTAGTCTAAACTCCAGTCTATTACTTTGGTAATGTTTTGCAACCAGAATTTACTCTAGCTGATGCCATCCAACAGGGGGCTTTAGTCCATTACCTCTACTATCCGATTTTAGTGGACTTGACAGAGGCAGAGTCAGAAGCTTACCTGGCGTTAACTGCCAAGATTGGAAGAGTGATGGGAATGGGAGGTGATGAGGAAGATCTAACCAAACTCCTAATGCAGCGTTCTAGGTTGATTGGTGCGGCATCTAACAAGCTGCAAGCTTTGCGAGACTTGATGCGTCAGCGTTTAGACACTCACCATACCCTCTTTTACTGTGGCGATGGTTCTGTGGAAGATAATGTGAGTCAAGAGAGTCACAAGCAGTTGGATGCGGTTGTCAGGATTTTAGGTTCTGAATTAGGCTATCGAGTCAATAGTTATACTGCTGAGGTATCGCTAGAGGAACGGGAAGACTTACGGCATCAGTTTGAAACTGGTGAATTACAAGGTTTAGTGGCAATTCGTTGTCTAGATGAGGGCGTGGATATTCCTGCAATTCAAACTGCGGTGATTTTAGCTAGTAGTACTAATCCACGACAGTTTATTCAGCGCAGGGGGAGAATTTTGCGTCCTCATGCTAACAAACGACGAGCAACTTTATTTGACACGATCGTGTTACCTCCAGAGCTAAAAAGGGAATCATTAGAAGTAGAGCGCAATTTGCTCCGTAAGGAGCTAAGGAGATTTGTAGAGTTTGCAGATTTAGCAGACAACGCTGGGGAAGCCAGAGTAAAACTTTTAGAGGTACAAAGTAAATATGGATTACTCGATCTGTAGCGGCGGTGAAAAATGACTCAAAACTACAGCGATATTAATGATGAAAAAGAGCTATTGGAAAATGCCTCAATTACAGTTCGAGAGGTTATGAAACGGGTTATCGAAGCAGAAGAAGAGAAGCTTTATCAAGAAAGACCGCATATAAAAGCAGACATTATTAGAATTATCAAAGAAGCTGTAAATGAAACTAATATCGATTCAATTGTATAATTATCGTCCTTTCTATGGTAAAACTCCAGCGATTGAGTTCGCAAGTAGAGAAGGACAAAATACAACGGTTATACATGGAAATAACGGTTCAGGTAAAACAGCAATTCTAAATGCCTTCACCTGGGTATTGTACGAACGATTTACTCCAGGATTATCTAGTCCAGATCTAATTGTTAATAAACGAGCTATCGCTGAAGCAGATATAGGCAAAAGGGTAGAATGTTGGGTCAAAATTATTTTTGACCATAGGGGCAAGAAATATTTAGCAAAGCGGGTTCGTTATGCCCTTAAACATAGCAACCATAATCATAGTGAAGAACAAAGTAATCTAACTTTGCAGTATGCAGAGAATGATGGTCGGTGGGTAAGCTCGTCTCAACCTGCTAAAGATATCATTAATCGAGTTTTGCCAGAAAAATTAAGAGATTATTTCTTTTTTGATGGGGAACGAATTGAAAAGATCGTCCAAGCTGATAAAAAAGCTCAAATGTCGGATACTACAAAAATACTTTTAGGTGTTGAAGCTCTCGATCGGGCAATCCAACACTTAAAAGATGCCGAAAGAGAACTAGAAGACGAGTATCAAAAAATTACTTCTATAGAAAATGCTAACTTGATTCAAGAAAAACAAGATTTGCAAGATAAATTACAAGTCTTAGAAGAAAGACATAATGAGATTGATCGAGAAATAGAGAATTATCGAAAATCAGGGGAAAAAGTTGATGAACAATTACAATCTTCAGAAAATGTTAGAGAGTTTCACCTCAAAAGAGAAAATATTAAAAATGAACTGAACTCTCTTAATTTATCTTTAAAACAAAGTAAAAGTAAGCTTAAGAGCTTAATTTCAAGAAAAGCTCATGCTGTTTTCTTGTCACAAGCCATTAATGAGTTTCGCTGTATTTCTGATAAATTGAGAGCAAAGGGTGAATTGCCATCTGGTATCAAACAACAGTTTGTCAAAGATTTGCTTCAACAGCAACTTTGTATCTGTGGTACAGAACTTATTCAGGGAACTCAATCTTTTTGCCTTGTGGAAACATGGATGAGCAGGGCTGGGCAAGGAGACGTTGAAGAAACCGTCATTCGCATGGGTGCGGAAGTCGAGCAAATCGAGCAACAAGTATCTGAGGTCTGGGGAGAAATTGATAGCGAGAAAAGCAATCAAGAACAAATCATCAGAAAGCAATCCGATCTTGAAACTCAGATAGAAGATATCCACGAGCTATTAAAAAATAGTCCTCGTGAAGATATTCGCAATTTAGAGAATCGCCGCGAACAAATAAAGAAGAGTATTGAGAAATTAATTTTAGAAAAAGGAGAAAATAACGCCTACATAGAAAATATTAATCGTGAGATCTGTGCAAAAAATGAATTGTTAATGCAACACAAAGCCAACGAATTAAAGCAAAAAATTGCTTTGCAGAGAATTAAGACAACTCAAGAAACTATAAAACTGATTTCAAGAAGACGAGAAATCAAGAACAAGCGTTTTAGAACAGAACTAGAACAATCAGTGCAAGATATCTTTGGACAAATATCATTTAAATCTTATATTCCCAAGTTGAGTAATAATTATGAACTAACATTGACAGAGAACACTTCTGGGCAAGCAGAAAATGTAGCAGCATCTAGCGGTGAAAATGTAATACTTAGCTTATCCTTTATCTCTAGCATTATCTATAAGGTTCGTGAATGGAGTCAGCAGGAGAACTCAATCAATTTGGGTAATAGTACATTTCCAGTCGTTATGGATAATCCATTCTCTAAACTAGATACACCATACGATAAGCTAGTAGCTAAGTCAGTTCCCAGATTAGCAGATCAACTTGTATTGATAACGAACAAATCCCAATGGCGAACTGAAGTCGCGCAAGAAATGAATACTTACATAGGAAAACACTATATTTTGACTTGTTTTTCTCCTAAACACGACTGTACAGAAGATAACATAAGTTTATACGATCGTAGCTATCCTCTAGTTAAACGTAGTCCAAATGATTGGGAATATACAAAAGTTTTAGAAGTGGATCGATACAATTAGTTTATAACAAGGGAGATTTTAACAATGTCCGATCGTCTGATTAGGATTTCAAAAGACAAAGCCGATCTAGTAGTGAATTTAGTAGAGGAGTCAACTACTCCTTTTGAGACATATGCAGATGTGATGGTTTTTGCCGCTTCATTAGGATATAGCAGAAATAAGTTAATTCCATTGACAGACATTGCTAAAAAGCCGGAACCTATCAGACCGAATATTTTTACTCACAGAGAATATGACATCACAATAAATCTATTGGCTATATCATCTACTGGAAATCAAAACATTCTCGGATCTGACGAGAACTCAAACAGTGAAAAAATCAAAATTTTTGAGGAGTACGCTAATGGAGGTCTGGAAATTATTAAGGACAGGCTAAGAGGCTCGATAGATTACCTGGACACAATCTTGCTGCTGCTGGCATCAGAAAAAAATCATTCCCAAAGAGATGATCGAGAGTTCGATTTAAGTTGCTTATTACTGAAAGGGTAACAAGTACTATTTAAATCATCACTCCGGTTACAGCCAAAGTCGAACTGGTTTTACTTCTAGTGACTGCATTATACTTCGTTAATATCGATAAGAGAACTCCAACAAATTAATGATCCTTTGGTATTTGCTGGTAAAGTCTGTTGGGTTTCGCTCTGCTCTATCCAAACTACAATCTATTAGTAGTAAAGATACTAGTAATCTAGGAATCACCTTAATCAAACAACGTCTAACAGAACTCGGTGTTAGCCCTCAATCTTATCGTATTAGTGATGGTTCTGGTTTAGCGAGACATAATTTAGTTGCGCCGACAGCTTTGACACAAAGGATGAGCTAGTCAAATTATATGTTGGGTAAGCCTAACTTGATGTTCATGCAAAAAATATTTGTGGGTATTCTTCTCTCTGTTAGTTTCATATTTCTGCTAGTTCCCATTTCAGTGGTATTCTCAAAAAATCCTTCCGAACAGGATAAAAGTGCTGCCCTGGGCGGACTTGCGATTGGTGTTCCTGCCCTGGTAGGTGGACTGAGCATTCTTAAAGGAAGTAGAGACAAGCAACAAAAATTAATAGCTGAGCGTACTCAATTACTAGAAACAACTTTTTTAGAATTGCTTCAGACAAATGATGGACAAGTGACAGTAATTAACTTTGCAATCGCTACCAATCTTTCATTAGAAGAAGCAAAGCAATATCTAGATCGAAAAGCATCTCAGTTAAATGGCGATTTTAAGGTACTAGATGATGGGAAGATTAGCTATTATTTTCATCTCTAAGGATAGAGATCCGTAATCTTAATCGCTTGGAACCACATTATCTGTAACTATAAATCGAGGCTTCTGAGTAACACACTATAATCAATAAAAGGAGAGTTTTCTTTACACTCGTTGTTAGTTTCACGGAATGTTATTGAGTCGGTGCTGGTTTTTAGTGCGAGAACCTTGGCAAGATTCATAGTGCATAAAATTTAGGATTTATTCTTCCCTTGATTGCGGTAGAAAAGGGCTTGTCTTGACAGCAGTAAGGCGTTTTAAGCGCATAGTTTGTAAAAACCAGCAAGTAATTGCACCAGGGAGAGACAATAATAGCCAGAACGGAGATAACAAAAATGCTAAAACCAACCCACTGAGTGCAGTAGCTAAACCCAAGAATTGAACCATAATAATTCGTGGTCGTCTGTGGACAGCACCTAGCCTGATACTACCACCTTGCAACCACCAGTAAGCTGACTGTAGCATACCATCAAGCCAATGGTAAAGAGGATAAATTATGTTTGGTTGATTGCGAGCAGAGATTCCTGCTAATCTGACTAATAAATTCCGCAGGATTAAGATAATTTTGGTACAGACGCTAATTAATGTAACTAAAGGCATATTTTCCCAGAGTTTATCGACACCGATTCGATACTGATGATGAAAAAAGTTTTTTTGTTGAATAGATAAGTTAGCAAGAGATTTTTGAATAATCTTACCAATTATTTCGATTTTTATTGCTGGTAAAGATGAAGTTTGAAAGCTAATTTTGTTCAAAATCCAATTTTCAGTTGATGTTTGATTATTTTTCGGTGATCGCCACCAGCCAGGTTGCTCTTCGATATCTTCGATAATCGAATAAACGTTATTATTTAGGATCTCTCGATGTCCGGCAAGTACTAGATCAGCCAAAATTTTGCTAAGTTCCGATCGATCTATTCGTAATTGAGGCTGTGCTAATTGTTCGAGATGTTGACTGATAATTCGACGTTCATTTCCAGATATATGTGGTAAAGATTCGGTAATTAACCAGTCTAAATATTGGGTTTGACTACAGTTGTTATTGACGGTTTCTCTTGCAACAAAGTTGGCAAACGCAGTTACTGATTCTGGCGTAACAGTACCTTCAATAATTCGATTTAGTCCATCTAAGCGACCCCAAAGCAAATCGTTTGATCTCCAGGATTTTTTAAAGAATCCTCCAATATTATAGAGCTTATTTCCTGCTACCTTTTCTTCTTTTGTTTTGCCCTTCCCCATTCCTAATTGTGCATTATCTGGGCTAATTTCAATCAGATTGATTAATTCCTTTTCTTTTAAGCTAGTCAAATATTCAAGTGGATACAACTCCCGATCGATGCAGTCGAAAGTATGCCATTTCTTAAGTAACTGTGGTGTATATTGATTTGCCGATCTCTCGATTAATACCTCTGCTGTCGAACTGATTTGGATGAGGATACTTGGAAAGCTGCGATTACAATCATTGTCGTACTCTAATTGTCGATCCATCCAAATTAATCTATGAAGATCCGTACTTTGATGAAGATCGGTAATTCGTTGTTTGAGTTGAGCAAAAACACTCGAAATTCTAGTTTGCGACAACCACCGTTCGCCACTATGCTGCGATGCCAACTCAGGCAAATCTAGCCAGAAATAAACTGGAATTGTTTCGAGATTTGATGTCTGTGAACGCTCGGGAATAAAAGTATGTAATTTAGTTCCATCTAACAGAAATCGATGAAAGCGAAAGATTAATTCGTATACCAAAGCATGGAGTCGGCGATCGCTGGATGCTTCATTAGCTAAATAGTAAAAGTAATTACTAACAGCACGATCTTGCAGTAATAAATCGAGGCTAGCTCTGACTACTTCCAAGAGCTTAATATTGCAGCCTATCTGCTGAGATAGATGTTGAAGTTGTTGTTTCGTATTAAGATCTAGATCTTCTAAAAATAAATCATGGATTCGATCGATAAGATAAAAATGTTGTCGAATACTATATTCGACATCTAGGTTGATCGTTTGTGGTTCAAACCTACTGAGCAGTTTATGATAATATTTTTGCTCCTGTTTATTCCTAGGTTTACTCGATATAATTCTATCTATCTTATCAGAGATAGCTGAAGAATGATTATTTTGAGCACTCAGATCTGATTGGAGCAATAATGGTAAGTTGCGATCTCGAAAATCAAATAGACGACCCCGCAAATATATTTGTGACTGAGTGCGATCTTCACTGTCTAGAATTTGCTGAGAATTAACCGCAGCTTCCGCTCGATCGATCGATGATTGATAGCGTAGAACCTTATGATTGTGTTCTTGAATTGCTCTTAGATCGTTATTAATACTTTGATCGATGGGAATAGAATAAACTGCTGCTTCTAGAACTCGATCTATTTTATTTTTTTTCTTGTCAGTTGATTTGTGTCGATCAAATCTACTAAATTTTGATACATCAGTTGTTTTTGGAATAGTAGGATCGACATAAAATAACTGACGATGAACTAATCTATTAGACAACCGATAATAAGTTTCCTTGATCGTACATGTAAATGGATTGTTGTCTAATAGACCACCATCTAAGAAATATAATTTATGGTTTCGATCCAGTGATGAATCTAACAAATAATTCCTGTTTAAATTACCCCAAACTACTAGTTGACGATCTACTGCATTGTGCCGATTTTGTAAATCTATTTCAACCAATGGAAAAATTGCTGGAAAACCTGCTGTAATTCGACATAACTTGGCAAGAGCTTTCCATGTCTCTTCTGGAGTGCGCGATAAATTGGGATCTTGAAAATGGGGGTTTAATGGCTCTTTTCGGCCCAATCGATGCTTGAGATGAAATAATACATGATGATCCTTTACTCCGACATGTCTTCCAGTTTCATCGACTCGACGATCGACTCGACCGAGATAATCAGTCCCTGTAATAAATAAGTCTAGCTCTTGGTTATTCGATAACCACTCTTGCCGTGAACGAGGTAACTTATTTTCACCCAATTTAGCCAGGATCGCAAATAATTCACGTTGATAAGAATCTTCCTCAAAAAATCCTGACTCCCTCGATCGATCTCTAAATAAATTAGGCTGATGGATTAATCTCAGCACGTCTCCACTATGCCGCCAAATACTAGCAAACGAACTGAAATCAACTAACTCACGATCGTTACTATTAGTCAATGCATAACTCAGGAGTACCCCATTAATCCCGCCAGCAGAACTCCCAGAGATAGTATCAACGATCAAATCAGAATCTGTTAATGCTTTGACTAACTTATAAATACCTCGCCCCCGAACTGCATGGTAAAACTCTTGGCAAATCCCATGAATGTAAATTGCCAAAGAGACACTCCCATAGACTACCAATCCCAAGCGAATCTCGCTGGCAAATTTAGGCTGGTAGGATCTACGCTGATTAGACATGATGGCAAGTCACAAGCAACAATTGGAATGCGGGAAGATTCTGGAGTTCTGTCAAGCTCAAGGTCAGTCTATCGGCAAGAGTCAAGTTTGTAGATATCAAGAAAATTAAGAGCAATCGTCTCTTATCTTAACAGTCTATTCAGTACTTGGTATCAGATGATTCTCTTTTGTAAGTGATCGATAAGTCGGGTAAATACGGCAGCAACGATCCAGTAGCTTTAATATCAACTTTTATCTATACGACACTTGAAGGTTTAATGCCAAAATCCGCCCAAACAGTCACAGCCTCATGTTATATTGCAAACAATAAATTTTGTATGCTAAGAGCATCGTTAAAGCCAACGTCATGGCTGTACGCGCCCATCATTACTATCCAATCAAAGCAGTGCAAGCACTACCCAAACAGATCTCCGATCAAACCATTGCCAAGCTCGAAGCAGAAATTCGTCAAAACCAGGGTCGAATTGAGCGGCTCCAGCACCGAAATGCTAGGCTGATGCAAGGGTTAGAACAGATCGGAACACAATCTGCCAGACAACCATCAACCACTCGCGTTGCACCCACCGCAACCAGAAAGAGGAGATCTCGCCCACTTAAATCCGATCGCCGTAAGCTATCACGCCAGTGGCTGTCGATCTATCTCATTTTAATGTGTATGATAATTTGCTGTGGCATCATTGGGTTCGCCGTAGCAAGATTAATTGCCGTCAGATAGATGTTCGTCAAGACAATACTAATCAAAGAGTTTAGACTTGAGAACAGAGAATTCAGCAAGAGTCCGAAATTTCCGATCTCTAAAAATAACGGATAACTGAATGACCCAAATTGTGGCAAGCTGAAGGGTAGATATTGAGATCGACCCCAAATCTAATCAGCAGTTTTTGTATATGCAGACCCTTCCAGCACCCGCTCAGACCGTTTATAGCAATGTCGGTACCGATACAACGATTCATCGTCGGAGGACTCGTCCTGTAGCCATTGGGAGCGTAATTATCGGTGGAAATAATCCCGTAGTTGTCCAGTCGATGATCAATGAGGATACGCTCGATATTGACGGTGCCGTTGCCGGTATCCGTCGTCTTCATGAAATCGGCTGTGAAATCGTTCGCGTTACCGTGCCCAGTATGGCACACGCCAAAGCCCTAGCCGAAATCAAGCAAAAATTAATCGATACATATCAGCGCGTTCCTCTAGTTGCAGATGTTCATCACAATGGGATGAAAATTGCCCTGGAGGTAGCCAAGCACGTGGATAAAGTGCGGATCAATCCTGGATTGTACGTGTTTGAAAAACCCAAACCAGATCGCACGGAATATACACCCGATGAATTTGCCGAAATTGGGGAACACATCAAAGAGATGCTGGCACCATTGGTTATGTCGCTCCGCGAGCAAGGTAAGGCAATGCGGATTGGGGTCAACCATGGTTCTCTTGCCGAGCGGATGTTGTTCACTTATGGAGATACTCCAGAGGGGATGGTCGAGTCCGCGCTCGAATGTATCAGAATTTGTCAATCCTTTGACTTTCACAACTTGGTTATCTCGATGAAAGCTTCTCGCGTCCCGGTCATGTTGGCTGCTTATCGATTGCTCGCCCAACGAATGGATGCAGAGGGGATGGATTATCCAGTTCATTTAGGTGTAACCGAAGCTGGGGATGGAGAATATGGCAGAATCAAGTCTACCGCGGGCATTGCAACTCTACTGGCGGAAGGAATTGGCGATACTTTACGGGTGTCGCTCACCGAAGCCCCCGAAAAGGAAATTCCCGTTTGTTATAGTATTCTCCAAGCTTTGGGACTGCGGAAGACAATGGTAGAATATGTGGCCTGTCCTTCTTGTGGTCGAACATTATTTAATCTCGAAACAGTTCTACATCAGGTTCGGGAAGCCACCAAACACCTGACTGGATTGGATATTGCTGTGATGGGCTGTATTGTCAATGGCCCTGGCGAAATGGCTGATGCTGATTACGGTTATGTTGGTAAAACTCCTGGTTACATCTCCCTGTATCGGGGGCGGGATGAAATTAAGCGGGTGCCCGAAGCTGATGGGGTGGCTGAGTTGATTGCTCTAATTAAAGCTGACGACCGTTGGGTTGAACCAGAGTAGGTAGATACTAGGGTTTGGGCTTTAGGGGTTAGTTATCTTCAATTATTTTATTCATACCTGTTGAGATAACCAGTCCCTAACCTCTAACCCTTAATCGAGAACAAAATCCGCTCCACACTCGTCCTCCGATAGATGAACGGTTGCCTGTCGATATGCGAACTGGATACATATGATTAGTGATTGACCAAGTAGACGCAAATAATCAGTATAAATACTGATGTATCCAGAATCGATCTAGAGAGAGGATAGATAAATGAACTTACTAACTGAAAGGTTAGTTCGTCAATTTAGGCGGAAGGCAAGATTGTTGTCTTGCCTTAAGGTCAGCCCAGAACAACAAAGTACGATATCAGCAGACCATATTTAGCAAGTCTCTGCCTGATGACACCCGCACCCGTTAGTGTGGATGTGTGCTAGATTGAGCATAATCTCCTAGTATTTTTTCCTTTCCTGCTAATCAGACTTAAATCATGAAGATCGAAAAACACGGGTTGGTAATTGGGACTACAGCATTAGTATTCACCGCAGTAGCAATCACTGGTGCGGGGTTTCATCTGCCAAAGGGTGTCGCCTTCTTCAAAGATAGTCCGAAGGAATTGATTGATGAAGTTTGGCAGATTATCGACAGGCAGTATGTTGATGGCACCTTTAACCAAAAAGATTGGCGGGCGATTCGGAAGCAATACCTGCAAAAGAATTACAAGAATAAAGAAGAGGTGTATAAGGCAGTCAGGCTGATGCTGAAAAACCTCAATGACCCCTATACCCGTTTTATGGATCCAAAGGAATTTCGGGATCTGCAAGTAGAAACTTCTGGTCAGCTAGTTGGGGTGGGGATTCAACTGAGTCAAGATGAGAAAACTAAGAAACTGGTCGTCATTGCACCGATCGAAGATACCCCAGCATCTAAGGCGGGAATTTTGTCTAAAGATATTATCATCAGAATTGATGGTAAAAGCACTGCGGGGATGGATGTAAATAAAGCCGTTCAACTCATTCGGGGGAAGGAAGGCACTAGTGTCAAACTGACAATTCAACGTGATGCTCGACAAGTAATCGATTTCAATCTCCGCCGCCAGCAAATTGAGATCCATCCGGTGGAAGCAAAATTCCGACCCAAAGAATTAGGGGGTGTTGGTTACATCCGACTCAAACAGTTTAGTGCCAACGCCGCAACGGAAATGAGTGCAGCGATCGAGAAACTGGAAAAACAAGGGGCTACCGGTTATATTCTAGACCTGAGATCGAATCCTGGTGGTCTATTGTATGGCGCGATCGATATTGCTCGCATGTGGTTGAATGATGGCAAGATTGTCTCCACTGTTAATCGGCAAGGCACGGGGGACATTCAATCAGCAAATAGTACAGCTATCACCAACAAACCTTTAGTCGTGATGGTTGATGGTGGTTCTGCCAGTGCTAGCGAAATTCTCGCTGGTGCGCTGCAAGACAATAAGCGCGCTCAATTAGTCGGTGCCAAAACTTTTGGTAAAGGTCTTGTTCAATCGGTCCGCCCGCTAGCTGGTGGTGCGGGGATGGCTGTGACAATTGCTAAGTATTATACGCCCAATGGGAAAGACATAAACCATTCGGGGATTAAACCTGATATAGAAGTCAAATTAACTAGAACTCAAATGCAAGCTTTAGTTAAGGATCGCAATAAGGTAGCGACATCTGCCGATCCACAGTATGCCAGAGCGATCCAAACATTACAAGCCAAAATAGCTAGTGTTAATGGTAGTTCTGCCCAAAAAAAGTAGCAGACAGCTTGCCAGTAGATTCATTGAACTCTGGCTGTGCAGATGAGCCTAACTCAAATTGTCATTTAGAGCAGTCGGTCAATCACCTGACTAATCGATATTTGAAGATGACACTTTATTATCTTCTTTTTACCAAGGATAGCTGGAGTTTAGAGTGAATCTGGGGGTGCCCATAAGTTCTGAAAGGGTAGTCTAGAATGTGAGTAGATGAAATCAGGGGAGGCGGGAGAAATTTCCCGCCTCCCCTGATTGATTAAAACCGAGCAATCAGCTTATTTGACTAGACTTTCCTGTAGCTGAAAACTACTGATATAGTTGGCGGCAGGAAGAGAGGGAGAACGATGATAAGGCACCACTTCATTACCAAAGTAGCGGCTATATTCCGCACTATCGACCATCGCCGTGACTGCGGCGACAAAGCCTTGTTCCGCGACAATCTGATTGTAATCAGAGATCTCTGCCTGATTGACCGGCGCACGCCCTAACAGGTGACGGAATAAAAATTCGATCGCCTTAGTGTCTGGATAAGGAGTGTAGAAGCGGTCAATATAGGCTGCCGAGCTAACTAAAGCGCAAACAAAATCACGGGTAGAGATCGCACCACTTTGCAGTTTGCTCTCTAAGTCATTCCGTCGGAACTCATCAGGAATCTGACTGGGGCTGACATCCATAATTTGGGCATATAGCGCGGAGATCGCTAGTGTAGCTTCTCCTTGGCTCATGCTGCTATTCATCCGAAAAATTCGCGCTGGCTCCTCGGCAATTTTCGCCGTCTCAGCCGTGGCAAATTCAGAATTGACATAAGTAGAAGAACGACCCAATGCGACCAGGCTAGGCTCATTTTGACTGGCTTTAGCAGCATTGTCAGCGATCGCTTTACCTGTCATCGGTAGCTTTGCCATATCCATCCGAGGTTTGATCGTATCAAAGCTGGGGACGACAACTTGCTTATCTTGTTTAGTCAGCTTGTTATAAAGCGTTTGGGTGTTGGGATAGTTCGCCGCTGGCAGAGTTAGGAAGCGGTTGTAAGGAACTACATCTTCCCCAAATACTTGGCTATATTCTGTACCGTTAACCATTGCACCAATAAAGGCTTTAATCCCTTGAGTAGCTAGAATTTGGTTATATTTACGGATTTCAGCTTGATCTAGGGGCGCACGTCCGAGGAAGTGCTTGGTACCTAGTTCGATCACCTTGGTATTGGGGTAAGGAGTATAGAATTCCTTGAGGTACAACCCAGAGCAACCTAAACCTTCGATAAACTCTTTGAGGTTGATTTCACGGTTAGCAAGTTTACTTTCGAGTGCCGTAAACTCATTCGCTACGATGTAGGGTTCGATATCTCGCTCGAATACCTGACGGTACGCCGCGCCGATCACCGACTTAATTTGGACTGGATTGCCAGCTTGAGTAAGCTTGAAGATCTTAGTTTGTTCCCGTTTTTTGGTGACACCTTGACTGATGCGGAATTCAATATCGGGCTGAGATCGATTATCATTGGTTGCACCAAGTTCGACGAACCGTGGGGTGGTTGCTGCTTGAGCTTGGGTGACAATTCCCACTCCAGTATCCGCAATACTGCCAACTCGGAGTTGACGCATACTGACACCAGCGGGCGTGAGATAACGTTCGTAGGGAACCATATCTTCGTTGAAGCTCTCGCTGTACTCTAGAGAGTCAATAATTGCATCAACTACGGCATAGAAACCTTTTTTCGCGGCAATATCGAAGTATTTATTCATCTCCTGACGACCATAAGTCGGACGACCGAGCAGACGACGATGAATGATTTCGATCGCTTTACAGACGTAGAGTTTAGTCCAGTAGGTATTGCGGAACAGATCGGATTTGGCTAGAGCGCGGACGAATTCCCGCACGGTAATATCACCGTTTTCGAGCTTAATTTCCTCAACTTTCAACCGTTGACCTTCATACACATCCCGTCCCATCACTTGCAGGTAAATCGCTTTGATCACTGCTTGGGTGGAAGTTTCGCCAAATGAAGTACTTTGACCCCGGTTACTCTTGACTTTTTTACCAGTACTAGTGTAGTTAGGTAATTGGTCGAGTTTAAAGGTCTTAGCTCCCAGACTACCAGGGGCAACCCCACGGGCACCAGGATTGCTTAATTGGTTGTTGATACCTGGACCTTGAGCGATCAAAATCCGCCGAGTATCTTTACCAAACGGCGCAGGCGAACTGCTCGGATTGCGTGTCTCTTTCGGGAAGATTGCCCCAAACTGAATTTCCAGGGGATCGTTACCCGAACCGTAGACGTGTTGATCGGCTAATGGCTGCTCATAAGCGGCAAATGTCGTCAGGAATTGGGGAATCTTGCGGAATGGTGCGCTATAACTGAACAAGTCCTTCTGAGGCCCCCAATTCCGGCACTCTTGGGCTTCTTGACCCAAACCCCGGATGTATGGCACGGTTTCTTCGCCAAAGTAGTCAGCGTACTCAGCCGAATCTACGAGGGCATCCACCAGCCCATTTAGACCCTTGGCAGAGACGATCGAAAAGTACTTCTGGACTTCTTCACGAGAGGATGGTCCCCGACCTAAAATATGGCGGAAGGCGAGTTCCAGTGCGCGGCTATTGATATAGGGTTGGAAAAAATTCTTCCGGTAGAGCGGCGATTTTGCCAACCGACGGATGAATTCCTTCATCGAGATTTCGTTATTTTTGACTTTCGATTCCAAGTCAGAAACCGATAAGCTATAGGCACGAGTGATGTCCCGTTCAAAGACTTGGCGATAAGCCGCTTTGATAACTTCATTTTTCTCCAGCGCGCCCAAACCTGGCTTCATCGCGTACTTAGGACGACGTTCGGCAGCCGCGAAATAGATTTGGGGTAGTTCCAAGCCTTGTTGGTCGTCAGAGGCACGGCGGCGAATTTTATTCTCCGGTGCAGACGCTTTGAACTCATTAATCATTACATCAAAGTACTGTTTAATGATATCTTGAGCTTCCGCATCCTTACTGAAGTAGCCGAGTGAAGCAACGCGCATTTCTTGAAGTGCGACGATGGTTGCGGGCACCGAGCAAGCATTTTGAATGATTTCTCTGAGTCCACGCACGTTCACCGTGATGATGTTCGGATCGCCAGCCACGATCGCATAGGTGGCATAACGCAGGAACCAACTCATATCCCGCAAGGACTTCTGCATGTTAGCAGGGCCGTAACGCGAAATATTAATTGGTTGGAAGCCTTGGGGAATCGGACCCGAACTTGTAGCACTAAATAGAGATCCTAAACTTGCAAAAAAGCCAGTTTTAGCTTCTACAAATGTTACAGTTCCCAGTGTGGATGCAGATTGCTGAGTCCCACTGGCAAAAGTTGTTGCCAATGCTGGCTCGGATACTGCTGGCTTTTCCAAGAACGACATCGGTGAACCACCGACGAAGATTCGGTTCGCAGCCCGCGAGACAATTAGCTCCGAGTTATCGCTAATGACTTTAGCGATTTCAACTCTTTTTGCTCCAGACTTGAAATAGCTGCTCAGTTCGCTCAGTTCTCCCTTCGCCGGAAACCGATCTTGCTGTTCAGCTTGCGAAATGGTCGAAACTGGTAGTGTTTGATATAAATTTGGACGGGATAAAGAGCCGCCACCACTTGCCTTAACACTCATTAGATCTTAAATCTCCCAACCGGATATTTTACTGTATTAAGCCTAGTCGAGTACGGGTAGGTCTGAGACATGCCCATGAGGGTATAGAAGCGGGGATCGGCTGCTAATCCAAGGATTTGTAGCCAAACTGAGTTCCCGTTAGTATCTTTACTACTCACCACTCACTGACTCGAAGCTTGCGTGCCGCCTGTCGGCGGTCGAAGTTTAAATAATCGGGTCGATCGAGGTGTTTAGTCTCGCCTTCCCTTTGCATGAAAATCGTCGCTAGTAAAACCAGGACAGCTTTTAGATTAAAACGTTTCGCTGGTCTATAGCTTGTTTATGAAGAAGTATGTAGAAATTGAATTTTTAGAATGACCTGAAACAGATCGTAGAGGAATACGGCACAAATATTAGAAAAAAGATAAGTTTTGTTACAAGAGATTAGGTGATCTGCTGCTATCAATCTGGAGATTAGCCCCTAGCAAGATCGGAAACTCAGCCTCAAACCCAATCAATTCGAGGCTAATTCACTCACCCGTTCAAATTCTGCCAGTTGTTCATAGCCTGCATCAGCAGGAGACACTACGGAAATAAATACCAGCGGCTCGTCTCCATTGTTAAACACACCATGGACAGAGCCAGTCGGCGCAATGACGACATCCCCGACACAGATAAATTTTGTCATGCCTGATTGACGATCGAGATAATATTCTCCGCTTCCAGCTAAAATTGTCCAGGTATCTTGTCCATGGGGATGGATATGGGCGGGAATTTCTTGCCCTGGTTGAATATACCAAGCCACAACTACCGCATCCAGGGATTCAGTGATGACAGATCGAATGGGTTCGCTCTCACTTGGCTGGAAAAATTGAGAACTGTTGAAGATCCGGTCGGTATTCATCTTCTGTTTGGGGTGGGCTACCTAGCTAATATCGATTGTCAACCGGAATGGATACTGTCAAACTCAATACTCAATTTGCAGTTAATCACTCGATCTCTAATCGAAATTTAGGTAGTACATTTTCTCTCGACGATCCAGTCTCGCTAATAATTTTAATCGATCGAAAAAAAGATCCATACTAAGTAAGGAATAATTAAATTATCGATACATCAAATCAAATATGGATATCAAAGCGATCGCTACAACAAGTCTGGATTGGACTGGAGATCTTCTGGCAATTGGGTTTTATGAAGATGCTGTCGAACTCAGTGGCGATCTTGCCCAACTGGATACAAAGTTGCAAGGTGTGATCGCCGCTCTCATTGCTGAGACAGAGTTTAAAGGAGCAAAAGCCAGCAGCGCGGTGACTCGCGTGGGTGTAAATACGCCCATTAAGAAAATTATGCTCGTGGGCTTAGGTAAAGCTGAAGGTCTGAAACTAGACACCTTGCGGAAAGCTAGTGCTACTATTGGTCGTGTTGCCAAACGGGAGAAGGCCCTCAGCTTGGGAATTAGTCTACCGATGTGGAATGGAGATGGTGCTGCCACCACCCAGGTGATTACGGAAGGTCTACTCCTAGCTCTACATCAAGATCATCGATTCAAGTCAGAAGTAGAAGACAAAAATAAGCTGGTATTGACAGAAGTTCATTTACTCGAATCGGCCGGAAATGATGCCGCGATTGCCAAAGCCAAAGCCATCTGTGATGGGGTGATTTTGGCCCGAGAATTAGTTGCCGCACCCGCAAATTTCGTCACGCCGATGAGTTTAGCCGCAACCGCCGAAGAACTGGCGAAAGACTATGGCTTCACAGTCAAAATTCTCGAACAGGCGGAATGCGAAGAGTTGAAAATGGGTGCATTTCTCGGCGTAGCACAAGCATCCGAAATGCCACCTAAGTTTATCCATCTTACTTATACCCCTGCCGGAACACCACGCCGGAAACTCGCGATCGTGGGTAAGGGTTTAACCTTTGACTCTGGTGGCTTAAATATCAAAGGTGTGGGCAGTGGCATCGAAACGATGAAAATGGATATGGGTGGTGCGGCGGCTACCTTTGGTGCTGCAAAAGCCATCGGTCAACTCCAACCAGATGTAGAAGTTCACTTCATCAGTGCTGTCACCGAAAATATGATTAGTGGTCGGGCGATGCACCCTGGAGACATCTTAACTGCGTCGAATGGTAAAACGATCGAAATCAATAACACTGATGCTGAAGGGCGATTAACTCTTGCTGATGCCCTAGTCTATGCGGACAAATTGGGTGTAGATGCGATCGTCGATCTGGCAACACTCACGGGAGCTTGTATTATTGCCTTGGGCGATGATATTTCTGGTTTATGGAGTCCCGAACAATCTCTGGCAAATGAGATTATTGCTGCGGCTGAATTAGCCGGAGAAAATTTTTGGCAGATGCCTCTAGCAGATAAATATTTCGAGGGGATTAAATCCCCGATTGCGGATCTGAAAAATACTGGTCCGCGTGGGGGTGGTTCGATTACGGCGGCTCTATTTCTCAAACAGTTTGTCAAAGATACTCCCTGGGCGCATTTAGATGTGGCTGGGCCAGTTTGGAGTGACAAAGAACATGGTGTAAATAATTCCGGTGCGACAGGTCATCCAGTCAGGACTTTGGTTAACTGGGTGTTGAGTTAGAGAGATGGGAAATGGGAGTTTGGAGTTGAGTAGAACAAAAAATAAAAAATAGTAAATCAATTCCTTCTTCCTTTCTCCCTTTTCCGAATTTATTAACTTTTATCTCAGTTAAATGAGAGCTAAATGAGCTTTAAATTCAGATCGAAGGGTGAATTTACTAATTAGATAGAGACTTCGAGAGAGCAATGATGAGATCGAGTTTAACTTTGTTGAATTTCCGTAACAAAAGTTCTGAAAAAATGCTTATTTACTCCTAACTATAAATAATTAAGAAATATCTCTAAAGCGAACTTTAGTAACGGCAAAAGCGTACTAAGTAAGTAGTGAGATCGACGATCCTAACCGATCGCTAGAACTAATCACGAATAATTAAAATCTGCTTCGATTCGGGGTGAATAGCCAAGCATCGATCAAGATTGATACTTAACCTATTGTGGTGGCAGTGGTGATGAAAACTAGCACATTACTGAGGATGTATGAAGCTGGAGAGCGTGACTTTGCTGGCGTAGATTTGACAGGAGCCGATCTACAAGGCGTAGCTTTAATCGAAGTAAATTTGCGGGGTGCTAATCTCACTGGGGCAAATCTAAGCAGAGCATTTCTCACTCGATCGGATTTGAGTTGCACCAAGTTGAATTGGGTAAATCTCAGCTTTGTGAAGATGAGCGAAGGCAACCTCAGTGGTGCTGATTTATCTAAAGGAAATTTACAAGGGGCATTCTTGGTCAAGTCTGCATTACTTGCGGCCCGAATGAGTGCAGCCAATCTCAGCGGCGCGAATCTTCGGGGTGCTAATTTAGCTGGAGCTAACTTGTGCGGTGCTAATCTCTATCGTGTTAATTTACGAGATGCTAATTTAGTTGGTGTAAATTTTAACTGGGCGAATGCCTTGGAAGGGAGATTGAGCGGCGCAAATCTCCAGGGGACTTCGCTTCAGGGCATGAATTTAAGTCGGGCATTTCTCCGAGATTCTAATCTTCAAGGCGGAGAACTCGATGGTGTCAATCTGACGGAAGCTCGGCTTTTGGGAGCAAATCTAGCTGGGGCAAATTTAACAGGAGCTAATCTCACTGCCGCTGAATTAGGCTATGTAAATCTTCAGGGTGCTAACCTGACTGGCGCGAAACTAACTAAAGCTAATTTGATGGGGGCTAATCTCGCCCGAACGATCCTCGATCGAGTCGATCTCACCGATACAAATCTAGACCAGATTAGTTTAAATTGGGCATATTAGGGAAGATTACCTTATCTAGGCAGTAGATTTGTGACTTCTTCAATTCCACCCGATCGATCTGCTGAGGTTTCACCCAGGATCGATTTAGCTAGTATTCAACAACTTCGCAATTGGTTTGATGCTCAACTGATTGTCGATTTTCGGAAGTTAGAACAGACGAGAAGATCGAGTATCAACACGATTGTAGTTGTGACGTTGATTTTTAGTGTTATGTTTGGAAGTATTTTAGTTTTAGGTTGGTGCTTATTACCGCCGATAACACCGATAGCTAGCAAATCAACTTCACCCGCCAAGACAGCCGGAATCTGTCCTCCAGGCATCGCCCAATCTGAATGCGACTTATTGACATCAAATCCACAAATCACTGGCTATTTAGCTCAACAAAAAATCGATCTCAAGGAAGAATCTGGCTATAGTTTAATTGAATTTTATCAGATTCCACTCTCCATTTTTGTGACCATTCTTGCACTAGGTTGGATATTTATTACTTTCATTGGTGGGGTAATTGATAATTATCGCGTTGGTTGGCGATCTCCAATCGTTCGCAAAGTAATTGACTTTATCGATACCGATCGCCTGATCGCATATATTGGGCAAGCTGAAGCCCAAGATGTGCGACAGTCATTACTCCACAGTGGGATGGCAAATAGCGAACGGCAAGAATTAATCTACATCAATCTGGATGATTCGATCTCCATTAAATGGCAAAATATGCGGATCGTCTGCTCCGATCTCCAGGCGACAATTCCCACTGATAGTTTACTAAGCGTTATCGATAGCTTTTTCAAAATTATCCATGAGCAATCGGGGTTGCAGAGATTATTCAAGCTAAATTTTGCCTCATTAATTATCAAAGCAATTAGGTCGATCGTTTATCTTTTCAAATCGCTAATTATCAAACAGTTTGACGCTGATGATTTCACTCGTGAAGTAATCGGCAATGATGCCGGACGCAAGATAATTTTTCAAGGGATGTTTTGCCAAATATTACGCCCAGAGGCAAATGAATTGGGACAAATGCTTGTAGTCCCCAAGCAAGCGAAGTTGAAAATACCTAACTATCTAGGAAAAGCTTTCCAAATTGCCGATCCAGAATTCGATCGACTCTTCACTATTTATAGTCGCGATCGAACAACACCCCTCCAAATTTTATCACCAGCAGTCAGAAGATCTGCGATCAATTACTACCGAACCAGTCGGTGTCCAATCTACCTCTCCGCCAACGATCGAATGACATATATCGGTATTACCACCTCATCCCAATTTCTCGAACCGAAGTTAGGTCGAAATATGCTTACATTTGCTCCCGTTCGCGATTATTATAACGCGATTAAATTTATGTTAGATATTGCCGCAAATTTGGAGAAGTGAATCCTGGAAAATGATTTGGACAATGCCAACAGCTTGGGAAGCTTACACCGATTGGTATGCAGGCAGACAACAGTGCAACAGAAATGACCGGCTTGCCGCCCAATTTATAATTTATAATTTCGATCAGCACTAGCCTTCGCCGAACATTGCTGTCATCCTAATATACATGTGGTTAAAAACGCAACTTGCCCCCAAGATCTAATTATCACAAATGACTACAACAGGAAATATAACAACAATCGCCCTATTAATTATCGCGCTCGGAATTCTGGGGTGGGGTTATTATCGAAATCGAGACTTAGGTAAATTCGGTATCCTGTCGTGGTTGCAATCAGTCGTGCTGATGGTGCCGTGGCTATTATGTTTCGGTGCATTATCTGTAGGTCTATACATCAATCTCGTGGGAATTCTGTTCCTGTTAATGACATCCACAGGTGTCTATGTTTGGCTAGGTACTCAAGTCCGACTAGCGGCACAGGATCCAGATGTAGCTGCCAAAATTGTCGAGCGCAGGATCAAGTCTCAATCGAGACAATCTCCCAACCCCAGTGAAATCGACACACAAGCCCTCCCGAACCCGATAGATATGCCCCACATACCTGATGCAGATTTAGCAGGCATCAAGGCGATTTTTGGCATCGATACTTTTTTTGCAACGGAGACGATTCCTTACCAACAGGGGGCGATTTTCAAAGGAAATCTGCGGGGAGAGGCTGCGGCAGTACATCACAGATTGAGTGAAAAACTGATCGATAAAGTCGGTGAAAGGTATCGTTTGTTCCTGATTCCCGATCCAGAAGATCGTCCTGTTGTGGTAGTTTTACCTAGTAGTAACGATCCTCAACCTGCTACCATCGGGCAGAAAATCCTCGCAGTAGTGATGTTTTTTGCAACGATCGCCACTAGTCTGGAAGCAATGGGTGTGTTTCTTGGCTTTGATTTTTATGCACATACCGAACGCATCCAGGAAGTCTTGCCCTTGTCATTGGGTATTTGGACAATTTTGATTGCTCACGAAGTGGGGCACCAGATATTGGCACGGCTGCGACAGGTTAAAATCGGCTTACCCTTCTTTCTCCCGACCGGACAAATTGGCTCATTTGGGGCAATTACGCGGTTTGAATCTTTATTACCCGATCGCAGTGTACTATTTGATGTCTCATTGGCAGGCCCCGCTACTGGTGGTTTAATCTCTCTCATGATTCTAATTCTGGGCTTGATCCTCTCCAAAACTGGTGCAGGATTGGATCTTCCCTCCCAATTTTTCCAAGGCTCAATTTTAGTCGGAGCGTTAGCTAAGATTGTATTGGGCAGTGCTGTACATCAAGCCTCAATCTCGATTCATCCTTTAGTGATCATTGGTTGGTTAGGTTTAGTCATTAATGCCCTTAATTTGATGCCAATTGGTCAACTAGATGGCGGTAGAATCGTTCAAGCTATCTACGGTCGCAAAATAGCCCAAAGAGCAACATTAGTGACTTTGGTAATCTTAGGAATTGTGGCATTTTTTAACCCAGCCAATCTGGTGATTCTCTACTGGCTAATTCTGGTGGGATTTTTACAACGCGCCTTAGAACGTCCGAGTTTAGATGAAATCACGGAACCAAATGATGCTCGTGCAGCACTCGGCTTATTAGCATTATTTCTGATGGCAGCAACAGTAATTCCGTTTAGTCCTGATTTGGCAGGGAGATTAGGCATCGGGGGATGATTCAATACGGTTTTGATTGCCCAGCAAATTTACAAATCCTTCGATATGAACCTTGACCCCATCTGCGATCGCCATAATTAATATACTACACAGAGGTTGCGATGTTAAGTTCCCAGACAAGAGGCAATCTGAATTTTCCACTTCCTGTGGTGCTGGCGATCGATCTGATTAGGACTTATTCTTCTAGAATACAAGGGGCAATTCATAATTTGGCCCTTGTATCCATGTAGTTCGGTTTGGGAGTGGCAAATTTTTATTGTTCGACAAACACCTGATAATAATTGAGATACCACTCAACAAACTTTGTAATGCCATCTTTTAAGGAAGTTTGCGGTTTAAAACCGACATCCTGCATCAAATCTTCCACATCTGCATAAGTTGCAACTACGTCACCAGCCTGCATCGGCAGAAAATTTTTCTCAGCTTTTTTCCCCAAACACTCTTCAATAGTTTCGATAAAAGCCAGCAATTCGACTGGTTGACTGTTCCCAATGTTATATATTTTATAGGGAGCTTTACTCGTACCTGGATCGGGACTGGCTCCACTCCAGAGTGGATTGGGTTGGGGAATCTTATCGATCGTGCGGACGATGCCTTCAACGATATCATCAATGTAGGTGAAATCGCGTTTCATTTTTCCATGATTGAAGACATCAATTGGTTTGCCCGCTAAGATAGCTTTGGTAAATAAAATCGGTGCCATATCAGGACGACCCCAAGGGCCGTATACTGTGAAAAACCGCAAACCTGTGGTCGGGATATTATACAGATGGCTGTAGGTGTGCGCCATCAATTCATTAGCTTTTTTCGTGGCAGCGTAGAGACTGATTGGATGATCGACATTATCATGAACTGAAAATGGCATTTTGGTATTTGCGCCATAGACCGAACTAGAAGAAGCATACACGAGATGCTGGACTTGGTGATGGCGACAGCCTTCGAGAATATTGCTAAACCCACTGATATTGCTATCGATATAGGCGCGGGGATTTTGGAGGGAGTAGCGCACACCCGCTTGGGCGGCTAGGTTGACGACGACTTCAAATTTAGCAGCAGCGAACAACTGTTCGATTCCCTCTCGATCGGCTAGATCGAGTTGATGAAAGGTAAAATTAGGGTGTGCTTGGAGTTGGATGAGTCGGTCTTGTTTGAGTTTTACGTCATAATAACCATTGAGATTGTCAATCCCAATTACTTTGTGTCCATCAGCGAGGAGTCTCTGGCTGAGGTGAAAACCAATAAACCCAGCCGCTCCAGTCACTAAAATATGCTGCATATCAATCTCAAGTTTTTAGTTCTAATTTAGCTGGGGATGTTCTTCTAGCCAAGCTTGGAACATCAGAATATTCCATAGGGCATAACTACGATCGAATTCACCGGATAGGTGTTCATCCCACTGCTGACGTACTGCTCGAACGTTGAAAAAGCCTTCGCGTTCGAGCCGTTGTTCGGCGAGGAGAGATTCCGCCCAGTCGCGTAATTCTGCCCGCAACCAGGAATCAATCGGCACGCCAAAGCCCATTTTGGGTCGATCGATTAATTCACTTGGTACATACTGGTAGAGTACTTGGCGCAATAACCACTTGCCTTGATTATTTCGCAGTTTCATGGACAAGGGCAATTGCCAAGCGAATTCGATCGCTCGTCGATCGAGAAATGGTACCCGCGATTCCAGACTCACAGCCATTGCTGCTCGATCGACCTTAACTAGGATATCATCTGGCAAGTAACTCATCATATCTAAATACATCATCCGCTCGGCAAAATCGAGTTGCAGATCGAGCCAGTCGGGGGGATGGGTGACGATGGTTGCAGGTTCAGTACTATTTAAGACTATATCGGCGGGATTTTTCCAAGTTGAAAGCAATTCGCGGTACATTTCCAGGGGCTGTTTACTCGCTAATGCTCCGGCAATTTTATGAATTTTTCGCCCAGCTTGGACATTTTGTAATTTAGGGGCAAACTGACCGATGCGATCGACAATTCCATCCCACTGTTTTGGCGGTACTGACATCAACAACTTAGCATAAAATTGGCGCATTCCTAGTGGAATCCAACTAATTTTTTGCCAAATATCAATCCCAATAAAATATCTACTATATCCGCCAAATAATTCGTCTCCCGCATCGCCAGACAAGCTGACAGTCACGTGTTCGCGGGTCATTTTTGAGAGTAGAAAGGTGGGAATTTGGGATGGATCGGCAAATGGTTCATCATACAATTGTGGCAACTGGGGAATCACGCCCAAGGCATCTGCGGGGGTGACATATAGTTCGGTATGCTCCGTACCTAAATGTGCGGCGACGGATTTGGCATATTCCGCCTCATTGTATTGTTGCTCGGTAAAACCGATCGAAAAAGTTTTAATCGGTCGAGTAGATTGTGCTTGCATCAGAGCCACAATCGTCGAAGAATCAATCCCCCCAGAGAGAAATGCACCGAGTGGCACATCGGCAACCATTTGTTCCTGAATTATCTCCCGTAATAGTTTATCTAACTGGGCGATCGCTTCAGCGTCAGTACCTTGAAATCGATCTCTCATCCCCTTTTCGACGACGGTTTGGAGATCCCAATAGGGAATGGGTGTAGCTGTGGGGTGTTCTGAGTTAAAACTGATTGTCGTCCCTGGTGTGAGCTTACTAATGCCCTCGTAAATCGAGTGTGGCGCAGGGATATAACCGTACCGAACGAATAGAGTTAGGGCAGATCTGTCTATTTTTCCCTGCCATTGGGGATGGGCGACAAGAGCTTTTAATTCTGAGCCGAAGAGGAGCGTATCGCCGACCCAACCGTAATATAATGGCTTTTCACCCGCTCGATCACGACACAGGTGGAGAACGCGCTCCTGAGTATCCCACAGGGCAAAGGCAAACATCCCGACAAACTTCTGGAGTGCCACTGTCAAACCCCACTCAGTAACAGCAGCTAGCATTACTTCTGTATCGGAATGACCGCGAAATTGATAACCTTGCTGGCTCAGTTCTGTTCGCAAGACAGCAAAATTATAGATTTCTCCATTAAAGACGATCGCATAGCGACCATCTGTTGATAACATCGGCTGTGCCCCCTCCGGCGACAGATCGAGAATTGCCAAGCGACGATGCCCCAAGGCAACGCCTGCGGCAGGATCGAGCCAGATCCCACTACTATCCGGCCCTCGTGTAATCAGGGTGTCCGTCATAGCGGTAACAATGCGCTGACTCTCTGCTGGACTAGATTGATTCGATCGATCCCAATAACCCGCAATTCCACACATAAGCAATTAAAAGTATTTTCTGGCGAAGTGGTTGGGTTTCGCCTTGCTCTACCCAACCTAAAATCTACTAATCGAAGCTAATAAATATTTATATAAAGACTCATACTGCGGCACAATTACGCCTAATGAGAAGTTTTCGACAATCCGTTGGCGGGCTGATATGCCTAACCTAGCACGTTCTTCAGCTCCCAACTCAACCAAATCTTGCCAACCACGCGCCAAAGCAGTCGCCTCTTGGGGTGGCACGATGTGCCCCGTATCCCCCACAATCCAGCCAGAATCACCCACATCCGTCACGACACAGGGCACTCCACAGGACATCGCTTCGCCAATAATCATCGGAAAAGCTTCGCCGTAGGCGGAAGAGGAAGTAACAATATCTAATCCAGCCATTAAAGTCGAAACATCCCGCCGTTCGCCCAAAAGATGTACGCGATCGGTTAAATTTAACTCAGCAATGAGTTCCTGTAACGTCTGATTATCTCCATCCACATCCTCTCCAGCGAGAAGAAAATGGACATCAGGATGCTGCTGATGCAACTGCGCCGCCGCGCGCAAAAAATTGGGATGATCTTTCATCGGATTGTACCGAGCGAAAGAACCAATCAGAAACGTCTCGGCGGGAAGATGAAACTCCTCCCGAACAACCAATCGCGCCGCTGGATTGGGCTTAAATGTATCGACGTTAAAACCATTCGGGATCGTTAAACATTTTTCAGCGCAATATCCAAGATCGATATGTTGCTGCTGACTGAGTTTCGAGACAAACAAAATCCGCGCTGGCAAACTGGAGAGCTTACTACCCAGTTGAATTAAGGCTCTAGTCATCGGTTTATCCGTAGCCAAACAGCTAATGCTGTAATGAATACTCCACAGTACCGGAATCTGTCCCTGCCATAAAATAAACCTGGCAATCTGCGCCGCCAGATTCCCATGATACATCCAGCCTTGGATGATATCCGGTTGCAGTTGACGCAGTAGCTGAACCAACCGCCATAACACCCCCACCGAAGGTAAACCACCCCGCTGCATATCGATCGAATATACTGGGATGTCGGCTGCTTGAAATTTCTCTACTAGTGGTCCAGGTTGCATCAGTGATACCACTGTCACCCGAAATCGCTGGGGGTTTAAATGGGAAACTAGCTGATATAGCATCATTTCCGCCCCACCACCTTCCAGACTAGTAGTCACATAGACAACTGACAATTGCTGATCCATCCACATCACCCCATTTGTCTGTGATAATTTTTGAGTACTGTATCTTCTATTTCTTAATTGGGGGTGATGTCTTCCGATAATTGGCTGGGGGTAATGCCTGCTGATTGCGCACTGGGGGAAGAAGTAGCTGTGCGCGTGCGGGAGGTAGTGCTAATGTAAATTTGTCAGCAAAATACTGAGAATACCGCCGCTGATTGGTATTCATTGCAGCTACCAATGCAAAAGTGATGAGGATGTATCTCTCTTCCAAGACGTTGTGGCTGAAGATGCCCCACAAACCCATAAAAATTGCATAACAAATTAAGATAATTTTCTGCTCGCCTTTGTTGTTATAAACTACTGCAAAGATCGCTCCTGGCAAGAAAATCAGACCGATGATCCCATTGTCAACCATGTAATAAAGATACATGTTGTGTGTCGAGAAAGGAGCCACAGTCCACTTATTTGTAGAACCCAAACCATTCCCCCAAAAGGGGCGTTCGCCAAACATCTTCCAAGCTTCTCTGGCAACTGCCTTACGATCTTGGGATGATTCATCCGCCAAATCAGGATTTTGGAATTGTTCTAGTCGGTTTAAAACGTTCCAGTATGAACCATCGATACTGCCACTAAAATAATTACTTAGCGCGCTGAGTGGATTAACCACAACTAGAAACGAGACGAGAATTAACATCGGCACAATTACTGTCCGGCGTTTATTTGATAACACGCGCCCACCAATCAGTAATATTACAGCAATCAACCAACCTAAGATGGCTCCTCGGGTAAATGTCAACAGAATGCCCAGACCTACAAATAACATAAATAGCCAGCGCAAGGGCTTAGCGATCGTTGTAATAGTTAGCAGCATACCGAGCATCAAAGCCGCACTCGTCTTGGTCGGATTGACATAAAGTCCGGCTGGACGACCGACATTCAATGGACTGAAGATGCCAGGATTAGCTAACTCATAAAAATTATTAAATACAGCCAAGATAACTGCTGCAATAATTGCGTATTTGACTTGCTTTAATGACTTTTGTTCGTAAAGAACATACATCAAACAAACAAAGAAAATTGATAAGATTCTATTCCGAAAATCTTGCATTGATATTTCGTCGGCACTCACTGTCATCACCGATAGAAGTGCGATCGTGCCATAAATCACCAAACCAATCACGAGAGATTTCGGCATGGTGACTATTTTTCGAGCAAATGGTAATGCTAAAACAGCAAATATCCCGATCCATGCCAATACATTCAATGGAGAAATTCCTCCCTCTACTAGATAGTCAGGAATTTCTGAAAAAAACAAAAATGTCGCGGCGATCGAGAGTAAATATTGATATCGATCGAGAAAAATTTGCAGCTTGCTTTTCGGCAAGATTAACTGTGATGCATTGATTAACATGTGGATGAATGAAGTGTTGAAGTTGACCCAATATTATTTTGTTTAAAAAATGTTTTATCCAGATTAAATTTAGACTATCTATGCTTCACAGCATCTCGATTCTAGAGTAGCTATCAATATTGATTAAAGCCTTGCTTTTGATTGAAATGAGGATCTTAGGGGACATTCTAGCTGATTTCAGGTTCTCGCCACATCCGCTAAATGATGTAAGGAAGGGACGGGGGACGAGGGGATGGGGGGACTGGCTTGCACGCAAAGTCGAAGTGGTGTCGTTACATGCGTCGCTGGCGGTGGCTGTGAGTTGGACTGTTTCTCCTTCTTTAATATTGGTGGGGATATCGACGGTATTAATCGTGGGTGCGAGGTTGGTGACGGTGACTTTGATGGTTTCGGTGGTGTTGGCTCCGTCGTTGTCAGTGATGCTGACGGTAACGTTATGATTGCCGTTATCGGCAAATTGATGGGTAATATTTTGACCGATGACAGGTTAACTGCCATCACGATACCTGTCTAAATGTTATTTGGCCGCCAGATAAAAGTTTGGCTACCGTGTGAATGTACCTTCTCACAGTAGCTTCTGCCAATTTTATTTCGCCCAGATTTAACATTTAGACAGGTATCGTTTTTATTACTTGGCTTTGCAGATCGGCTAGATATTTTGGGAAACATAGTAGTATAGACGCGATTGGAGAAGGATTTGAAAGTGAACACTAATGAGTCATGGTCGGCTGGCGATAAAAACCCCTGGTTTAGATTTGTGGTGGGAGGCTTTCTATTATGGACTTTGCTTCTGAGCATTACAACTCTGAGTATTCAACATTCATCTTCTCCCATGATTCACTGGGGAGGTATTTCGAGACCAGAGCATTGCCAGCCCAATGGAACTGACACTAAGTGCCCCGATCTCCCAAAAAAGACAGGTGATGCGCGTGAGAAGAAACCCCCGAAACCCGATCCAAATCCAAATTCTGATGTAATTGGAGTAGTTGTAGGCGTAGCTAGTGTCGTAGGTTTCTTGATGTTAGCTCCAGGCGCTCCCGTTGCTCTTATTGCCGGAGTTGGAATTATGACGTGGCTTGTTGTGCGGTCTACATTAAGCAAATAGAAACTTTCCATTGATTCCTAACTTTCAAATAAACCTTATACCCAAGGATTAATCATGCAATCGAATCCAAGTACCTCTAATGAATCGGATGATATTGTTCCTCGGACTGAGACTCCCCTTTCTAAACCTCCTTTATCAAAAATCCAAAAATTCGGTACATCTTTTGGAGAAAAGCTGAAAACCGTTCTTGTTTCAGTATCTTCAGTTCCAAGCACTAAGCTAATTTTAGGAACTGTGCTTCTGCTTAGTATATTTGCAACTTTTTTGACTTTTGCAAAAGGAAGTACTCTTTGTCTCTTGAGTGACTGTAGCCCTACAGTATTTCCGCCTCCACCAGGAAATGAATTTTGGGCATTTGCAGGCGGTACATTAGTGTTAATAGTACTAACAACATTGATGGGTATCCCACTCCTACCTGCTGTCGGTATTGCAACAGGAATTTGGTTCCTTATCAGCAAAACTAGCCATTAATAAGAAATAGACTATGAAATTGATTGAACTTCGCGATGTTTCTAAGACTTTTCACACTTGGTTTGATCGTAAGCCTGTCCTTACAAATATCAACTTGAGTATCTGTCAAGGAGAATTTGTTGTCTTGGTTGGTGAAAATGGTGCAGGGAAAACGACCTTAGTAAACCTAATTTTGGGATTAATGACACCAAGCAGTGGTGAGGTTAATCTCATGGGACTATCACCCAAGTCTCCTGAATCAAAAAATCACGTTGGGGTAGTTTTTCAAGAAGCTAATCTTCCTGAAAATATGAAGGTAAAAGAATTGATTAGACTTGTCAGGAGTTATTACCCAAATGCTCGATCAACAGAGGAACTTCTGAGCGCGTTCAAACTTGATAAAAAACAAGATAATTGGGTAGCCCAATTATCAGGTGGGTGGAAGCAGCGTCTTTATTTCGCTCTAGCCTTAGCCAGTAATCCAGAACTTTTAATTCTTGATGAACCCACAAAAGAGATGGATGATTCAGCTTATGAGGAGTTCTGGAAACAGATCGAAAATTGCCAGACAAGAGGCGTAGCAATCTTAATGGTTACGCATCTTAAATCTGATCGAGAACGCTTAACTAAAATGGCGAATCGGATTGTCACTTTACACAGTATGGATGAAGTGCCTGCTAGTGGGCAGCTAAGTGAAAATTTATTGGATAGTACTCTTAAAGTAACGCAATCTGATAAATCTAGTGTAGTTGAGCAATTATCATCTTCCCAATTACGATCGGTAAATCATGTAAATTTGTTCATCCAGCAATTTTGGGCAGAGATACTTCAGTTGTTACGAACACCTCTTTTTCTGTTCGGAATCTTACTATTTGCCGGGATTTCAGCCGTAATTCCAGGTGGAAATGAAATAACTATGATCGGACTTAGTGGATTGACTCTATTAACGATAGCATTCGATCGCGTAGGAAAACGAGTAGCTATTGAGCGAAAAAATCGCTGGTTAAAATTTTTGAGATCTACCCCTCTCCCTGCAGATATATATATTGCGGTTAAAGTTTCGACTGCATTGCTAATTGGGGTATTCAGTTTGATACTAATTTTCGTATTGAATGCCAGATTGCATCCACTTCCTGAAGTTAGCAACTGGGCAACTCTACTTTTAAGTTTACTTGTGGGGATCGTACCCTTTACGTTCTTAGGATTGGGGCTGAGTTATTCCATCGATCCAAAAAGTTATGATTCTATTGCTGGTTTAATTATCCCTGTTGGTATTGCAACTTGTGGCATACCGGTATTTTTATCACCAATAGTACAAGATTTAGTCGCTTTTTCACCATTTTATCACTATGCACAATTAGTACTTTCGACGGTTGGTTCAGGGGATCATTATCTTTGGATACATCTTTTATGGTTAGCGTGGACTGGATTTGCCTTCGGTGCAGTAGCCGTTTGGACATACCAGCAAGATAGAGCTATCCAATAGTTCAACATCTCAAAATACAATATCAATCTCTTGCATTAATCAAAGAATAGTGGAAACGATCGAGTTTCTGAATTACATGAATAGCATACTCCAAACATGCAAAGGTTAATAGCAATCTCTGATAAATCAAAAAGACTTCAATCTGGTTAATTCGATCGAGTAATCCCTACACTATGGGACTGGGGGACTGGGGGACTGTCAACTATTCCTTTCCCCCTGGTTGCCGAGCGAAGCCGTAATGCCAAGGGAAAGTCTCCGCCAACGCGTTCGCGAAGCGTTTGCCTCCGCAGAGGCATCCCCTTCTCCCACCGATGACTTATAGCTAGCAACTTGGATTATTAAAATAAATGAAATTGTAATAACGACATATTAAAGTGAAACATGTATAGCTTATAATTACCAATGTAAACAACGATCGATTGCGAATAATCTCGATTCTCTGGCAGATTGAGAATTATCTTGGTTGAGCTTCGATCGTCAAATAGTGGCAGGCGGGCACATGAAAGTTACTCTAGTTATCTATTCAATGGAACTTGGCGGCGCGCAACGAGTGATGTCGATCGTGGCTAACTACTGGGCTACGCAGGGGTGGGATGTAACTTTAATTACACTAGTTGATCGATCTCAACCATCCTTTTATCACTTAGAACCACAAATTAAATTGAAACAACTAGGGATTATTGGTGATTCACCCAATTTGTTCACCTTAGTTCAGACTGGTTGGCAGCGAATCAAGATATTACGGGCGGCAATTGTTGAGAGTGAGCCGGATGTCGTGATCAGTTTTCTCAATACTGGTAATGTGTTGACCCTAATTGCCTGCTGGAACTTAAATATACCGATCATTGTCAGCGAACATAGTTATCCCGCCTTTGAGGATGCCAATAAATTTTGGCAACTGTTGATGAAGTTAACCTATCGTCACGCCGATTTAGTCACAATATTAACCGAAAATGCTTTGCCATTCTATCCTGCCGAGCAGGGCTATCGATCGATAGTGATGCCCAATCCGGTGATTATCCCCACCGCAGAAGTGGTGACAGAGCAATTGTTGCCTAAGCCAAGTTTGATTGCACTAGGTAGACTGCATCCCGTTAAAGGTTTCGATCTATTGCTCCAAGCCTTCCACAGACTCTACGATCGATATTCTGATTGGAATTTAACCATCTTGGGTGAAGGGCCAAGTCGAGCCGAATTAGAAGAATTACGATCGCAACTAAATTTAACCGATCGAGTTCACCTGCCTGGACAAGTGCAAAATGTCAATGCCTATCTGCGTCAGTCCGATATTTTTGTCTTATCGTCTCGATTTGAAGGGTTTCCGATGGCTTTATGTGAGGCGATGGCTTGCGGTTTACCCGTAATTGCAACTGATTGTTTGAGTGGTCCACGGGATATTATTACCGATCGAGTCGATGGGATTTTAGTGCCGATGGAGGACTTGGATGCACTCACTGATGGATTGGCTGTCTTAATGTCCGATCCAGTGCAACGCCAACAATTGGCACAAGCTGCGCCCCAGGTACTCGATCGATTTGGCTTAGAGCAGGTGATGGAAATGTGGAATGATGCGATCGATCGAGCAATTAAGCATCGAATTTGCTCGGCGATCTAAACTATGCGTGGTTTATTTATCTAAGTTGCTAGTGATAAGTTATCGGTGAGGTTAGGGAATCGGGAATCGCATTTTGCTCCTAGTCCCCCCGTCTAAAAAGTAACTAGCAACTTACGTTATTACTTTATATTGGGCTAGGATAGTGGATCAAAAATCAAACTTCAATCTTTCTATTCACGGTTTACGCGGTTTTGCGGCAATCTTAGTCCTTTTCTTTCATGTCTATGGCATGGGGGCGAAAAATAATGTCCTTTGGTCATATCTTGAATTTGTCAAAGAACTTGGACCTTTTTTTGTGTGTATTTTTTTCTGTATTAGTGGTTTTCTCATTACACAAACTCTAGAAAAACATCAATCGCTGATAATTTTTGCAAAAAATCGACTCGTTCGGATCTATCCAGTCTTTTTGTTGCTGCATTTGATTATGTTCGCTTTCGGTCCAGTCTGGGGATATGATTGGATGGGGAGTCTACACTATATTAGTATTGATTACGTCAAGGCTTTTTTTGCTAATTTATTCTTTTTGCCAGGTATTTTAGATTTACCTATTGCCCAAAAAAATGCTTGGTCTCTTAGCTATGAAGCCTTGTTTTATATTTTGGCTGGACTAGTTTGGAAAACGAGGAAAAAACTGACAGGAGTTCCCAAAACTATCTGCTTATCTCTGTTAGCAGCTATATCGGTTTTTGTCATTTACCATCGGGTGGACGCATCATTTTTCTTGATTGGTGTCGGTTGCTATTTTATCAAAAAATACGATCGTCTGCCCTCTACATACCGGATGGGATTGCCTGCGCTGATTGTCGCGGCGATCCTCTATGAGTTCCATCCATTACTTGCTTTTCCATTTTTGGTCATTTTCTTTGTTGAGGTCGTTCAAGAAGATGCTTTCTCAGCCCAATTACTCAGAACGCCCACAATGAGATTTTTAGGCACAATTAGCTATAGCCTGTACTTAATTCATCCATTTACAATGGATTTGGTTCGGAGTATTGCGGTGAAAGTTGCTCATACAAATATCTTAATTGGAGATGGAATCTTGATCGTCTGTGGCCCGATTACTTCTATTCTTGTAGCTTGGATTAGTTATGAATTAATCGAAAGACAATTAACAAAAATAATCTTGAAGAAAATTCAACCTCAGCATCCAATCGTGGCAGACAAATAATCATAAAAACTACTTTGATTACAGTGATTCCTTCTGTTATGCCTTGTTGATGAAGTCATTTGCAACACCATAAACTGTCTCACAGTAAGTAGAAAATAGCAACATTTCCGACCATTTATCCTCTAATCGGACAGCACAAGCGATGCCCGTGCAAAGTGTAATTGCTACCAGCAATTTAGCTAATTCTATTCAATAGTTAAATTCTATTATTATAATAGATGAAAACTGATGGTTGCTATCTATGAAGATTACCTTAGTAATTTATGCAATGGGTTTGGGCGGTGCCGAACGAGTCATGGCTATTTTGGCCAACTACTGGGCTACTCATGGCTGGGATGTCACTTTAATTACACTAGTCGATGGATCGAAACAGCCGTTCTATCCATTAGATCCTCAAGTTAAGCTTCAACCATTAGGCGTTGCGGGAGATTCCACTAATCCGATCTCAGCAATCTGGAATTTCTGGCGACGGGTCAAAATATTACGAGCGGCAATTATCGCCAGTCAACCCGATGTAGTAATCAGTTTTATGAATACTGCCAGTGTCCTCACCCTAGTTGCTGGCTGGAATTCCGAGATTCCCGTAATTGTCAGCGAGCATATTTATCCAGGGTTTACAGAGGTCAACAAGGGCTGGCAATTGCTGATGAAGTGGACTTATCGGTATGCAGATAGGGTGACGCTACTCACTGAAAATGCCCTACCATTCTATCCTGCCAACAAGGGGTATAAATCGATCGTTATGCCCAATCCCGTGCTGACCCCAGCACCCCCAGTCATCACCGAGCCATTACTGCCAACCCCTACCTTGGTAGCGATGGGACGACTGCACCCCCAAAAAGGCTTCGATCTCCTGCTCCAAGCCTTTGGGCAAGTCCAGGCTAAATATCCCGACTGGCATTTGACCATTTTGGGCGAAGGGGCGATGCGGGGTGAGTTGGAGCAACTTCGGGCAAAATTGGGCTTAATCGATCGAGTCCACCTACCTGGACAGGTGCAAAATGTCAATGAACATTTACGGCAAGCCGATATCTTCGTCATGTCATCTCGATTTGAAGGGTTTCCGATGGCTTTGTGTGAAGCGATGGCTTGTGGTTTACCAGTGATTTCCACTGACTGTCTGAGTGGTCCACGGGAAATCGTTACCGATGGGGTTGATGGTGTCTTAGTGGCAGTGGATGATGTGGACGCTTTGGCGGCTGGTTTAGATGCCTTGATGTCAGATCCGGTTAAACGTCAGCAAATAGCTCAAGCCGCACCGCAAGTGCTAGAACGATTTGGCTTGGAGCGAGTGATGGGCATGTGGACAGATGCGATCAAACAAGTTGTCACACGGGGTCGAGATTGATTCACCCCAGTCCAGAAGCCAGATTGATACTCATCTCATTAATAATTACTGATCGATATCAATGAAAATTACTTTAGTTATTTATGCACTAGAAGGTGGTGGTGCAGAGCGAGTAATGTCGATCGTTGCTAACTATTGGGCAACTCATGGTTGGCAGGTAACACTGATTGTGTTATCCGATTCGAGTAAAAGCTCTTTTTACCAGTTGGCACCACAAATTAACCTCCAGTATTTAGGGATTATCGGTGACTCACCAAATTCCCTCACCTTACTCAAGACTGCTTGGTGGCGGATGGAAGTACTAAGAGCGGCAATCATTGCCAGTCAACCTGATGTCGTCATCAGTTTTCTCAATACAGTTAATGTGTTGACCCTAATTGCTTGCCGCCATCTCAAGATACCCACGATCGTCAGCGAACATATTTATCCAGGGTTTACAGATGTCAACAAGGGCTGGCAATTGCTGATGAAGTGGACTTATCGGTATGCCGACAGGGTGACACTACTCACCGAAAATGCCCTCCCATTCTATCCGATCGAGCGGGGGTACAGATCGATCGTTATGCCCAATCCTGTGCTAACTCCCGCACCCACAGTCATCACCAAGCCATTACTGCCAACTCCGAGCTTGGTGGCGATGGGACGACTGCACCCCCAAAAAGGCTTCGATCTCCTGCTCCAAGCCTTTGGGCAAATCCAAGCTAAATATCCCGACTGGCACTTGACCATTTTGGGCGAGGGGGTGATGCGGGGTGAGTTGGAACAATTACGCGCTCAACTGGGATTAATCGATCGAGTTCATCTTCCTGGTGCCGTGACAAATGTGAATGATTATCTCCGCCAAGCAGATATTTTTGTGCTATCTTCTCGGTTTGAAGGGTTTCCGATGGCAGTATGTGAAGCTATGGCTTGCGGTTTGCCTGTGATTGCTACCGACTGTCTTAGTGGTCCCCGTGAGATCATTCGCGATGGGATTGATGGGATGTTAGTCACGGTCGATGATGTCGATGCTCTAGCGACTGGATTGGATACGCTCATGTCCGATCCGCTTCAACGTGAACAATTAGCCCAAGCCGCACCTCAAGTGCTGGAACGATTTGGATTAGAGCGGGTAATGGGTCTGTGGACAGATGCGATCGAACAAGCGATCGATCGACGGCATTGAGTGCTGCAGCGCAAGGGGTTTTGATTGTGGCTGAAGATGATTAATCTTTCTTATCTTGGCGTTCTAGGCGGATTACTCGCCGCTTTAGTAACCGATTTTGTCGCGCCGTGTCAGCCAACTCATAGTTGAGATCGTCGTTGTAAGACATCAAAGATTGAAAGCCTTCCCGAATGATGACATTTTGGATACCTTCAACACTATCGATCCGATGGCGAAGGGCGATTATGTCTTCGCGGACTGCATCAAGATTGTTCTGCATGGCAGATACCTTCTGTTCGACAGCCGCTAAATCTTGCTTGGTAGCCATGTTCTGTTGCATGGTGCTAATAGCTTGAATAACTTGGGTTAGTTGATTTTCAAGGCGAACGCGCAAGCGCACCCCCAAGGGTGGTCGAAACGTTCTTCGGACATAATTAGTAAATAGTTATATTGGTTTTCCAGAAGTCCCTCTAGCTCGAACTAGGGGGATTTCTCTATTTTATGTGGAAGTTAACAGTCTTGATCTTGTCATTGCGGCACAAGAGGATGTTTGGAAGTACCGAAAGTGAGAAATCCTAGTATCTTTTTATACTTCCAAGCCTCCTGACTCCGCCAAAAATCCGCCAACATTGAGGAACATTAATTGAACTATTCCCCCAAAATTAATGGTTGGGGGCTAATTTCAGGTGTCGATCGATACTTTTGAAATATCCTCTCAGCATAATTCAATTCAACTACAATCAGTAATTCGGCTAATTGTAGTTGATTGTAGGAATCTATATGATAGGTAGAAATTTACGGTTTCTATCTATGAAGATTACCCTAGTAATTTATGCAATGGGTTTGGGCGGTGCCGAACGAGTTATGGCTACTTTGGCCAACTACTGGGCTACTCATGGCTGGGATGTTACTTTAATGACGCTAGTTGATGGATCGAAACAGCCATTCTACCCATTAGATCCGCAAGTGAAGCTCCAACCATTAGGCGTTGCGGGAGTTTCCGGTAATCCGATCTCCGCAATCTGGAATGTCTGGCAGCGGGTGAAAGTATTACGCGCAGAAATTATTGCTAGTCAACCTGATGTCGTAATTAGTTTCCTAAGTACTACTAGTGTGCTGACGCTGATTGCTTGCTGGAATTCCGGTCTTCCAGTAATTGTCAGCAAACATGTCTATCCAGCACTTTCAGAAGCAGGTAAGGTTTGGCAACTGTTGATGAAGTTGACTTATCGCTATGCTGATTTAGTCACAGTATTAACCAAAGATGCTGTGCCCTTCTTTCCACTAGAACGGGGCTATCGAACGATCGTCATGCCCAATCCTGTCTTGATCCCAGATGCTGAGGTAGTCACCGAACAACTTATACCTAAGCCTAGCTTAATTGCTGTCGGTAGACTCGATCCAGTTAAAGGTTTCGATCTGCTACTCCACGCTTTTCACCAACTTCAGGATAAATATCCCGATTGGCATTTAACTATTTTGGGTGAAGGGCCAAGTCGAGCAGAACTAGAGGAATTGCGATCGCAACTAAATTTAACCGATCGAGTCCACATACCTGGACAGGTGCAAAATGTCAACGCACACTTACAACAAGCCGATATCTTCGTCATGTCATCTCGATTTGAAGGGTTTCCGATGGCTTTGTGTGAGGCGATGGCTTGTGGGTTGCCAGTAATCTCCACTGACTGTCTGAGCGGTCCACGGGAAATCGTTACTGATGGGGTTGATGGTATATTAGTGACAATAGAGGATGTAGACGCTTTGGCGGCTGGATTGGACACCCTCATGTCAGATCCAACCAAACGCCAACAGTTAGCTCAAGCCGCGCCCCAAGTGCTGGAACGATTTGGGCTAGAGCAAGTGATGTGTAAATGGACAGATGCCATCAAACAAGTAATCGATCGACGGACTCAGGCTGATAAAATCATGCAAAAGATATGAACAAGCTATACCGGAAATTTAGATTTTGGCTGTGGACTCTAGCTGCACTGGTAACATTTTCGGCTTGTACCACCGCCGGAAATATCTTAGCCGAGCGATCGCTTTCAGATCCATCCATCTCCCTTTCCCCCAGTCAAGAGGGCAGTATCGCACCATCTCCCTCAGTTTCAGCGTCGAATTCGCCAGAATTATTAGCCCAGCAGCCGATCTCCTCGGCTCCACGAGTTTGGGTAGCTCCTAGTCTAGAACGCATCGGACGAACAGCCCCGGCTGGAAGTGGAACGCGGATTCAACTTAATGCCGCTCGGGGCGAATATGAATCATTTCAGGCGATCGTTCAAGCTCCGCCTAATGGTCTGAAAAATGTCAATTTTACCGTCTCAGATTTACGTGGGCCAAATCAGCAGGTAATTTCCAAGCAGAATATCACACTCTACCGCGAACACTATGTCAATGTCCGGCAGCCCAGTTTAATTGGTAAAGGCAGTAATCGGGGCTTGGGTGGTGGTTGGTACGCCGATGGACTGATCCCATTTGTCGATCCGGCTACCAAAAAGCCGCCGACTCAGGGAACATTAAAAGCAGTACCCTTCGCCCTCAAAGGTAAACAAAATCAACCGATTTGGATCGATATTTTTGTCCCGCGTCAAAGTAAGCCTGGTAAGTATCAAGGTACATTTACAGTTACCACCGATCGCGGCAAAACTCAAGGCGAAATTCTCCTCAATGTTTGGAATTTTGAATTACCGCTCAAACCCTCTCTGCAATCCTCATTTGACTTTTGGACGGATAAATCCAAAACTGCTAATATCGAACTCCTCAAACACAGGCTGATGCCAAAGCATATCGAGCCAGAGGATCAACGCGAACTGATCGATAAGTGGGGCTTAACTTCGGTCAATTTGGGCTATTGGAGTGAGGCGGATGTCAAAACCTGTAAAATGACTCCAGCACCCTCTGTTGACAAGATTCGCGACAGATTAGCTCAATATTCACCCAGCCTGCTGCGCTACAACTACACCGCCGATGAGATTGATGAGTGTCCCAATCTCAATCCCACAATTAAACAATGGGCGCGGAATTTACACACCGCTGGCGCAAGCAATCTCATTACCATGAAGCCAATTCCCCAGCTTTATAATACTGGTGGTCGTTCGGCGGTGGATATTTGGGTATTGTTGCCCAAAATGTATGATGACGCAAAAGCAAATGTATTGCAGGTAATGCGCCAAGGCAACCAAGTTTGGTCTTACAATGCCTTAGTGCAGGATGACTATTCACCCAAATGGCAAATTGATTTTAAGCCAATTAATTTTCGGATTCAGCCTGGATTTATCAATCAAAGTTTAGGTTTAACAGGTTTACTCTACTGGCGAATCGATCTGTGGACAAAAGATCCGTGGAATGACATCCAAACCTATGATTTCAAACCAGATTACTATTTCCCTGGTGAAGGAATGCTGTTTTATCCAGGAAAACAAGTGGGGATTGAGGGGGTTGTGCCATCAATGCGCCTGAAATGGTTGCGCGATGGGGTTGAAGACTATGAATACGTCCAAATCCTCAAGAAATTAGGTCGTCAAGATTGGGCATTAAAAGTAGCTAGACAAGCAGGTCGAGACTGGCGCAACTGGACGCAGGATGCACGGGTGCTAGAATCAACTCGTCGCCAATTAGGGCAGGAAATACACAAGATTAGAGGTTAGAGGGGACGAGGGGACGAGGGGACGAGGGGACGAGGGGACGAGGGGACGGGGGGACTAGGGGACGGGGGGACTAGGGGACGAGGGGACTAGGGGACGGAGGGACTAGGGGACTGTTCACTGTTCACTGTTCACTGTTCACTGTTCACTATCCCTATCCCCTATCCCCTATCCCCTATCCCCTAATTTAATTCTCCCTTTTCAGCCAAATTGCGCTTTAATTGGGTGCCACATTTGGATAGGCTGGAGGCTAGGTCTCAAGAAATCATGATTGCGAGGGAGGAGTGAGATCGGGTTCCTTTAGTCGCGAGTATTAATTTTAACAAATGTGGTATTGATTCAAAATAGCTCATCACTCAAGTTACACATATTTATCCAGCGAGCTAACTGCCAATGCTACTACAAACTCTCGAAAAAATCTGGTATTTGCTCAATCAGAAAGAGCGATGGCAAGGAATTGCACTATTAGTATTAATGCTAATTGGTGCTGTCATCGAAATTGTCAGCATGGCAGTCTTACCAATATTTATCACGCTGATCGCTCAACCACAAACTACCAACGCGCATCCAGCGATCGCTTATATATCTCAAGCTCTGAGCTTAAATTCTCCTAGAGATACGATCGTGGTGATGGGCATATCTTTAGTGGCTTTATTTACGATTAAGAGCATTTATCTTGTATTTTTATCCTATATCCAAAATAAATTTATCTTCCAGAAAATGCGGTCTGTAGAAGTTAAATTGTATCGAATTTATATGTATAGCGAGTATACATACCATTTAAATCGCAACTCATCCGAGCTAATCGATTATATCAACAAACAAACATTCTTTGCCTTTGTTGGCGCGATCGTTCCTTTGATGATTTTCTTGACTGAGGCAATTTTGATGACCTTAGTATCGATCATGCTGATTGTCTTTGAGCCGATCGGTTCGCTAGCCGCAATATCAATGATGGGAGCGATCGGCATCGGTTACTATCAATTAATCAAAAAAAAGGTCGGGAAAATTGGCGAGACCGAACAAATTGAGTCGAACAAAATGCTCCAGTGGACGATTCAAGGATTCAGTGGAATTAAAGAAACTAAAGTGTCTGGTAAAGAAGACTTTTTCATCTCTAACTTTAGTCAACATGCTAAGAAATTAACAGTAGCAGTCAGACAATCATTAACACTAGAAAATGTCCCGCGTCTAGCTCTAGAAACTGTCGCTGTAATTGCGATCGTGGGTTTGGTAATTATCGGTCTCAATCAAGGTCGAACGGGCACATCTCTATTAAGTGGAATCACTTTATTTGCTGTAGCCGCATTTCGACTTTTACCATCTGTTAATCGGATGTTGACGGCATTAACGTCAATTCGCCATCGAAGTAGTGCCCTAGATGTGATTTATCATGACATTCGGAGCCTGGGTGAAAAAATTAAGTTAGAAAGACAATATCAACTGAGTCAGAAACAAGACTCGATCGAAATCTCCCTAGATCAAAGTTTAGAATTTCGAGATGTATCTTACAGTTACCCTCAATCAGAACAATTGGCAATTCCCCATCTATCTGTGATGATTCCCAAAGGTCAAGTAGTGGGCATTGTCGGACATTCTGGCGCAGGTAAAACCACATTTGTCGATCTGCTGTTAGGACTGTTAAACCCAACCTCTGGGCAAATTTTAGCTGACGGGGTAGATGTCAGTACCAATCTCAAGTCTTGGCGAAGAAATATCGGTTATATTCCCCAAAGTATTTATCTATTCGATGACACCATTCGATCGAATATTGCCTTTGGCTATTTCCCATCACAAATCAATGAAGATCGAGTTTGGAAAGTATTGAAAGCGGTTCAACTCGAAGAATTTGTCACCGAACTACCGGAAGGTTTAAATACAATGGTTGGGGAAAGCGGGGTCAGACTATCTGGGGGGCAAAGACAGCGGATTGGTATTGCTCGTGCTCTTTATCGCAATCCTCGATTACTGATCATGGATGAAGCAACTTCGGCATTGGATAATCAAACAGAGAAAGCAGTAACTGATGCGATCGAAAAATTGAGCAAAAATCGAACGGTAATCATCATCGCCCATCGACTGACCACCGTTCAGAAATGCGATGTAATTTATATGATGGGTAAGGGTGAAATTATTGCTCAAGGTACTTATGATGAATTATTAACTAATAGTCCTGAGTTCCAAAAATTAGCAATGGTCGCAGGTAATTCTGAACAAGAAATGTAAATTATAGTGGCTAACTATAGCAATCCCAGTTGAGAAGCTAATATCCGTCTTTTCTAGCTTTTGTGCCCAGTTATTGGGATAGGATTGCTATATCTTGATTTTCCAAAAGTATCTAAATCAAAATCATGGCAATCTTATCTAGAATTAAAGCAATTGTCAAGCAAGCTTATTATCAAACAATATTTGCATTGCCTATTAAAATTGCTCATAGTCTGCTTTTAGTCGATCCTGACATTAATTGGTCAATTTTAATCTATGAGGGTAATAGTTTTCTCGATCTACAGCCTGCATCGACTAGTAAGAATCCAGTAATTAGTAGACATGACATTGGTGACGTTCTCACCAGATTTGTTGCCGATCCTTTCATGGTCAAGCATCAAGGTAACTGGTTGATGTTCTTTGAGATTTTAAATCTGCAAAATGAAAGAGGGGAAATTGCCTATGCTCAAAGTACGGATGGACTGACCTGGAATTATCAGCAGGTAGTCTTGACAGAAGCATTCCATCTCTCCTATCCATACGTATTTGAATTTGCCGCCAACTGGTACATGATTCCAGAGACATGTGAAGCGGGTTCAGTCAGACTATACAAGGCGACAAATTTTCCCCAGGGATGGGAACTAGTCACAGAACTACTAGTGGGAGAAAGGTTTGTCGATGCTTCTGTGATTAATTTTGATGGCATTTGGTGGATGTTTGTTGGGGTTGAAAAAGATGAGAATACCACTTGTGACCAGTTGAGATTGTACTATGCCGATCGTCTTGATGGAGAATGGGTAGAACATCCGATGAGTCCAATTGTCAGCGACAATCGGGAGATCTCTAGACCAGCAGGTAGAATCATCAAGATTGACGATCGACTAATTCGCTTTGTCCAAGATTGTACTCGGACTTATGGAGGAAATGTCAGCGCAATTCAAATTAACTTGCTGACAAAAGATGATTATGCCGATGAGCGCGTAAATCCTGACAATCCTTACTTATTTAAGTTAGGTACTCTAAAATGTAATGGATTAGGAATGCATCACATCGATCCGATTGAGTTGGCTGAGAATCGGTGGATTGCTTGCGTCGATGGCAAGGGTTAACTAAATTCTGTCGATCGGATCGACATAATCGAGCCAGCATTCGATTGCCAGCACTCGCTAACGAAAAACTGTACTTCGCACGGTGATAAATACTGATGACACTTAGTACCGATAAACAGCTATTCACATTTGACAACTTTTTAGCTCGTTACCAAGACAACCCACGTTACGAATTAGCCGATGGAGAAATCATCGACATTGAACCTACTGGACCACATGAAGCAGTCGGTGGTAAACTGGCAACTAAAATCGGCGTTGCCATTGAAACAGCTAAATTACCCTGGTTTATTCCTCGCACTTGTCTACTTCGTCCATTTACAGATGTTGCTACGGCTCGTCGTCCAGATGTTATTGTGTTAGATGAAACAGCGATAATTAATGAACCACAATGGGCGAGAGAACCTGTGATTACATTGGGTAGCTCGGTTAAATTAGTGGCAGAAGTAGTTAGCACCAATTGGGAAACAGATTATGCACGCAAACTGGAAGAGTATGCACTGTTGGGGATTGTCGAATACTGGATTGTAGACTATCGGGGATTAGGCGGAGTTGCCTTTATTGGTAAACCCACACAACCAACGTTTACAGTCTGTCAATTAATTGGTGAAGAGTATCAACAATTTCAATATCGATTGGGAGTGCCAATATCTTCATATATATTTCCCAATATTCAGCTACGCTTGGATGATGTCATGCCGCGATCGTAAATCGCCTATTCCATAAAAAAAGAGATTTCTATGACAGTCAACCTGCTCGTTGGTACTGAAGCCGAAATGTTACTGAAGAGTCCAGTATTTCAGCAACAATGGAACGATCTTTATGCTATCTGCCCCTGGGCAACCCCATTTCAAAGCTCCGGCTTTGCTACAACTTGGTACGAAGTTTATCGAGACACATATAAACCTGTCATCCTGACTGAAACGATCGATGGCACACTGGTGGGGTTGCTGACTCTGGCGACAACCACAGATTTAAAACGGCTGATCGTTGCAGGCACACCGCAAGCAGAGTATCATGCTTGGCTGGCAACGATCGATCGGGGTGATACCTTTATCGAAGCAGCATTAGCGATGCTCCGAGATAGTTTCCCTGGGTTAACATTGACCTTTCAGTACCTACCGCCATTAGCTCCCCAACAGTGGCTGGCGACTGGTCGCCTTTGGGCGCAGAGGAGTCTATTGTCCGTGCGTCCTCGTCCATTGATGAAATTAGGCGATGGGGAAAATCTACAAAAATCTTTACGAAAAAGTAGCAACAAAAGCCGATTGAATCGCTTGAAGCGGCTCGGCGATGTTCGGTTTGAACAACTTCATACAGCAGCAGAATTAGCCGCAGTACTAGATGAAATTATCGCCTATTATGATTTTCGCCAAGGGGCGGTGAATGATTCGACACCTTTTCAAAATGACCCACTCAAGCGGCAATTTTACCTAGCTTTGATGCGGGTGCAGAATTTACAACATGTGACGGTGCTGAAGGTTGGAGATCGCGTTGTCTCGGCACATATTGGTTTGATCGATCGGCAACAATGTATTTTGGGTACGCCCGCCCATTCACCCTTTCATGCTATCCATTCCCCTGGCAAATTGCAACTGTTGATGTTGGGTGTGGAGTTGGCAAAACAGGGTCTGGAAGTGCTAGATCTCACCCCAGGTGGAGATCCCTATAAGGAGAGATTTGCCACAGACCATGATGAAGTCTATGTGTTGGATATTTTTCTGAGTCGCCAAACTTGGCAAAAGCAAGCTGCGGCCTGGAAACTGCGATCTAAATCAATTTTGAAAGGGTTAATCGTCAGTACGGGTATCGATTTGGAGACTATCAGAGCATCTGCTGCAAAATTGCGCCGCTTCAACTGGCGAAAAAATTCAGGACAGAACCGCGACCAGCCAGCATATCGGGTTTATAGTTACACGGGCGATCGAATTATGACAGTCGATCGCGCTTACTTGGCAAAAAGAGATTGTCTCAATGACTTACTGGTATTTAAACCAGTCGATGCTGGGCAAACCCGCCAAGCGTTTTTATCACTTTGTCTCAAACGACTCGAAGCTGGAGAGCATGTCTACACATGGACTAATCAGGATGGCTTAGTTGAGTATGCTTGGTTGATCGAACGGCTGGAAAAATCGGTCTTTGGCGACTTGCAGCAACGGTATCGATTAGAGCCGGAATCAGCTTTGATTTATGACTACTACGTTCATCCCGACAATCAGCAAGGTGGATTCGATCGAGTCTTGCTCCAGCAGATGGTCAATGATGCAATATCTATTGATGGTGCAAAACAAGTTTATCTGACTGCACTAGCTGACAATCTATTCCAGGACGCGATCGAAACAGCAGGTTTCACGTACATATCTTCAAGTCTCGCCTGAAAGTATATATTAAAAAAAGTAACGCATGTATCTTTCGTCACAACACCATTTATGCTACTGTATGGAATATTGACAAGTGCATCTTCCAGTCAAAATCTGATTCAGCATAAATATTAACGCAAGTTGCTAGTTACTTTTCAGGCGGGGGACTGCTTGCATGGAGCGTAGCCGTAAGCGCAAAGCGCAGGCTGCGCCAGCGCGTAGCGTTTGCCCGTGCCTACGGCAGGCTATCGCCAACGCAAAAGTGTCTCCTAACCTCACCGATCACTAGCAACTTGGATTATTATCAGTATCGTGGATGGAACGCTGTGAACTTTTATTCTAATGATATTTTTTGCCAAGCTATTCAGGCGACTTATTTTCCCGACGGACGTGTAGCACCTGCACTATTTGAGCTAGATGGTAAAATCTGGAAAATTCCAACACTCAATTCCCAGCAGCCAATCACCAAATTTCCAATCCCCTCCAGTATTATTGATTTTTACGAACCTTATCCTCAAGCATTGATCGATCCCCATCATCAGATCCAAACAATTGATTATATTCCGCAAGTCTCTCATGGATTGGTCAGTATTGATGAATGGTTTGAGCGAGAGTTGGAGCAAACTTATTTACCTGCACCAACAATTATTTGGGATCGGTTTAAGTCGTGGGAGGAATTTGTAAAACATGTCAGAAAAAAGCGTTCTAATTTGTTTGCGGAGTATCGCAGATGTCTGCGAAAATTAGGTGAAGAAGTCGGATCGATAACTTTTATATTTGACGATCCCAGAACAGAGATGCTGGAAACATGTATTGCCTGGAAATCTGCTCAATTGATGAAAAATAACACAGTTGATTTCTTGACCCATCAAGAGCATGTCCAGTATTTTCGCGAACTCCACAAGTTGGGTTTACTGATGGTATCTACTTTGAGTGCTGGAGATCGACCAATTTCAATCGCACCAAATATCTTGGAACAGGGACGGTTTCATGGATTAATTTGTGCTTACGATTTGGAATATTCAACTTATGCACCAGGGCGTTTAGAGCTAATTTTATTATTAGAAGAAAGCTTCAAGCAAAAGCACCAAGAGTTCGATTTTATGGTGGGAAATGAGTCTTATAAATGGTGGTTTGCTACTCATACTCGACTAGTTTCAGAACTGGGCAATCCGCCTATTTCAACGCAGATTGGGAGATCGATCGAATCGTCTGTTCAACCGCTCAAGAAATTCATTAAAACTACACTTGTACGAATGCTACCATTAATTGAACGGGTATTTCCATCAACTAAAAAAAATGTCGATCTTGTTCTCTACAAAATCAGGCAGAAATTGTACAACATAACAAAGCATCAATAAAAGGTTGAATAACGTGTTCCGAGTTTATGGTGATAAGTTAGATTTACTAGAAGGATGAATCGGCATGATCAGGTTGACGATCGATCGCGGAAAAGACGATCGTAGTGGGGGTGATATAGTTGCGATCGCGTCGAGTGTCCCGCACCATTAATTTCGACTAGTGCAGGACTAATAATATACATTGTCGTCCGTACTAAGTTTTCCTGTGCTGTGACTAGAGCCATTTCCGTAAGGGGTACTACCCAGATTCGCTCATCTGCCCAACCCACCCGAAAACAGATAGCGACAAGCGTTTCTGGTGGGTAGTGTTGGAGTAATTTGGCTTGAGCTATCTCCACATGTCGAGCAGCTAAATAGAGACACAAACTCGATCGATGGGCTGCTAAACTCGCTAAATCTTCTGCTGTCGGCACAGCAGAGGCTCTACCAGTCGGACGGGTCAAAATAATCGTTTGAACGATTTCTGGCACCGTCAGTTCAATTTTCAAGGTGGCAGCCGCAGCTTGAAAGGCACTAATACCAGGAACTAGTTCGACGGGAATATTTACAGATCGCAGAGCTTGAATTTGCTCGGTGATAGCACTATAAAGAGTTAAATCACCGGAATGGAGCCGCGCGACAACTAGCCCCGATCCCACTCGATCGACTATGATATCGACAATTTCAGCTAGAGTCTGGTGGCTAGTTTTGATAATTTCGGCATCTGGTCGTGTATGTTCTAAGATGCGATCGGGAATTAGTGAATCAGCATAGAGAATCACATCAGCAGTTGCGATAATTCTAGCTGCTTTAATAGTTAATAGATCTGGATCTCCAGGACCAACTCCAATGATATAAATCTGGAGATTTCGTTGTTGATGTTGAGACAATGTTTTATTTATTTCTATATAAAATTCTATCTTTAATATAAACTAAAGAGCCTAATGGGAAAGCGATTAGCCATAATAATTTGCCTAATCTGGTCTTGATCTTCGTCAACTGTCGGATGGCACTATCACCAGCATGAAAAGAAAATCGGACGTAATGTACCGCCAATCTCAAGAATTTCATCGGATCGAAGCGAAACCATTGGATCTCATCATTCAACACACTTAAATAGTAAGTCTTGAGACCAAAAGCCATTTTACTTGGTCGTTCATTCATCATCGAAACATGATCTGTAAAATAGGTTCTTAATGCTTCATTTACAAACCTCGTTTTATATTTTCTGGCAATTTGATGCCAATATAAATCTTCCGACATATAAATCCCCCGGAATTCTTCATAGAAAGAAAGTCCCCGCAGTACATCAGTGCGATGAAAGCCCCATTTTTCACCAGTGACTTTGAATCGATAATTAATTTCTAGAGCATCGGAGTCTGTCGGATCGGCTGGAAAGCGACTGCCAACAATTCGACCATCTGTTGTTTTGCACAAGCAGGTTACACCAGAAAAATTGGCTTTTTGATATTGGGGAATTGTATCCCAATGATATTTGAACCGCTCTAAAGCATTGGAGTCGCAGATATCATCAGAATCAAAAGTGAGAAATAATTCTCCATCAGCTTCCTTGGCTCCCCGGGCAAATGCAATATGCTTGTGTCCGTGTTCTTGGTAAATATAACGAATGGGGATAATCTTTTCTTGTTGCCACTGTTCGACGACTTCGCGAGTATTGTCTTTTGAGGCATCGTCAACAATTAACCATTCAAAATCTCGATAGGTTTGCGCTTTCAAACTTTCATAAACACGATGAAGAGTATGGGCGCGATTATAGCTGGGGGTGAAGACAGTAAATACATATTGATATTTTGATTCGCCTGGATTTAGATGACTATTTTCAGTACTCATTTTTACTTTTAATGGCTTTGTAGTTGTTTACACCTAAATAATCCTTGAGTCGAAAAGTATTGAACGTTGCCAAATAACCCGTAGAATAGATAAATGCGCACATTCATCAGCGTTGGCAAAGTCACTACCGATTCCATAATCTCTTTAGTTTAGTTCAGGCTGTATCTAACCTGATTAAAGAGACTGTCCAACACAGTGAGAAAATTCTGCTTCAAAGTCGAGCGGATGCTTGAAACATCGAGTTAAAAAAATTATGTCAGACAATAAACGCAGTCAAGCTATTACCCAGGGTGTACAACGCTCCCCCAACCGAGCGATGCTTAGAGCAGTGGGCTTTGGCGATGATGATTTTACCAAACCCATCGTCGGACTGGCTAACGGTTATAGCACTATCACTCCCTGCAATATGGGAATTAACAAATTGGCAATCCGTGCCGAAGCCGCGATCAGAACTGCTGGAGCGATGCCCCAAATGTTTGGGACAATTACGATCAGCGACGGGATTTCTATGGGTACAGAGGGGATGAAATATTCCCTCGTCTCGCGGGAAGTGATTGCTGATTCGATCGAAACAGCCTGTAATGGGCAGAGTATGGATGCTGTACTGGCGATCGGTGGTTGTGATAAAAATATGCCAGGGGCGATGATTGCGATCGCGCGGATGAATATCCCATCCATCTTTGTCTATGGGGGTACCATCAAACCAGGACGTTACAATGGTCAAGATCTCACAGTCGTCAGTTCATTTGAAGCCGTCGGTCAATTTAGCGCAGGCAAAATCGATGAAGCTGAACTGACCGAGATCGAACAAAACGCCTGTCCAGGGGCTGGTTCCTGTGGAGGAATGTTCACCGCAAATACCATGTCTTCGGCGATCGAAGTAATAGGTTTAAGTGTACCCTATTCCTCCACAATGGCGGCAGAAGACGAGGAAAAAGCCGTCAGTGCGGAAAAATCTGCCCATGTACTTGTGGAGGCAATCCGCCAGCAGATCTTACCTCGGCAGATTTTGACCAGGAAAGCCTTTGAAAACGCGATCGCGGTAATTATGGCAGTTGGTGGCTCTACGAATGCTGTATTGCACCTGTTAGCCATCTCCAGAACAATCGGCGTACCGCTCTCGATCGATGATTTTGAAACGATTCGCGCCAAAGTTCCGGTCATCTGCGATCTCAAGCCCTCCGGCAAATATGTTGCCACCGACTTACATCAAGCTGGTGGGATTCCCCAGGTGATGAAAATCTTGCTCGAACATGGCTTATTACACGGCGATGCCCTGACCATCAGCGGTCAAACAGTTGCCGAGGTTTTAGCCGATGTCCCCAGCACCCCACGCACCGACCAAGACGTAATTCGGCAGTGGGACAATCCCATGTATGCCCAGGGACACTTAGCTATCCTCAAGGGCAATTTGGCAACTGAGGGCGCAGTCGCTAAAATCACGGGCGTGAAAAAACCCGTCATCACTGGACCAGCCAGGGTATTTGAATCGGAAGAGTCTTGTCTAGCGGCAATCCTGGCTGGAAAAATTCAAGCTGGTGATGTAATTGTCATTCGGTATGAAGGGCCAAAAGGCGGGCCAGGAATGCGCGAAATGTTAGCTCCGACTTCAGCAATCATCGGTGCTGGTTTAGGGGATTCGGTCGGTTTAATTACCGATGGTCGTTTCTCTGGCGGTACTTATGGGATGGTCGTCGGTCACGTTGCCCCGGAAGCTTACGTGGGCGGAACTATCGCCCTTATTAATGAAGGGGATAGTATCACGATCGATGCCCCCCAGCGGCTCTTACAGTTAAATGTTTCTGAGGCAGAATTAGCCACTCGTCGCGCCAATTGGCAACCCCCAGCCCCGCGCTATACTACTGGAATTCTCGGTAAGTATGCCAAGTTGGTTTCGTCTAGTAGCCTGGGTGCCGTAACAGACATGGATCTGTTTCCATAGCAGATCGGATCGAGGGTATTCATTACCTTCGATCAGGCCAAAGCATCCTTCAGTGCTGTTCTAGCAGCTAAATGATTGCGTGTCGATGTCAAAATCTCGGCTTCACGTTCGAGTCGAGTGTTGGTATCCTGCATCTCTAGCAAAGCTTGCTGTTCCGCCGCTACACCATAGAGATGGCTGGCAACCCAGTAGGAAAGTTCGATCGGTAAATTTGGTAAACTTTCGGGTAACTCGATCGGTTGTTCGGTCAATTTTCCAGACAGATGCACTACGTCGCGGAGCAACCGCTCTACATCGGTCGCTAAGGGGCGTAAATCTTCTTGGGTGGGTCGATCCTCGATCCACTCGACCAACCCCACGCGATAGGGCTTCTCGCGCACGTATTCTAGGACTCGGAAGCGTTGTTGTCCCATTGTCAAAACTTTCATCCGATCATCTGGCAAACGTTGAAAATGGACGATCTCTGCACAGCAGCCGATTTCAGCTGGTTGACCACGAACTGGGTCCCACATCAGCACGCCAAATCGCCTGTCGCTACTCATGATGGTATTCATCATAATTCGATACCGAAATTCAAAAATATGCAGCGGCAGTGGGCGACTTGGAAACAGCACCAGTTCTGGGAGCGGGAATAGGGGAAGTTCTCTCACGGCGATTGAAGAAGAGGGTGCCATTTGCGGATTCGATCGAAAGCAGAAGGTATATGTACTAGGTTAACGGATCTAGTCTCATAAGTGCTAGGTTGTTGCAACCTAACTGCGATCCGCTCACTACAACAGAGTGTTTGCGACTGGGAAGAAATCACCAATATTAAGTGAAATATCTGGGAATTGCAGCAAGCTAATCGAGCGGGGTGGCGTGATAATCTTAGTATTGGTATAGATATCACCTTCAGGTTGACGATATATTTCCAGGCGATCGTCAATCAAATTGATGATCCAATATTCACCAATTCCGGCTGCTGCATATAGGGCGGCTTTAATCTCTCTATCGAATTTAATGCTCGAATCGGCTACTTCAATAATTAAGATAATATCGGCAGGTGATGGATGACTATTAATGTAATCATCCGACCTCAATCTGGCAATGACAATATCTGGTTCCGGTTCGCTATTATTTGGCAAAGTAATTGGATCTTGACTTTGAACATCTGCTCGGTCGCCAATTAAGGCTAGAAGCCGTTTAAATAGTTTACGGGTAGAAAGTGTGTGTCGAGTGCCTTTTGCCGCCATAGTAAAAATCTGTCCTAAGATTAATTCTACTCGTTCTCCTTCACGAATGATGCCACTTTCGATCATCTGATAATATTCGACACTAGTGAGTGGACGGATTTGAGTATTAACCATGCGATCAATCTCCAGCAACACAACTTACTTTCGATCATAGCAAAACATCCAAAAAAGTCCTCATGTGAGGACTTTTTTTGGCGATCGAATCAGCATACTTCAAATAGTAAGTATGTCCAAAGTCAAGTCCAAGAAGTCGGGGATATCTCTATTTAATTTAGCTCATTGCCAACATTCGTTGCATGGGGCGGAAAGCGGCTAATCTAACCTCTTCAGTCATCGTAATTTCTGGAGACTTACACTTCATTGCCAAATATAATTTCTCTAATGTGTTCAAGCGCATGTGCGGACATTCATTACAAGCACACTCATTAATGGGTGGTGCTGGAATAAACTGCTTACTTGGATTAGCTTTTTCCATTTGATGGATAATCCCTGGCTCTGTTGCGATAATAAATTTGGTGCTAGTACTTGCGCCTGTATATTTCAATAATGCACTCGTCGAACCAATAAAATCAGCATGGCGGAGTACCGCCGCTTCACATTCAGGATGAGCGATTACTTCTGCATCAGGATGAGCGATTTTTAGTTGTACCAATTTCTTCTCAGAGAACGTTTCATGCACCATACAACTGCCTTGCCAGAGGACTAGTTCTCGTCCGGCTTGCTGACTCACATAGCGGCCTAAATTGCGATCGGGTGCGAAAATAATTCCCTGCTCTAGGGGAATTTGCTGGACAATTTTCACTGCATTGGAACTAGTACAAATAATGTCACTTAGAGCCTTAATCTCTGCCGTACAGTTGATATAGGAAATCACAATGTGATCGGGATATTGAGCTTTGAAAGCCGCAAAAGCATCGGCGGGACAACTATCTGCGAGCGAACATCCGGCAGCTAAATCTGGTAATAATACCAACTTCTGCGGATTCAAAATCTTGGCTGTTTCTGCCATAAAGTGAACCCCCGCAAAGACGATCACATCCGCATCGGTACTCGCCGCTTTGCGGGATAATTCCAGCGAGTCGCCGATGAAATCCGCCACATCTTGAATTTCGGCATCCTGGTAGTAATGCGCGAGAATCACGGCGTTAAGCGATTGTTTTAGTTCTTGAATTGCTCCAACCAAATCTAGCGGAATCTGGGTTGGCTGAGTCGTTGGCGGTGCTGTGATAAACATTTGTTGCTGCTCGGTGGTGGAGATCTTAATTATAGTACTTTTTACCAAAACACCAAAGATGCAAATCCAGGCGTTGCTGATTTGAGGTATGATTCCCTTCTTCGCGAACTGCCTTATACCCCAAGCCTAAAGCCTCAAAACTTTTCATACCCTGATTCAGCAACGCCAGATGCAAATCCATTACGATTGTTTGACCGATCGGTAAACTGCCGGATAAGGGGCATAGAATGGGGTTGAGGACGTGAAAAAGATCGCCCTCATTGGAGCATCTTTACCTGCTCTCGCCAATGGAGATCGATCCCCAGAATGGTTGCTGATACTGCTCTGTCCACACACCCTGAGTTTCAAAAATTGCAGTCCCGGCTGCAAACTCATTGGCACAGCTTAGATTCCTTTACCGACAGCGATAGTGATATTTTAGTCGTGCCGTCGCTCAGTTTAGATCGACAGGAACTACTCAAGGTGGAAGGGGTCAACCATTATGAGGAGCGACTGTTATTTTCGCTGATGCGGTTGTGGAATCCGCGCACTCGATTGATCTATGTGACATCTCAACCACTCCCGCCGATTACGATCGATTATTACCTCCAACTGTTGCCAGGAATTCCCTTTTCTCATGCACGGGAACGGCTACTGTTACTCTCGACACACGATGCTTCACTCCAACCCCTGACCCAAAAAATTCTCGATCGACCGCGCTTACTCAACCGCATTAACCAAGCATTACGACCCGATCGATCGATGATGATCTGCTACAATTCTACGCCGATCGAACGCGACCTTGCGCTGAAATTAAATACTCCACTCTATGCCCTTGACCCCGATCTGCTATACTGGGGCACGAAAGCTGGCAGTCGGCAGATTTTCGCGGAATGTGGTGTGCCCCATCCCGATGGGAGTGAGTTAGTATTTAACGATCGAGATTTAGCTGAAGCTGCGGCGGAGTTGTGGGCGAGACAACCCCACCTTCAGCGGTTAGTTGTCAAGCTCAATGAGGGCTTTTCGGGTGAAGGGAATGCCCTGCTAGATTTACGCCCGCTCGGTTATCCTACCAGCCACCGAGAACGCACTCAATCGATCGATCTGGCTTTTTCATCCCTTCGGTTTCAGGGTCATCATGAAAATTGGACAAGCTTTCAGCCCAAAATTGTCCATCTCGGCGCGATCGTCGAGGCTTTTGTCGAAGGAGTTAAAAAACAGTCTCCTAGCGTTCAGGGGCGGATTACACCCGCAGGGACAGTCGAGATCCTCTCCACCCACGATCAGATTTTGGGTGGTGCAGATGGACAAATATTTTTAGGTTGTCAGTTCCCAGCGGCGGATGGTTATCGCCGTCAAATCCAGGATTTAGGGTTAGAAATTGGCAAAAATCTGGCAGCGAAGGGGGCAATGGAACGGTTTGGTGTCGATTTTATCGCCGTACCCCAAGCTGATGGTAATTGGGATTTACAGGCGATCGAAATCAATTTGCGCAAGGGTGGTACAACTCATCCCTTCATGACGCTAAAGTTTCTGACTAATGGGCACTATCAATTTGCGGATGGTTTATTTTACAGTCAACAGGGCAAACCAAAATACTATGTTGCTTCAGATAATCTCCAAAAGCCCCACTATCGCGGGCTACTCCCCAACGATCTAATGGATATTATCGCCCATCATCGGTTGCATTTCGACACTAGCACCGAGACGGGGACGGTATTTCATCTGATGGGCTGTCTCTCGGAGTTCGGCAAAGTTGGACTCACGAGTATTGGTAATTCATTAGCCCAAGCCCAAGAAATTTACCAACGGGTTGAGGATATTTTAGATCGAGAAACCCAATTCCCCGATCTTCAGCCTACCGCACCGATCGCCTGGAAATGTCGCTAGAGGGTAGAGGGTAGAGAGTACCCCTGTTAAAGTGAATTTTTGTACTAATCGACCGCCGCTAGGCGGCGCGCAAGCTTCGACAAACTTGTGCCTTTAGAGTCATAGCTCCAAATTTGCGCCCAGGGGAGGGTGGATGCACAATCAATTATGATTAACACTAGCCAGACCCTACCCCGCAGCCATCAGGAGAAAACAATGCACAAGCCACAAAGTAAAAACAACCAAAATACGCAGGGGAGTTTGAGGGGCGGCGTTCCGCCCCTCAACGGGGGGTCTGGGGGTCGGAACCCCCAGATCTCCGGTTCCACACACTATCAATCTCTGTAGTAAAGATACTTTTCTTAAAATTTTAGACAGGTTGCTTCATCGATGCTTCAGCTTCCTCCAGCTTGGTTTGAGCCGCATATAATCGGTTTAACGCATTGATATAAGCCTGCGCCGAGGCGACGACGATATCAGTATTTGCCGCATAACCAGAGTAAGTACGGTCGTGATATTTGAGGCGAATCGTCACTTCCCCGATAGCATCAATCCCCGCTGTCACCGATTGAACGGAAAATTCGATTAATTGGTTGGGTACGTCAACGACACGGTTAATCGCCTTGTAGATGGCATCTACGGGACCAGTGCCAATCGCTGCATCGGTTAATTCTTCACCATTGGGCATTCTAATGGTAACAGTTGCCGTTGGTTGAGCGCGATCGCCGCAGGAGACTTGAACGTGTTCTAGGACAAAGATTTCGGGAGCTTGTTTGATTTCATCGTTAACGATCGCTTCTAAATCTCGATCCGTGATTTCTTTTTTCTTGTCAGCAACATCTTTAAAGCGTAAGAAGGCTTTATTTAAGTCGTTTTCGGATAGCTCCATGCCCAATTCTACCAGACGGGTGCGAAAGGCGTTCCGACCGGATAATTTACCCAAGACAATCAAGTTATCTGTCAACCCGATCGACTGAGCATCCATGATCTCGTAGGTGAGCTTATTTTTCAAGACTCCATCTTGGTGGATACCTGATTCATGGGCGAAGGCATTGGCACCGACGATCGCTTTATTCGGTTGAACGAGCATTCCCGTTAAACTAGAGACTAGGCGGGAGGTCTTATAGATTTGCCGAGTATCGACTTTGGTTAGTGGTTCTGTCGAATCAACGGGACGACCTAAAAATGGGTTGAAATACTGACGGCGGACGTGTAGAGCCATCACCAATTCTTCTAACGAAGCATTCCCCGCCCGTTCGCCAATCCCATTAATCGTACATTCTAATTGGCGGGCACCATTTTTTACTGCTTCTAAAAAGTTAGCGACAGCTAATCCTAAATCATCGTGTCCGTGAACGGAAATAATTGCTCGATCGATATTGGGCACATTATCTTTAATCCCTTTAATTAATGCTCCAAATTCGGCTGGGGTCGTATAACCAACTGTATCGGGAATATTAACTGTCGTGGCTCCATTAGCGATCGCTCGTTCTAATACTTCATATAAAAATTCTGGATCAGAACGTCCGGCATCTTCAGGCGAGAATTCAATATCATTGACGAAAGATTTGGCATAAGCGACCATTTCTCCGGCAATTTGCAAGACTTCTTTTCTCGTCTTCTTGAGTTTATATTCTAGGTGAATATCCGATGTGGCAATAAAGGTATGAATCCGATGTTTGGCAGCAGGTTTTAGGGCTTCGGCGGCTGCTTTAATATCTTTTTCGCTTGCCCGTGCCAAACCGCAAATAATTGGTCCAGAAGGTGTCCCGACTTTCTCGGCGATCTGTTGTACTGCTTCAAAATCACCACGACTTGAGTAGGGGAAACCCGCTTCAATTACATCTACCCCTAACCGGGATAATTGCCGCGCAATTGTGAGTTTTTCATCAACATTTAATGTGGCACCTGGAGATTGTTCGCCATCTCGTAAGGTGGTATCGAAAATAATAACTCTGTCTGATTGTGGCTGTTGTGTCATGGTGTTAAAGAAAGAAGAATAATGACCGGGAGAGTTATCCATCGATTTAAAGCCCACTGAATTAGCAAGTAAATCGATTTAGCATTTTAAGGTGACAGATTATCTAAATTAGTTAAGATCGATCCGTCACCTAAATAAGCATCAGTAACCCAAGTAAATCGGACTCGATCATTATTCTGCTGGAAAGCTTTAACACTTGAATTGTTTCTCCTATAGGGAATCAACTTTTTCAATTCGATCGCGAATGTCATTAAGGTCGATATATCGGTCTGTGACATTTCGCAGTTCACGGGCGATCATCCCTTCGGTTGAGATCACGGTGATGTGGGTGTTCTTCGATCTCAGTAGCTCGATCGCTCGCTCAAAGTCACCATCGCCACTGAAAAGTACAACTCGATTGTACTGATCTACAGTATTAAACATATCGACCACAATTTCAATATCCAAATTCGCTTTTTGGGAGTAGCGACCGGAAGTATCATCGTAATATTCTTTGAGGATCTTGGTGCGGACGGTGTAGCCGAGGCTGATTAGTGCATCTCGAAAACCTCGTTGGTCTTGGGTATCTTTCAGTCCAGTATACCAAAAAGCGTTAATCAGCATTAACTCTGGTTCTTTGGTGAAATACTCCAACACGCGGCGAGGGTCAAAAAACCACCCATTTTTTTGTTGGGCATAAAACATATTATTACCGTCTACAAAGATGGAGAGACGGTTAGCGGCAGAAAACATTATAAGTAGTACCTAGTTATTTTTTATAAATTAAATTAATTCGACAAGTCTGGATTTATCGATACGTTTCGATCGAGTAAATACTTTGATGCAAAAGTACAGGGCTAGAATTTACCTAGCCACAGATCCATGAACATGGAAAACATAACTATAAATTATGGATTACGTGCTATGAATTATGAATTCGCATCTGGTTTGTCTTTTAGCGATATTGAGTCGTCGGGGTATTTCCCTGACGATGTACTAGTTAAATTTAAAGATATAGAGTTTGAGATAACACTATGTATCCGGCTACAAAGGTTTTGCTGTCTAAGATCATGGTCAATCTATTTGAGTGCCGATGCCGATGAATTATTGCCAAAGACATAGATCGAGGTTTTATCTTTGCCTGAATTTTGGGAGTAAGTATTGGATAGTTAACATATTAATTTACGAGAATAATGTATATATGGTCTCCATTTTACCAAACTTCGAGTGTTTGGGCGAACGTTCTTTAATACCAAAAATACTACGTAAATTTACTTAAGGCTCAACCCCTAAAGCCTCACCCCTAAAGCCTCACCCCTAAAGCCTGAGTAGTTGGTGCAAGATGTACGAAATCTGGGCAATCTAAGCAAGAGAAATAGATCGAAATCACCTCATCGATTCATGATAAATTCCCCTAACTTTGCGCCACCGCCACCACCACCAAATATTTCCAATCATCGTCCACCACCACCACCGCCAAATCTACCCACAGCCCCGCCCAAAATTGCCTATCCCTTACCCCCCGGACAACCCAGCATTGGTGAACTAGTCCAGGAAGCCTTTGATTCCGGTTATTCCGATGTTCATGTCGGCGTGGGGGAAATACCCAGGTTTCGCAATCGGGGGGAAATTGAAACGACTAATTATCCCGAAACCGACAAAGCAACATTCATGGCGTGGGTACATGAAATTCTCACCGAAGAAGAAATTCACACCTTTCAAACAAATCTGGACTTTGATGGAGCGACTCAATACGACTTTGCCCGGGTGCGGATCAACCTATTTGATTCCCTCTACGGCTATGGGATGGTCATGCGGTTGATTCCGATGCGGATTGCCACGATTGAAGAATTACGTTTACCGCCAGTATTTACCGATGTCTGTCATTATCACAAGGGACTGATCCTGGTGACTGGACCCACAGGTTCGGGTAAATCGACAACGATGGCAGCGATGGTGGACTATATGAACAAGGAAATGCCACGTCATATTATCACGATCGAAGATCCGATCGAATTCATCCATAAAAGCCAACGTTCGTTGATCAAGCATCGAGAGGTTGGTTCCAATACCCGCCAGTTTGATAATGCCCTCAAAGCTGCCTTACGGGAAGATCCTGATGTGATTTTGGTAGGAGAAATGCGCGATCGAGAAACAGTCAATACTGCCCTCAAAGCCGCTCAAACTGGTCACTTAGTCATGGGTACACTCCATACCAACAGTGCCGTCGAAACCATCGAACGGATTCTCAATCTGTACAAACCAGAAGAACAAGCTGTAATGCGGATATCTTTGGCTGAATCCTTGGTTGGTGTGATAGCCCAAGGTTTGTGCCGGACGACTGATGGGAAGCGGGCCGCTTATCATGACATTTTGATCAATACCGAAACGGTTAAAGATTATATTCGGGACGGGAAATATGATGATATCGGGCCGTTGATGGCTGACGGTGAGTTTGATGGGATGATCACGATGAATAAATCCCTATTTGCCCTCTATCAAGAGGGTCGAATCACCGAGGAAACAGCCCTGGAACTGTCTCCAACACCAAATGAGATGGCGATGATGTTACGTGGGAAAGTTTAGATTTGGTGATTTGGTGTTAATCTCTCGGCGTTTGGGGTAAGGGCGATGAATTGCCCTACCCTAAATTTCGATCCGATCGCCATCTGCAACAGCATTATAATTTTCGATGTGAATCTCATAGATTTATCCCAACAGAGATAGTCGCACGGGAACAAAATTAATCTACTTTTGATCTCACTGTTTGCTAGTTGCAAATTAAATATTTTGTTCGGTTTCCCGACTCAGTAGTTATACTTAGAAAAGTATAAACCTATTATCCTAAAACATTCAAATCCATATATATCAACATCTTGACCGTCAAAAATATTTTGGGAACCTTTCAATGAATAGTTACGACTTAGGAGGTAAGAAAGCAAACAAAAACTTACCGATTTACCTCAACTAATTATGAACTTCTCCATCAACCAAACAATCAAAACTATCGCTCTCTCTGCACTCGTTTTCGCCCCAGTATTTAGTGCCATTAATCCTGCTACTGCTGCTCCAAAATATACTAATCGAGTCATTTCTCAATCTTCTGTAATTATTTCTGCGCCTCAAGATATCGGTACTGATGCCAGTTATTTGGGTGCAGGTATCTCTGGCGGTTTAACTAGTGGTAATGCTCCAGGTGAACAAGCTAAGTCTGGAGGCAGTTTATATGGCAGATATGCCATTCCTCAAAGCAAATTATCCGCCCGTGCTGGCGTAGTCTTTACCGATAAAATTAGCGCGGTAACTCCTAAACTCACCTATGATATCGGTGTCGGTTCTGGTACGAATATCTTTGTTGGGGCTGGATATAATTTCGTTAATGAGCAAACTGCTAGCACTCCACTCGGAAATAAAAGCGCGCCTGTTTTAAGTTTAGGTGCAGAAAGTCAATTGGCAAATAATGTCCTTATCTTTGGTTCCGCAGATCTTGGTTTGAATGCTTACCAAAACAGCAATAGTACCGCGATCGCACTACAAGGTGGTGCTGGTTTCCGATTCTAATTTATTGATATTGGCTGTATCTACGGACTCTCTCTAGTTAATATTTCTCAGATCGGGTTTTATCCCCAAATCATCGCTAAAATTAGCAATTGATTTGGGGATTTATTTAATTACAGATCATCTCCCGATCTGGGGTTATATCTGCAAAGTTTCTAGGTCATAAACCACTCGCTGATGTGTCTAGCTCGCTTAATTTCAAGCGACAGCTAATTTTTATCTCCTTCAACTTTGAGTGGGGTATTGTCACTGCCGATTAGATTTTGACCAACTCCTTTCGCTGCAAAGTAATTATTCAAAAATGTGCTAGCAAAAGATAAAGTGATTGGAGCCAAAATAAAAGCTAATAAACCACTCACACTAAATCCGGGGACAAGAATCGAAGCAATCCACAAACAAAGACCATTTACTATCAATGAAAAACCACCTAAAGTGATAATCGTTAGTGGTAGAGAGAGCAGTGATAGAATCGGTCTGATCGAAGAATTAACTAAACCGATCGCGATCGCCGCAACGAATGCTGCTGGAAAATTATCGATGTTTACTCCCGGTACGATGATGTCAACAACTAATAAACCCAATGCAGTTGCTAGTGTTGTTACTAAGTATCCAATCATTTCTTCAACTCCCTATCTAGTATATAAAACGTTATTCCACATGAAGATCGATCGTCATTAACCTGCTTGTTCTTCATGCTTGGATATCGCCCAAACTGCATGAATACTGCCAGGAACCCAACCTAATAAGGTGAGGCCAATATTAATAAATAGAGTTGGACCAATGCCGTATGTCAAGAAAACACCAAGCGGGGGGAGGAAAATTCCTAAAACAATTTGAGTTAAACTCATGACTATTATTCCTTGTTAATTAAACTGTAAAATTACCGATCACTACTGACTCACCGAAATTCAATTTTTACGATTGGCATCGAAGCCCTTATTTTTCCAAAGTTCTTGCAAATACTGCTTGATTTCATGTTCTGTAATCGCCACGGCTGAAGCAAACTTACTCAACTGGCGTTCGATCTCTGCTTGTTTAGATTGTAAGGGTGTGATGCCGCTGGCGACAGCTTCACTTTTCGCCTGTTCATACAAGGTTTTAATATTATCTAGTTGCTGCTTAACTTCCGCATAGCGATCTCCATACCGATCTGCTAATTGACTATCCAAATTCGCCAGTTGAAACTTGAGATTGAGATACTGTTGTTTGAGCAATTCCAGTTCTTTCCGCTCTTTAATTTTATTTACAGCCTCGTCAATTGTCGAATTAAGCTGACTATCTTCTTCAATCTCCGTCGCTTTAATATCAATAATTGTGTCGCGAACATCTACGTCTAACTGTCGTTGTTTTTCCTCGACTTGTGCCTGAATTTCGTGCATCTTAGCTTGAAGCTTGGCGATCGCTTCTTGACGATAGCGAGTACTTTCTTCGATCGCACTTTCAATGGATGTTGTAATCTTTTCGGGGATTTCGCTCCCAGTATCTTTAATTTCCGTGACAACTGCGGCAATCGCATCCTTGAGGATTTCCCGCATGTGCGCTGTTCCTTCTTTTAGCTCGGCGACTGTGAGCGAAGCCGCATCAGTAAGTAATTCTCGGATATTTTCAGATCTGAGCTTACCTTCTCCTTTGGCCTGTTCGAGATTTTCGGTAATTCGATCTTTAATTGGTTTAGACATAATTAGCTCCTAGAGATTTTTATATCGATCTCGGATATCTAGTGAAAGTGGCAATCCGTTTAGAGCGAGACGATTCAACAGGTTTTCTTCATAATTGTACCAATCTCGACTAAGCTCAGAGTCTACCTTTGTGAAGAGATCCACCATTGCTGAAATATTTCAATCTATTACCAAAGGCAGTTTTAATGATGATTGTACTTTGCTGCACACCAATATTCTAGCAAATTTTGATGGTTCGGTCGATCGGGGGATTGTCTGCTCGACAGATGATCTGCAACTAGTGAATTAGCTCGATTAAAAAAGGTACAAACACAGCAAATATAATGTGTTCGTACCTTTTCAGTTCTATCGATAATTCAGTCTAACCAGAGAATATTGATCAATCTAATCTAGTGGAGAGAACTGTCACTGCAATCAAAAGCTGGCACATTTCGTTTATTTCTCAGGCTCTTTACAATACTGTGTCAACCCCATCGCCAGATCTCGTTCGGGGCTAGTAATATCTCGATATTTTCGCAACCCTTCATTAACTTTTGTGAGCTTTCTCTCTTTTAAACTAATAACCAGTTGTTTATTAACTTCTACAACACCTTTATACATCGTCAAAAACTGACCTTTGTACACGTTCAATTTTTCATCAGTCACACTCACTCCCTCCATCCCTTGAGCGGCTTTCTCGAAAATCTCCACTGACTTTTCAATCGTTGCCAGATTGCCACTAGTTCCAGCCTCAGTGATTGCTTTCGTATCTATCACTGTTTCATTGACTACTTTGATTAGATTGGCGCACTGGGATAATTTGCTGCCAGTACAGCCCACAGCCAAAAAGCAGATTGAGATTGTCATCAATCCCATTCCGACCTGTTGCCATCGAAATTTCATTCACTCTACCTCACAACACACACCAAACGCCCCTGATCTTAGCTTATTTTTCTGAATACTTGAGCAACTCAAATTTTCTTGAAATTATAGATGATCAAGGCAAGATTGCTCACACATTTACCTTGATCTACCACCTTAAAATTGGTCTTTGCGACCGCGAATTCTGGCAAAGGTTTCGATCCCATCATGACTGCCAACACTAGCTTGAAGTGCAGCGACATCCCAGCGGAGGAAGGGATTAGTCCGTTTTTCAATTCCTAGCTGAGTCGGGACTGTGGGAATTGAGTTGTTGCGAGCGACTGTGACATCAATTAATCGTTGCTGGAGTTCGCTATTCTCCGGATCGACGGTGATGGCAAATTTGAGATTACCCAAGGTATACTCGTGCGCACACCAAATCCGAGTATGATCGGGCAGTTGCCGCAACTTCGTCATCGAAGAGACCATTTGTGCTGGCGTACCTTCAAATAATCGACCGCAGCCACCCGCAAATATCGTATCACCACAGAATAATTCACCGGGGGTATCGCGCTCGACAGGGGGGAAATAATAAGCAATATGGGCGCGAGTATGTCCGGGGATAAAAAATACCTCTGCTTGACGATTGCCAAACTGCACTCGATCGCCATCTTCTAAATATACCTGCTGTCCAGGAATCCGCCCGCGATCTTCAGCCCCACCATAGACACACACATGCGGAAATGCGGCAATTAGTTCCTTGTTACCACCAACATGATCGCCGTGATGATGGGTATTGAAAATTGCGACGAGTTCGACTTGACGACGGGCTAATTCAGTTAGTACTGGTGCGGCTTCGGCAGGATCGACGACTGCGCCAATCTGGAGATCGGGATCGATCAGTAGAAAGATATAGTTGTCAGATAAAACAGGAATACGGCTGATTTCTAGCATGGGGGGTGGGAGATAGGAGATCTAGATTGAGTCGATCGAGTTGGAATTTTGAATTCAGGGTCGGGTACACTATCGATCGATTCTAGTTTATCGGTCGATTTAATGTCAGACAAAAAATCAACAATTTTAGTAGTTGGTGGCGCGGGTTATATTGGCTCCCATGCCGTCTTAGCTTTGACAGAGGCGGGTTATGAGGTCGTAATTTTTGATAATCTGGAGTATGGACATCGAGAACTAGTCGATCGAGTCCTGGGGGTGGAGTTGGTTGTCGGTGATACGAGAAATCCAGATGCACTCACACAGCTATTTGCTACCCATAAGATTGATGCGGTGATGCATTTCGCTGCTTATATTGCCGTTGGTGAGTCGGTGACAGAGCCAGGAATGTACTATCAAAATAATGTTGTTGGTACTCTGAACTTACTTGAAGCAATGCGATCGGCAAATGTAGATAAGTTTGTCTTTTCTTCTACCTGTGCTGTTTACGGAGTGCCCCAATTCACTCCATTAGTTGAAGATCATCCCTTTGCACCGATTAGTCCATACGCGCAGAGTAAACTGATGGTCGAGAATATCCTCTCAGATTTTGATCGAGCTTACGGACTAAGATCGGTACGTTTTCGCTATTTTAATGCGGCTGGAGCCGATCCTAGTGGCAAATTAGGTGAGGATCACAGCCCTGAGACTCATCTAATTCCCCTGGTATTGCTGACGGCGATGGGTAAGCGGGAACATATTTCAGTCTATGGAACTGATTACCCGACTCCTGATGGTACCTGTATTCGGGATTATGTCCACGTGCGCGACTTGGCTGCTGCTCATGTTTTGGGCTTAAAGCATTTGGTCTCAGGTGGAGATTCCCAAGCATTTAATTTGGGCAATGGCAACGGTTTTTCGGTGCGTGAAGTGATTGAGACGGCGAAACGGGTGACAGGAAAGGAGATTAAAGTTGTCTACGGGGAGAGACGGGAAGGCGATCCGCCAATTTTAGTGGGTAGTAGCGATCAAGTCCGCAATTTTCTGGGTTGGCACCCTGAGTATCCAGGGCTAGAAGATATTATCTCCCATGCTTGGCAATGGCATCAGGTGCGACATCAGTAAAACCAGGAAAATTATGATTTGCAGATAGCCGCTGCTTAATGGTGTGAGTATCCACCCATCGGGTATTCACTCCCGTGGGTATAATTGAGGTATTAACCCAGACTCACCCACGAATACATTGTCTTTGTTTCAATTCTGGCTATACTTGACTCCGCCGATTGCTGGTGCTGTCGTTGGGTATTTTACCAATGATATTGCCATCAAAATGTTGTTTCGTCCTTATACAGCGAAATATATTGGTAAATATCGAGTTCCGTTTACACCGGGATTAATTCCGAGTAATCAAGAACGGTTGGCAACACGGATTTCCGATACAATCATGGGGTCGTTGCTTACGCCTGGGGAACTGCAAAACATCGCCAAGCGGTTACTAGAAGTAGAGCGAGTCCAAGCCGCAATTACTTGGTTATTGCAATTAGCCTTAGATCAGATTCAAGCTGATAAAGAACAGAAAACAGTCCGGGTGTTAGCCAATATCCTCAAGGATTTATTGGGTGAGTCCTTCCCCCGCTGGTTGAGAGTCTTATCTCGGAAACCCGACTTTTTAGAAGCCCAGCTAAATCAAATCTTCGATCGCGTAATTCTCGAATTTGAACTAACCGATCAACAAGCAGGTCAGTTAGCTGACTGGTTGATCGATGTAATTTTACCCCCAGAAATCCTCCGGCTCGCCCTGATTGACTTTTTAACTGATCGGAATATTCAAGCGATCGATGAGAGTTTTCGCGAGAAAAGTAGTGGAACTTATTGGGTAGTTGCCAACCTATTTGGTGTTAAAAACGCTCTCAATCGGCTGCGGACTTTTTGTTTGGACGATCGAGAACAAGCTACTCAAGTCATCAGCGATCTGATTAAAGCTTTAAATATTCGCAATCGTGTTCAAGAGTTGTTGCGGGATCTTTCTCTCCAAAATTTACCTGTCGCAACTGTCAAACAACTGCGGAAAACACTAGGAGACAGTGTCAGAAGTTACATTCAGAGCAAGGGGATCGAATTGATTCAAGGATTGACAGAATCCGTAGATTGGGAGGGCATTGCCAATGTTGTCATTAGTCGGCTCCGCACTTCCACTATTTTAACATCATCTTTGGATGTTGTCAGTGAGGAACTTGCGGCAATTATCGATCGTTATCTCGAACGAGATCTCGAAAAAATTGTCACTCAGGTAATTCCCATTCTCAGTATCGATCAAGTAATTATTAATCGGGTGAAGTCTACCTCGCCTGCTGAATTAGAAGCTGGAATTAACGGCATTGTTAAAAGTGAATTAGAAGGCATTGTTAATCTCGGGGGCTTTCTGGGGTTCGTAGTTGGCTTACTCCAAACGGGTATTCTTTGGTTCCAGCATTAAATTTCGCAGTTTTTTAGGTTATAGTCCGATCGATAAGTCTATTGTCCCTCAACGGATCAACAGATCGATCTAGTTAACAATTTAATGATTAATTAAGTTTTCCTCCAGCGAAAAACTGTTATCTTTTGTTTATGTTGGAGAACTTTACTTCACTTATTTGCGTCTAGTCTCGTAAGCATCCATAACTGATAATTCTGTGTAGCCGTACTAGCCACTCGTAAAGGGAGTTAAATCTAAACTCATGTCTAGTGTCAAAACTCGAACGATCGATCAACCGAAATATACAGGCGATCTAGTGCGAACTTATCTCCATGAGATTGGGCGTGTACCATTGCTTACCCACGAGCAGGAAATTTCCTATGGGAAGCAGGTACAACAAATGATGCTGCTCCAAGAGACAAAACAGAATTTGGAAAAGACTTTAAACCGCTTGCCCACTAGAGGTGAATGGGCAGCAAAATCGGCACTTACAGAAGTCGAACTCGACCGGCTGTTGCGCCAAGGACATCGCGCCAAGCAGAAAATGATCGAAGCCAATCTCCGACTGGTAGTGGCGATTGCTAAAAAATATCAAAAGCGCAACCTCGAATTTCTCGATCTAATTCAGGAAGGTTCTCTGGGATTAGAACGGGGTGTGGAAAAATTCGATCCAACCCGAGGTTATAAATTTTCTACCTATGCCTACTGGTGGATTAGACAGGCAATTACTCGGGCTATCGCCCAACAAGCTCGTTCGATTCGCCTCCCAATTCACATCACCGAAAAACTAAATAAAATTAAAAAAACCCAGCGAGAACTATCTCAACAATTGGGTAGAAGTGCCACTTCACTCGAAATTGCTACCGCTTTGCAACTAGAACCCGCTCAGATTCGAGACTATCTTAATATTGCCCGACAACCGATCTCTCTGGACGTTCGCGTCGGCGACCACCAGGATACAGAACTCTCAGAACTATTGGAAGATGGGGGCATTTCTCCTGAGAAATACACGGTGCAAGAGTCTTTGCGACAAGAGCTAAAAGCCACTCTCTCGGAACTCACTGCCCAACAACGAGAAGTAATTAGTTTGCGCTTTGGCTTGGAGGGGGGTTCGGAGTTATCACTAGCCAAAGTGGGGGAAATTCTCAATCTCAGTCGCGAACGAGTACGCCAACTAGAGCATCAAGCTCTCTCGCATTTCCGTCGTCGCCATAGTAGTTTTCGGGACTATGTGGCTAGTTAATCAGTGAGAATTCGATCGTAAATTGTCTAGTTTTGTTGAGCAACTGTGACAATGCATACCGAACATTAGACAATGATGGTGTAAGTGTCTTTGTGACATATTCGATTATTAATTAAACATCAAGTTCGATTAACAATCGAACCACCCTCTCTAAATTTCCCTGTCAGCAGTATTGATTATCGTTCATCAAGGGGGTTGGTGTTGATGATCTACACCAAGTTATTGCATTCTATCGACGTTGGTAAACAAAAGTGGCTAACAATTTTCCTCGTCGCTATTATCAGTCTAAGTTGGGGAACAACTAGCACGCTTGCAGACAAGACTAGACCGACAGATCCAAAAGTGGCTGCTACGGCAACCGAAGGCTCATACCAACCAGGGGCTATTTCTAATATTCCCCAGGCAAATATCGCCAGTGGCATCTATCTTTATGGTGAATCGATTCGCCCTGATGTGATTGGCAAAGAGTATATCGTATTTGAAAAGATTGGTAACAGGATTGTTGGGGCGTTTTATCTGCCACAATCGGAATTCAGTTGCTTTTACGGTCAATTTAAAGGCTCAAGACTAAATGTCACCTTAATTGACACATACGATGGACAAAAGTATAAGTATAGTCTCACCCTTAACCAACGCGGTCTGACGGCTAGCAAGCTACCATTAATGGGCCAACCCACCTATCAACCTCTTGACAAGGTTAGTGATAACGATCTGCGGATCTTGAATTCTTGCAAACTCGAACTCAAGGGTAAATATTAGCACGGCAAAAAACCAAGCCCCGAAAGTAGCGGAACATTTACTACCTTCGAGACAATGTTATTTTCTTCGGCGAGAAAACGTGTGAACCGGGAGTAGAGGGCTTAGATTGCGCCAACACTGTCATGTTCAACAGAAAATCGATTAGTAGCCAGCACTGCGAGAGTCGCCGCCACTACGTGCGCCGCGTCCGCCACCATCTTCACGGGGGCGAGCTTTATTTACTTTGAGATAACGACCCATCCACTCAGCACCATCAAGATTTGTAATGGCATTGTCTTCGCTGGCATCATCAGACATTTCCACAAAGGCAAAGCCACGCATTCTGCCAGTTTCACGATCTGTCGGTAGTACAACTCGCTTGACTGTGCCGTAATCCTCAAAAACTGTTTTCAAGTCTTCTTCGGTGGCTTGATAGGATAGGTTTCCGATATAAATGGTCATGTGAAATCGATAAAGCTGAAATATTACATATTACTGTTCAGCTAGCAGACGAGAGTTGGGAGCTAGCACAAACCGACGAGAGTGAACTACCATACACAGACTGAAAGGTTAACTACAGGCGAGGCCAACAGTGTTGTGTACGACTTCCCGATTCACCGGGAATCGCCGCCAAAACTTTGCAGTTTTTTTGGTCTTAATATTCCCTCCAAGGGCAGGAGTCCTGGTTCCCAAGACCCAAACTTTTCTTGCAATGCATACCTAGATAGCTTGGTTTTCGCTGATGGCAGTGGCCGGCAAAATTATTGCTAATATCATACCATATCTGCTAGCTTTTCCAAGCTATCTAGACTACAGTTTAAGTAATTTTTCGGGAGTTCCAGACATGATTTAGGGGCAGTTAATCAATCTCGATCGATTGTGGTCCTGGTTGGTTCGCCGCTTCGGTGGTGTTCCCTGTTGGTGTAAATCCGGCTTGCTTTTCTAACCAAGTTTTGACAGGATCGTCAGTCAGGTTCAACCGCAGCACGCCGGAAACGAAACCGCTGCAAAAGGCGACGGGTTCTTTGGTTAGTTCTTTAATAATTGGGGTCAGTTCTTGTAACAGCATAGACAAGGGTTGATCTAATTGGGTGATCTGCTATTTGTATTTTAACTGGAATTGAAGTTGGCGGGATCTCTTCTATCGCCTGGAAATTAGGCAAGGAGCAAGGATTTAATCCCTGCTCCTTAGTTTAGGTTAAATTAAGAGCGGACTTTGGCTGTCGAACGTTGTTTGCGGCGACCTATCGGTGCGGGAGTATCACTGCTACCAGTACTAAGACTAGGAGTTACGGCTCGATGATTAGTCTGAGGACGAACGTCCTCAGGGGTTTGCATCATCAATACCAACAGTGGACGACTTTGCAATTCGCGCCGAACTAACCGTTGCAGTGCAGATTCTAACTCAATTTGTAACCCTGCCCAATCAATATCTCGCTGTCCCGATTCAAATGTTCGCGCAAATCTGTCCCAACGATCGATCAAACAATTTTCGATTGTTTTCTGAATCAATGCAGCAATTAATGACTGTTCGACGGCTGTAATTACACCACGCAGATTCACTTGTGGTTTAACCATCATCTTACCATCCAAGCCAATTGCTAAGGCGACTGTGACGACACCATCGCCAGCAAGTTGTTGACGCTCTTCCATTACCTTGGTTTGGTCGTGGACGATACCCGCATTATCGACTAGTTGAATACCTGAAGGTACTTTACCGTTCTTACACAGACTTGTTTCGGTCAGTTCGACGATATCACCATTGTCGATAATCACCATATTCTCCGCTGGAATACCCATGCTTTGAGCAGTCTGAGAATGTTTGATCAACATCCGGTGTTCGCCATGAACGGGGATGAAAAATTTGGGACGAGTCAGACTCAGCATCAGTTTCTGGTCCTCCTGACAACCATGTCCAGACACGTGAATTCCTTTATCCCGTCCGTAGATGACGTTGGCACCCTGCATCATCAATTTGTCGATGGTGTTGACGACAGCGATAGTGTTGCCGGGAATCGGGTTAGCTGAGAAGATAACTGTATCGCCCTTTTGAATTCGTACTTGGCGATGTTGACCGTTGGCAATGCGGGTCATGGCGGCGAGGGTTTCACCTTGGGAGCCAGTGGTGAGAATTAATACTTGGTCTTTGGGCAGATGATTTGCCGATTGGAGCGGTTCAAAGACGTTGTCAGGACAGTTGATGTAGCCAAGGTTCCGCGCATGGGCGATAACGTTTAACATCGATCGTCCAACCACGCAGACTTTGCGGTTATACTTCATGGCAATCTCGATCGTCATGTTGATCCGGTGAACGGATGATGAGAAGGTTGTCACCATCACTCTACCTGTCGCTTGAGCGATAAATCTGTCCAGGTTGGGAAATACTGACCGCTCAGATGGGGTGAAACCAGGAATTTCAGAGTTGGTGGAGTCACTAATCAGGCACAATACACCTTTTTCACCATGTTCGGCTAGTTTGGCATAGTCATAGGCTTCACCATCGACGGGTGTATGGTCGAATTTGAAGTCTCCAGTATGGATAACTACGCCGACGGGAGTGTGTAAGGCAATCGTAAAGCTATCAGCGATCGAGTGAGTATTCCGAATGAACTCGACGAAGAAGGATTCACCAATTCTGACGATATCACGCGGACGGACTGTTTTAATTTTAGTCCGATCGGCTACGCCTGCTTCTTCTAATTTCCCCTGTAATAATGCCATCGCCAAGCGTGGGCCATAAATTACTGGGATATCAAATTGCTTGAGGTGATAGGGTATGCCCCCAATATGGTCTTCATGTCCGTGAGTGACGATCATCCCTTTGATTTTATGCTGGTTCTCGCGCAGATAGGTCATATCTGGCAGCACAATATTAATCCCATGCATCCCATCTGTGGGGAATGCTAATCCAGCGTCTAGGAGCAAAATCTCATCGTTGATTTCAAAAACGCAGGTATTTTTACCGATCTCATGTAGACCACCAAGGGGGATGATTTTGAGGGTCGGTTCATTGCTGTTCTTATTAATTACGGGTGTTTTGGATTTGATGATTGGACTCATTTAGATAAGATAGATAGATTTTTAGACAAACTGAATGGTCGATCGATTAAATGACTAGCAGCATGTGAATTCAATTAGCTGGCTGACTAGTAGTTAAGATCGAAAAGTTGCGGACATACAACATTTTTGGAGCGTGTAACTTACTGCATTTCTCAACCTACTCTCCAAGCAACAGAAAAATTACTAATTACTGTGGCTGTATGATTTTACTCGTAAGGGAAAATGAGTCGTAAGCTCACCAAGACTATGCGCTAGAAATTTGCACTGGCTGTTATTAAACTAACTGAATATTTGTACGTAAATCTAGTTGCCAAATGAGGAAAAATAACCTACGGGACAGATAGAAGACTTGCTATCGCATCTAGCCATTTAGTCTTTCCGATTGAAAACTTCTGAGGTTTTAATTTCGCCCTACTGGCTGGGGTGGAAATATTAGCTCTATTATATCTAAACTAATTGATATGTTCCGTTGCCTACTTTAGTTCTATCATATTATCGGCAATTGGTCAATTAATTAGTTGAGATCGATTTCATGTTTGCCGATTCTAGTCCATGTTGTTCTAGTACTTTTTGCAGCAAAGGTAGCAACTCAGATGGTAACTCGCATAAAGGTAAGCGCAGCCCACCTACTTCCCACCCTTGCAGTTTTAAAGCTGCTTTGATTGGCATTGGATTTGGGGCAAAAAATAATCCTTTAAATATTGGGAGGAGTTGAATATGTAGCTGAGTCGCTAGCTGATTTTGTCCAGATTCAAATGCTCGGATCATCGACTGGATCTGATTGCCGACTAAGTGACTAGCCACGCTAACCACTCCAGCACCGCCAACCGCAAGGATGGGCAATGTCAGTGAATCATCACCTGAGTAAATGATAAACTCCGGCGGTGTGAGACTCCGAATTTGACTAACTAGATCTAGATTACCCGTAGCTTCCTTGATTGCCACAATCCCATCTAACTTTGCTAATTTAGCGATTGTTTCTGGTTCTAATGCTTGTCCAGTTCGCCCAGGAATGTTATACAGCATCATTGGTAAGTCGCAAGCAGAGGCGATCGCCGCAAAGTGCTGATATAGACCAATTTGGGGGGGCTTATTGTAGTAAGGCACTACTTGGAGGCTGCCATCTACCCCCAGTCTAGCAGCTTTTTGGGTAGCTTCGATCGCTTCACTGGTCGAATTAGATCCTGTCCCGGCGATTACCTTGGCTTTGCCGGCTACTGCGGCTTTAACGACTTGAAACAGTTGATACTCTTCATCCCAACTCAATGTCGGCGACTCCCCTGTCGTCCCACACACGACAATTCCATCTGACCCATTTGCCACCAAATACGCGGCTAGTTTTTCTGCTTCAGCATAGTGGACATTCCCATCTGTGTCGAAGGGTGTAACCATTGCTGTAATGACTCGTCCGAAGTTGATTGTCATGCGTTAGGGGTTATGGGGTTGGGGTTTAAGGGTTAGGGGTTGAGGGTTAGGGGTTGAGGGTTAGGCTTTGGGCTTTGGGTGTTAGGGCCAAGCCCAACACGCAAAGCCCAAAGCCTAAAGCCTAGAACTTGAGCCAATTCTTCTCAATCAGCAGTTCGGCAATCTGCACGGCATTCAGGGCGGCACCCTTGCGAATTTGGTCGCCACAGAGCCACAATTCTAGACCATTGGAGTGGGATATATCTTGACGAATCCGACCGACGAGGACTTCATCCTTACCAGAAGCATCGATCGGCATTGGGAAATAGTTAGCCTTCCAGTCTTCAACTAATTTTACACCGGGAGCTTGGGCTAAAACCTGCCGAGCCTGATCAGGATCGAAGGGGGTGGCAAATTCGAGGTTAATGGCTTCCGAGTGGGCACGCAGGACAGGTACGCGCACACAGGTGGCGGTAACGCGCAGATCTGGAGTGTTGAAGATTTTACGGGTTTCGTTGACCATTTTCATTTCCTCTTCGCAGTACCCATGTTCGTCGATCGGGGTATTGTGGGGGAATAGATTGAATGCTAGCGGATAAGGGAAAATTTCGGTTGTCGGAGTTTTTCCCGCCAAAATATCGCGACTTTGAGCTTCTACTTCTGCCATCGCTCTGGCACCTGCGCCGCTAGCTGATTGGTATGTAGCGGCAACAATCCGTTGAATTGGTTGAATTTGGTGCAGCGGATAAACTGCCACTGCCATTAAAATCGTCGTACAATTAGGGTTAGCGATGATCCCGTGATGATGAGCGGCAGCGTCTGGATTAACTTCAGGTACGACGAGCGGTACATCTGATCGCATCCGAAACGCACTGGAATTATCAATCATCACTGCCCCAGCAGCAACAATTTGGTCGGCCAAAGCCTTGGATGTCGAACCTCCAGCCGAGGCAAGGACAATATCAAGCCCATCAAAAGATCTGTCCCCAACTACTTCTACCGTAATTTCCTGACCCCTGAATTCCAACTTTGTCCCAGATGACTTGGGTGAAGCAAAAAGTTTAAGTTCAGCAATTGGAAAATTGCGGCTAGCCAGTAATTCGATCAGTTCCGTACCAACGGCACCTGTTGCTCCCAAGATGGCAACGCGATATGAATCGGACAAGAAATCTGCCTCCAGTCAAATAATTAAGGATGTGAATGAAACTTGATTTTACCCTGGTGCGAACTTAGCCAATTGCCAAGTCGAGAGGTATTCTATAACATTTGGAAACAAGACCGGTGATCTCAACTCAATTCTAAATCTCCAGTACTCAATACCGAGCGGCAATGTACTATCATCAAGTAGGCGAATCGCTCAGATTAAGTTTCGCAGTTAATTAAAACAATGCGATCGTAGTGATGCTCCCACATGAGAGGATTCTACTAATTCACTAAGCTCCGCTAACGCCAAAGAAATAATCTCAATGGCTCCAGAATCAGCATATCATAATTGCGCTGGTTTGATTCCCACAAACCCCCCTATCGTCATTGACTGTTGTTAGACATACACACCATGAAAGTTACCCAGGAAAAACTCGAACAAAGCCGTATTGGTTTACAGATTGAAGTAACCGGAGATCAAACTACTAAATATTACGAACAAGCGATCAAAAAACTGAGCACCAATGCCAATATTCCTGGTTTTCGCAAAGGGAAAATTCCTCGGCAAGTAATTCTACAACGGATGGGGCAGTCACAAATTAAGGCAATAGCACTCGAAAATCTGCTTGAACCGGCAATTAACGAGGCAATCAAGCAAGAATCTGTTCCAGCCATCGGTAACTACCAAATCACTTCAAGTTTTGACGAATTGGTGCAAAACTATGCACCCGGTCAAAATTTAACTTTTAGCGCGGTGGTGGATGTCAACCCAGTTGTCAACCTGAAAACTTATACAGGACTGGCTGTCAAAGCTGAAGAAATTATTTACGATCCAGCCAGTGTAGATGACTTTATCGACCAACGCCGCCGGGAAAAAGCGACAATTATCCCAGTGGTTGGTCGGGCTGCAAAACTTGAGGATATTGCCGTGGTTGACTATAACGGTAAATTCGCTGATGGGACGGAAATTACTGGTGCCAAGGCAGAAGATTTCGACCTTGAACTGTCCGAAGGGAAATTTATCAGCGATCTCGTCCATGGAATTGTCGGGATGAGTGTGGGTGAAACCAGAAATGTCAATGTGGTTTTTCCAGCCGATTATCCCAACGAAGATTTAGCTGCTCAACCAGCGACTTTTCATGTCGTTCTCAAAGATCTCAAAGAGCAGGAATTACCCAGTTTAGATGACGATTTTGCCAAGGAAGTAAGTGATTTTGACACATTGGCTGAATTCAAAACATCGATCGAGACTCGGTTTCAGGAACAAGCAAAAAAATCCACCGACCAGAACATTTTCACCGCGATCGAAACTGCACTCCTCGACGTTGCTGACGTAGACCTGCCAGAAACACTGATCGAACAAGAAACACTGACTATCCTCAATCAAATGGCTGCTCAATTCACCCAATATGGGATGGATGTGAATAAGCTCTTTACCCGCGAGACAATCCCCAAAATGAAGGAAAATTGCCGTCCTGATGCAATTAACAATCTTAAACGGGAACTGGCGATCGCCGAAATTGCCCAGAAAGAGGGAATTACAGTGACGGAAGAAGATATCGCGGTGAAAATGTCTGAGATTCTCCCCCAATTAGCTGGTCAAGATATCGATGAGCAGCGTCTGCTGGCATACATTAAAGCAGATCTCCAAAAAGAAAAGACGCTCGCTTGGCTCCAGGAAAACGCACAGGTGGAATTAGTACCTCAAGGCTCATTAACCCCAGCAGAAGAGACTCAGGAGGAAGGTGAAGCTGAAGCAATCGACATCTTAGCAGAAGCAGTTGCAGAGTAGAACGTTGTGATTTGGGAATTGGGAGTTGGGATCGACCTAACGCTTAATTCCCTAGAGATTGATATAATTCGATCAGATAGACGCAAACTTCACTTGGTGAAGAAATATTGGCTCCTTATTGTACTACTTATCTTATCATGCTTGTATCGAAATCTGCTTACGGGTCAATTAATAGCTACGCCCAGAGCGAAATCTACGCAGGTACCAGTGTGGTACCAATGGTATTAGAACAATCTGGCGTTGGCGAACGGGCATTCGATTTATATTCGCGCTTATTACGCGAGCGAATTATTTTCTTGGGCACTCAAGTAGATGATAATGTCGCAGATGCGCTAGTTGCTCAAATGCTGTTTTTAGAAGCAGAAGATCCAGAAAAAGATATCCAGTTGTATATTAATTCTCCCGGTGGATCGATTACTGCGGGGATGGCAATTTATGACACAATGCAGCAAATTCGGCCTGATGTTGTGACAATTTGCTACGGTTTAGCTGCCAGTATGGGAGCATTTTTGCTAGCTAGCGGCGCACCTGGAAAACGAATGTCTTTACCTAGTTCGCGGATTATGATCCACCAACCACTCGGTGGTGCCCAAGGTCAAGCAGTAGATATCGAAATTCAAGCCAAGGAAATTCTCTATCTCAAAAATAATCTGAATGGTTTACTAGCAAAACATACCGGACAACCAATCGAAAAAATTGCTGAAGATACAGAGCGGGACTTTTGGATGTCGCCAGCGGAAACTCAAGCCTATGGTTTAATTGATAAAGTCATCCAACGTAATTAAAATCAGTGTACAGTTATCAGCTAAAGGCTTGCCCTCACAGTCAGCACTCGATTAAACATGGCTAGACTCCGCAATCACCGATAACCGATAACCACTAAACTGATCGCTGATAACTGATAACTGATAACTGATAACTGATAACTGATAACTGATAACTGATAACTGATTATGTCACCAACTAAATATGACTCCCATCTCAAATGTTCTTTTTGCGGCAAATCCCAAGAACAAGTTCGTAAGTTGATTGCTGGGCCGGGAGTCTATATTTGTGACGAATGCGTAGAACTATGCAATGAAATCCTCGATGAAGAGTTGCTCGATCCCAATGGACCCACAGCCCATCCTCCCACTAAATCAGAACCACCTCGTAAAAAACGTGAATCTGCGCCAATGTCACTGAGCCAGATGCCCAAACCACGCGAATTGAAGAAGTATTTGGACGAACATGTAATTGGGCAGGATGAGGCAAAAAAAGTTCTGTCTGTATCTGTTTACAACCACTACAAACGACTGAGTTATGCCCAGGCAAAAAGTGCAAATCCAAACACGCCCCCAACCGGAGCAAATGGGGTACATAAAGCCAATGCCACCGATGATGGCGTCGAACTTCAGAAATCGAATATTCTGCTGATCGGGCCGACTGGTTGTGGTAAAACCATGCTGGCGCAAACCCTGGCTAAAGTCCTCGATGTTCCCTTTGCCGTGGCAGATGCTACTACCCTCACCGAAGCAGGATATGTGGGCGAAGATGTAGAAAATATCCTGCTGCGATTATTACAAGTCGCCGATTTGGATGTCGAAGAAGCTCAGCGGGGCATCATTTATATTGATGAAATCGATAAAATTGCCCGCAAAAGTGAAAATCCCTCCATCACCCGCGATGTTTCTGGAGAGGGAGTGCAACAGGCATTGCTCAAAATGCTCGAAGGTACAATCGCCAGTGTGCCGCCCCAAGGGGGACGGAAACATCCCTACCAAGACTGTATCCAAATCGATACTAGCAACATCATGTTCATCTGTGGCGGGGCATTTGTCGGGCTAGAAAAAGTGATCGAACAGCGGCTGGGTAAAAAATCGATGGGCTTTATCCAGCAGGGTGAAACCCTCAACCGCGAACAACGAGCGGCGGATATGATGAAACACCTCGAACCAGAAGATTTGGTTAAATATGGGCTAATTCCCGAATTTATCGGACGGGTGCCAGTTGTCGCTACCCTTAACCCACTTGATGAAGATACCCTGGTATCGATCCTCACTGAGCCACGTAGTGCTCTTGTCAAGCAGTATGAAAAGCTGCTCCACATGGATAATGTCAATCTAGAATTTCATCCTGAGGCGATCCGCGCCATCGCCAAAGAAGCTCATCGGCGCAAAACTGGAGCTAGAGCTTTACGCGGCATTGTTGAAGAATTAATGCTAGACATCATGTATGAGCTACCCTCCCGGAAGGATTTGAACCGTTGTATCATTACCCGCGAAATGGTCGAAAAACGATCGACTGCTGAATTGTTGATTCACCCCGCTTCTGTTCCGAAGCCAGAGTCCGCATAGATAATAAAAATCAGTTGACTAAGCCAAATCTACTAGAGATTCTCAATCTGTTGAAAATATCACCGATCGAAATCATTTGATAGTAGTAATTTCTTGCCATTAATTACAGATTTATCGATTCTCACCAGTAAATTCAGTTGTGATATTAGTTACATCAAATGGCTGATGCGATCGATAAACCCGGTAAGTTATATTTTATATATAAGTTCAAACCGCTAATTTAATTCCGTTAAGTTTAGCAACACGAATTTAATAATTCTTTTTTAGTAATGCTGGTCTCACTGTAAATTCACCATTACTAAGGGAAATCGGGGTTTAAGCTTTCACAGGCTGGTAAGTAAATTACCAGCCAGTTTTGTTTTTGAGTGAAAAACTCAACCTGTCCTAATTTTGAATCCCTACGGCAGCGGAAATCGATGTCAAGCCCCGCGCTTCCAATTTAGCTAATAATCCAACTAAAATGCGATCAACCATCCACGGGCCATTATAAGTCCAACCAGTATAAACTTGAATTAAACTCGCCCCTGCCGTAATTTTTTCCCAAGCATCATCAGCCGTAAAAATTCCGCCTACACCGATAATCGGCAATTTCCCGTCTGTTTGTTGATGGATAAACCGGATTACTTCTGTGGACTTCTGCCGAACTGGTGCGCCACTGATTCCCCCCACTTCTTCCGTTATTTTTTTCCCTGTAGCTGCAACTAATTGAGTGGTTAATTTTGATCGATCGATCGTCGTATTAGTAGCAATAATTCCGGCTAATTGATAAGTTTGAGATAATTCGACAACTGCGGCGATATCTGCCCAAGCTAAATCCGGGGCAATTTTGACCAAAATCGGTTTTTGACCTTGATTATCCTGCTGCAAGGTATCGAAAATAATCCGCAAAGGTGCGATCGCTTGTAAGTCACGTAAATTAGGCGTATTTGGGGAACTTACATTAATCACAAAATAGTCGCCGACATCTTTTAACCTTTGAAAACTCCCTAAATAATCTGTCGCTGCATCCTCTAATGAGGTAATCTTGGACTTACCTAAATTAATCCCAATTGGGATGGTAAAATCACTCCGCCGACGCTGATGGAGTGCTGCCGCCATCGCCTCACTACCCAAATTATTAAACCCCATCCGATTTAACGCCGCCAGATCCTGTGGCAGTCGGAATAGACGCGGTTGGGGATTTCCAGATTGGGGATGGTAGGTAACAGTACCCAATTCGGCAAATCCAAACCCTAAATATTGCCATATTCCCGCCGCTATCCCATCTTTATCAAAGCCAGCCGCCAGACCCACCGGATTGGGAAAATTTAGCCCAAATAAAGACTGTGATAATTGCTCATCAGCCCGACAAAAATATTGCTGGAAGCTGGCTTTAAGCAGTTGAGTGATGGGGGAGGCAGGCGTAGAATCGATCGAGTGTAATAAGGCTAATGACTGCCGATGAACTGCTTCTGGATCGGCTTTGAGAACAGAAAAGAGCAGGGGGCGAAGTGCAAGTTGATAGATATCCAATTTAATTTAGTAATCAGTAATATAGAATTAATTTTAGGTAGATAGCGGGTATTATTATAGTTCATTCACAATGACTCGCCGATCTCTCGCTCATTGACTAAAACATTTTCATGTGTACCTGGAGCGACTAATCCTCAAGTAATGAACCTATCTCTAGTTGCTCCAAATAGATAAATTCAGGTGATTTTACACCAGCCTCAGATCTAATTTTAACTAGTTGAGGTGATTCAAAAAATTGTTTAGCAGCTTCGATCGAGATCCAAGATGAGAAATGTACTATTTTATTTCGATCGCTGGCAGATCGGAGCACCTGATAAGTTCTTTCGCCTGCTGCTTGGCGAATATCCGCAGCCTGATCGAACACTTGTTTCCATGCTTGATAGTCTGCAACCTCATGGATAATTAATACGTACTGCATCATCAGGATTTAGCTTGGTAGTGACCGAATTATGATTAGCTGGCTTGATTTTTGTCGCTGCTCTATTGTATAGCTCAGTCGGACATGGTAGGGCATCGGGATATTTAGCGGCGATGACACTATTTGGCATGATTTCAGTTGGAAAACGATGTGCCAATCGTCGGGGGATAACCACTTCTGGTAATCTGAAGTCTGCCTAGCAGACTAGGAATTTAGTCCGTGTAGACAGACTTTGGATCATTAGCAACAACTTCCAGTTGTTGCTTCACTTAACTAGCTCAAGGTTGGATAATCAGTGTATCCCGCAGCACCCTGGGAATAGAATGTAGCGGGATCGGGTTGATTTAGCTCCGCACCTAGTTTGATTCGTTCTGGTAGGTCTGGATTTGCCAGGAAACTAGTGCCAAAGGCAACCGCATCAATCTTTCCAGCCGCAATAGCAGCATTTGCTTCTGCCGCAGTGTAGCCCATATTGCCAATAATAATCCCCTGGTAATTGGCACGGATGGGGGTTAATAGATCTCCAGTTTGCTGCTGGAAAAAATCACTCCGCATCACATGGAGATAGGCAAGATTGTAATCATTAAGTTTGGTTGCCAGCCAGGTAGATAGGCCGATCGGATCGCTGTCAATCATACTATTGTAACTATTGAGTGGTGAAATCCGCAGACCCACTCGATCGCTACCCCAGACATCCGATACTGCGGTAATCACTTCTAGTAGCAACCGCGCCCGATTGGAGATCGATCCACCATAGGCTCCGGTTCGGTGATTTGAGCCATCACGGAGAAAGCTGTCCAGTAGGTATCCATTTGCGCCATGTACTTCCACCCCGTCGAAGCCGGCGGCTTGGGCGTTTGCTGCTGCCTGCTTGAATCCAGCGACGATGCCAGGTAACTCATCATCCCGCAGTTCTCGTGGTAACACATAGGGCTTTTTCCCTTCGGGAGTATGTACTTCATCACCGACAATGGCGATCGCGCTAGGGGCGACTGGTTGTTGCCCGTTATTTAATAAGGGATGACAAGCTCTTCCCCCGTGCCAAATCTGGAGAAAAATCCGACCGCCAGCCCCATGAACTGCCTCTGTAGTTTTCCGCCACCCAGCAATCTGTGCGTCCGAGTAAATCCCTGGTTCCCGCCAGAAAGCCGAATTACCCGCCATTCCCATCGTCGCTTCCGCGATAATCAGTCCAGCACCAGCACGCTGGGCATAGTGTTCGGCCATTAAGTTACCCGGAACATGTTCATCTTCGGCGCGAGAACGAGTGAGCGGAGCCATCAAGATCCGATTGGGAAGAGTGAGATCGCCCAGTTGGAGCGGTTGAAACAGGGATTCCATAATTTAATAACGTCGATAGAATACAGGCGAAAATTTTGATGCCTGCGTACTAATATTAACGAAGAGTGAATTCTGGTGCAGTAATGGAAACAGCAAATACGATCTGTGAGTTTTGGTTCGGTCTCAATCCAGATGACACGATCGTTGCTCAAGAGCGATCTCCACTGTGGTGGCAGAAAGATCCTGTCGTTGATGCCGAAATCCGCAATCGGTTCGAGAATTATGTGCTAAAAGCCGCGAGTCATCAACTAGATGATTGGTTGGAAACCCCAACTGGTCGCCTGGGGCTAATTCTCCTAACTGACCAATTTCCACGTAATATCTATCGTAATACGCTACAAGCCTTTGAGTTTGATTCATTAGCTCGATCGTGGTGTAAGGAAGGGATTCAAAATGGCTCCCACGAACTGCTACGACCGATCGAACGAGTATTTTTCTATCTTCCCCTAGAACATTCAGAATCACTGGCAGACCAAGAACTTTCAGTTAGTTTACTGCAAACACTGGCCCACAATGTCGAGCCAAACTATCAACCAACTTTTGAGGGTTTCATCGACTTTGCCATCCGTCACCGAGACATTATTGCGCGATTTGGGCGGTTTCCCCATCGTAACCCGATTTTGGGGCGTGAATCCTCATCAGCCGAAGTCACCTTTCTCAAGGAGCCTGGATCGTCATTTTAAACACGGTGAATCGGTCAATCGTCATTTAATCGATCGCAGTAGCAGTAAAAAATTTTCAATCTGACAAAAAATTTTCCATAATTATCGAAATGTCGGTTCAGTCTATTGTTGTTAAAACTATCGACATCAAATTTCTAAATTAATAATCACTTCTCAGGTAAATATGCTGAAAATCTCTCAATCCGCAGTTGCTATTTGTGCTGGGGCTACTCTCCTGGCAATCCCTTCTATGACTGCCCTCCAAGCTAACGCAGCAGATACTTCCACCCGTCAACCGATGAAAATTGCCCGGGCGATCGTTTGTTCGCCGATTAGGGGTACTTGGTTTTACAACGGTAAAGGTATCCCCGTCAGTCATCTGAGTGGCAATCGGATTAGAGTGACTATGTCAAACTTTAGACGACCAACTGCAATGGGTCGGATGATTAGTCCGACCGCAATGGAAGTTACTTTTCCAGATGATGGAACTTTTATTGGTACTCTAAACGGAGACGGACAAATTAGTTGGAATAATGGCACAGTTTGGCAAGCAACTCAATTTGCGGGGACTTGGCAATATGAAGGAGAATATGGGCCAAAGGTCGTACAATTAGGTGATGAACTTCGAGTTGGAATGTCTAAATATAACCGCCCTACTGCACTGGGTAATGTGACTGCACCTGGTAAAGCAACTGTTAATTTTACCGATGATGCAATCCACACAGCAACTTTAATCGGGCCTAATTGCATTAAGTGGTCGAATGGCACGACTTGGACAAAATAGCCAGTAATAATGGTGATAATATCTAGCCAGTTTATGGATGTTATCATCAGCTAATTCCAGTTAAGTAACAAATCAAAAAAACTTGGCATTGATCGATTTAATATAAATTTAAGTGCTTATGGTGTTCGGTGGAATAGTTTGAGAAAACTTTCAACTAAATTATCTAGTCCGCCTAATTTACTTTGTCGCTCAGATCGTCGAAGAAAAGCACCATAAGTTCTCAATTGAATTGAGGAATTTTGATTTATTTCTCGCTTCCGAGCTTGTTTTTCGCGATTGGTAAAAAAATCTCGATCTTGACCAATCACCAATAATCCATAAATTTGATCGGGACTTACAGATTTGACTAATCTATTGCTAACTAAAATGTCACCGAGATGATCTAGACAATAATTCAGGCGATCGAATGATTTTTTTCCAACTGTCGTTAGTGCAAGATTGTTATCCCATGTTTGTTCTTTCGGCCCAGCACAAATAATTGCATACCAACTCATTCCTGTTTTCTTGTGATAGCAACCACAGATATAGTCGGGTCGATCTGCACTATCTGCAATTAAACTAGTTGACAAAAAATAAATATCATGATATTCAATATACCCAGTCTTTAAAAAGTGGGCACAAAGTGAAATATTTGAGTCAAATATTTCTTGAATTTCGCTAACTTTGCTATTATTACTAATTTTTTCAATTAATCTCTGGATTTCCTGCTTACTAATACGAGTAGGATCGACTTGAAATGGTTTAAGATGTTCTAAGGACATAGTTAATTCGCACGATTGGTGTCTACTGTAGTTTTAAAATGTTTCTAACCAACTGCGGCGTAAGTACAAAAGTAGTTGAACTGACAAGAGCGACAATGATTGCCGGGATGTGGGGGAAACAATAGATCGAAACAATCTGGTCGTTGGGCGTAAGTACGAAGTTCCTGCTGGTGGAGTGTGGCAATGTCTGCCAATTTACGAGTAAGAGCAGCTAGCTGCTCAGGCGTAGTCCTAATTAGTTCAGATCCGGTCATTGTTTCCAGATTATAGAAGGAAGCGACAGCTTCGCGATCGGGATAAAGATAACTACTAGCTAACAAATATACTTCAGCCTGCCGACGATCGAAATCTGCTTGTCCAGTCTTAAAATCAATAATATGGAGCTTATCATCAGTCGATCGAACAATGCAGTCAAAAGCGAAAAATAGCTGAAACCGATAGTTGTCAACTTGCAGATCGATCGGTGCTGGAGTTGGCTCATCGCCACGATTGAGTAGGATAATCTCTCGATCGATCAACACAGGTTTTGTCTGATACTGCTGAAGAATTCGCATCACTCGCTGACGGATTGGTGCGATCTCATAGTACAAATACAATCGATCGGCAACTTGATCCACCCCCCGTGGATGCTTGAGTAAAAAGGGGTCGCGGTGGAATTCATAGACCCCTTGCTGCGCTAAATTCCCCACTTTCTGCCAGATTGTCTCTATTACCGACAGTGCTTTCGGCACCTCTCCATCAGTTTTTCTGACCCATCGCCACCCCCGTTGCATCGAACAGTGACGATCTTCCCAACCTAGTCCTGGCTCAAATTGAGACCATAAATGATAGCTAGCGAAGTCCATATCATTAGGAGTTAAGGTATGGGGCGTGGAGAGCAACTGGATTGGATAGTTGTCGATTGACGAAACTATCAATGATCAATTGACTTTTACTCCTCAACAGAACGGCGGCGACGACGAGAACGACGAGGAGTTTCTTCAGCACTACTGCTACTCGCCTCTTGCCGATAACGGCGAGAACGACGGGGAGTTTCTTCAGTACTCGTATTACTTGTCTCCTGCCGATAACGGCGAGAACGACGTGGGACGTTCTCCTCCGAATAACGGTTGCGGCGACGTTCAGAACGCTCCTCACCACTGCGCTCACCATCTTGTGGCATGGCGAGAGTCCGCACGTAGCGAGGCCGAATCCGATCGAGTTTGATTTCTGGTTTACGATTACTCACATTATCGGGACGAGGCGGAAAATCTTGAGGTGAGGTATTTTCAACGGCTGTTTTCATGAAGCGTGCCCACGCATAGGCTGCTGTACTACTAGCATTTCCGGTTGGGCGGTTATTATCATTACCGAGCCATACTCCAGTGACTAGCTGGGGGACAAAGCCAATAAACCAAAGATCTCGCTCTTTGTCGGTTGTTCCCGTTTTACCAGCTACCGGGCGACCAATTTGGGCAGAGGTTGCCGTACCTTCGTTAACCACCCCACGCATCATCCAAGTCATAATCGCGTTGGTGTCGGGTTCAAAGACTTTTTCTGGTTTAGATTTATGTTCATATAGAATTTCGCCCTTATTATTGACGATCCGTGCAATCCCATGAACCGGATTATGAACGCCCTGATTAGCAAAAGTAGTATAAGCACTAGTGATCTCTAAGAGGTTCACTTCCAGACCACCTAGAGCGAGGGAGTAATAAGGTTCAAGCTTGGATTCAATCCCCATTTTTTTGGCAACGTCGATCACTGGTTGCCAACCTGTATCAATCAGAATTTTGACGGCAATGATGTTGACAGAATTTACCAGCGCGTCACGCATGGAAATTTGACCTCTGAAGCTTTTCCCAGCGTTCTTCGGCTTGTAGCCATCGACATCTAAGGGGGCATCAAGGTAGGTTTTATTAGGACTAATCCCGCCAGCAATCGCCGTAGCATAGAGAATGGGCTTAAAGGTCGATCCAGGCTGACGTTTTGCCTGAGTGACCCGGTTAAATTGGTTGGTTTCAAAGTCAGTACCACCGACCATTGCCCGAATCCCTCCAGTGCGCGGATCGATACTCACCATCGCCGCTTGACCGAACGATCCTCGGTTATTACGAACGGTGGAGTTAACTACTTCTTCGGCTTTTTCCTGCCACTGTGGATTGAGGGTTGTTTCAACAGTTAAACCGCCTTGTTTAATTGCTTTAGCTGAGATCCGTTTAGGTAGTTCCTGCTCGATGTATTTAGTAAAATAGCGGGCTTGTTGCTCAGCCCGTTTCATCCGTGAGCGTTTAGGCTTGAGTGGTTCGGCCTTAGCTGCATTTGCCTCTGCTATTGTAATAAATTTAGCATCGACCATTCGATCGAGTACAAAATCTCGCCGTCCTTGAGCAAACTGCGGATTGACGAAGGGGGAATATTTATTTGGTGCTGGTGGCATTGCGGCAAGGGTCGCCATTTCCGCTAGGGTCAGTTGGTCTACTTTTTTCGTGAAATATACCCAGGCAGAATCGGCAACTCCATAAGTACCTTCGCCGAGATAAACGAGATTTAGATAACGTTCGAGGATTTGGTCTTTGCTCAAACCTTGATTCAGTCGTTGCGCGAGGCGAATTTCTCGCAGTTTGCGCCAGAAACTCCGTTCTTGGTTAAGATAGACCATCCGTGCTAACTGTTGGTTAATACTACTGGCACCTTCGACTAAGTTCTTAGAAGTGACATTAGCAACTAGCGCGCGGGCAACGCCTTTATAGTCCACACCATCATGTTCGTAAAACCGACTATCTTCGATCGCGACAAAAGCTTGTTTGAGTTTATCGGGCATTTGCCAACTTTTGAGTGTTTCTCTCGTGGCATTTCCGGTTTGCAAAAGAACTGTACCATCGACCCCTTGGATGGTAATCGTCCCTGGACGGACATAATCAAGCGCATCATCTGGTGCGTATCCACTCACGCTCTGATCGACAAAAATCCAGGCTCCACTAATTGCTAATAAGATACCTGTCGCACCAGAACCAAGCCAGAACAGCCGATTTTTGTGGAGTGGTTTCGGCCCTTTAAATGGTTTAGCAACTGTAGTGCCGACCCAGCCGATTGTTGAGCCGACGGCAAGAGTACTCCGCCCGATCGATTTTAAGATCGGACTGACAGTTTTCTGATTGGGTTTTGACGTGGGTTTCTGCCCATTCTGTGGCGAATCTATTGGTGGGGATGAGACCGTTCGATTATTACTCCGTGGTCCCTGCAAATCCCCGGAGATTTCTGCTACTGAAGCGCGAACTCTAATCGGCACTCCAGGAAGTTTAACTTTAATAGATTGTGTGGATGGCAAATTTGTCGCTTCTGGTTTGGGACTAGCTGCTGGTTGCTGATTCCCCTCAGGTTTGGTTGCCTTCTTGCGGGGCAACTGTGCGGATATTTCCTTTAACCTGGCGAATAAGTTCAACACATCAACTCCTCATATAAACCTGGCAATCAGAATACTAGCTCAAGCTGTTCGGACACAATACTGGAAATAACTCGATTCCGCCCGCGACCTCGCTCACTTTTTAAGTGTGATGGCTTACTTATTGCCGATTGTAGCTAAATTACGAACGTTTGGAGATCTGTTAGCAGGTGATCGCTGTCACTCCGTTGACTTATTCAGGTGAATGAGTGATTGCAACAGTAATTGAGTAGGTGAACAAACTTAAAATCCTAAATTTTGCCAATGATAATTCTACTCGATCGAGTTACTGCTGACTAGTAGTCGATGGGGTCAATCTAGATAGGATTTTGTGGCGAGACAGGTGAGTCTTTTTTTATTTTGGCACTTGTTTCGCGGTCTCGGTCTTCAGGGAACACTAGGGAAGATGCAGATCTCCTGAAGTCTCGGTTCTTCTAAATTTTACTAGACATTCTGTTGAGTATTGAATCTCATTGCTTTGACTATCCAATCTTCTCCAGTAATGAACAACAATCTTCACGATCGAGTGACTATCGATACCCAACAACGTAGCATCGTTAGCAGATTCCAATATCTGAGTTGGGGAGAGTTTAGTGGTTCGTTGCAAGTGTCAGTGGCATCAGGACAAGCCTGGGAAATTTTATTTTATCGGGGACAGATTGTATGGAGTGTCGATCTCGCCAACCCTAATCGATTTTGGCGAAGACAGATCCGTGCTCATCTAAATTACCAGTACATTGGACTGGAACTAGTATTTCAGGCAGCCGATCATGTCCAGCCCAAAATACTTACATTGAGTAGTGAAGCTTGCTGGCAATACCAAGGGTTAATCTCGCTGATGATGCTGGCAGAGATCAACACAGCAGAGATCAAGGCTATTTTGACTAGTGGGGCGCAAGAAATTATTTTTGACTTGTTGCAATATGGTCATGGGCACAAGTTAACTTTTCGATCGCAGTCAGAGGTATTTATCGATCGACCAATTCTACTCATCGATACAGAACCAGTCCTCAACCGTGCGGAAATCATGTGGCAGGAGTGGTACGCCCAAAGACTAGGCGATATTTCGCCAAATAAAACGCCTTCTATCACTCATCCTGTTCAGCTATATCGTCAAACAACACCAATTATCTATCAAAATCTCGTCCAGGTGATCACGGGTAAACGCACATTGCGCGAGATTGCAGCAGAAATTAATGAAGATTTATTATTACTAACTCGTTCCTTAACTCGATATATCCAAACTGGCATTATCGAATTACGCGATCTTCCTGATCTCAAGTCTCCAGAAGTTGGGAGTAAATTTCTCCCAGATCTTCCAGTGGTTAATGTCAAACCCAAAATTACTAAACCTGTACCATCAAAATTGGTGACTTGTATCGATGACAGTTCACAAGTTTGCGAAATGATGAGGACAATCGTGACAGCGGCTGGTTATCGGTTTATCTCGATCCAAGATGCCGCGCAAGCTTTACCACGCCTGCTAGAAAATAAACCCGACTTGATTTTTCTTGACTTGATGATGCCAAAAGTTAATGGCTATGAAATTTGTGGTCAGATTAAGCGTGTTTCTAGTTTGGCTCAAACTCCTGTGATTATTCTGACTGGTAAAGATGGTTTACTCGATCGAGTGCGGGCAAAAGTTGTTGGTTCATCTGAATTCATCTCTAAACCCGTCTCTAAAATCGCGATCGATAGTGCTTTAGAACGATGGCTAGTCACAAACAAATCAGACTAGGATTTAGCTGATTAATTTGATTGAACAACTTAAATTGACAATGACTTTTAAATCGACGATGGGGAGATCGGTTTTCTGCTCACCCCTAATCTCTAACCTCTATCTTGACGCGCTAACCCCTAACCCCTACCTCTATGAATGATTCTCAGCTTCAAGCCCAAGCTTATAGTTACTTTCTCGCTGAGGCACCAGAATTGCTTCAGACGATCGAGCAAGAAATTCTAACGCTGCCTAACGAACATACTACCACTAAGGTACATAATCTGATGCGGGCACTGCACACGCTCAAAGGTGCTGCCGCAAATGTAGGGCTAACAACGATCGAGCGCATCGCCCATGATTTTGAGGATGTGGCAAGAGTATTCTATGACTTGGAAGTTAAGATCGATGTATCGATTCAGACTTTGCTCCTCGATGGATATTCAGGCTTACAAGAGTGTCTGGAGGCTCAATTGATCGATCGAGAAATCGACGAACAAACGATTGTCGATCGATTAGCAGCAACGATCGACCAATTAAAATCTATCTTGGGGGATTGGACTGAGACAGATACGGCTCTACCGACGGCAATAGAGCTAGGTTTTGATATTGTTGCGTCGATTTTTGAGACAACGATTCAAGAACAGATCGATGTACTTAGTGCCGTTATTGCCAATAAGGATCTCCACGAGATTGAAAACTATCTTCATTCAGCTACTGAGATCTGTATCGGGTTAGCTGAATCATTTGAATTACCTGGATTTCTCGCCATCAATCAAGCAATTATCGCCGCAATTTCCCTCAATCCCGATCGGCTAGAATCAATCGCACCAATTGCTTTGGAGAATCTCCGTCAAGCTCAAGCTGCTGTATTAGCCGGAGATCGGGCTACTGGTGGTCATGTCCACCCCGATTTAGTTGAGTTGACTCAAGTTCAATCGGCTGAAAGTTCTATACCCCAACCCACTGAGTCAGTTAAAGAGTTGGAGATAGATCCAGATCCAGCCGAATTCTCAGAATTAGTGGCAAATTGGACGGTAGAGACACCTGAAACAGTAGGGATTGAATCTGGCAAAATCCTAACTACGGCGATTGGAGAAGGCGAATTGCCAGCATTCAGAGCTTTTTTAACCAGTGGTAGATTTCGGACGCGCAATGAATTAAGTTTGGAAACGCAAAATCTATTCGATCGAATTTTACAGCTTTGTTGGGATTGGTTCAGACATCAGATTCAAACACCGCATTCACAGTTAAATTTAGAGCTATTAGTAGCGGCGGAGGGTTTGGCAGATCTAGATTATCTACATCACTGGATTGGATTGTTGTTACAAAAGGTAGGCGCGCCTAATGATCGCCCTAGTCTGCGTCTCTATCGCAAAAGTTGCATCTATCAAGTCATTTTTGCCGTCGCTAAATATATAGCCGAGAGTAGTCCCCGCGCTCAGATTACCCCGGAATTTTTGAGCGAATTGCGATCTTATCTCCAAACCACTGTGATCGAGTACAAACAACAACCACCAGTCACCATTAACGAACGCGGTTGGCTCGATCGGATTATCCTACCCCATCACTGGAGTGGTTCAGCCATAATCACCCCAGAAGACCCACTGATCGACGAAATCTGGGGCCAACCACAGATTACCAGTGGATCTCTGTCATCAGTTAATTCTCATTTCAATTCAGAAATTGCCCTAGAGTTTACCGAGGATTGCCAACAGCAACTAGTTCAACTCGATCGACTTCAATCCGTACTGATCGAATCACATCACCAGTCAATCCAACATCATCAACAATTACAAGATACCTGTTCAGCGACAAATTCTAGTGAACTTGCCAACTTAATTGTTAACTCAGATCGATTAGCCCAGAATCTAACGATCGCCCTAGAAACAGCCTCTCAACTGTATCAAGTCGCTGACAGGCAACAGCAATTCCTCCGTCAAATTGCGGCAGGTTAAATGTCTGGGCTTGCTGATTGAAAAGATTGATTGACACACTGGCTTACACTATAATAGAATGGTAATTTGTCAACAGTTGGCACCAATAGGTGACTGTACAATTTTCTAACACATGCCAACCATCCAACAGCTAATTCGGAAAGCTCGCGAAGATTCCAAAATCAAAACCAAGTCACCCGCGCTCAAGGAATGTCCTCAGCGTCGTGGTGTGTGTACTCGCGTCTACACAACTACCCCCAAAAAGCCCAACTCCGCTCTGCGTAAAGTAGCACGGGTCAGGTTAACCTCTGGATTTGAAGTTACCGCATACATCCCAGGTATCGGTCACAACCTCCAGGAACACTCCGTTGTGATGATTCGTGGCGGTCGGGTAAAAGACTTACCTGGAGTTAGGTACCACATCATTCGCGGTACATTAGATACTGCTGGGGTCAAAGATCGGAAGCAAGGTCGTTCCAAATATGGAACCAAACGTCCTAAAGCAGCCAAGTAGGTTTCACATTTCGCATCGCGATTACTCGATCTAGAGTGCGTTAGTTATATTTGTAAGCTTACATAAAAATCATACCCAGTTGCGTCGTAGGCTCCCATGCTGAGGGTGTCTACCTGTTGTTGTGTTAGATATTGATTGGCTGGCGGCAACGCCAAACAACTCAACCATCGACACTAGATTAATTGCTGAAGTGAAGATCGATTGGTAATCGGCAGTTTCGTTGCACCCGATCGAGAGCGGGATCGCCAGATCTTCTTGATCGTAACTGACGGATTTCTAACTTAATCCCCAAACCCAGCAAATTAAACTCAGTGAATAGTGACTCAGAGATCGATAAAACAGGATCCAGCCAGGAATAGCTGAACACCTGACAACCGATAGCTGGAAAACGAAATAACTGATAAATTACCATTCAATATTCGAGCTATGTCACGTCGAACTACAGTTCCCAAACGCCCAGTCCCACCGGATGCTGTTTATAACAGCCGTCTTGTCAATATGATGGTGCGCCGCATCATGTACAGCGGTAAAAAATCAGTAGCTTATCGGATCATTTATGAAGCGATGAAAACTATTGAAGAGCGGACAGGCAACGATCCGCTCGAAACCTTTGAAAAAGCAGTTAAAAATGCTACTCCGCTAGTGGAAGTCAAAGGTCGCCGGGTTGGTGGTGCTACTTATCAAGTACCGATGGAAGTGAAAGCCGATCGCGGTACAGCCCTAGCGATGCGCTGGCTGATCAACTACTCCCGCGCCCGCGCTGGCAAATCAATGGCAAGTAAATTGGCTAACGAGCTAATGGACGCAGCCAATGAGACAGGTAGTGCAATTCGGAAACGGGAAGAAACCCACCGGATGGCTGAAGCGAATAAAGCTTTTGCTCACTACCGTTACTAGAATCCTAGCTTTGGGAAAACTCAGTCTAGGCTAATTGCAGTCATCCGACAGCACCAAAAACGTATACAATCTTAATAAAGATTAACCAATTTTATATCGGCAGCCGACAAGTAAGGAGGTAATTGTGCCACGTACCGTCCCGTTTGAGAGAGTACGCAACATCGGGATTGCAGCCCACATTGATGCGGGTAAGACAACCACGACCGAGAGAATTTTATATTATTCTGGGGTTGTCCATAAGATCGGCGAAGTTCACGAGGGAACTGCTACCACCGACTGGATGGTGCAAGAACAAGAGCGTGGGATCACCATCACCGCAGCCGCAATCAGCACGACTTGGAAAGATCATAAGATCAATATCATTGACACTCCCGGTCACGTAGACTTCACGATCGAAGTCGAACGTTCGATGCGGGTACTCGATGGTGTAATCGCCGTATTCTGCTCCGTTGGTGGTGTTCAGCCTCAATCGGAGACGGTATGGCGACAAGCCGATCGCTACAGCGTACCCCGGATCGTCTTTGTGAATAAGATGGACCGAACTGGTGCCAACTTCTTCAAAGTTTACGATCAAATCGTCGATCGGATGCGCGCCAACGCTGTACCCATTCAGATTCCGATCGGTGCTGAGGGCGACTTTGCTGGTGTCATCGATCTCGTCACCATGCGGGCATTTTATGCCCTTGACGATTTGGGCAAAGATGTTGAAGAACGGGATATTCCAGCCGATCTCCAAGCCAAAGCAGATGAATTTCGTGTCAAATTATTGGAATCTGTTGCAGACACCTCTGATGAATTGACCGAAAAATATCTCGAAGGTGAAGAAATCACCCAAGCTGAGATCAAAGCAGCCATTCGCAAAGGTACGATCGACGGTACGATCGTCCCGATGTTCTGTGGTTCAGCCTTCAAAAATAAAGGCGTTCAGGCTCTCCTCGATGCCGTAATTGATTATCTGCCTTGTCCAACAGAAGTTCCCGCAATTAAAGGGAAATCCGTTGAAGATGGAAGTGAAATTGAGCGTCATGCAGATGATGATGAACCATTCTCGGCGTTGGCATTCAAGATTATGGCGGATAAGTATGGTCGATTGACCTTTATTCGTGTCTACTCTGGAGTTGTCAAAACTGGCACCTACGTCCTCAATCCTACTAAAGGTAAGAAAGAGCGGATTTCCCGCCTGATCGTCCTCAAAGCGGATGACAGACAGGAAGTAGACGAACTTCGGGCCGGCGATCTAGGTGCTGCATTAGGCCTAAAAGACACCTTTACAGGTGATACTTTGTGTGATGAAAATAACCCAGTTATTCTGGAATCACTATTCATCCCTGAACCAGTCATCTCCCTGGCTGTAGAACCGAAAACCAAGCAGGACATGGAAAAGCTCTCCAAAGCTCTAGTTTCCTTGTCCCAGGAAGACCCCACCTTCCGCGTTCACACCGACCCTGAGACCAACCAGACCGTAATTGCGGGCATGGGCGAACTTCACCTCGAAATTCTGGTCGATCGGATGCTGCGCGAATTTAACGTCGAAGCAAACATCGGTGCGCCACAGGTAGCTTACCGCGAAACCATTCGCAAGAGTGTCAAGCAAGAAGGTAAGTACATCAAACAGAGTGGTGGTAGTGGTAACTACGGTCACGTGGTGATCGAGATTGCCCCTGGAGAACCCGGTAGCGGTCTGGAGTTCGTCTCCAAAATCGTTGGTGGTTCGGTACCTAAACAGTACATTAACCCGATCGAGCAAGGTGTTAAAGAAACCTGTGAGTCCGGGATTTTGGCTGGGTATCCGGTGATCGACCTCAAAGTCACCTTGGTCGATGGTTCTTACCATGAAGTTGACTCCAATGAAATGGCCTTTAAAATTGCGGCTTCGATCGCAACTAAAGATGCCGTCATGAAAGCTCAACCGACATTGCTCGAACCAGTCATGAAGGTCGAAGTTGAAGTTCCCGATAACTTCTTGGGTAACGTCATCGGCGATCTCAACTCCCGTCGGGGTCAGATCGAAGGTCAAGAAGCGGCGGCGAATCTCGCCAAAGTTGCTGCTAAAGTTCCCCTAGGGGAAATGTTTGGCTATGCAACCAACATCCGCTCCAACACCCAAGGTCGCGGGATCTTCTCAATGGAATTCAGCCATTATGACGAAGTACCCCGGAACGTCGCAGAAGCGATCGTTACCAAAAATAAAGGGAAGTAGACTGGTGGTTGGCGATCGATCATTGTGCTTGAATCAAGGGCAAATAATCGATCGTCCGGCATAATCCAGTTAAAATCAACAGAGGAAATTAAGGAATAAATTATCAATGGCACGCGCTAAGTTTGAAAGAAATAAACCCCACGTTAACATCGGTACTGTCGGTCACGTAGACCACGGTAAAACTACTCTCACTGCGGCAATCACCATGTCCCTCGCGGCAATTGGTGATGCCAAAGCACGGAAGTATGATGAAATCGATGCTGCGCCTGAAGAAAAAGCGCGGGGGATTACCATCAACACCGCTCACGTAGAATACGAAACCAAAACCCGCCACTACGCACACGTAGACTGTCCCGGACACGCTGACTATGTGAAAAACATGATCACTGGTGCGGCACAAATGGACGGCGGTATTCTCGTCGTATCCGCTGCTGACGGCCCTATGCCTCAGACTCGCGAACATATCCTCTTGGCTAAACAAGTTGGTGTACCTCGTCTAGTTGTCTTCTTGAACAAAACTGACTTGGTAGATGACGAAGAACTACTCGAACTCGTTGAATTGGAAGTGCGCGAACTGCTCTCTTCCTACGACTTCGATGGTGATAATATCCCCGTTGTCGCTGGTTCTGCCGTCAAAGCAGTCGAACAAATGATTGCTAACCCTAAAACCATCAAAGGTGAAAATCCTTGGGTAGATAAAATCTACGACCTGATGGCAGCAGTGGATGACTACATCCCTACTCCAGAGCGGGAAGTTGATAAACCCTTCTTGATGGCAGTTGAGGACGTATTCTCGATCACTGGTCGGGGTACAGTTGCAACTGGTCGGATCGAACGTGGGAAAGTCAAAGTTGGCGAAAACGTTGAAATCATCGGGATCAAAGACACTCGTAGCACCACGATCACTGGTGTGGAAATGTTCCAGAAGTCCCTCGATGAAGGACTCGCTGGTGATAACGTGGGCGTACTGATGCGCGGTATCCAAAAAACCGACATCGAACGTGGGATGGTTATTGCTAAACCTGGTAGTATCAAACCCCATACCGAATTTGAAGGTGAAGTATACGTCCTCACCGACAAAGAAGGTGGTCGGAAGACTCCATTCTTCCCTGGCTACCGTCCTCAGTTCTACGTTCGTACTACTGATGTAACTGGCAACATCAAAGCGTTCACTGCCGATGACGGTAGCGCGGCTGAAATGGTTATGCCTGGAGATCGGGTCAAAATGACTGTAGAACTGATCAACCCAGTGGCAATCGAACAAGGGATGCGCTTCGCTATTCGCGAAGGCGGTCGGACCATCGGTGCAGGTGTTGTAGCTAAAATCATCAAATAGGTTAATGACCTAGCAACAGGATAGAGATGTACTTCGGTGCATCTCTATCTTTGTCTGTCTGGAATATTAAGTTCAAAATTTGAGTGAAGATTAGATCCGCATTGACTGTTATAATCCAGAACTCCACACTAGAGAATTAGAATTGTAAATTCATAATTCATCATTATTTCCCCGTACCTTGACAACCTGAAAGTATAATTATGGCTACTGTAACGCAACAAAAGATTCGGATTCGTCTCAAAGCATTCGATCGCCGTCTCCTCGATACCTCCTGTGATAAGATCGTCGAAACTGCTAACAGAACTGGCGCAACTGCCATCGGCCCAATTCCCCTACCAACCCGCCGCCGGATATATTGTGTCTTGCGCTCTCCTCACGTCGATAAAGATTCCCGCGAACACTTTGAAACCCGTACCCATCGCCGGATTATTGATATTAAAGATCCTTCAGCTAAAACGATCGACGCACTGATGAAATTAGATCTCCCCGCAGGTGTGGATATTGAAGTGAAACTCTAGATATTGAGTTATTAATTTATTTTTAAAAAGTCCTCATTTGAGGACTTTTTTGTAGATGACAATATTTTCATCCGTGATGGCTACGACGGAAAAGATGATTGATGAATAATCAATATATTGATGAAGAACATTAGCCATTAACATTGAAACATTATCGGTTTGAGAAAAAAGTTATGTTACTGATTGTATGCAAATGTCAACCGTTTTAAAAGGTCGCGTTGCTCTAGTTACGGGTGTTAGTCGGCGAAAAGGAATTGGATTTGCAATTGCCCAAAGACTCGCGGCAATGGGTGCCGATGTCTTTATTCACTCTTTTTCGCCCTATGATGCCGAGCGCGACTGGGGAGCCGATCCTGATGGCATTCCAGCATTGATCTCCGAACTCCAGACACATGGCACAAGGATTGCCCATGCTGAAGGTAACTTTCTCGATTCAGCAGTGCCGCACCAGATTGTAAATGCGGCGGTGCAAACTTTTGGACATATTGATATTTTAGTAGCAAACCATACTTACAGTACCTCAGGGAATTTAGAGGAGCTAACCGCTGTCGATATTGACACTCATTTTCAAGTCAATGTGCGCGGGACACTACTGTTAACCCAAGCCTTTGCCCAGCAACATCACAAAACTGCTGGCGGACGAGTCGTGCTGCTCACTTCTGGGCAACATCTTACCCCCATGCCGAGCGAACTTGCTTACGTTGCATCCAAAGGGGCGGTGCATCAACTGACGATGAGTTTATCCGCACATCTAATTCCACGAGGAATCACAGTAAACACAGTTAATCCTGGCGCAACGGATACAGGCTGGGCTGACGGAGAACTTTATGAGTTTATTCGCACAGCTAATCCTCAAGGAAGATGGGGCGAACCCGCAGATGCAGCTCGATTAATTGGTTGGTTGGCAACAGATGATGCTCAATGGATAACTGGGCAAATTCTCAACTCTAATGGTGGTGGATATTAACCTATAATTCTGTTGTAATTTTATCTACGCTTGGTTTGTTGATATATGGAGCATCCCAGTTTTTATTTAGAGATCGAGAGGATAAATTTCCAAGCCACAAAGGGTCTATGGGTTGACAAATTATACTTTGACGGTATTTAAAAAAGTGGGATGCTCCCGTTGATATATAAGCAATAGAGCGATTTTATTGCTAGTTAATTTGAGTTAAAATCCTAGCTTCTCGATCTGCAAAGCGATCGCAAATGGATAAAAATGATCTAGAGATCATCGATTGCGGTGATATAAATCATAGTTAAGTATTGATACGATCGATCGGTTAGATTCAATTATAAATTTTGACGAAATTAAGTATTTACACGGTGATATGAATACTGTGTGCGGGGGTATAAATAGATACATAGGGATAGCTCAAGGCAACGATTACTTCATTCAATTCTATTACTCCGGTCTAGAGTCTGGATCGAGACCAATGATTGGACAGAGTAAATACAATTGAGCTTTCCTGTTCCCCGACTATTATTTCCCAAGGTAAAATTATGTTCCGTAAGTCTTTAGTTCCTTCCGTATTGTTTTTAGGTATCACCATGCTCTCGGCAATGACATCTGCCGTACATGCTCAAGAAGTTGAAGTTCCATTTGACGGGAGTGTCAAAGCAGCTTGTGAATTCCTGACCCCAGTGGGTGGTACTCTCGCGCCGAATAATGCCATTCTCCCAACCCAACTCAGCAGCACCAACACAGGTGGAACGGCTGGTAGTGTGGGAATCAAATGTAATACTTCAGCTACTGTTGCTGCTAAAGATTATACCCAAACTGCTGGTCCTAAGTTCAAAGTTGCCAAGGCTACTTATACAGTTACCAATGGCGCAGAGACAGATTCCAAGGTTAAAGTTGGCATGGGCGAAACTTCAATTGGCGTTAATTTAACCCTAGATAGTGATGCTCCGATCCCTGCCGGAGACTATTCCTATAATGTTATGGTTACTGCTGCTCCCTAGTACTAGTTTGCAAAAATTCACCCACCGTTAGAAATTTTATTTTTCTAGTTTCAGTACTTTAGTCGATCTTATCCTGACTTACACTGCGGTTGGCTAGTGGTTTTGCTCCGCTTTTATCAAAATCCCTCCATTGTGAGGGATTTTGGCGATCTATACTCCTTAAATTAATTGAGAATCGGATTATTCGGATCAGGATTTAAAACTCTGTTATTTTTATCCTGATTTGGATTGACTATTGTAGAACATAAGAATAATTAGATCCTCATCTGTCTGTTAACGAAAATAAATATGAAGCTATGTGGAAACAATTTGGATTAGTAACAGCTTGTACTATTTTGCCACTGATGTATGCGGGATCTGCACAGGCGCAAATCGGCATTTCACCAATGGTGATTGAAACTCAAGAAAATGGAGGACAATCTCAAGCAACAATCAATGTGATTAATAACACGAATAAACCCTTTCGCGCCCGGGTTTATGCTGAATCCTTTACATACGAAAAAGACCAAGGATTTAACACTATCCCCCAAAACTCAGAAAGTTTAGTGCCATACTTGAAGTTTTCACCCCGAGAATTAAATGTCCCGGCTGGCGTGACTAGAAGAGTACGATTGAATGTGCAACTTCCCGCCAATTTACCCGCAGGGGAATATCGTTCGGCGATCTTTACTGAAAATTTAGAACAACAAGAACAAAAAGATCGCAAGGGTATCATTACAACGGTTAGTACGAGAATTGGGGTGACAATGTTTGTCCGCAAAGGAGAACATTCACCAAAAATAAGCATTACAACTGCTGAATGGTTACCAGAAAAAAGTCAGATTTTGATGACGATGAATAATGCTGGAAAAGCATCAGCATATCCCGAAGTTAATTGGACGATTACCCAAGCTGGTGCGACGGTTAAAACTGGCAAAGTTAGTGCGACGGGAATTGTCCCAAATAGCGATCGCACAGTGAATATTAATATTCCCAAACAGGAGCTAAAACTCAAACCTGGTAAATATCAATTGTCAGGCAATTTAACTTGGGGCGCACCAGAAAACAAAACTACCGTTCCATTTGCGGTAGGGGTAGACATTAAATGATTCAAGTTTAAAACATGTTATGGCAAGGGTTTTATTGCTTGGCAATTATTTCGACACTTTTCTGTGGGGGAATATTGCCAAGTTTTGCTGAATCAGACCCACCGGTAGCAACTACAAATCCTGCGAAAACAGAAGAAGATAACTTCACCACTTTTCCCTGCGGACTCAATCTAGGCAATCGCCAATTATTGCCGAGTATCATGGTACGTGGCAAAGAAGATGGTGAAAAAGCAATTGATTTTAGTAATTGGTCGATTCCCTTTAATGTTCTCACTCAAACGCTTAAAATTAAAACGCAAGATTTAGCAGATGGAAGTATAGAATTGCGATCGAGTGCCGCAGTATCGAGAATTTCTCGCCAAGAACTCAATAACTATCCTGAAATTGGTCTAGCGATTAAAATTAAAGATATCGAAAAATATCTAGGTATTAAAGCCGAATTCGATCTAGTTGACTACACGATTAAAATTACTTTACCCCAAGCAGTTGGTGGCAAGGGCGGTGGAGTAGAGAGCGAAAAATCCCTTGTCTTTGACGGCTTAGATCTAAAAACACCCGATCAATTTAACTTGACGGCGATCGAGCAAAAATTTAATCTCAATACTAGTAACGGAGCCGAACAATCCCAACGACAAATCAAAGCTGCTGGAACGCTACTTGGATCGAGTTGGTACGTGCAACTAGGGGGGAATTCCGATCGCTTATTAGATTTGAGTCTTAATGATGCTCAGATTGTCAAATATGGCGAATCCAATGATTATATTATCGGCGGGCAATCAGCTTTTTGGAATCGTCAAAACAGTGGTGATTATTGGGGTGTGACCGGAATTTGGCGCAAGGGGTTTACTCCTCAGCTTTCGCCTACTGGCGGAGTCAGTACGAGCGAACGCACCCAAGCAAATAAAGTCGGGCGAAGTATTGTGGGTACGGCTCCTCCTGGCACTTTAGTTAAATTATTACCTGCCTCTAGCGATCGCGCCGTCGCGGAAGTCTTAGTTGACGGTACGGGGATATTTCGGTTCAATGATGTTTCCGTGACGAATGGGGGTCAATATTATCGCCTCTGGCTGTTTGCCAATGGACAATTATCAGCGGCACCAGAAGTTCGAGATGTTAATTTTGTCACCGTACCCGGACAATTACCGACTGGTGCAACCGCGACGCTAGTATCCTTGGGCTGGCGACGAGAGACAGGCGGTTTGGTGGGACAGTTTAGCGATCTGCGGGGAGCCGTGGTGACTCAATGGGGCGTATCGGAGTGGCTAACACTAGGTTCGGGGGTGAGTTTAGATCGCGGTGTGCAAGGGTTGGGAGAATTATATTTTCAACCTAATGGTATTCCGCTGGAAGCGTCGATCTCCCTGCGAACTGGTACACAGTGGGATTTACTTAGTAATATTAATTGGCAACCAACTAGTAATCTGAAATTTGACTGGAATATCGACAGGTTATCCTATCGCGCTAGAACTGACTGGAAATTATCACCAGAATTATCGCTCAATAGTACTTACGACAGTCGCGACGCTCTAGGGGCAGGATTTGAGTATGCGACTCGAAATGGCGGGGATACTTCTACCTCGATCAAAGCTAGCTTCGATACCAATTCTCGACTCCGGTGGCGATTGGGACAACAGTTAGGACAATGGAATTTGCAGCATCAAGGGAATGAAGCAGGGACAATATCCCATTTAACCTATGCTTTCCTGGGCGCAGATGCGCGCAACCCACAATGGCAAAAAAAGACTGGGCATAGCCTCCAGCTTACCTATCAAACCAGTCAAGTAAATCCAGCCAATGAATTTACGACCCTAGCTTGGCAATATCGTCCCACAAGTCGATCTACTTGGGAAGCCGAATTGGGCTATGGCATCGGGCATGTCGGTGGTGGCTGGATGGCTAGTGGTGCCACAAATATTCTGCCTGGTGTCAGCTTGCGGGGGCGGTATCAGACAGGGATTAATAGTACTAGCCCCAGTTTTAGTCTGGAACTTGTGGCTAATTTAGAAACCAAAGACGGCTGGCGAGAAAATCCTCACCAACTCGAAAAACTCCGCACTCATGGCGGGATCGAAATTATTCCATTTTTCGATCGCAATGGGAATGGCGAACAAGATGGGGGCGAAAAATCTTATATTGATTTAGAGTTGATTAACCTCAACAATCGCCCACTTAAACCCTATCGGCCGACAGTTACGGAAGATCGGATTTCCCTTCAACTAGCACCAGGTAAATATCGCCTTGATTTCGATCCCTCCGGCTTTCCGGCTGATTGGCGAACTAAATATACTGGCTATGCTGTGGAAGTTGTACCTGGTAGTTATACTAGGGTGCTAGTGCCACTGATGCCATCCTATACCATTGATGGTGTTGCTAGCGATCGACAAGGTAAGCCCTTAGGTGGAGCTAAAGTAGAATTAATTCCCACCACACCAGGGGAACCGATCTTTTCGATTACCAATGCTGAGGGACAATTTTATTTAGAATCTCTTAGTCAGGGTAGTTATCAGATCCAAGTAAATGGGAAATCCATCGCTCCCGGCACTGTCACCTTAAATAGCTCTAGTCAACCATCTCAAACTCTCAATTTGAACTTAACTGAGTGAGAGCCTGATGCACTAGTTGATATTCGATTTCAGTTTGTGAAATCAGTCGATCGATTTCAGCGAGATTGCTGTGCTGACTATTCAGTTCTACTTGTGCGCATAGCTGGGCCAATTTTTTGGCTCCTAACGCACTACTAGTACCTTTGAGAGTATGCGCCGCATCGCAAATTGCCTGGGAATCACCGATGGGAATCGATTGGCGGATTGTTGCTAGCAATTTGGGGGCTTCTTCCTCCAAAAATAACGGAATCAAGCGGTAGATCAGCGTGGGGCTAACTGCTGATAATCGATCGAGTACAGTGCGATCGATTGTTTCTGTGACTAGTTCTGGTGGGGTTTGTTCCGGCACTGACACTGGATCGGTTGGCTCTCCCCACTTACGGATCGTCGCAACCAAAGTATCCAGGAAAATTGGCTTACTCAGATAGTCATCCATCCCAGCGGCAAGACAGATTTCTCGATCTTCCTGCATGGCACTAGCTGTCATCGCCACGATTTTGGGGCGGTGGTATGGAACTTGGAAATTATCCCATTCTTGGGTTATGTACTTCGCCGTAGCTAACCCATCAAGCTTGGGCATGTGCAGATCCAAAAATACCAGATCGTAGCATTTAGTTTGAATGGCAGAAATTGCCTCTAACCCATTATTAGCAATATCAGCAGTGTACCCCAATCGATCGAGCATGGCGATCGCTAGTTCTTGATTGATCTGATTATCTTCAGCAATTAAAATTGATAATGGGATTGTCTCAGCCAATGGACGATCGATCTCAATCGGTGACTGATTTGTCAACGGATTTGCTGTGGGTTGCGGTTCAGTAGCTGCCACCACAATCGTAAAATGGAAAGTAGAACCGCGATCAACTTGACTCTCGACCCAAATTCGACCCTGCATCATCTCGATCAGCCGACGGCAAATTGCCAATCCCAATCCGGTACCGCCATACTCGCGAGTTGTAGACACACTCGCTTGGGTAAATGCTTGAAATAGTCGCTCAATATCCGCCGCAGCAATGCCAATCCCAGTATCCTGCACCGCAAAATGGATTTCATACTTTCCTGTGGCGATCGCGGTTGCCTGACAAGAGATTGTTACTGCACCTGTCTCTGTAAACTTAATCGCATTATTGATCAGATTCAGTAGCACTTGCCGCAACCGAGTCACGTCACTCACTATCCATGGCGGAACATCAGCAGCTAGATCATAAGTAAGTTGGAGATTTTTAGCCGCAGCTTTGGGTGAGAGCAGATCTGAAATATCTTGCAATACCAATTGGAGATCGAGGGGACGTTCCTCCAAGTCTAGTTTTCCTGACTCAATTTTGGAGAAGTCCAGAATATCATTAATCACCGCTAGGAGCATTTCACCACTAATCTGGGCAGTATTTACATACTTTTGCTGTTGAGCGGTTAATTGGGTGGCTGAGAGTAATTGTGTCATGCCTAGCACGCCATTAATTGGCGTGCGAATTTCATGACTCATCATCGCCAGGAAATCTGATTTGACTTTTGCCGCTAGCTCGGCGGCATCTTTTGCCTGCTGAGTTTCAAAGATCGACTGCTGGAGCAGATCCTGTTGTTGTTTAATTCTGAGCATAGAATTCACTCTAGCTCTAAGTTCTAGTTTATTGATTGGCTTAGAGACGAAGTCATCGGCTCCAGCCGCTAAACATCTTGCCAGATCTTCTTTACTGGTTAAAGCTGTCACCATAATTGTGGGAATAAATTTCCACAGGGGATGACTTTTAATCTGTTGGCACACTTCAATCCCATTGACATCGGGCATCATCAGATCGAGTAGAATCAGATCGGGATTGAAAATATTCAGACAGTCCAGAGCTTGTTGTCCATTGGCAGCATAATGTAATTGATAATCGAGATCGATCAATAGTGCCTCAATCACGTCGAAGTTATCGGGTTCGTCATCAACGACTAAAATAGAAGGCCGATCCATTAGTGATTGTCCTGTGCTACTAAAAATTCCTAAACTGTCTTGATAATGCACAGTTCCTTCCCCTTGACTAGCGATGTTCGTTGTAGTGCAAAATCTGAGACTACAAATATAATGCCCAAATTTATTTGGGTTCTACAGTTTTAGCTTGAATCAATTGTTCGATGGTCATGGTTAATTGTTTGAGTTTGACAGGCTTGGCGAGATATTCATTTGCCCCGGCTGCTAGACATTGCTCGCGATCTCCTGGCATGACTAGCGCGGTCAAGGCGATAATTGGCACATCAGAGAATTCGCGAATTTGTTGAATTGCACTTATTCCATCCACTTCAGGCATTTGAATATCCATCAAAATCAGGTCGGGACAGTCTTGTCCGGTTAATTCCTGGGCGCAGTTTTTCATCTTCAGGACGGCTTCGAGACCGTTATGTGCCAGCACGATCCGATATCCTTTTGCTTTCAAATAACTCCTCATTGTATTGATATTCGCTTCATTATCTTCTGCTAATAAAATCAAGGAAGATTGGTGGGAGATTTGATTTAAGACTGGATTGTGCTCGATCGATGGCTCGATTGAAATAGATCGATCTGGTGTCAACGTTTTGTCACAGGGTAGATCGATAGCAAAACTACTCCCTAAATTAATTTCACTGTTTACCTCTACATAGCCATCATGGAGATCGATAATCCGTTTTACTAGAGCTAACCCCAAACCAGTCCCCTCAAATTTGCGGTTTAAAGCACCATCAATTTGGATGAAAGGTTGAAATAGTCGCTTCAGATTATCTGGCGAGATCCCAATCCCTGTATCACTGACGGTAATCCTGACCCGACCCAGCGTAGGTGAGTCGATCAAACGTCGATCGACCAGATTTAGATCTTCTAAATCAGAATTATCTAAATAAGCCACTTGGAGACTAATCTGTCCGCCTGTAGGCGTAAATTTAACAGCATTACTGAGTAGGTTAATTAAGGCTTGTCGAATCCGCCGCTCATCTATGTTTAAATATGGCAAATTGGGTTGAATCTTGACATCAATTTTTAGCTGTTTACGTAATGCTTGCTGTTTAATAAAGATCAGGCTAGATTCACAGATCGCCGCGATCGCCGTCGGTGTGCGGATTAGTTCGCCCTGTCCGGCTTCGATTTTTGCCAGATCCAAAATATCATTAATTAACGATAGAAGATGTGTGCCGCTGCACTCGACCGTATTTAAAGCTGTTAATTGGGCTGAATTAATCTGACCAAATGCCTGTTCTTTTAATCCCTCAGTCATCCCTAAAATGGCATTGAGTGGAGTTCTTAACTCGTGACTCATATTTGCCATAAATTGATCCTTAAGTCGATTGGCTCGAATTAGTTCGGCGTTAGTTGCTTGGAGTTCTAGTTCAAACTGTCTGCGTTGAGATAGTGCAGCTTGCTGTTCGCTGATATCTAAAATGGTACATTCAGCTAATAGTGAGCCATCTGGTTGAGGTTCGAGGCTGGATGCCGCTAGATGAATCCATTTGACCTTACCGCTAGTCGTAATAATCCGATAGTCAAGTTTGAGCGGAGTGCCATATTGCTGTGCTTGAGCGATCGCCAGGTCGATCCGTGGGCGATCTTCGGGATGTTCAAAACAGCGCAGGCTATAGCTTTGAGCAATCATTTCGGCGGCGGTTAATTCATACAGGTCACTACAGCCCGAACTGATATAACGTAATATATCGGTATCTCGATCGGGGTAAATACAGAATTGGGCGATAACTCCGGGAATATTATCGGCAATTTTGTGTAAGCGAGCTTCACTAGTCTGGAGATCGCGGAGGGATTGTTCTAATCTGGAGGCGTAAGCTTGGGATTCATGATGCAGACGGGCATTTTCTAGGGAAATAGCTGCCTGAGTACAAATAATATTCAGTAACTCTAATCGATCGCTAGTAAATGCCCCACTAATTGAGGAATTTTCGAGGTATAAAATGCCAATTAGTTTACTCTGATTGAGAATTGGGATACACAAAATACTTTGAGGTTGATGTTTCTCAAAATATGGATCGTTAACTAAATAGAGATGATTAATGTCATCATAGATTTTGGCTGTTTGAGTTCGCTGAACATGACGAATTAAATATAAGGGAATGCGATATTCGGATCGATTAAAATTTAGATCGATATCGATTGGTTCCAATTCTAAATCTAAGGTATCAATTTCACCGTAGTGATATTCGATCGCAATTTTCAATTTGCTATCTTGATTCAGGAGCAGTACTGCCCGATCTGCGCCAGCATTTTCGACGACTACCTCGATTAAAATATGCAACAATCGATCGAGGTTGATTTCCCCATACAGAGCTTGAATGGTTTTGACATAAGCAGTAAAATCAAGTAACTACTCAGGCTTAAAAAAAGTGGAAGATTGGAGCAAGATGGGTCAAGAGCAAGTAGTGTAAGGAAAACTGGAGAAAAGACAGGTTCAAACCTTGAGCGAAAAAGAGCGAATTCAATTAATCAGCCCAGAAGAAGCC
>JBGSPI010000100.1:0-35892 GCA_041738715.1 Chamaesiphon sp.
CCTGATTTTAATCCGATTGAAAATTGGTGGTTTGTACTTAAAAATTGGATGAGACAACGTTGGGATGAGTTTGACAACTTTCATGATTGTGTTGATGCTGCTTTTGCAGCTTGTCCTAACGTTAGTGCGTAGCACTATACCTTCAAATGGTTCGCGCATCGTCGCCTCTAGGTAGACAACTGCCCAATTAGAGGGGATTATCAGTGGTATTTCCACAGGTGCGGCTGTCTACGCTGGATTACAAATTGGACAAAGAGCAGAATACCGCGATCGATTAATTGTCATCATTCAACCCAGTGGCGGGGAAAGGTATCTTAGCACCGCCATGTGGGATAGGTGAGGTTGCTAGTTGCTTTTGAGACGGGGGAATAGGAGACTGTCAACTGTCAACTTTTCCCACCGATAACTTATAACTAATAACTTGGGTTAACTATCGATCGAGATCGAGTTAACAGTATCCGAAGAGTTATTGGGAGGAGTCTGTTTTGGTGTACAGCAACAATTATTTTTTACCATTGTGCCACACAGACAGACTGTGCAAGTGCAGGGGCTGCAAGTACAAACCATTGATGTCGTAGTCATGGCTGAAAGTCCTGTTAATTGAGAGATTGATCGTATCTTACAATCTCCAGTTGACTAGAGAGTCAAGCCCCTAAGTCTGTAAATTTGGACAAATAATATTCGCTTGGTGTGTAGGATTTTCATTCCAGTCTTGGAGAATTTCGCCTAATTGCTGACGCAAAGCCGTCATTGACTGAATTTGCAGATCGATCGCCGCAATATGGCTTTCCAGCTTATCCCGTAAATCAGCACAAGGTAGCTCGCCGCGATCGAATACAGTTAAGCATTCTTTGATTTCTTGCAAGCTTAAACCCAATACCTGCAAGCGTTTGATAAACAATAGGCGAGAAACAGTCTCTAGCGGAAATAATCGAAAGTGACCTTCAGTTCGATCGGACTGCGGTAATAGCCCAATCTCCTCATAGTAACGAATCGTTTTAATGGGGACTTGGCTTCTAGCCGACAATTCACCGATTTTGATCGGAGTATTTGGTAGGACGAGCATAGCGATTGATTAGACGATCATCTACCAAGATAAAGTATCCACTTAACTGGAGAGTCAATCAGAACTAAGTAAATCTTACTTGACGAATATGCGAGAATAAATTACCATATGATAATATAGCGAATCAAAATCGATCCACTTGCAGAAATCATAGGAGTTGAGATCTCATGCTATTCCGTCAATTACTCGACCAGGAAACTGGTACATACACTTATCTAATTGCAGACCAGACAACAAAAGAAGCTGTACTAGTCGATCCAGTCCTCGAACAAGTCGATCGGGATTTCAAATGGCTCCAGGAATTGGGGCTGACATTGAAAATATGCTTGGAAACCCACATTCACGCCGACCACATTACGGGAACGGGAAAATTGCGCGAACTGACAGGTTGCGAAGGGATTGTGCCCGAAAATGCCCATGTTGCTTGTGCTAGTCGATCGGTAAAACATGGCGAAACCCTGCATGTGGGTGAGATTGCCATTGAAGCGATCGCTACTTCTGGTCATACCGACAGTCACATGTCCTATCTAGTCAATGGTACCCATCTACTAACTGGCGATGCCTTATTAATTCGCGGTTGTGGGCGGACTGATTTTCAGAGTGGTGATGCGGGGACTTTATATGACCATGTAACCCAACGCCTATTTACCTTGGCCGATGACACGCTAGTTTATCCAGGGCATGATTATCGGGGGAATATGGTCTCGACCATCGGCGAAGAGAAACAATGGAACCCTCGGTTTGTCGGTCGCGACCGGAGCCAATTTATCGAGTTTATGAATAATCTCGATCTGCCCAATCCCAAAAAAATTGCCGAAGCTGTCCCTGCTAATGAGCGATGTGGCAGATCGACAGTTTCCGTTTAATAATTATTAATTATTAATTTATCTTCAGATTTTTTACAGGTAAACATGACAACTCAACAGACCCGCCCTGAATTTTCCACTAATTCGATCGACAAGCAGACAAATCAGCTTAAATCAGTTGATGCCAAAACCCTGAAAGAATGGCTCGATCGCGATACTGTTTTACTAGTAGACGTGCGCGAACCCGCAGAACACGCGGGGGAAAAGATTCCTGGTTCGATGCTATTGCCGCTCTCAAAGTTCGATCCAGCGCAAATTCCCAGCGATCCTAACAAAAAGTTAGTCCTGTATTGCCGGAGTGGTAATCGATCGCAACAAGCCGCCCAAAAACTTTTCACAGCAGGCTTTACAGATGTTACCCATCTCAGTTGTGGGATTGGTGATTGGAAAGAGCATGGTTTACCCATTCAAGTTAATAAAAATGCCCCAATTAGTCTGATGCGTCAGGTGCAAATTGTTGCCGGAACGTTAGTATTTACAGGCACACTCTTAGGTGCATTTGTCTCTCCCGCTTTTCTATTTTTGAGTGGATTTGTCGGGGCTGGATTGATGTTTGCCGGAATTACAGACACCTGTGCAATGGCAATGCTATTGGCAAAATTGCCCTACAACCAAAAATCTGCATAGATTGTCATGACAAAATCTAGCGTCCAGAAACCTTGGGTAACTAAATTAAGCCATTACATTCCCGCCGTTGATTGGTTATTAAACTATCGATCGCAGTTCCTGATTGGCGATCTCACGGCGGGGATTATTGTCACCAGTTTGTTAATTCCTCAAAGTATGGCTTATGCCTTACTGGCTGGATTACCGCCCCAGGTGGGGCTATATGCCAGTATTCTGCCAGCAATTCTCTATCCCTTAATTGGTACGAGTCGAGTGTTGGCAGTTGGCCCGGTGGCGGTAGATTCGCTGATGGTGGCGGCGGCAATTGGGAAGTTATCACCCCAAAGTCCCGCTGAATACCTGGCGTTGGCTGTCACCTTGGCATTTTTGGTAGGATCGATCGAGATTGGCATGGGGGTATTGCGGCTAGGCTTTCTGGTCAACTTTTTGAGTCGATCGGTTACTTCTGGCTTTATTAGCGGTGCGGCGGTAATTATTGCCGTGAGTCAGGTTAAACATCTACTGGGGTTAAAGATTCCGGCTACGGAGTCATTTTTCGAGTTAGTGACTTTAATTGGTAGTAAACTCGCCCAAACTAATTGGCCGACTTTGGCTTTGGGGGTCGCAAGTGCGGCGGTGTTGCTATATTTCAATCGCCCATTAGTAGAATTATTAAAACGGCGGGGTTGGAGCGATCGACAAATCTTACCCATAGCCAAAAGCGCGCCCTTGCTGGTGGTCATTCTCGGTACATTATTAGTCTGGGGGCTGAATTTAGATAAAATTGCCGGAATCAGGGTTGTGGGCGATATTCCGGCGGGATTAGCTCCATTTACGCTGCCGTTGTTAGACGGGGAAACCCTGAAATCGCTGTTGCCCGCAGCGGTGGGGATTAGTTTAGTCGGCTATATGGAAGGTTTTACGGGCGGACAAGCTTTAGCGAGTAAACGACGGGAAAAGATCGATCCGAATCAGGAGCTTTTAGCCTTTGGAGTGGCTAATTTGGGTGCGTCGTTGACTGGGGGCTATCCGGTGACGGGTGGAGTGAGTCGATCGGTGGTAAACTTTGCAGCGGGCGCAAATACGGGCTTGGCTTCGATCGTCACGGGGCTACTCGTAGTTGTCACGGTGCTATTTCTCACGCCGCTATTTTACTTTTTACCCCAGACTTGTCTCGCCGCGATTATTATTACGGCGGTTTATCAGTTAATCGATCTGACAACGCTCAAACGGATGTGGGCGTATGATAAAACCGATGCCAGTGCATGGCTGGCAACCTTTGTCGGCGTGTTGGCGGTGGGGGTGGAGAAGGGGATTATGTTGGGTGCGCTGATTGCTTTAGGCTTGCACCTGTGGCAAACTAGTCATCCACATATTGCGATCGTGGGGCGGTTGGGCGATTCGGAACATTTTCGGAATGTGTTGCGCTACGATGTCAAAACTAGCCCTGAAGTTTTGGCTCTGCGGGTCGATGCTAGTTTGTATTTTGCCAATGCTAAGTATTTAGAAAACTTTCTAACTAAAACCTTGGTCGATCGATCGGAAGTTAAGAGTGTACTATTAGTCTGTAGCGCGATTAATTTAATCGATGCTAGCGCGTTAGAAATTTTGGAGAGTTTAATTGCCGACCTGCGTGGGTTGGGGATACAGTTTTATTTTTCCGAAGTTAAGGGGCCAGTGATGGATAAATTAGCTAAAATTGGCTTTGTGGAATATGTTGGACGCGATCGCTTTTTCTTATCTACGGATATTGCCATGCGGGAGTTGGCCGGGATTTAATAGAAAATCGACCCATTGAAAAAAAACGATAGTTTGGGATTTCAAAGATGAATTTAGCCATAGAATCGTTCTGCAAACTTGGGCTGTTTGGGTTGTCTTTTGCCATCATCGCTTTCCTTGCACCAAAAGCAAGATCTGAATACGCTTGTGGGATGGCTGGCCCTGGGGAGATAGTAGTTGGCAGAACCGACGCTTCCCATGGCGTAGGGTCTGTTCTCCTTTGTGACAGGGATCCAAACTATCAAGAGGAGCAAACGGATGGAGGGGGTAATAGCTCTCGTTCTAGTTATTATGACCCCAAGTTTGCCGCACTACAATTTCAATCCGCTTCTACCCTTCTGGATGTGTTAGAACGTGGTAGATTATTGCAAGATCCAAAGTATCTGAGATATATATCGGGCAGTTGGCACCTTTTTCCCACTTCGAGGTTAGCCGGAGCAAAATCGAGCAGTTCTTGTGTTGCGTCCTTTTTCAAGGCATCGATGGATCCAGCCGCGAACAAGGCACCAGTGATGATCAATTTGGTGGGGCCTGGTGATAGCTACCAGGGCGCGCTTCTTACATTTGCCGCTGAAGCTATTCCAAGACCTAAAAATATCAAAACAATTACGGTTACTTTGATTCAAAATAATGACCCCCCAGCTACTGTCAAGGCATTCAATTACACCATGCCAGACTTGCCCTTTGGGGTGATTGCTTTTGCTGTGCCGACAATTGATGCCGCTTTGGCAGGGGTAGAAGATGTCCAGTATTTTGATGTAAAAATCGATGGTAAGTCTGTTGCCAAGACGATGTGGCATAGTGGTCTCAAGGTCAAGAATGAATTTCGCAAGTGCTTGAATAGTCAACCTTACTCGGTGACAGATATCGACATCGTGCCGGAGCGGTTGAAAACACCATAGAGATCGCGGTCAAACCTTTGGCATAAAATTTGACAACTAATGGCGACGCGGAAATTGGCGGGAATCTGGCTAAAAATCGAATGATGCTAATGGAGTTAAACATGAATAATCTGTGGGACGATCGATATAGTCAACCCGAATATGTTTATGGGAAAGAACCCAATGATTTTCTGGTAGGAGCAACCCCATTTATTCCCAAAAAAGGTCGGGTGTTGTGTTTGGCGGAAGGGCAAGGGCGAAATGCTGTCTATCTGGCGAGTCAGGGATATGCAGTCACAGGTGTAGATGCGTCGGCGGTGGGGTTAGCCAAAGCCCAGGCATTAGCAGCCGATCGCGGTGTTAAAATTGAAACAATCGTTGCGGATTTGAGTGAGTTTAAGATTCAGCCAGATGCTTGGGATGGAATTGTCTCGATCTTCTGCCATCTCCCACCGCACCTGCGGACGGATATTCATCGTCAGTCGGTGGCTGGATTACGATCGGGTGGTGTTTTTATTTTAGAAGCCTATACACCGCGTCAATTAGAATTCAAGACAGGTGGGCCGCCAAATGTCGATTTGATGATGACTGCGGCAATATTATCACAAGAACTACCAGGGCTAGAATTTCAGCATTTAAGGGAAATCGATCGGGATATTTACGAGGGAGAGTATCACCACGGCATCGGAGCAGTAGTGCAAGCGATCGCCATCAAAGCATCGACATAAATCAGAGAGGACAGACTCCAATGGGGAGTAGTAAGGCGACAAAAAAGCCCACCGAACAAATCGATCGAGGGATCGCGCTTCATCTCCATGCCTATCGGATTACGTCTGAAAGCTTAACCTTAGTGAGTGAGCACAAGTTAGGTAAGCATGACCGTTAAATCAATGTTGCAATTAGGCGAAGTTTCGCGTCGTTTAGGACTCAATCCCCAAACGCTGTATTTTTACGAGCGAATTGGTTTAATTCCACCGCCGCAGCGGACTGAAGCAGGCTACCGACTCTTTAGCCAGTCCGATCTAGAGCGACTGGCATTTATTACTCGTGCCAAGTCTTTGGGGTTGAGTTTGGAGGATATTAAAGAAATTCTGTTGTTAAAAGAAGGACAACTACTTACTTGTAGAGCAGTCCACGATCGACTCAATCACAAAGTGCAGGAACTTGCTGCCAAAATTCACCAATTGCAGTTGCTTCAAGCCGAGTTAGTACCTCTGCTCGAACAATGTCAAACTAATTTTGAACATCCAGATCCTACCCACCAATGTATCGTGCTCGAACAATAACTAAAATAGCCGTTTGGTAGAAAGCTTAATCAAATTTAATCAAATAGCCCTTGACCTTATACATAGGTATAGGCTTTATCCTGAGACTTGATGATTCATTCTCGATCGATGGAGAAAAATTAATGTTCCAAACTATTAACGATACACTGGCAATCGGTTCTGCTGCCAAACCTCAAGCCTTAAAATAAGTTGCTCAAAAAGGCTCCAAAACCATCATTGACTTATGTACTGCGGCTGAGTGTAATCAACTTGACGCATCAATGGTAAAAGTATAGGAATTAACCAGAAACCAGACTGTCCCCTTGGTGCTTTTGCTCATCAATATTTTGAGCAAAAAGCTTAGAGGATTAGCTAAATTATTTAACTAGGAGTAAATCTCATGGATACGATTAAGATTGAAATTTTGGGTACAGGCTGCAAGAAGTGTCAACAACTAGAGGCAAACGCGAAGGAGGCAGTGGCAAATCTGCATCTCACGGCGGAGATTCTCCACATTACCGATCCTATCGAAATTTCTATGCGCGGCGTAATGTCTACCCCGGCAATCGCTGTCAATGGCAAAGTCGTTGGTAAAGGTTTAATCAGTGCCGAACAGATTCAACCACTGTTACAGAGCTAGAGAGACAAAACGATGTTCGATCTTTTCTATCCCTTTGATTGGTTAGCAACGCAGATTGTCTCGGGATTGATGGGAATATCAGTTAAATCTCCCCTTGGCGCAAGCTTGCATTTTTTCTTCTACGATGTGCCAAAAGTATTGACCCTACTGGCGGTGATTAGCTTTGTGATTGGCACTCTCCAAAGCTTTATGTCCCCTGAAAAGGTGCGCCACTTCCTTGAGGGCAAACGCACCTTTGCGGGTAATGTAATGGCGGCAATGTTGGGAGCGATTACGCCCTTTTGTTCCTGTTCGGCAGTGCCGCTATTTATTGGATTTCTGCGGGCGGGTGTGCCGCTTGGTGTCACATTTTCCTATTTGATTTCCGCACCAATGGTGGATGCGATCGCTATTTTCTTGTTGTGGAGTCTATTTGGACTACAGGCAACTTTAATTTATGTTGCTTTTGGTGTCAGTTTAGCGATTTTGGCGGGCTTTATCATTGGCAAATTCAACCTAGAAAAATGGGTTGAGCCATCGATTATCAAAATGCAACACCTTCGCAAAACTGGAGATGTTGAGATGGAAGAGGAAGCATTTAGCCCTGTACTTTCGTTGCGAGACAGAATATCAGAATCAAAATTTCAGACCGTTGAAATTTTGAAGTCTGTATGGATTTATGTAGTAATTGGGATTGCGATCGGTGCTGGTATTCATGGCTACGCGCCAACGGAGCTAATCACTCAATGGGCTGGGCGGGATAATCCTTTCGCGGTGATAGTCGCCACCTTGATTGGGGTGCCGCTCTATACCAATGTTGCGGGAGTACTTCCCATTGCCGAGGCTTTAGTAAATAAAGGAATGCCTTTAGGAACCGTGTTATCCTTCACGATGGCAGTAACGGCATTATCTTTACCGCAGATGATCATTCTCAAACGGGTATTGTTGCCACCGCTTCTATTTATATTCGTAGGACTGACCACTGTGGGAATTGTTACAGTTGGCTATATTTTTAATGTTCTACTAGCATAAGTAGGGCTTGCTGAAAGATAGGAATAGGATCACCAGCCAAGCCATTTAGAGAGAAACAAAAGTATTTCCTAGTCAACGAGCAATTAACCCACCTGTTTGACTAGATGTACTAATTCAGGGAGAATCAGCCGTTCCAGCCCCAGTTGAACTGCGCCGCGTGAGCCAGGGAGAGAAAATATCAGTAGCTGTTGATAGGTGCCTGCAATGGCGCGGGAGGCGATTGCGCGGGAGCCGATTTCTTGATAACTCAATAGCCGAAAAATCTCACCAAATCCAGGTAAGGTTTTCGTTAGAATGCCGGAGATTGCCTCATAAGTGGTATCGCGAGGGGAGATTCCGGTACCTCCATTAAACACGATCGCTTGAATAGGTGGTACTAGGGCAAGTGCGGTATCTATTTCTGCCCGAATCAGTGTTGGTTCATCGGGAATAATTTGATATCTGCCAATTTTGTGTCCGGCTGATTGAAGTAGTTGTTGTGCTAATTCACCACTGGTATCTGTTGCGACTGTGCGGGTATCACTAACAGTGATAACCGCACAATTAATAGCAATTTGGCTCAAATCTGGATGAGGTTGAAGCGAATGCACAGACATTTTATTCGGCTTTAGTAAATCCTAATCCATTCAATGCGGAATAACGCTCCATAAAACGCATAAACCGATCCCATTCGGCCGCAGAATTCATGATATAAGTCACTTCCAAAGCTTCCGGCTTGCCATTGACAAATCTTGCTTTGACTTCACGGGTGACAATTTCGCCTTCTTCGTCGATCATGTACATCCCAGTGATTTCTTCGGTGACATCATTACCTAGAATAGCGGGATTTTGAAAAACAAATGATGCTTTGCCCTGCTGTCCGGTCTTAGATCTAGTGAGTCGGACATCTGGCACCACTGGTTCGGTGGTGCCTTTCGCAAATTGAATTTCTGCCATAAATGAATTTTGTTAATATTGTTTAATATTAATATCTTACTCGATCGAGTGTAACGAAATTGACGAATTTGAATCCATATAGTTGGCTAGATCGAGCCTTGGATACGATTAAACAAGCGAATTGGTATCGATCTCCACAAGTGATCGCTAGTTTACCAGGTACGCAGGTGGCAATAGCCGATCGAGTATTACTCAACTTTGGCAGTAATGATTATCTCGGTTTAGCTGGTGACGAACGATTAATTCAGGCAGCAATTACGGCGACACAACAATTCGGCACGGGAGCGACAGGTTCACGCCTAACGAGTGGACACAAACAACTTCACCAGGATTTGGAACGCTCGATCGCCGCCTTCAAGGGAACTGAAGCCGCTTTAGTCTTCAGTTCTGGGTATTTAGCCAATTTGGGAACGATCGCTGCTCTAGTGGGCAAAAAAGACCTGATTTTGAGCGATCGATTAAACCATTCTAGTTTGAAAAATGGTGCGATCCTGAGTGGTGCGACTGTAATTGAATACGCTCATTGCAATCCTGACGATCTGCGGCAACAGTTGCAGACACAACGAGATAATTATCGTCGCTGTTTAATCATTACTGATACCGTCTTCAGCATGGATGGAGATATTTGTCCATTACCAGAGATTTTGGATTTATCGATCGAATACACCACCATGCTACTAATCGATGAAGCTCATGCTACGGGTATTTTTGGAGCTACCGGAGCAGGTGTTGTCGAACATTATGGTTGCACAGGGCAACCGTTAATTGAAATTGGGACGCTGAGTAAAGCGATGGGGAGTCTCGGTGGTTATGTCGCGGGGAGTAAGAGTGCGATCGATTTTCTCACCAACCGTTGTGCTAGTTGGATTTATACCACTGGGTTATCACCAGCCGATACTGGTGCGGCTTTAACAGCGATCGAAATTATCTCGACTACGCCGCAATTACGCCAACAATTATGGCAGAATATTGCATACTTAAAACAACTTTTGACCGAACGTTTACCTGATCTCAAACTGATTCCTAGCGAATCGCCGATTATTTGTATCGAACTACCCAATGCTCAAACTGCGATCGAAATCGGGATGAAACTTCAACAAGCTGGTGTATTTGCCCCCGCAATTCGTCCACCCACAGTGCCAACAAGTCGGATTAGATTATCTCTGATGGCGACTCATACTCGATCGCAATTAGAGCAGTTAGTTAATTCGATCGAACAGATTTTAGGTCGTTCAAACTAGCGATTGAGCCTGGATAATGTCCGAACGATGATTGGAATAAACCGATCGACTATGATTGTCGCTCTAGGTAAATCATAGTCGATCTGTTAATCCAATAAATTACACTAAATTGATAAACCCAACTTTAACCCCATCAGTGCATGAACAATCATCACTACCAAAATTCCACTACCCAAATAAGCATGAACCTTGCGGAGTCCAGGATTATTCCCCCCAAACCCAGTGCCAGAAATGATGCCATTAATTAACAGTAAACTTAGTACCGCGATCGCTGTTAAAAAGTGCGAACTCTCCATCACGGCATGTTTTTGGATGACTAGGGATAGTAGTCCGCCAGTAGCACCGATCGCCATAAATGCGAACATCGCTGGCATAATTTTCCGGTGATCTGTCTTATTTTTCACCGCTGCATCAACATCGGTAGCCGTCAACAACCGACCTTTCCAGCCAGCATAAGCCCCATAACCACCCATCGCGAACATGACAATGCTCATGAAAAAAGGGTGTCCCCAGTGGGTGAGTGGTTCTGGAAGATTAAGATTGCGAAATTGACTCGCGATCGGTTCTAATAATTGTGATAAATTTTCGCCCATGATACCAGTGTTCTGCTCTCGATCAAATTAGTCCGCTTGCTATTGTACAAGGATCGCCCAGAGAGGATAGAGCTAATTCAAACCTTCCATCACCCAAGTTACATAAGTACCGATCGGACTCCAAAGTAGATATGGTACAAGTAGCATCAATGCCGTAGTGGAAATCGGGAAAATTAGGATCGCCAGAATCACCCCTAAAATCCAGCCTACGCCACCAATAATCGTCCCGACCCTCAGACTCCTAAACCAAAACATCCCCGGTGTATAAGCCATAATTACCACTTCTAGGAGCAGATATAGTCCCATCAGTCCCCAAGTTTCGATCGTGCCGGGAGCCGTCTCCCAAACAATATAAGCCGACCAAGCCGCACAAATAAAGATTGCCGTCCAAATTAGCGGAATTAACCGCTCGAACGTCAACCATTGGGGACGACGCAGACGATTAAACCAACGATAGCCTTCCGGTGTATTTAACCGTCCCAGTCCAAATCCGACCAATATCGCCACGATGCCAATTATCAACCAGGATTTCATCATTAGGGGCTAGAGATAAATATCGATATTTTTCCAAAATCCATGTCTAGAAAAATTGGAGAAGAACCTGATAGTTGCTTCTCCATTTAAGTGTAAAAGTAAATTGTCATGTTGCGAGATGTGATGCTACTGACTTATTCCGGCTGGTTGGCGATCGGCGGTGCAGCGATCGGCACGACATTGAGCGTGATATTCTGATTATTTCGGCGCACCTGGACTCGAACGGTGGTACCAATTTGAGTACCATCTACCGCCTGTTGGACTTGACTAGAGTTTTGGACAGCTTTACCATTGATACTCTGAATCACATCACCAGAACGAATTCCAGCTTTTGCAGCGGGTGAGTTGCGGACAACACGCCCAATCAGGGCACCTTTATCGATATCGAGAGTGATATTTGAGTTGGGATCTTCATTAATCTGGCGTTTGAGTTCAGGCGTGAGGTTAATCATCTGAACGCCGAGGAAGGGGTGTTCTACTTTACCCTTAGCAATTAACTGGTTGGCAATCCGTTGGGCTGTATTAATCGGAATGGCAAACCCCAAACCTTGGGCACCGCGCAGGATGGCAGTATTCATGCCGATCACTTGTCCACTAGAGTTGAGCAAGGGACCACCAGAGTTACCTGGATTGATCGCTGCATCAGTTTGGATATAGCTAACTCGTCGATTCGCCGCACCAATATCGGCACTACTGCGGCCAGTGGCACTGATGATTCCGGCGGTGACAGAATTATCTAAACCTAATGGATTACCGATCGCAATTGCCCATTCGCCTGGTTTTAATAGATCGGAATTACCGAGTTGAATACTGGGTAGATTCTTTTCGGCAACCTCAATTACGGCGACATCAGTTACTGAATCCAGTCCTCTGACTTTACCATTGACCGTCCGTCCATCCTTGAGTGTAACGGTGACGGTGGTAGCACCAGCGACAACATGGGCATTCGTCAGGATTTGCCCCTGATTATTAATGATGAATCCAGAACCAGTGCCACGCCTGACTTCTCGCTCCTCTGGTTGCCCTGATTGGGGCATTCGATCGCCGAAAAACCGCCGGAAGAAGGGATCGTCGAATTCATCACCCTGTTGACGAGCGGCAACGGTGGTTGAGGAATTGATTCTGACTACCGCAGGGCCAACCTTATCGACGACTTGGGTAATAAAATTCCGATCTGTCGCTGCCAGAATACTGCTACTACTTGCCAATTGCGGACTTGCAATAGCCGGTGATTCGACGATCGCGTTGGGGATCTGCTGTTTGGCAGCGATATAACCGAATGAACAACTCGCAACGCCGCTCAACAGCAACAGTGAGATATATTTACCGCTTTTCCATCTCGCTGCAAAGTTATTTTGCGGAGCCAGTGGAGTTGTTTGACTGTTGGTTTGGTCTTTAACTTCGGATCGATCTTCTGGTGGTAAATTGTTCTGTAGTTCTGACATATAAATCGCACTTATACAGTTCTTTTCGCGATCGCGGCTAGCCGGATCTAATTCCTTAGTGCTAGCTCATCACACAACACTTAACTATCTAACTTTAGTTTAGCTAATATTTTTGACGCACTAATGTCAAATTTGTTGCCAAGAGATGGGGGACTGGGGGACTGGGGGACTGGGGGACGAGGGACGGGGGGACTGTCAACTCTCAACTTTCAACTTTCAACTTTCAACTGTTCCTTTTCCCCTTTTCCCTAAATACTAGAGAATTCCCGCTGTTTCATACAAACGTCTCAACACTGCACCGATTTTGATCGGATACTGTGGATCGGCCGACCATCGGCCATTTAACTGGCGTATCGTCGGTGCAACACCCCGCTTGACTAGTTCAAATCTAGGCGCAACACATTCTTGGAGGAGTAGATCCATGCTGGCATAAGCTTTGAGTTGTTGAATGTGGGCACGGACACCAAGTCGGAGAGTGGGAAAATTTGCCCATTCACCCTGTCTGTCACCCAAACTAGCAAAATTGTTAAATTCACCTAAACTAACACCGCCAAAGTTCAGGAAGCGGGTTTCTAGGCACATTTGAGCAAAGGCAAGATCGTGATTGACACCTTCGGCTTTGGCTTCTTCGATATAGACTTCTGATATATTGGGGAATTGAGTCAAAGCCTCCGAATTATTTGCCAACAAAAACTCATTGAGATTGGTTGCGGTGGTATGGCCCACACCCATCAATCGATCGAATTCATCGGTATTGAAGACGTGTTGAGATTTGATATTATAAGTACGACCGATTTCTGAGACGATCGAAATATTCAGATCGCGCAATTCGATCGCCTTCACGTACACCACCCCTCGATAGCGGATCCGGCGAATATTGACATTGAGCGCGAGATTGACACCCAATTTATCTGCTAGATCGATCGGAATATAGACATTCCCATTAATGATCATCCCGCGTTCGGGATAGGGTTCCTCATTGACTTTGAGGTGCACGGGCGCAGTATGATTAGTGCTGGCAGCCTGCATCTGGGCATCGCGACTCCATGTCACCAAACCATCGGCAATGCCGAGGGAGACTTTGCGCCGATAAGCTTGGATTTCTGTTCGATCGGTTGTTTCTAGTTTAAAGCCGATTTCCATTAGTAACGAAGGGATAATCAATCGTCTACAGAAAGCTAAACTGCCTGTAGCTGTTGATGTATCTGCCTTCGCACCATAACTAGGTAATTCGGGGACTCGGCTAGAAAATGCTAATAGCAGCATTTGGGCGTGATTTTTGCGTTCGCTATTTTTGGCGATATAAAAAGTACTCACCCCTTGCGTCTGGGAGTGGGCATAGGCATCAGCATGAATACCTAAAGCAATGTCCCCTGGTCTTGCCCGTTGATTGATCCAGTCAATACTCAGCCTAAGATTATCAGAATCAGGCACCGCAACTACTTCAAAGCCCCGATTGCGGAGTTCTGGGACGATCAGATCTCGCAGAAATACCATTTCTTTAGCTTCATTGGGCGAACTGCCGATCGTCTCTGGGTCGGCTGCGGCACCTTCGTATCCACCATAAGTTGCACAGACAAAAATCCGTCCCATGAAAATTATGCTCCTTGTGTTAGTTAATCTTTAAAATACATTTATCTAGAAAATTTTAATTTCCAGCCAACTTCGATGCTTAGGTCGATAGAGTCCCTCTACTGATCGGCTTAAGAGTAACAATTGTAACCTTTATGCCCCTCGATAGTAACCGATCGATTTAGCGATCGCCTTGGGACATTTGGCTGTTTGTTTGAGTTCCCGACCATCCCAATTAGCAATAGTTCGAGTAGGGATGATTAAGTGTTTAAAGGGATATTAAATGACCACATCTGGGTCGAACCAATCATCGATTCCAAAACCCACCGCCCGTTTCAAGCCCAATTCTGTTGCCAATTTCAAGGCGGCAGATCTGCCGACATTGGTTTCGAGAACTGATGAAAACACTACATCAAGCTGATGCTCATTAATAAATTTGGCTAATTGCCAGGGAAATCCGGCAATCCCTGGTTTAATCACATAAATACCCCGCCAACCTAAATGATAGATCGCTTGGAGTCGATCGAATGTCGCGATTGATTCGTCTAGGGCGATTGGGGTCGAATAACTCTTACTTAATTCGATCGATTCAGCAATCAGATCTGGAGCCAAAGGTTGTTCGAGCAACTCGATCCGTGATTCTAGATCGCACATCTGCAACCATTTTACTGCTTCTGCATCAGTTAACCCCCCATTCGCATCCAGTCGGAGTTTCGCTGTCGGGGGTAAGACACTCATCAATTGTGTCCAGAGTGCTGTTTCCTGGGCGAGCGGTGCTATCCCAATTTTCCACTTAAAGGTGGAGTATCCGCTCGCCCATAATGCTTGCCAAGCACTAATGGCGGTGGCACCAGTGGGTAGTAAAGCACTCATTTCTGGGAGTGTAACAAGATTTGTTGCGGCGGGATTAAAAGCGGTTAATGCACTACCGAATCCAAATTGACAGGCGGGTAAAGTGTTGGGAATATGCTGGATCCGATCGGTAGTAATAGTATTTTCGATCGATTTGCACCACTCGATCGCCTGTTCGAGAGATTCGGAGCCAAACCAAGGAATCGGCGCAATTTCCCCAAGCTGAGATTTACCCGATCGATCTGTCAGCTGAATAATTATCCCCTGTCGAATTGACCATACCCCATGACTGGTATGTAATGGTTGTCGAAATGGACGTTGATAGATGGAATAGGTAAATTGATAACTACTCACAATACCCGGATAATACTCGGAATACTGGCGATCGATTCCATTGCTCTAATTTCATCTAAGGCAGAATAGAAATCTCCTTCTGACACCTCATGTGTCACTACCACAATTTCTGCCCGATCCCCTTGGAAGCCAGTTTGAACGATCGATTCAATACTCACTCGATGAGCACCAAAACAAGTACCTAACTTACCAATTACCCCCGGTACATCTAATGACAAGAAGCGGACATAAAAACTACTGCGTAATCCAGATAATGGTGAGATTTCCAGATAGTGCTGATGGGAACAACTCAATAATGGATTGAGTGCTGCTTCCTCGATATTTACATTGGTAGATTTACTGTGGATCGCTCCCACGATCGCGACAATATCCGACACCACCGCCGATGCGGTTGCCCCTGCGCCCGCGCCAGGGCCAAATAGCATCACCTGCCCCAATGGTTCCCCCTCAACTAAAATCGCGTTATACACCCCATTGATATTGGCTAAAGGATGATCCTGTGGCACAAAAGTAGGATGTACCCGGACTGATATGCCGCCATCATCAATCCGTTCGGCGATCGCGAGTAATTTAATCACAAAGTTGAGTTTTTCAGCATAGGCAATATCTGTGGCACTAACTTTCCGAATTCCCTCACAATCCACCTCATCCCGCTTAATTCTGCCGCCAAAGGCGAGGGATGCCAAAATAGCGATTTTATCCCCCGCATCTAAACCATCGACATCAGCCGTCGGATCTGCCTCTGCATAGCCTAATTTCTGAGCATCGGTCAGGATATCGGCAAACTCCCCACCTTCTGTGGTCATCCGCGAGAGAATATAATTCGTCGTCCCATTGACAATTCCCGTCACCCGTTGAATCCGGTTGACCCCCAGGGACTGTTTGAGTGGTTGGACGACGGGGATACCACCACCGACAGCGGCTTCTAGCATCACATAAACACCCGCTTGATTAGCTGCGGTAAAGATTTCATCACCGAATCTAGCAATCACAGCTTTATTGGCTGTCACAACATGTTTTCCTTGGGATATCGCCGTCAGAATTAAACTCCGAGCAGGTTCTAATCCACCTAGTAGTTCGACGATAATTTCAATTTCTGGATCGGTGACGATCGATTCGAGATCGGTTGTGACAATTTCTGTTGGTAGCGAGACGGCACGAGCTTTGCCAGTCGATCTGACACCGACACGCTGAATCTCGATCGACTGGAGCAGACGATGTCTGCCCACGGGATCTAATAAAATTTGAACCGTACCAGTGCCAACTGTACCCAGTCCTAAGATGCCAATTTTAACCACAACTTTAGATTTTTAGATAATTATGCCATTTTAAAGTAGATGCCCTTGCCCATGCTTCCACCAAATGGGATGATGGTTAGCAATTGTAACGAGCAATGCGGATTTATTACGCACAAGTCCACTAGCCAGTAGTTTAATCAATATATATCATGCCTGTAGCTGCTCAATCCTTAGACCAACTTTCTATCAACTCCATTCGGTTCCTCGCTGTCGATGCGATCGAGAAAGCGAAATCTGGACACCCAGGTTTACCCATGGGTGCGGCACCGATGGCTTATGTCCTGTGGCAAAATTTCATGCGGTACAATCCCAAGAACCCCCAATGGTTCAACCGCGACAGGTTTGTCTTGTCTGCTGGGCATGGTTCGATGCTTCAGTATGCTCTCTTACATCTGACTGGTTATGATAGCGTCAGTATCGAAGATATCAAAAACTTCCGTCAGTGGGGTTCTAGCACCCCTGGACACCCAGAAAACTTTGAAACTGCTGGGGTTGAAGTTACCACTGGTCCTCTAGGTCAAGGGATTGCTAATGCGGTCGGTTTAGCTCTAGCTGAAGCTCATTTAGCAGCTAAGTATAATAAACCTGATGCCACGATCGTGGATCATTATACCTATGCGATCGTCGGCGATGGTTGTAACATGGAAGGTATTTCTGGCGAAGCGGCTTCGATCGCGGGTCACTGGGGTCTGGGTAAACTGATTGTCTTGTATGATGACAACCATATCTCGATCGACGGCTCGACTGATGTTGCTTTCACCGAAGATGTCTCGAAACGGTTTGAAGCTTACGGTTGGCACACCATCCACGTGCAAGATGGAAACACTGATTTAGCCGGAATTGCCGCAGCAATCGAAGCGGCTAAAAAAGTCACCGACAAACCGACCATGATTAAGGTGACAACCATTATCGGTTATGGTTCTCCCAACAAATCCAATACCGCTGGTATTCACGGTGCAGCTTTAGGTACCGATGAAGTAAAACTCACTCGTGAAAATCTCGGCTGGGAATATGCACCCTTTGAACTACCCGCCGATGCCGTGGCACACATGCGCCAAGCGATCGAACGCGGTGCAAAATATGAAGGTGAATGGGAAGCTACTCTAGCAACATACAAGGCTAAATATCCCCAAGAAGCTGCCGAATTTGAAAGCTTGACCTCCCGTAAACTTCCTAGTGGTTGGGATAGTGTCTTGCCCACTTACACCCCCGCAGATGGAGCGGTTGCTTCCCGCAAGCATTCGGAGATCTGCTTGAATAAACTTGCGCCGATCTTACCTGGGTTAATTGGTGGTTCGGCTGACTTAACTCACTCCAACCTCACCGAACTCAAAGGTTTGGGAGACTTTCAAAAAGGCGCGTACCAAAATCGGAACGTTCACTTCGGCGTGCGCGAACATGCGATGGGGGCAATCTGCAACGGCATGGCACTGCACAATTCGGGCTTGATTCCCTATGGTGCAACATTCCTGATTTTCACCGACTATATGCGAGCAGCGATTCGCCTTTCGGCACTATCTCAAGTCGGGACAATTTGGGTGATGACTCACGACTCCGTCGGTCAAGGTGAAGATGGTCCGACACACCAACCCATTGAAACGATCGCATCCTTACGTGCTATCCCCAATTTAACCGTAATTCGCCCTGCTGATGGTAATGAGACTTCCGGTGCATACAAAGTAGCGATCAAATTAGCTAGCAAACAAGCTCCCACACTCTTAGCATTATCCCGTCAAAATCTACCCAACCTAGCTGGGACTTCGATCGACGGTGTAACTAAGGGTGCTTATACAATCGTCGATGCTGATGGTACTCCAGATATTATCCTAATTGGTACTGGCTCCGAAGTTAGTCTCTGCGTCACTGCTGCGGAAAAACTCACCGCCGAAGGGAAGAAGGTTCGGGTCGTTTCCATGCCTTCATGGGAATTATTCGACGCTCAAGACGCTGCTTACCAAGAATCTGTATTGCCCAAAGCAGTTACCAAGCGCGTTGCCGTTGAAGCTGCTTGCAGCATGGGTTGGCACCGTTTCATCGGTACTGAAGGTGGTTTAGTTACAATCGATCGGTTTGGTGCTTCGGCTCCTGGTGGCATTGTCATGGAAAAATTTGGCTTCACTGTCGATAATGTAATTGCCACAGCTAAAGCTGTTCTCGGTTAATTAATTTATAACCTTACTAATTCAAAAGGTGGGCATTTGCCCACCTTTTTTCTTAAGTAGTTATGGGTAATTTCCATCGATGCCGGAGAAAAACATCTTTAAAAATTTTGTTCGACAATCGCCACTAAATACTCCGTCCAATATTTAGTCACTTCCATCGTCTCTGCTTCCACCATCACTCGAATTAATGGTTCGGTACCAGAAGCGCGGACTAGTACTCTTCCGGTGTTGCCCATCTCAGTTTCAGCTTTGAGAATGCCCTCTTGAAGCGGCTGACATTTGTGCCAGTTGAGGCGGGCTTCCCGATCTTCAACCCGAACATTATGGAGGATTTGGGGATAGGTTTGAAAACTGCTATCGACTAATGCGGCGAGGGATTTACCAGACTGCTTGACGATCGCGGCTAGATGTAGCGCAGTCAGTGTACCATCGCCGCTGACGCTATGCTGAGGTGATAGAATATGTCCCGACTGTTCCCCACCGAGTAAGGCACCCGTACTACTCATCTCGGCTTGGACATACTGGTCGCCGACCGCCGTGCGGATGATTTTGCCACCTAAATCGAGCCAAGCCCGCTCAAAGCCCAAATTTGCCATCACTGTGGTGACGATCGTATCGTCGGCAAGTTGACCTAGTTGGCGCAAGTATTGACCCCAGAAATAGAGAATATAGTCGCCATCGACCTTCCGACCTTGATTATCCACCGCTAATACTCGATCGGCATCACCATCAAAGGCAAATCCCAAATCCGCCTGATGCAGTACTACTGCCGCTTGGAGACTTTGGAGATGGGTCGAACCGCAATTGACATTGATTCGATCGCCATCAGCCTCATCATGCAAACAGATTAATTCTGCCCCCAATTGACCGAACACCTGTGGTGCAACGTGAACAGCCGCGCCTGCCGCCAGATCTAAGACGATTTTCATGCCAGCTAGACTGACATCTGGAACGAGAGATTCTTTCATCGCTGCTACATACTGGGCGATTAACTCAGGCGTATGGTAGTGATGACCCCAGCGGTCAGGGGTTTCACTCGACCCAGATTTGCCTCGGATACCTGCCTCGATCGCTGCTTGCAAGTCTTTAGATAACTTTTGACCATTCGCGCCAAAAAACTTAATTCCATTATCTTCTGGCGGATTGTGGCTGGCCGAAATCATCACCCCACCGATCGCATCGCTAGTCGCTGTTAGATGAGCAACCCCTGGTGTCGGACACAAGCCCAAATTCCAAACTTCAATCCCCGCAGATGTAATTCCCGCAGCTAGGGCACTAGCCAACATATCACTAGAATTGCGTGAATCTTGCCCGATGACAATCGGCCCAATATCCATAGCCGCTTGACGTAACACCATTCCTCCCCAGTAACCGACCTGGAGCGCGAGATTTGCCGTGAGAATATCTCCCACCCGACCGCGAATCCCATCGGTACCAAATAGGGGCGAATCGGGCAGATTGAGGCTAGATGATGGCTGATGACTTACTGTGGTCATGGTTGTGGGGTGTGGGGTATGGAGAGATGAGGATCGAATCGACCCCCAATCCATCATACCCAGCTAGGGACATCGACGATCGAGTTCAGCAACTTGGGTGACTAGGCTTCGGTAAGCACCACTACTATATACGGTTCGCCTCAATTTCCGCAGCAGCATAATACACATACAGTAGAGAGGTAGCCAACGAGTTCTGAAACTGATAACTGGCAACAGTTAACTGTTAACAGTAACAAAGGTACGGAAAACCACCCTTCAAAAAAAACTCGGTTGGCACAAGGATAAAGGTTGATATGTAATTATCTGCTAATTTAGGCGAGTTCACGATATCACTCGTCGCCATTATCAAAACTGTTGTCATTATTTAGGAAGTAGTTATAGTTTTATGGGAAAAGTTGTTGGCATTGACTTAGGAACTACCAACTCCTGCGTTGCAGTGATGGAAGGTGGTAAACCCACTGTAATCGCGAACGCTGAGGGTTTCCGTACTACGCCTTCTGTGGTCGCATTTGCGAAAAATGGCGATCGGTTAGTCGGTCAAATCGCGAAACGCCAAGCGGTGATGAATCCTGAGAACACTTTTTACTCCGTCAAAAGATTTATCGGTCGGAGATTTGATGAAGTGACTCATGAAGCCACGGAAATCTCCTACAAGGTATACAATGACGGAAATAGCGTGCGGATCGAAGCACCTGGATTAGGCAAAAAATTTGCTCCAGAAGAAATTTCCGCTCAAGTCCTGCGGAAGTTGGTCGATGACGCGAGTAAGTACCTGGGTGAGACTGTCACCCAAGCCGTAATTACCGTACCTGCATATTTTAATGACTCCCAACGTCAAGCCACCAAAGATGCTGGTAAAATCGCTGGGATTGAAGTCTTGCGGATTATTAACGAGCCGACTGCTGCTGCTCTAGCTTATGGTTTAGACAAGAAAAGCAATGAAACGATCTTAGTCTTCGACCTTGGCGGCGGTACCTTCGACGTATCCGTACTGGAAGTTGGCGATGGTGTCTTTGAAGTGCTGGCAACTTCTGGTGATACTCACTTAGGTGGTGACGACTTTGATAAAAAAATTGTCGATCACCTGGCTACTACCTTCATGAAAAATGAAGGTATCGATCTGCGCAAGGATCGTCAAGCTCTCCAGCGATTGACCGAAGCGGCGGAAAAAGCCAAGATCGAACTATCTAACGTTACCCAATCAGAAATTAACCTCCCCTTCATCACAGCGACTCAAGATGGGCCTAAGCACTTAGAACTCACTCTGACTCGTGCTAAATTTGAAGAACTGTGTTCCGATCTGATCGATCGGTGTCGGATTCCGGTGGAAAATGCTATTCGGGATGGCAAAATCGATAAGAGCAGAATCGACGAAATCGTTCTCGTTGGTGGTTCTACCCGGATTCCTGCGGTTAAAGAGCTAGTCAAACGGATTCTCGGTAAAGATCCTAATGAAACAGTTAACCCTGATGAAGTAGTCGCTGTTGGTGCAGCTATCCAAGCGGGTGTCCTAGCTGGTGAGGTCAAAGATATCCTCTTACTCGACGTTACGCCACTCTCCTTGGGTGTCGAAACTCTCGGCGGCGTGATGACCAAAATTATCCCGCGCAACACCACAATCCCCACCAAGAAGTCTGAAACCTTCTCCACGGCGGTAGATGGTCAAAGTAATGTGGAAATCCACATTCTCCAAGGTGAACGGGAAATGTCCCGTGATAATAAGAGTCTGGGCACCTTCCGGCTCGATGGCGTACCACCAGCACCCCGTGGCGTACCCCAAATCGAAGTTACCCTAGATATCGACGCAAACGGGATTTTAACCGTTACCGCGAAGGATAAAGGGACTGGTAAAGAGCAATCGATCAGTATCACTGGTGCTTCGACCCTCGATAAAACCGAAGTCGAACGGATGGTCAAAGAAGCGGAAGTGAATGCTTCTAGTGACAAAGAAAATCGCGACAAAATCGATCGAAAGAATCAGGCTGACTCCCTCACTTATCAAGCTGAAAAACAACTTCAAGAACTCGGCGATAAAGTCCCAGCGGCGGATAAAACCAAGCTCGAAGGCTTAATCAAAGAACTCCGTGAGGCTGTGACTAAAGAGGATGATACCGAAATCCAACGCCTGACTCCCGAAGTCCAACAAACACTCTATGCGATCGGTAGTAATATCTACCAACAAGCAGGTGCTGATGGTGGTGACGGTGGTGCTGGTACCCCTCCTGGTGGTGGCGGTACGACTGGCGGTGCTGATGACGTGATTGATGCCGAGTTCTCTGAAACTAAATAGTAAGGCAAGTGGGTAGATGTGGGGAAGTAGAGGGTAGAGCAGTGTACCTACTTTCTAAATCCCAACGCCCTCGCCTCCAGAAAAAACTGGTTTCCTTTGGGAGCCAGTTTTTTTAGGGAAATCGTAAATCTTGATTCAGAATGGTGAACAATAGGCTTAACTAGGATTTGTCAGATTCGGTTGATTACGATGATTAAGTTATTGGTAACAATCTCAACCCCTAAAGCCTAACCCCTAAAGCCTAACCCCTAGATCGATGAACTTATTTGATGAACTAATTCCGGCTACACCAGATAAAGTTAATCTGTATGCCCCATATTTTATGAAGTCTTCTGCTCGCCGCAATGTTTTGCCAAAGGCGATCGCACTTTACTACAAAGGTGGACTAGAAGGCTATCGAGCGATCGATGGTGGAGAAAGAATTCCCTATATTAGTAATTGGGTAATTCAAAATTTGCCTGGAGATTTAACCCGCTGTACCATGACGTTTGAAGAAAATGTCGATCTGACTTACGATGTCAATCTGATGAATGCTGAGTTAATTGGTTACTTGATCGACTGGTTGATTAATCTCCGGGATGCCAATACTCCAGATTTTCCGCAGTATTTCTACCGGAAGCTGATGAAAGTTGAGGATTAGGCAGATCGGCTGCGGGCGTAGAAGTGACATATCTTACTAAAACTTGCACCCTAATTGGCGGAACATCTCTATGCTGAATTTTTGTCATTGATACTTCGTAGATACTAAGCTAGATTAGTCTAGTCTCTTAAGACTAAGTTAACAATGATGCGCAGACAGTAAGTGTAATAATTGACTTGAGGCTAGTTGAGGATCTTCATTTAAGATGGATCGTCAAATTACAGAATTACAATGACTAGGGGTGAGTGTGTGGGCATGGCTACGAAATATTTGCTGGTGGCTTCAACTGAAGCATGTAGTGGAAAATCGGCAACGATTGTGGGAATTGCCGATCGGTTCCAGGCGAAAGGGCTAAAAATTGCCTATACTCAGCCAGTGGTGCGGATGAGTGCCACAGATGCGGTATCTACCGATCCACTGTCTGTTAGTGACGCGAGATTGATGGCACAAGCCTTGTCCTTGCCGGAGGATCGACTCGGCGCACCATTACTAATCTTAGATGCCGCCCGCACTAACGATCGACTAACTGGAGTCGATCGACAAGACTATACTCAGCTACTTCAGGAAAATGTCCAACTCCCTGGAGATCTGGTAATTCTTGAAGGTGGTGCAAATATCCAGGAGGGAAGCTTATTTAATCTGGCTACGGCTCAAGTCGCTAATGCTCTCGATGCTGGAGTGCTGTTGGTCAATCGCTATCATCCAGTCTCCTCAATCGATCTCTTGTTATCCGCCCAGCAGCAGCTTGGAAAAAGACTTTTGGGGGTAATTATCAATGATATTCCCCGCGATCAGGTAGACGCGGTACAAGCCACACTGGTGCCATATTTGGAACAGTCTGGTATCCCCGTCATTGCCATAGTTCACCGGAATGGACTACTGCGGAGTGTGACAGTCAAACAACTAGTGCAGCAACTCGATGCCGAAGTCTTGTGTCGTCCCGATCGGCTGGACTTGATGGTGGAAAGTCTCTCCATTGGGGCGATGAATGTGAATTCTGCTTTAGAATACTTCCGTAGAGGAAATAATATGGCGGTGGTAACGGGTGGCGATCGCGCCGACATTCAATTAGCCGCGCTAGAAACCTCTACACAGTGTCTAATTTTGACTGGACACCTTCCACCCCAACCTTTTATTCTCAGCCGTGCAGAAGACCTAGAAATCCCGATTCTATCGGTAGATCTAGATACCCTCACCACTGTTGAAATTATCGATCGATCTTTTGGTCAGATTCGCCTCCAAGAAAATATTAAAATCAATTGTGCTCGTGAGCTATTTGGACACCACTGTGAAATCGATCGATTAATGTCGATTCTAGGATTGTAAATTCTTGATTTTGTCTAATCCTCTTCTAACCAATTAAGCTCGATCGAGTTAGTTGAAGTAGAATTAGTGGTTGGAATTGGGGCACTTTCTTCAACGCTGCTGGAAGTTGCCCGGTTCCGAATCATCATCAGTCTTTTAATCACCAACTGCGGATCGGCGTTGGGCTTGAGTGTATATAACAGATTTTGTCTATTACAAGTAGCACTAAGTTGTTTAGTTCCACACAGAACAGGCAACTTATTCAGCGTTCCTGCGGTAATGTATTTTAGCTGTCCAGTTCGATACAGTGTTTGAAATCTGGCCGATACTTGTTGGCAGCGGACTTGGGGTGTAAATCCCGATCCGCTAAAATCTGCCGAATTCCAGACGACAATCGGCACATTGCCCTTTTTTGTTCTGGCGACAGTAGTTGGTTTGCCGTCCACTCTCGCACAGGCAAAGTTGGTCGTCGCTGTTACTGCCTGACTAGAGGGGATAACACCGATTATTCCCGCTCCCATCGTCATACCCACCAAGCCTAACCTGAAGAATAGATTCTCATTCAGCGATGCTACACGATCGAATTTCATAGTTCACTCAATTGATTAGTTACTAATTAAAACAAGATTAGACAATCAAATTCCGTACAATTTGGATATGAGGATCGAAACAAGCGTCAACTATTAACTGATTTGAGCTTCTGTCCCCAGCAAATAATCGATAAACTGTTTGGCTGTCCGCCCAGAGCGTCCATTGTGTCTTGTTGCCCATTGTAAGGCACGTGCCTCCAGATCGTCAGGTGCGATCGATAATTTGGCGGAGGCAGCCAAATGATGGATAATTTCTAGGTACTTAGATTGATCTGCGGGTTCAAAGGTGAGGGTAATGCCGAATCGATCGCTAAACGACAGTTTCTCTTGAACTGTATCCCATTGATGAATATCTTCGGCATCTTGAGGTCGAGGTCTGTCAGTAAAGTATTCTCGCACCAAATGACGACGGTTGGATGTGGCATAAACCACCACATTTGCTGGTTTAGCAGTGACGCTGCCTTCTAGAACTACTTTTAGGGCTTTGAAAGCTTCATCATCAGCCTCAAAAGAAAGATCGTCTACAAAAATAATAAATTTTTGAGGTAAATCGGTCAATAGATCGAGAATTAGGGGTAAATCGATCAGATCTGATTTACTCACCTCGATCAGTCGCAATTGACTACTAAGATAGTAATTTATTAGCCCTTTAATCAGCGATGATTTACCAGTACCTTTGCCACCATATAGTAAGATATTTAAGGCTGGCTTGCCAGCTAATAAAGAGTTAGTGTTTTTAATCAGGGTGCTTTTTTGTTCCTCATAGCCGACGAGTGTATCGATTTGCACTCGATCGGGATGGGGAATGCCAATTAATTGCTTTTTCCATCTTAGTGCGCGATATTTCCCAAAGATTCCTATCCCCGTTTGGTAATAGTATTTAGCCAGACTGGTCACTAATTCACCCCACGGTCTCGTGCGCAGATCATTCACAATTAATGAGTGTGGATGCTCTGTCGGAAATTTTGATCGATCGATTGGATTGCTTTCAATCCAGCTAATCTCTTTACTATTAAGATTTCCTAACTGTTGCACCCACTGCGGAATATATTTCGCATGAGTGTACAGAGTGTGCAGTCCTTGAAGGTCTTGCTCGACAGCAATAACTATGGCAGGTAATAGCCCTTGAATATTATTTTTTTGGACCTGTAAAGTAAAAGGATTTTCTGCTTGTAGTAATCGATCGATTAAAAAATCTTCCCAACTACAATTTTCGGTCGCCAATGCTTTGAAAAAGCGACCATAAGCAGTAAAACAAATTAGTGCATTGCCCTGAGATCGATCTCCACTAGCGATCGCGCGAAGCAGTGCAACTAATGATGTCCCGACTTCGCATTCTAAAACATCTTGATATAAAAGCAATCCGGCAATTGCTCGTTGCATTTGATGGAGTTCTGTGGTGTGTCGATCCAGCATGAATTGTAAATTGTAAATTTATAGATACTCACCGCAGTCTAATGATGAATTATTGAGTCAACCTGATACCTATTTTGAAGAAATAGAGTCTCACCCCAATGTATACTGACCAATGACAATAGGTAGAGTCAGTGAACTAACTTAGAACAAGCTATAGATACGCACAGTGTATTAAAATATATTCTCAGCTTCTGGTCGATCGACTATAAATTTACCACTTCCACTCATAATTCATAATTCATAATTTATAATTTTTATGACTAACTCAACTCGGACAATCCGCATCGCTTCGCGGAAAAGCCAACTGGCACTAGTTCAAACCTATTGGGTACAAGCAGAATTACAGAAACATTTTCCCGATCGGACTTTTGAAGTCGAGATGATGAGCACCCAAGGGGATAAAATTCTGGATGTACCCCTGGCAAAAATTGGTGATAAGGGTTTATTTACTAAGGAGCTAGAAGTCAAAATCCTCGATCGATCGGCTGATTTGGCAGTTCACTCACTCAAAGACCTCCCTACCAATTTACCAGAAGGATTGATGCTTGGTTGTATTACCGAGCGAGAAAACCCCGCTGATGCGCTAGTCGTCAATCAAAAACATCAAGGTTGTCAACTCGACACACTCCCCGCAGGAGCGGTGATTGGGACATCTTCGCTTCGCCGATTAGCTCAACTCCGCCATCATTTCCCCCACTTTAATTTTAAAGACGTGCGCGGAAATGTGAACACTCGATTAGCTAAGTTAGATGCGGGCGAATATGATGCGCTCATTCTTGCCGCAGCAGGCTTACAACGCTTGGATTTTGGCGATCGCATTCATCAACTTATCTCGCCTGATTTGTCTCTCCATGCGGTCGGACAGGGGGCACTAGGCATCGAATGTCGCACGGAAGATCCGGAAATTCTAGCATTTGTTCGCGCCTTGCAACACCAACCGACAGCTTATCGTTGTCATGCTGAACGGGCTTTTCTGCGGGAATTGGAGGGTGGCTGTCAAGTACCGATTGGGGTTAATACTACTATCGATGGTGATCATCTAACGCTAGTTGGAATGGTTTCAACGCTTGATGGGAAAACATTAGTGACAGATACCATCACCGGTTTAGCCACTAACGCCGAACAAATCGGCAAAGATCTCGCCCATCGACTCAAAGAACAAGGCGCACAAGATATTCTCGATGAAATCTTCGCCCTCGTCCAACGGGATGGCTTGAAGAAGGTGTTGGATGAACAAACAAGTATTTAGTAGGAAGAAATATTAATTGTAAGGATCGCTGTTTGGCTCTGTTGCTAGACAGCGATTATTTTTATCGATCGATAGGCTGGGTGGTAAGATGCCGGAGCCAGAGCTTTGCAGCATCCAGAGTGTCTAGCATTCAACGTGATCGATCTAGATTCACAACTCGGTTTAGGCGTGGGGAAAGGTGGCGAAATTATTGATACTTATCCGATGTTTGTTATTGTCTTTTTTAAGTTTTTAGGACTTTACCTAAGTTCACCTGATTGATGACACGCCCTAGGATCGATCATCAATCTCTCATATGTGAAACGGTTCCTAGAAATTTTAACTTACCTCATGTCTGTCGATCCGCAACAGCCATACCATCAAAGCCACCACACCGACTTGAAGTGCTAAATTAGGGATGTTTGTTTCGAGATCTCTCCCCGCAGCTACTTTGAAAAAAAATACTACTCCCCCAATCGCGCCAGATGCTAGACAACTGACATACAAGAACTGTCGTAAACCTCGATATGGTGATTTGGCTTCAGCTTTGAGCCGACGGAGCAATTTAGGATCGATTGAGGATTGTGGTTTTAATTCTGTCATTTTGTGAGAAAGTGGATTTATAATTATAAGCCGGGTATATTAATTTTACCCAGTCCTGCCGATGTGGCTCAGTGGTAGAGTAGTTGATTCGTAATCAATTGGTCGTGGGTTCAAATCCCATCATCGGCTCTTGTTGTTGTTGTACATTCGATCGAACATCATCATCCCAAATTATCACGATCAATCCTAGTGAGGTTGGGCGGGTTCGTTTGAGATCGAATTTAGAGATGATTATTGGTATAAACTCACTCCTATCGGCCATCAATCTACTAACCATTGTTAAACTACGTTCATGAACAATCGTAAGCAAAGAGCCAAAATTGCACAGGAAACAATCGAGATTTTAGAACGTGGTAATTATCAAAATAGACTGGGCGAGACAGTAGACATAACTGAAGCTATTACAGCAGCTATCTCTGGATCAATTTACTATGATAGCTTTTATCGAGTCTTTACTGACCTCGATCTATTAGTACGTAATTTGCCACCTCTCAAAACAGAATTTTTTGTTACTAATGAAACTACGCTTAATGCAGCTAGTCGGCTAGTAAATGTTGACGCAAGTAGAAAAATACTATGTCTGAATTTTGCTTCGGCAATGAGTCCTGGTGGTGGCTTTTTATCAGGTAGTCAAGCACAAGAAGAAAGTTTAGCTAGAGCGACAGCACTCTATCCTTGCCTATCACAAATGAAGCAAATGTACGAAACTAATCGTCAGCTAAATTCACCGTTATTTACCAATCACATGATTTACTCGCCGCAAGTACCAGTATTTCGAGATGATGATGACATCTTATTAGATAAACCATTCGCAATTTCTATTTTGACTACTCCAGCAGTCCGAGTGAATGCTGTTATCGATCCTGAAGAAATAAAATCTATCCCACAGGTGATGTTTGATCGGACTGAAATGCTACTTTCTATTGCGGCAATTCACGGTTACAAAGTATTGATATTAGGAGCTTGGGGCTGTGGTGTATTTGGGAATAACCCTACTCAAGTTGCTACAGATTTTTATCATCACTTAGTTAAAAATCCTCTATTAAATAGATGTTTTACTAGCGTGGTGTTTGCTGTATTAGATAGCTCGACATCAGTTATTACTCCTTTTCAAGAAATATTCAATGATTTGTCATCAAATAACATGAAATCAATTACTTGAAAACCGAGCCTAGTTATTGGCTCGGTTAAATCAATATGATTAAATAATCAGCTATCTAAACCACCGCTTCATCTCGAACTAACTTCTCCCAACCGAGATCCTTGAGATTTTCATTCCGACGTAATGGACGAGTTACCAATTCCAAAATATCGCGAGAATTAGTGAAACCGTGCATTTGGGCGAACGTAAACTCTACCGACCATTTAGTCGTAATTCCCCGTGCTTCCAGCGGATTCGCATGAGCCATTCCGGTGATGACTAAATCGGGTTTGAGTTCGTAAATCCGTTGCAACTGATTATAATTGTCAGGTTTCTCCATAATTGTCGGTAATGGCGAATTCATTTCCCGACAGGTTTTTTCGAGGAGGGCGAGTTCGGCTGCTTGGTAGCGTTTATCCATGTAGGGAATGCCGATTTCTTGGACTGTCATCCCACAGCGAATCAGAAACCGCGCCATCGAAACTTCGAGGAGATTATCACCCATGAAGAAGACAGATTTACCGCGAATCAGTTTGACGTATTCTTCCAAACCTTCCCAGATTTGGGCTTCGCGCTCGTCCAATCCTTGCGGTTCGATATTAAATACCGAACAGATTTTCTCAATCCAGGCGCGGGTACCATCAGGACCGATCGGGAATGGTGCGCCAATTAGTTTACACTTACGACGGCGCATTAGTGTGGTGGCGGTGCGACTGAGGAAGGGGTTGACACCAGCGACATAATACCCTTCTTCGAGGACAGGTAACTCGGTAAAGCGTTTGGCGGGGAGCCAACCATCGACTTTAATTCCTTGTTTTTTCAGTTCTAGTGTCAGATTGGTGACGACAGGATCGGGTAAGGAGCCGAATAATACTAAGGGAGGATGATCTTTATATTCCGAGTTAGAAACTTGGACATCTTCTTTCTTCCGTCCGAAGTTCATTAGTTTGGAGATAGCATTCCGTTCGTCTTTCTCTTCCTGAGCTACCGGAGCTTTTTCCGGGCACCGCGCCGCCATTGCTGCGAGGACGGTATCTTCGCCTTGGGTAAAGGCATAGTCTAACCCATTAGCGCGGGCTGTGACGATCGGAATTCCCAGTTCGGCTTCTAGACGCGGTGCCAAGCCTTCCAAATCCATTTTGATGATTTCGGTGGTACAGGTACCAATCCAGACAATTACGCTGGGGTTGCGGTCTTTTTTGATCTGTTCGCACAAGCGACGCAGTTCGGCATAATCATTTAACTGGGCAGAAATATCACCTTCTTCCAATTCCGCCATCGCATAGCGTGGCTCGGCGAAGATCATTACACCCATGGCATTTTGGAGGAAGTAACCGCAGGTTTTGGTACCAATTACCAGGAAGAAGCTATCTTCAATCTTTTGGTACAACCACGCCACGCAACTAATCGGACAAAATGTGTGATAATTACCAGTTTCGCACTCAAAATTTAACGCCTGTGGCTCTGCTGCAACAGTCATAGTATGTTCTCCAGTTAATTGTATTTTTTATAATTGAAGCGATTAGGAACTAATCTGAAACGTAGATGGTGAGCATAGCCCACCCTACACAGCGAAGATATTGAATTATTATCGGCTTACGATACATACCATAAAAGCCTAACTTTCAACTTTCAACTAAATTAAACCATCATCAAATCCTGTTTCTCACTAGCCGCCTGAACCTTCGGCTCAACTGGATTGAGATAGAAATCAGACAACAGACTGAATAAATCTCTGTCAGGTGCATCAGTCGGTACCACACCTTCAGGTAACGCCAGAATTTGATCCGCGATATTCAGATAGTAATCGCAGACATATTCCAAGGAAGGATCGGTTTCGGCCATTTCAAACAACGTCTTGCCTTTGACGCGAGAAACGCGAATGTCTTCAATCAGCGGTAATACTTCCAATACAGGCATCGGCACTGTTTCGATGTATTTGTCGATTAAGTCGCGTTTGGATGTGCGATTACCGATTAAACCAGCTAACCGTAAGGGATGCGTCCGGGCTTTTTCCCGTACAGATGCGGCAATCCGATTGGCGGCAAATAAGGCATCGAAACCGTTGTCAGTCACAATTAGACAATAATCGGCATAGTTTAGCGGAGCAGCAAATCCACCACAAACTACGTCGCCAAGTACGTCGAATAAAATGATGTCGTACTCATCAAAAGCATTAAGTTCTTTAAGTAGCTTCACGGTTTCGCCAACCACGTAACCACCACAACCAGCACCAGCAGGCGGGCCACCAGCTTCGACGCAATCGACACCACCATAACCCTTGTAGATTACATCTTCCGGCCAAACATCTTCGTAGTGATAGTCTTTTTCTTGTAATGTATCGATGATCGTGGGAATCAGGAACCCAGTTAGGGTGAAGGTACTATCGTGTTTGGGGTCACAACCGATTTGTAATACTTTTTTGCCGCGTTTTGCTAAAGCGACGGAGATGTTGCAACTAGTTGTCGATTTGCCAATTCCACCTTTGCCATATACTGCCAGTTTCACGATCTGCTAGTCTCCTATACTTTGTGGTGTCAAACGAGAATGAATATCTTTAATAATTTCTGCTACGTCTAGCATTATTCACTAACTTTCTCGGAAATGGGAAAAAAGTTACAATTCGATCTGTACTTTAAATTGCTTAATATTTTTTATTAAACTTTAAATCAATGCTAGTTGATTTAGATTCAGCTTCAGTGTCTCAAATTATCAATAAATAATTTTTGTGTTTTTAGCAAAGCTATATAAAAACAATAGCAAAAAATACTCGATCGCAGTCACAGAGCAAAGAATCTGGAAAAAATAGAGCGAAATTTCCGGTCATAGCCTCCCACAGTTGCTAGTAAGGTTCGTAGGCGACTAGTCAGAGGGCGAGATTCGATCGAGATGACGACTAAAATGGTGATATTAAACGGTAATTAGCCATCAGAACAATATCCAAACCAGCCAGAAATCCTGCCAAAATCCTTAGTCTGTAAACAATAGTAAATTTTTTCAATCCTTGGCACACATGTAAATTTTCTTTTACATACTCGGTATTTTCTGTGCAGATTTTCTCGATGTTTGGCATTTTCGATCGAGATTAGTCGATCTTCTGGCGATCGAGCATGGCAAAATGAGGTGTAAAGCAGAGACGCGAGAGTAACAGTGATTTCAGTTGAATATGTGTTAGCAGCCTCAGAATTTAGACCACAACGAGCGGTGGATCGCGCTGCTGCACTGGATGTCAAGGCTTATTTGCCCGATATACCGACAGTGGATCTCACCCAATTAGTCAAATCTTTACTCGATCAACACCCCCAAGCCTTGCTCCATATTAATGGCAAACAAATAACCGAAGATTTGACCGTAGAGTTATTGCAGCAACATGAGGTGCAACAGCGATTCTTTGTTCTAGCTCCAGGCGAACAGAAAATCGTCAGTGCTGGCTTCAAGGTCGGATTGAGTACCGACCAACCAGATAAAATTGCGGCGATGTTGGTCTGTCCTCGCAGTGGCTTGGCTTGCAAAAATTCGGTTACAGTCATTAATTCGCCAGGGATTGTTGACGAACACTATCCTGACTGGGTGGGGATTGGCTTAATCAATCACGGTAAAGATCTACATCTATTCAGCCACGGTGCAAGAATCGCTCAGGTGATGTACCTGGAGGTCTGTGTGGCTCAGGAGTCGGTGGTAGATGCGTTAACAACTGTGGGCGAGCGGAAGGGTGGATTTGGACATACGGGGGTTTGATTGTGTGGGCAGAGCACCAAAAACTACTGGTCGGCTCACCAACAAAATGCACTTTCAACTTTCAACTTTCAACTTTCAACTTTCAACTTTCAACTTTCAACTTTCAACCTGTGGCACTAAAAAAATCCGAACTTTATAGCTCTCTGTGGTCTGGCTGTGATGAGTTGCGCGGCGGGATGGATGCCAGCCAGTACAAGGATTATGTGCTGGTGATGTTGTTTATCAAGTATGTCAGCGATAAATATGCTGGCTTACCGTTTGCGCCGATCTCGATTCCAGCGGGATCGAGTTTTGCGGACATGGTGGCTTTGAAGGGTACGGCAGATATCGGCGATGCGATTAATAAAAAGATTATCGCGCCGCTGGCAAAGGCGAATAATCTGTCGGATATGCCCGACTTTAACGATGCGACGAAGTTGGGAACTGGCAAGGAATTAGTCGATCGATTGACAAATTTAATTGCCATCTTTGAGAATAAAGCTCTAGACTTTAGTAAAAATCGCGCCGATGGGGATGATATTCTCGGCGATGCTTATGAGTATCTGATGCGCCATTTTGCCACCGAGAGTGGCAAGAGTAAGGGGCAATTTTATACGCCTGCGGAAGTAAGTCGAGTGATGGCGCAGATTGTCGGGATTCGCGGTGCCGAAACTAGCAGCCGGACGACGGTATACGATCCTACTTGCGGTTCGGGTTCTTTACTATTAAAGGTGGGCGAGGAAGCAACTACCCCAGTGTCGCTGTATGGGCAAGAAAAGGATGCAGCGACGGCGGGTTTGGCGCGGATGAATATGATTTTGCACGATAACCCGACAGCGGAAATTAAGCAGGGGAATACATTAGCCAATCCGTTGTTTAATGACGATCGTGGGGATCTGAAAACCTTCGATTATGTGGTGGCAAATCCACCCTTTAGCGATAAACGCTGGAGTAATGGTTTAACGCCAGAAAAAGATGAATTCGATCGATTTATACCCTACGGGATTCCACCAGGTAAGCAGGGAGATTATGCTTATTTACTGCACATCATTCGATCGCTCAAAAGTACTGGGAAAGGTGCCTGTATCCTCCCACATGGCGTGTTATTTCGCGGTAATGCCGAAGCCGAGATTCGGCGCAATTTGATTCGTAGGGGCTATATTCAGGGGATTATCGGTTTACCCGCGAACTTGTTTTATGGGACGGGGATTCCAGCTTGTATCGTAGTCATCGACAAAGAAAATGCCGTGAGTCGTCAGGGGATATTCATGGTCGATGCCAGCGCGGGATATATGAAAGATGGCAATAAAAACCGCTTGCGAGATATGGATATTCACCGAATTGTGGATGTATTTACCAAGCAATTAGAGATTACCAAATTCTCGCGGATGGTGCCATTAGCTGAGATCGAGCGTAATGAGTTTAATCTGAATATTCCGCGTTATATTGATAGTCAACAGGTAGAAGATATTCAAGATATCGCCGGACATCTCCAGGGCGGCATTCCGATCGATGATGTAGAGGCATTGGCTAAATATTGGTCGGTTTGTCCGCAACTAAAAACAGCATTATTCCAGCCACATCGAGGGAATTATCTCAAGTTAGCAGTACCCAAAGATGGCATTAAAACTGCCATCTTCGACCATCCTGAATATGTGGCTTTCTCGACGGGAATGGCAGCATTATTTGAGACTTGGCGATCGCGCAGTGCTACGATGCTCAAAGGTTTGGATATCGGCTGTCAACCGAAGGTATTAATCGGCAAACTAGCAGAAGATTTGCTAGAGCATTATGTTGGGAAGGATTTAATTGACAGATATGATATTTACCAACACCTGATGGATTATTGGACAGAGGTGATGCAGGATGATTGCTATCTCATCGCTGCCGAAGGTTGGAAGGCGCAAACATATCGAGTAATTGAGGCGAATAAAAAAGGGAAGGAAGTAGATAAGGGTTGGTTGTGCGATCTCGTGCCGAAGGAATTAATAGTAGCGCGATATTTTGTAGCAGAGCAAGGAGAAATCGAGTCTCAACAAGCCGATCTCGAAGCTGTCACCGCGCAGATGGAAGAATTGGAAGAAGAACATAGCGGCGATGATGGTGCTTTTTCGGAATTAGATAAAGTAAATAAGGCAAATATTACCGCACGAATTAAGGAAATCAAGGGCGATATTGAAGCGAAGGAAGAAGAGAAAGTTTTGAAAGAGTGGTTAAAATTGAGCGTAACTACTCAGGCTGAGGGATAGGAGATTGAGGATGACCAGAGAAAAGGGAAATTAAAGTGTCCAAAACATTCAAACCTTGTTTCCTCAACGTAGAAATATAACCACGAATCCGACAGAACATCCGCGCTCCAGATTCG
>JBGSPI010000103.1:0-89428 GCA_041738715.1 Chamaesiphon sp.
CGAATCTGGAGCGCGGATGTTCTGTCGGATTCGTGGTTATATTTCTACGTTGAGGAAACAAGGTTTGAATGTTTTGGACACTTTAATTTCCCTTTTCTCTGGTCATCCTCAATCTCCTATCCCTCAGCCTGAGTAGTTACACTGGTTTTTTGGTTAAAAACAGTTTACCCACTCTTTTCCTCTCTAATCCACTCTGGGTCTGCTTTTTCTGCTATCTTCACTGACTTTTGTCAGTCAACCAGCTTAAGCCCTCATTTTTCGAGTAATTTAGCTTGTTTAAATACATCATAAATAGTTCCGCCAACAATAAATCCATCCATCAGTTGAGAAATTGAAGCTAAACCGATCGAGCCGATAAATCCGACCAATGGTAAAGCCAACCAATTCAAGCCAAATAATAAGACAAAACTAATGATAATTACAGAGCTAACGATACCAGCTAAAGCACCAGACAAAGCTCGATCTCGATCCCAATCATGCCATAAAGATCGCCAGCGTAATCGTTCTTTAAATAAATGCTGCTGCCAACGACCGATTAGATAACCAGTAATCCCGCCACCAACCGCGCCAACGATCGCTAAAATAATTAAAACTGTCCCATCTTCATCTAAAACTAATGTCTTAATTCCCAGATAAATTAGTCCCCAGGTTAAAATATGAATTGGCACACCTATAATAGAAGTATAACTCCAAGATCGATCGAGTGAATTAATAAATCGCCGCAGAATACGCCACTGTAGATATCCTTGAATTGCACTACCAATTAGATAGCCACATAATCTCAGTACATAAATCCCAGCAGAATTATCTAGATGGGAAAGTAAAAGTATTAAAGTGACAATACCCTGAATTGCAATGACAATTGCCATCGATCCACAAGTTTGAATTAGTAACCATTGCAATGAAAAGCGAGGCTGGATATATTTCGACATTTTTCAAGAATAATAAGCTGATATTGAGAATTAATAAACATCAAAAAATATTAGCATTGGGTACTTGTTCGATACTTTTAATTAACTTAAAATCTCGATCCGTTGCTACTCCAGATTTGGCACCATCAAAAGCAGTAATTAATAACCGTTCTCCAAAATTGATTTGCACTTTTAGCTGCTGGCATAACACATCCACTGAATAATCACTAGCTTCTGGTTTGTGATGAGGTTTAATATGTATTTTCTGAAGACTACTCGTTTCGGCGTTGGCTAATTTAATTCCCAAGATATAGAGTGGACGTTCGGGGAAAACTTTCATCGGCTTGCAGACTAAATAGGCTCGATCAATCGCTGGATATTCTGCTAACTTACGCCGGATTTCTGTTAATATATCTGGTGATAGATTATGTGATATTAATCGATCGGTATCTTTAATTGTTTGCTCTAGTTCCGATCGCCATTGTTTAGGCAAATGTTGTTGTCGCCAGTCCAAATACATCTGTGCTGATACCAGATCGCCTTGATAAGTATAGAAACGATATAATTGCTCGCAGCTAGAAATCACTAAATCGGGATTTAAAGCGATTGATCGTTCTAAATAAGCGCACCCACTTTGATGTCCGCGACTAGCCAGAATTCTGCCTAGTTGATAATTTGTTTGGGGATGGTTTGGCTCTCGCGCTAGTAGCTCATGCCACATCGGTAAGGCTAATAAATCTCCATCTAATTCAGTAGTTAATTCAGCTTGAATCGCCGCTTCCCAGAGCGTTAATTGTTGAGTGGTGGCTTGCAGATTGAGGGTAGCCAAATATTCCCGTTGGTACTGGCTGCATTGATACTGTTGCTGCCAGACGATTTGATGGCTTTTGAACCATTGAGCATCGAGTTCGGTGGCTAAATCTACCAAGCGACTGCCAAAAAACTTTTCAGCAGCGGTAATCAGAATGGGTTGAGGTGTCCAGGATTTGGGGATAGGATAGCCCACAGCCGCTAACCTGTCGCTTAAACAGGGGTGAGTATCATCTGTGTCTGTCGCTTCACCTAGAGCCAATCCCAGCCAAATCCTGGCAGCTTGCGGATCGAGTGGCTGGCGCAGTGCCGCTAACATTTGGGTGACAACATCATCCGGTGGTATCTCACTATCCCGTGCTTGGAGATCGAGTGTAAGACGAAAGCACTCTTGCAGATAATACTGATAAATATAAGTTTGAATTAAATCACTAGCCGTAACTTCTGGGCTAGTCATCCGCAGTGCTAAGGCATCTGCGGCATACTCACGATCGCGTACCAAGACAAATGAGTAAGCTTTAATTAACGGTTCATACCAACGAAAAAACCACTGAAGAATAAATAAATCATTGTCATCAGTGAGTTGTTCCCACATGTGCCGCACCTGATAAATCCACCCGGCAAATCGACTATCATTACCGGACAAATGACCTAATTCGTGGGCGAGAGTAGATTTAAATTGTTCGGGAGAGAGAGATTGGAGTAAAGGCAAACCAAGGACTAGATAGTTATGATGCCAACCCAGCCAGCCCAGATGTGGGGCTTGATAGATTGCCGCATTATAATCATAATTAACGACCACATGATGGATCGGTGGTGCATTTAATCTGCCGCGTAAATCATCAATAGTTGCAAATAATTCGGGGAATTCATGGCGATAGATTTCCCGATCTTTGAGCGGAGTATATTGAACCCAAAATGTCGCGATCGCGACTAAGCCAAATAATAGCCATAACTGCTGAGAATCGATCGCCAATTGACGCTGCTGAAGTGACTCTACCACCCAGCGAACAGCCCACAAACAGCCAAATAAACCCAAACAAATCAGCCCGATATACCCATAGCCAATTGCCGCCAATGCCGCCACACGCAGTTGATAATTAGGGGTCTTTATTTGACGTTCAGAGCGTTCTAATTGACGCACCAATAAATCGAACTTCGTCTGCTGCTCTAACTCCATCACATAGCAATTCAGTGGATGTAGTTAACATTCCCCTGGGATGACTAGATGATGTAAGTAGATATACGGATTCTCTCCGGCAATCCAAAATAGATCCGATCGACAAGTCCAGCAGTGCGTTAAACTCGATCGCATTGCACCCATTCGATCTCATGCAACCTGGTAGTGAAATAATTGTGATTGGTGGCGGGATAATCGGTCTTGCTACCGCGATAGAATTGCGTCTATTTGGCGCGCAAGTGAAAGTTTTGTGTCAAGACTTCCAAGCGGCTGCGGGACATGCCGCAGCAGGCATGTTGGCACCTCAAGCGGAACAGCTTCCGGCTGGTTCAATGTTAGATTTGTGTTTAGCTAGCCGCGCTCTGTACCCTGAATGGGTGCAAAAGATTGAAGGGATATCTGGAATCTCAGCGGGTTATTGGGGGTGTGGGATTCTCGCACCAAGGTATGCTCCAGCAGAAGGTGAAGACTGGTTAGACGCTGAGGAGATCTTCTACCGCCAACCCAGTTTAAGTTCGGCAATAGCTGGCGGTTACTGCTATCCAGCCGATGGACAAGTTGATAACCGCGCGCTGATGCACTCTTTATTAGTGGCTAGTCAATCACTAGGCGTAAAGTTTCAAGACGGTGTAGAAATTACCGAGATTTGCCGCAGTCAGGGACGAGTGACGCAGTTAGAAACCAGTCAAGGCAGAATGACTGCCCAGCATTATATCCTCGCGACTGGTGCTTGGTCGCAGCAATTATTACCCATCCCCATCATTCCGCGCAAGGGGCAAATGTTATCGTTAGTGGTGCCTAACGTCCAATTGGATAATTTGCCGCTTCAACAGGTGTTATTTGGTGAAGAAATTTATATCGTGCCGCGTCAGGATGGTCGAATTATCCTCGGTGCGACAAGTGAAGATGTCAGCTTCACACCCCATAATACGGTTGCCGGAATTAATCAATTACTAAGTAATGCTGTCCGACTTTTCCCGCCGCTGCAAGATTTTCCCATCCAAGAGTTTTGGTGGGGTTTTCGACCAACAACACCAGATGAGTTACCGATTTTGGGGCACAGTGCATATCAAAATCTCACTCTAGCCACCGGACATCATCGCAATGGCATTTTACTCACCCCCATCACAGCCAAATTAATTGCCGATCTAGTTTGGCATCAACCAGCCGATGACAGATTATCTGCCTTTAGCTGGCAACGATTTGAATCAATTAACGTGAGTCTCTCCGAAAAGCCTAAACTTTCAAGCCTAAAGCATGACTTTCGCAGGAAGTCAGTTTAAAGAGTCATATCTCCAAGTTTGCGCCCAGGGGAGGGTATATTCACAATAGATCTTAATTAACACCAGCCAGACCCTACCCCGCAGCAACTAAGTGAATGCAATGCATAAGCCATGAGGTAAAAATAGCCAAAATACGCAGGGGAGTTTGAGGGGCGGCGTTCCGCCCCTCAACGGGGGGTCTGGGGGTCGGAACCCCCAGATCTCCGGTTCTACACACTATCAACCTACAAACTTCAAGCATTAACTAATTTGCATTATTCCCATTCGATCGTTCCAGGTGGTTTTGAGGTAATATCATAAACTACTCGATTGACACCTTTTACTTCATTCACAATTCGGTTAGAAACTATCTCTAGAAAATCATAAGGCACCCGCGACCAATCGGCGGTCATCCCATCTTCACTAGAAACGCAGCGTAACACGATCGGGTGAGCATAGGTTCGTTGATCGCCCATCACACCAACGCTATTGACATCGGCGAGTAGCACTGCGAAAGCTTGCCAAAGTTGATGATAAAGTCCCTGTTTATTTACTTCTTGACGAACGATTAGATCGGCATCACGCAGGATATTTAGCCGCTCGGCGGTGACTTCACCGATAATCCGAATTGCCAAACCTGGGCCTGGAAAAGGTTGACGGGTAACGATTTCTTCTGGCAAACCGATCGAGCGTCCCACTTTGCGCACTTCATCTTTAAATAATTTGCGGAGTGGTTCGATCAGTTTAAATTGTAAATCTTTGGGCAAGCCACCAACATTGTGATGACTCTTAATTTTGACAGCTACGCGCTCGCCAGTTTGGGGATCGACATTGGTATCGGCTGACTCAATTACATCGGGATATAATGTGCCTTGCGCGAGATAATCAAATGGGCCTAAGCGTTTTGATTCTGATTCAAATACACGAATAAATTCAGTACCAATTCGTTTACGTTTGACTTCAGGATCTGTGACTCCAGCGATCGCATTCAGAAACCGTTCCCGTGCCATCACGTACTCAACTTTGATGTGGAACTGATCTTTAAATAGTGCAACTAATCGTTCTGGTTCGAGCTTCCGCATGAAACCTTGATCGATGAACATACAAGTCAATTGATCGCCGATCGCCCGATGCAATAGGAATGCTAAAGTTGAAGAATCAACACCCCCAGACAGTGCGAGTAAGACCCGTTTATCGCCGACTCTGGCTCGAATATTTCTAATTGCTTCTTCGACAAATGCTTCGGTTGTCCAAGTTGGTTGACAACTGCAAATATGATAGACAAAGTTCCGAATTAGGGCAATACCACCGATCGAATGGACGACTTCGGGGTGAAATTGGACTCCGTACAGTTTGCGCTGATGATCGGCGATCGCCGCACATGGTGTATTCTCTGTATGGGCGAGTAATTCAAATCCACTGGGTAGTCGTTCGCAGGAGTCGCCATGACTCATCCACATTGTAGTGCCTGACTCAACATTCGTCAGTAAATCAGTCGGATCGTTAATGAACAGTTCTGCTTTACCATACTCGGCTTTTTTGGCTTTGACTACATCCCCGCCGAGTTGCTGCACCATCAACTGCATTCCATAGCAAACACCCAATACGGGAATGCCGAGATTCCAAATTTCTGGATCGCACTTCGGTGCCCACTCCTCATACACTGAACTAGGGCCACCAGACAGAATAATCCCTTTGGGATTTAATAGTTTCAGTTGTTCGGCGGTAGTTCGATAAGAAATAACTTCGGAATAAACTTGTGTCTCACGAATCCTCCGGGCAATCAGTTCGGAATACTGGGAGCCGAAGTCCAGAATTACGACCATTTGATGATTTAAGTTTGTCTCTCCCGCTGGATTGTTTGTTGGGTAAAGATCTGTTGAAGCGGTTTCAGTTTGCGTTGTCACTGCTGACTCCCAGTAAGGTAATACGGTAGATGACGAAATTCCCACCATCTATACTAGGTGTGGGTAAAACTCTTTGAAGTAAAGAGTCGTCTTAAATAATGGTCGATCCCAACTGATTTAAAATTGCTTGATATTCGATCGACTCTAACACAATTGGGTCAGAAATGTTGTACCCGTGGGACTAGATCTGATAACTTGTCGCTGGCGATCGAATACTACCGAACCGATACTTACTTGTTGCTGAGTCTGACTGTAGATGTATGTCTGAGATCTCTGGTCAATTCGGTCGGTTAAGTACCCATAAATCTGTTCGACCCAGTTTGTCCCCTCGGCCAGATCGATCGATCTTAAATATTTCAGCACATCTTCGGCTGTTTCACAGTCAAATAATTTAGCCAAATGTGTCGGAGCCAAACCCATTCGCACAGCCGCAGCAACTAAAGTTTCTAGCCTACCATCAGCCAAATGATGATGAGTATGGAAAATACCCGCCGCTAATTTTATTAGCTTACCATGATAACCAAACAACAATAATTTTGGCACCCCTAATATTCCCGCCTCGGCAAGTAATGGCCCCAACCAATTTGCTGTCTTAATAATTCGATCGCGGTCAATCCCGATCTTCTGAGCCAGATCCAAACCATTTTCACCAATACAGAATACTAACGGCACTCCCCCCCTAATTAAGGGTTGGGTAGTGACCTTCGATCGCAATTCTGCCAAACACAACTCCAACTGTCCCGGCGCACTCAAAGGTTGAGAAATACCTGTAGTTCCCAATAGAGATAATCCCTCAACTACCCCAAACGCCGCATTAGATGTCCGCGTCGCCAAAGCTCTCCCCTGTGGCAAAATAATCGTCACCCGAATCTGACGATCTGACGCTAATAATGGGGCTAAATTCGCCTGTAATAGCTGGTGAGCGTAACTATATATTGCGGCTCGTTCATCTAAATTTGACTGCTTACCGACACCTTCTCCCCCTACTACTTCGATCTTTTCCACCTGGGTAGGATCTGCCCACTCAACTAATGCCCAAATCGGCATGTCGCGGGTCAAGTCTAAATTGTCGCCAGGATCGCTGCGGGTGATACCTAGAGCCATACTGGGGTGAATTAAGGCAACCTGATCGATCGCAATACTCACTCGTTCGGCTGGTGTAATCAAGTCGAGATTGACAACTAAAAGATCCGCTGACTGTTCGGGAGCAGTCGATTGTTGTAGACAAGTCAATGCGGCGATCGCACTAGCAGTTGCAAAAACAGGTAGAGTATAACCAGAGCGCATAGTTTGGGAATTTGGGAGTGCAAAAAAGCCTACATTAACTACTAAAAGTTTAATGCAGGCTCTGGTTAAAATCTTAAATCGACTAGGCGATCGCCGCCATTTTCACATCATTAGTAGCCAGTAAATCCTGGAGTTCTTCGGAATCAACAGTTTCTTTATCTACCAACATATTGGCGAGTTTGTCTAAGACATGTTTATTGCTAATTAAGACATCCTTAGCCCGACGATAAGCTTCAGCAACTAACTGACTCACTTCATCATCAATCACCGCCGCCGTTTCTTCCGAGAAATCCCGCTCAGAAGCGATATCACGACCGAGGAACATATTGCCTTGCTGACGACCGAGGGCGACGGGGCCAAGTTTCTCACTCATCCCAAACCGCATCACCATTTGACGAGCTACGCGGGCGACTTGTTGGAGGTCATTGGAGGCACCAGTAGTGACTTCTTCTTCTCCAAAGATGATTTCTTCGGCAATTCGACCGCCGAGGGCGACAGCCATTTGATTTTGGAGATAGGAGCGGCTGTATAAACCAGACTCCATCCGATCTTCGCTTGGCGTAAACCAAGTCAGACCGCCAGCCCGACCGCGTGGGATGATGCTAATCTTTTGGACGGGGTCATAGTCGGGCATTAAGGCACCTACGAGGGCGTGACCAGCTTCATGATAAGCTACCAACGTTTTGCGTTTTTCGCTCATCACGCGGTCTTTTTTCTCAGGACCAGCCAAGACGCGATCGATCGCATCGTTGACTTCATCCATCGAGATTTCGGTCAGACTCCGACGAGCCGCCAAAATAGCTGCTTCATTTAAGAGGTTGGATAAGTCTGCACCTGTAAAGCCAGGAGTCCGACGGGAAATACGTTCGAGATCGACATCTTTAGCCAGGGTTTTACCACGAGCGTGAACGTGGAGGATTTCCAAGCGACCAGCATAGTCAGGACGGTCTACGACCACTTGACGATCGAATCGACCGGGACGTAATAGTGCCGAGTCTAACACGTCAGGACGGTTGGTAGCGGCGATAATAATAATCCCCGTATTCCCCTCAAATCCATCCATCTCGGTGAGTAATTGGTTCAGGGTTTGTTCCCGCTCATCGTTACCACCGCCTAAGCCTGCACCCCGTTGACGACCCACTGCATCGATCTCATCGATGAAGACGATACAAGGGGCTTGAGCTTTAGCTTGTTCAAACAAGTCGCGGACGCGGGATGCACCCACACCGACGAACATTTCGACGAATTCTGAACCGGAAATACTGAAGAAGGGTACACCAGCTTCACCAGCTACCGCACGAGCGAGGAGAGTTTTACCAGTACCAGGAGGGCCAACTAACAGGACACCTTTAGGAATTTTCGCACCGAGGGCAGTGAAACGATCGGCATTTTTGAGGAAGTCTACGACTTCATTCAGTTCTAATTTAGCTTGGTCGATCCCCGCTACATCCCCAAAAGTGATTTGGGTTTGAGGTTCCATTTGGACTCTGGCTTTGGACTTACCAAAGTTCATCGCTTGGTTGCCAGGGCCACTTTGAGCGCGACGGAGCAAGAAGAATAAACCGACTAATAATAAGACGGGGAAGAATAAACTGCTCAAGACCCGGAACAAGACACTCTCCTCATTCTGGGGTAGAACATAAATATTTCCCTTGACATTCGTGGTGAGGATACTCACTAGTTGATTGTCATTGGGAGGTAGATTGACGGTCATTTTCGTACCATCTTTAGCCTGGACTAATGCACGGCTCCGATCGGCACTCAAACCAACGTTCTCAATTTCACCCTGCTTGACCTGTTGGATAAATTGACTATATTTGAGGGGTTTTTGGGTTGGTGTTGGTTTTTCTAAAAATGTGGTTGCCAAGGCGATCGCTACAACCGCCAACAGGACATACAGTCCGGCATTTCTCCACCGCTTATTATTCACGCTTATATTCTCCTATATCTGTTTCTGATGACTGGTTTTTCCAGTCGCTGCCATCATAAAATTTGGCGTAGTTTATCTTTCTATTAACTTATGTTAACCTTTCTCTCATTTGATTGATAGGGGGAATTGAAAGTTTTTGGGGTGGATGGGTAGATCGAGCAGCTACCTTGAGCATCTCCAGGGCAACATCTCTATCTCAAACGATCGATCAACCACTGCATCATTGGATGTGTGGCTTCATATTCTAGTTTACCCACCGGAGTGATGACAGTATGAATCGGGATCAGGTGGATTACCGAATTACTATAGCCGATTGCCTCTAAATCCTTTACCCATGCGGTGTTCCACTCAATTTCGCTCACTGATTGATTTTGCTGATGGAGGATCTGAATGATTTGCGATCGCTCGATGCCTGGTAAGATTCCGGTACTTAGTGGTGGTGTATACCAACATCCAGCCCGATAGCCCCATAGATTCCCGGTGGTTGTTTCCAGCCAGTCGCCGTGATCGTTTGTTAAGATTGCTTCTTGAATATTATTGTTTCGTGCCTGTTGCAGAGCTAGCCACGGCGCGAGATAGTTACCTGTTTTGTGTTGGGGGAGCGATCGCGTGAATTTTGTGTCTGCAATAATTACTGTTACGCCTTCCCGTTGCCAAGTAGCCAAATTCGGTGGTAATTCTCGTCCGGTAATTAATTCTCTGCCGTCGGGAAAGATCGTAATTCGCAAGACGGGGAAATGTGGGGCTAGACATTCTACACCCGATCGAATTTGCGCCCAATCAGGTTGACACCAACCTAAATCCTCGATACTCGATCGCAACCTGTTGCAGTGTAGATCTAGCAGAAACCCCACAAATCCATCTGTTCTGAAGGTAGTAAAAACTGTCGCCCCATACAATAAGCCAGGATCGTTAATACCTAGCTCGATGGTTTGAGACTCGATCGATTTTCCACAGTACCAGTACATAGATCTTCACATCTAACTTGTAGGGGCAGGTTTATGCCATTAATCCAAACCTGAAATTAACTTCCGTTCAAACCTGCCCACCCCCACCAGTAACCTGAATATCTTTTCATCAACACCAATGATAAAAACTATTTCAAGCTCGAAAGTGGGGCGAGCTGGTTTGTTCGACAGTTGTCGTTACAGCGGAGATCGATAGTATAAATCAGCCCCTACAGATTTTTCTGTCTTCAATAAATCGAGCCGCTTCGCGGCAGGAGGGAAAAAGGAAAAAGAGGGTAAAAAATATAGGGTAAAGGGTAAAAGAGTAAGAGAGTAAAGGGTTAAAAAGTCCTGGGAATCTCACAGACAACTCGAAAACCGAGATGGTAGCTGCGGCCGTCGGGGGTAACGTCGTAGCGATTGGTAGAGCGGCAATAACGCGGATTATAGAGCCAGGAACCGCCCCGCAGTATACGACGATTACTATCACTTTTATCGATCCAGGCACCTCCATCTTGCGGCGCACCCTGGTAGTTCTCATGAAAATGATCTAAACACCATTCGCATACGTTTCCGTGCATGTCATACAGTCCAAAATTATTCGCTACTTGATAGGAGCCAACAGGAGTAGTTTTTGCTAAATATTTTCCCTTGGGTGCATTTCCGTAGACATAATTACCATCAAAATTGGCGAGACAGGCTTGCTTTTGACACGCTCTATCTCCTCACCAATCCCTTAATCGACTTCCAAGCCTGGGACATTAGCCCCTCAGTCTCCAGTTCAAACTCATAAGACGCGATCGCGGGAATCAACGGCAGAGATACTTTAAGCTTCGCCGAAGCCAACTTATCTGGTTCAGCTAATTTAGCTTGAATATCTTGCAACAGGGGGATCAATTCTGGTGGATAGGTAGTAGCTGAGACAAGTTCGATCTCATTTACCGCTCGTGCTACTTTCACCAGTTGACTGGCGGCAAATTCCTCCGCAATGACGATCTCGGCTTGTGGGTATAGTGCCCAATATTCGGCTTCATATCTGCGAATACTTGGCATAATCTCTCGCTTAATTCGCTGCTTTAATTCAAACTGAACAGCAACACTAGGACTGAGAATTAGCTCTTGATCAAATACACCCAGCTTCTCATACAAGAGATTGAGATTACTCTCTAAATCCGTCAGTCTAGAACGATCAACCATGACAATTTATTCACTTATTCACAGACTTTTAGTTTATCTCGATCGCCGCCGATCTTGTCGTGCATTTAATTTCGATTTCAGCCAATTGTACCCAATGTCGATCGATGGATAACCCAGAATGCGGCAACAATTCGGATCTGTAGCAGAAATGGTAAAATGGTCTAGAGTTCGGGAACATCAACGATGACACTTACTACCGCCAAATGGACGATTGAAGAATATCACCAATTAGTAGAAACAGGACTACTGGATGATAAAAGGGTAGAGTTATTAGAAGGAATTATCGTAGAGATGCCACTAGAGGGAATGCCTCATGCAGTTTATTGTACCGAATCAGTAGAATATCTCCGAGCTTTGTTAGGAAATCGAGCAGCAGTTCGTGAAGCTCATCCAATTACTCTGCCTCATGACTCCGAACCAGAACCAGATATCACCATTGTTCGCCCACCGAATCGTCAATATTTAACTCACCATCCCTACCCAAGCGATATTTTTTGGCTAACTGTTTAAACCTAAGATAATTAATCCCAACTCTCAACAAAAATGCAAATTGCGACATGGAATGTCAACTCGATTCGGACGCGACTGGATATTGTGACTAATTGGTTAAAAAATCATCCGGTGGATGTCCTGTGCGTCCAAGAAACTAAAGTAGTTGATGAGCAATTTCCGATCGGGGCAATTGAGGCTTGTGGGTATCATGTATATATCTCTGGGCAAAAAGCATATAATGGCGTGGCAATGTTTAGTAAACAGCCATTGACCGATGTTCGCCGAGGTTTTGGTGGGATTTTGACAACGGATCTGGTCGAGGATCTCGATGACCAAAAACGAGTAATTACAGGCACCTTGGATGGCGTGCAGATTGTCAATCTCTATGTGCCGAATGGAAATGCTGTTGGTACTGATAAATACGCCTATAAGCTGCGCTGGTTAGAATTATTGGGTAAGTATTTAAAAACCATCATTAGTTCTGGGCAAGAGTCAATTTGTGTCTGTGGGGACTTTAATATTGCCCTAGAAGATATCGATATTCATAGCAATAGTACAGCACCAGATCGGGTCATGGCGACACCGATCGAACGGGAACTATTAACGCGATCGATTATCGATTTGGGCTTACGTGACAGCTTTCGGAAATTTACCACCGATGGGGGACATTTTAGCTGGTGGGATTATCGCCAACAGGGATTTGAGCGCAATCGTGGTTGGCGAATTGATCATCTTTATCTCACCCCAGATTTATTTGATCGAGCCACTAGTTGTTCGATCGATATTGAGCCGCGCAAATTAACCCAACCTAGCGATCATGCACCAGTGATTGTGGAGATTTGATCGTGTCATAGTAGTGGTAGAGATCTTCAATATTGACTCTAATGCTCGAAATCTCTACTTTTGAAGAACCCAAATCTTTCAAACCAACGGCAAAAATCTCGGTTCGTCAGAGTCTAAGAGCTTCAACTGCCGACGGTGGATTGTCCACAATATTTAGTAATATCACTGGGGGTGTTTTACTCAGTAACTTTTTGCTTGATTTAGACGCTACTCCAGTCCAAATTGGGATGTTGGCATCATTACCGATGTTGACAAATCTCTTGCAACCATTAGGCGCATTATTATCTAATCGCACGAATAGTCGGCATCAATACGGACTTTGGGTATTTTTACCATCGCGGTTAGTCTGGCTACTCTTAGTCATCGGGATAGTTGGTGTAGACCGATATGATTGGCTCTCTGGGTACTTAGTATATTTAACTTTAGCTCTAGTATTGGCATCAAATATCTTAGGAGCTTTGGGTAGTGCTTCGTGGATGAGTTGGCTAGCAGCCTTAGTACCGCCAAGACTACGTGGGCGATATTACAGCATTCGGAATATTGTTGCTAGTCTAGCTAATCTGCTGTGTTTACCGATCGCCAGTTTTGTCGTATCACATTGGTATGGTCGTGAGATTGCTGGCTATGGTATCGTCTTGAGTGTCGGTGTTCTGGCGGGTTTAGCCAGTTTGGGCTGTCAGCAGTTGATGATCGATATCAATCCACAGGATTATCAAAGCGAAGAACAACAACAAGAATCTCTATTTGCGGGATTAACTGCTGCGCTGGAAAACCCAAATCTCGTAATTTTTCTACTGTACTTTTCACTGTGGGCATTTGCCGTCAATCTGAGTACGCCCTTTTTCAATCTCTATATGCTGGCTAATCTGAAGGTAAATCTGGATTGGGTGACTTTATTTAGCAGCTTGGGGAGTGGAGCAAATATGTTGATGTTACTGGTATGGGGGCGAGTAATCGATCGATTTGGCAACCGTCGGCTCCTGGTAATTGCTGGCTTGGCGATTGCCATGATGCCCCTGTTTTGGCTGCTAACTGGGTTGGCGCAAGTCCAAGCTCAATTATGGATTTGTCTGGCTATTTTTCATATCATTTGGGGGGGTCTGTGGGCGGCGATCGATTTGGGCAATAATAATATTCAGATTGCTATTGTACCAATCGAGCATCATGCCACATTTTTTGCGATCGCTGCGGCGGTGGCGGGGATTAGCGGTGCTTTGGGGGCAACTGTAGGTGGTTTTCTGGCACAGTATGCTCACTATGATGGGCTGTTTGGTGTGTTTTCAGTGTCGGCGATGCTCCGGTTGGTAGCAGTTATTCCGTTGTTATTTGTGCATGAATCCAGTTAGACGGTGGCGTAGTTTCACCATAAAAAAGCCGTCCATCCGATCGCGGTGTGGCCAAACTTTCAGCAACCCAAGATCATTCGCTAAACTAGCTAGGGGCGCATCCGGTGACGGTAATTCAATTTGCCAATTGGGATGAGTTTTTAAAAACGGTAGGATAACGCCTTCATTTTCCAGGGGATGTACGGTACAAGTGGCATAGACTAGAACACCACCTGGTTTCACCCAAGTTGCGGTATTTGCTAATAACTTTGCTTGTAATGTGGCTAGTTCTTCAACTTGCTGGGGTGTTTTTTGCCATCTGGCATCAGCGCGCCGATGAAGTGTCCCCAATCCAGAACAAGGCGCATCTAATAATACTCGATCGGCTGTATTAGTTAGTTCACTAAATCCACAACTATCACCAGTTAAAATTTTAATTGTATCTAACTGCAATCTGTCGAGATTTTGTTGCAATTTTTTTAATCGAGAGGCTGTTTTATCAAGGGCGAAAATTTGTCCGCTATTGCCCATTAATTCGGCGATATGGGTTGTCTTCCCACCTGGCGCAGCGCAGGCATCAATGATGACTTCTCCGGGTTGTGGATCGAGTAAATGGGTTACAAGTTGGGCACTACTATCTTGTACTGTCCACCAGCCTTCCTGATAGCCTGGTAGTTGACTAATGGAACCCACATGTCCAGTCAAATGTAAACCTTGAGGGAGTTCAGGAATGGGCAGAACTTCGATGCCAGATGTCTGAAAGATATCAATTAATTTCGCTCGATCGATCTTGAGAATATTTACCCTTAAATCGATTGTCGGTACTTGATTAAAAGCTGCACATAATTGTTCTGTTTCAATTTCACCTAATGTTTCTAACCAATGGGCAATTAACCAGTCAGGAAAACTATATAAATTTCCTAACCGCTCGATCGAATTTGCAAAAACATTAAATACCTCGGCTGGATCGCCTTGGAGTCGAATATATTGACGTAAAACCCCATTGACAACCCCCGCTAATCCAGTCAAATTATTCGTCTTAGCTAATTCGACAGTAGTATTCACTGCGGCAGATTCGGGAATGCGATCGAGATAACGTAGTTGATACAATCCTAAGCGTAATAGTTGCCGTAAATTGGGTGGTTGACGATGGGCTGGTTGTCTGGCTAATCGATCGATAATCCCATCTAATGTCCGTTTACGGCGAACGATACCATGCACTAATTCGGTAAATAAATTGCGATCGACTCCTGATAATTGTGCCTTGGCTAATAATCGATCGATCGTCACTTCGGTGAAGCTACCAGTCTCGATATCTTGCAGGGCATATAGGGCTAGTTGGCGAGGATCTGTCATGGGGACTGGGGGACGGGGTGACTGGGTGACTGGGTGACGAGGGGACTGCTTGCCCTGAGCTTGTCGTTGGCGCACTTGTACTGAGCGTAGCCGAAGTAGCCTCTGCCTAAGCAGAAGGGTCAACTTTCAACTCTCAACTTTCAACTCTCAACTTTCAACTCTCAACTTTCAACTTTCAACTTTCAACTCTCAACTTTCCCCACCGATAACTGATAACTAGCAACTTGGATTGTTAAAAGTTTGGCGTAACTCCATCCCAATTGAAATCATTGAGACGAAAACCAATGGTGCCAATTTGGAGGGCTGGATTGTAGCGAATAATAAAATTATAAGTACGGCGACTGTATTCTAGATAATAGTCCGTGCTAATTTGTTGACCATTGTCGAGATTGACTGATGCTTGAATTCCGACTCGAAATGGGCCAGAAATTTGTTGATTAATCCCACCTGATAAAGTGCGATTATCGACCACTCGATCGAAGAGAAATGGTGAACTATTATTGCGAAATTGTTGAAAGTAATTTAAGTTAAAGCCGGTGTAATCAAAACTCGATCGTGAGAAATTACCGATCTGTCCTTGAATGCCCACACTGTAGCCCAAAGATGATTGACTCTCACCATTACTATAACCACTAAATGCGGCCTGAAGTCCTGTGTTAAGTTGGAGATATGGGACAACAGGAGTGGGACTATAATTATAAGTCTGTTTGTCATTTGTTGGTAAACCTTTTCCCTCCCACAGTCGAAAACTTTTGCGAACATTTACAGCAGTTTGATAGCGACTGAGTGTAGTTAGATCGACACTACGGTTAGAACTAATTAAATTCGGTCGATCGGTATTAGCATTAATTAGCTGTGCCCCAAATTGATAATCAAAATTGATACCAGTGTTGCCAACCGGAATTACAGGCGATGTTAAGACCCCACCAATACTCGATTGAACATCTTGAAAACCTAGCGAACCATTAAAAATTCGATCACGATATACTGCTTCGCCTGTCAATAAATGTCGATATTCAAATAGGCTGAGATTTTGTTTAACAACAGCTTTACCCCGAAAATTATCCGCGAAATTATTCGGTGTGAGATCTGTCAGCGCAGCGGAAGCTTGTAAGGTAGTATCAGGCCCAGTATTGGCTTCGAGATTGGCTTTCACGCCAAATGCTGACAGATCGAAAAACTTTAACCCAGTCACAGCACGTTGCAGAAAATACTGTGGAGTGACAGTTAATCGAAATTGACGATCGAAAGTCGGATATAAACTATTTTCGAGAAAAAATCCACCCCGTTCATCGCCATCAAAGCCAAAGCCGAAGGGATTGGGTTCTTTCCCCAGTTTATTTAATACTAATCGATCGCGAATGAGGGGAATATCAAAGTTATCTTCCACCCTAATGCGCGGATTAACCGCAGTCACCTCATCTTCCTCACTATTGATAATTTTAAACTGCGCTCGTTCGGCTTTGACCTGGAGTTCTGGCGGTGAAAATGGATCGTTAGTAATTCGCACCTGTTCCGCTGTGACTCGATCGGCGATAAAATCAATTTTGTCAGCCTGGAATCGCAGGCGGTTAATTGTGCCACTCGGTTTGAGCGTTGGTTGATAGTCAATATCTCGCTCGGAACCTAGGGTGACTCCCGTGCTACTGGTACTTTGGATGTTTGTAACTGGTTGATCGTCTCGCAGTCGTTCGCTCAGGAGCGGTTCGGGGAAAGGTTTCTCTCCGGCGGGAGTCGATGTCCCCGGCTTGGGGATCACATTAAGATCTCGAACCAATGTCGGTTGATAAATATCCCCTCGAGCCTTAGTTACGCTCCCTCGATCTGCCTCAAAGTTATACTCAAACTGAGAACCATAGAGGATTTGGCGACCTCGGATCAGCGAAACATTACCGTCAGCAGTCGCGATCCGAGTATTGAGATTCACCCGCAATCTATCAGCGTTGAGAACTGCTTTATTAAACCGTAGAATTACCTTACCTGTCGCGGTAATTACTTGTGTATTATTGTCAAATTCTTGCTGCTCGGCATTGAGTTCGATCGTGCCGCTGGTTGTAAATAAATTGATACCAGGACTAGTATCCCCCTCACTTTGCACAATTGCATAGGGTAGAGGTAAAGATGAAATAGAAGTCTGGCTGACAATTGGGGCGATCGATTCCCCAGGCGGCAAACTTTTTGGTACTGAATCTGCGAAAGAGGGACGCAGAGAAATGCCGATCGAGTAGTAGGTGCAGAGTAATAGATACTGAGCGACTTTCCAGACGCACTGACCTACGTACTGATATGACTTTTTCCCCACGTTGTAATTCCCCCACCTGCGCTCATCTGACTATAATTATTCAGACAGATCGCGGCGACTGGGGTTCCGAGAAGGATCGTTTGACAAAAAGCCAAAGATAAATACTAGCAGGAATACTGCTACCACAACATTAACTACAATCTTCAACGTTGCCATTTGTCAATTATCTCCTTGGGTTGACTTGATACTGCTTTCTATCATAACTGATCACCCCGTCATTTCAGTGCGGTGCGCTGACTTCATCTGAGAGAGTTGCAATCCTGATATCACTATTAGCTATACATAGACTGAACAACTCATGTGATTTAACTGATTCAAATTCAAGGATGTTTGAATTTAGCATGGCTGGGTAATTTGACGATAAAGACACTACCGCGATTTAGTTCGCTGACAACTTGAATGCTCCCCCTATGGGCGGTGATAATTGCCAGTACGATCGCTAAACCCAATCCAGTTCCCTGAGTTTGACGCGATTCTCCAGAAGAGAGGCTCCGGCAACGATCTGCTTGCACGCGATAGAACCGCTCAAAGATGTGTGGTAAGTCGGTGGGAGGAATACCGATGCCTGTATCGGAGATCGAGATCGTCGCTCGATCGTCCATACACTCCAACCGAATCGTTGCCGAGCCACCACTAGGAGTATACTGGATTGCATTAGTAATTAAGTTAGAAATTGCTCGATACAACCGATCGGGATCTCCCCACACGTAGCAATTTTCGAGCGTGAGGATTTCCAGTCGTAAATCAATATTAGCAGTGAGTGAGAGGGGGGCTAATTCTTCTTCTAAATCGGTGACTAAATCATTCAAACAGCAAAACTGCGCGTTGATATTTAATTGTTTGGCTTCTAACCGTGATAGCCAGAGTAAATCTTCGGCTAAACTGGTGAGGTAGTCAATTTGACGCTGGACGACTTCCAAATGTTGGGGAATTTGGGCAGGGGGTAACTGAGGATCTAAGGCACTCTCGATGGCAATTCGCGTTACGGCTAAGGGGGTACGTAGTTCGTGAGCCGCATCAGCCGTAAATTGTTGCATCTGTTGGTAAGATTGATATATTGGTTGCATCGCCAAGCCCGATAACCACCAACTCACGCCACCGATTGTCAGCATTCCCAATGGTATACCCAACAGCGCGATCGTGTGTAAGCTGCCCATGTACTCATCTAATTTACGATAAGACTGAGCGACTTGTAGATATCCCCAATCCCGACCATCGAGGGTTTTGAGTGGTAAAGTGTGGAGATGGTAGCGTTCGCCCCGATCGTCCGTAATGGTTTGCCAGTTCAGTGTGGAAATGCGACGATCTAATTTGTGAGTGTTGCCACCCAACGTCGCGATCGCCTGACCTTCTAAGTTTAATAATCTCAGGCAATAACCCTGTGTTTCGGTCAGTTCGATCAGTTTATAATTCTTGGTAATGCTGACACAGGGTCGATCTGCAAGACACAATCCTGGTAGTAACTTGACGACCATGGGATCGATAACTTCTGGTTCGCGGAGAATGGCTTCGAGGCTATAATGTACTGCACCAGCCAAAGTATTTAACTCTCGATCGACTGTGCGCTCGAAGACTCTAATTGTACCAAGGTGAACACCATAGGCACTCAGCAGTGAGATCGAACCAATGATTAAGGCGTAGAAGCCGGTTATTTGCCAACGAGTGCGATGGAAAAGCTGATTTCGATCCATCCTATTCATCGGGATCTGCTAGCTGTAGACGGTATCCAAAGCCCCGGACGGTAGTGATGAGACGGTCGTAACCAAATTCAGCTAACTTCCGCCGTAACAGCCGAACCTGTGCCGCGACAACATTACTCGATGAGTCTCGATCGAAAGCCCAGATTCGATTGCGAATTTGCGCTTGCGAGAGGATCAGATCGGGATGTTGCATCAGGTATTCTAACAGTTGAAATTCTTTAGCGGTGAGGGCGATCGATTTTTCTTCTCCTTGATTCACTATTGCCAGGGTATTAGTACCATAGTCTAGCCGGAGATCCCCAATTTGGAGATGATTGGTTTGAAAGGTAGGTAGACGACGTTGAAGAGCGCGGAGTCTGGCTAATAATTCTTCGATGCCAAAGGGTTTAACTAAATAGTCATCGGCTCCCGCATCCAATCCAGCGATTTTATCTTCCATTCGATCGCGAGCGGTTAACATCAAAATTGGGAGGGTATAACGATTAGCCCGTAATTTTTGACAAAGTTCAAGCCCCGATAATTTGGGTAACATCCAATCAATAATTGCCAGGGAATAAGCTGCTGGTGAATTAGTTAAATAATTCCACCCTGTGATCCCATCTTGCACCCAATCGACAACATAATGATGACGATCGAGATTTTTTTGAAGCAGTTTGCCTAGATCGGGTTCGTCTTCAACTAGGAGAATTTTCATCTAGATTTCATTCTGGGCTGCCAAACTAAGAAGTGTTATGATCCACTTTACTAACACTGATGACCGCAGTAAACCTCACACTTTCACCGCAGCGCATCGCCCAAGATTTCACCCAAGCAGTTGGTTCGGTACCGATTGTCAGACTAAATCAAGTCAGTCAACAGTGTCAACAACACAATCTTTATCTCAAACTCGAATCTTGCAATCCAGGTGGGAGCATCAAAGAGAAAAATGCCATCTGTTTAGTAAATCAAGCCGAAGCAGCCGGATTACTTCGATCAGGTGGTACGATTGTCGAGTCTAGTTCGGGTAATTTTGGGATTGCCTTGGCGATGGTAGGTGCGGTGCGGGGTTATCAGGTCAAAATCGTCATTGATGCCAAAACAAGTCCTACTATCAGGCGGATATTGTCCGCTCATGGTGCCCAATTAGTCGAAGTTCCCCTTGCTGCTGCGGATAGTCATGGTTCGATGCAAGTGGCGCGGATGGACAAAGCACGGGAACTATCCACTACAATTCCTGGCGCGTGGTATCCCTGTCAACATCTCAATCCGCGCAATCCTGACGCACATGAAATGTATACCGCACGGGAGATCGAATCAGCTTTTAACGGTTCGCCTGATGCAATTGTGATTGGTGTGAGTACAGCAGGGCAAATTACTGGAATTAGCCGTTACTTCAAACAACGTTATCCCAGTACCAAAATTATCGGTGTAGATGTAGTCGGATCGGCAGTATTTGACACCCCTCGCTCTCCGTATAAAATGACTGGATTGGGATTATCGTTTGTCCCACCTAATTTCGATCCGAGTTTACTCGATGTTGCGTATGCTGTGAGCGATCGAATTGCCTTTTCGTTTTGTCATCAAATCGCCCAACTCGAAGGCTTATTACTCGGTGCATCGACTGGAGCGATTTTAGCAGGCGGCTTGGCTTATGCTCAGGCGAGTTCCCAGCATCCTTTATCAATTTTAGTGTTAAATCCAGATCGGGGCGATCGCTATCTGGAAACAGTTTACGATCGAGATTGGCTTAAGGCTAATCAAATCGAGTTATTTTCTAAACAACAACTCGAATCAGAAGTTCGTGCGCTCATGCCAATTAAAATTACCAAAACTCAGCCATAATTTATAGTCTAAAGACCGACTAGATCGTCCTTGACCCCCCTACATCCTAAGATTTTAATGTCTCGCAATCGTCAATTAATTCATCTGTGGCAGCAATTTATCCCCCTATCTTTATCTGATGTAACGATGGCATTGGGAGATCCTTTAACTACTACAACCCTGGCTCATTTACCCGATGCCCGAACTAATATTGCTGCCGTAGGTGTCGCAAAAGCGATCGCAGTTTTCTGTGAAAGTCCGATTATTATGTTGCTCCATGCCAGTAATGCGCTGGCTCCTACTCAAGCATCTCGTCGGGCACTATGGAAGTTTGTCTTAATAGCTAGTGGAACGATGAGTTTATTACTAGCTATCACAACCATACCCTCGATCTTTGCAGTTGTTGGGGAAGGGTGGTTGGGAGTTTCGCCTAATTTGAGTAATAAGGTGCGATCGGTAGTGACGCTGGTTATTTTATGGCCACTGGCGATCGGTTGGCGCAGATATTTTCAAGGCTTATTAATTCATGCCGGACAGAGTTACGCCGTAGCTCAAGCAGGTATTGTTCGGCTGTTGGTAGTGGTGCTGATTCTCGCAGGAGGATTTACACTCGAAGCTAATGGTGTTGTCGTCGCCGGGATGAGTCTAATCTGGGGCGTAATTGCCGAGGCTGTGGCTGTTACTTATCTGGCACGAAAGTTAGGAGCTACAAAATTACCGGAGATCCGATCTACGTCAGAATTACCCCAGGATTTAGCGGGAGTATGGAAATTTTATGCTCCATTAGGTGGGACGATGATGCTGGTATGGGGCGCGCGGGCGGCTCTAGTTGGCATTGTCGCACGAGCCAATGATGGGGAAATCGCTTTGGCTGCTTGGCCGGCTGCTTGGGGTTTGGTATTAGTGATCGCTAATTCGACCCGGATGGTCCAGCAGATCATTATTCGTAATCGCAAGTTACTACCCGATCGATTGTTAATTATATTTGCGATTACAGTGGGAATTGCCTGCTCGTTAATTCTATTATTGGTCAGTGGGACACCGCTAAGTGAGCAGGCTATTGGTTGGTTTATTGGTAACGATCGAGAACTAATTGCACGAGTGCGTCCGGTATTATTAATCTGTGCCGTAGTGCCATTACTAGTATCGATCCAAAATGCGGTTCAAGGTTTTTTGGTTAGTGAAGGGCGGACTTGGGGTGTAAATCATGCTGCGTGGGTAAGCGCAATAGTCATGTTAGGTACAGCATATTTAGGTGTGAACTTTGGACAAAATGGGGCGATTGCTGCGGCAATTGGGATGGTCGTCAGCGGTATCATGGAGATTGGTTATTTATTCTATAGTTGGGTTTATAGAATTCGCCAGCAGCAAGATTTGTAAACCAGTCTGAACCAATATTTGGTCAAGGTCGATAATGTAGCTCACATTGCTACGATTACTATCCCAAATCCCACCATTAGTTAGCGATTGATTTCATCTTCATTTCATGTTCGGGAGTTAAGATCGTCATATCACTAAAAAAATTTAACCAAGAATGAGTCCTAAACTTTTATTTGCTTTCTTTCCCCTCGCTCTAATGGCAATCGGTGCTGGCACTTATACCTTTGTTAAATCTCCTACTACAGTCCCAACCGATCGAATCACCCAGCATTCTGGCGGCGGGCATCATGGTGGCATGAATCATGGCAATATGAATCACAACATGGACGTTGGGCCTGCTGATGCCAACTATGATTTGCGATTTATCGATAGCATGATCCCTCACCATCAGGGCGCGCTGGTGATGTCTCAAGATGTGCTAGTCAAATCAAAACGTCCTGAATTAATTAAACTCGCTAAAACGATTATTTCTGAACAAAAAAAAGAAATTGTCCAGATGCAACAATGGCGAAAAAAATGGTATCCCAAGGCATCAGCTACACCAATTATGTGGCACACAGAGATGAATCATGAGATGCTAATGACAGCCGAACACAAACAGATGATGCAAATGAGTATGTCATTGGGTAAAGCTGATGCCCAATTCGATCTGCGATTTCTCGATGGGATGATTCCACACCACGAGGGTGCGGTAACGATGGGTCAAGATTTACTCAAGAAATCTAAACGTCCCGAAATGCAACAATTGGCTAAAAATATTATTGCTTCTCAACAAAAAGAGATCGATCTGATGAAACAATGGCGGCAGCAATGGTACGGGAAATAGTTGTTACAACTTAATTATTCTTTTCTAGATCGATCGCCCCATTGGGAAAAGTCTGCCGAAACTCTGACATTAAGTCGTCCATTTCAATCAAAGCTTGACTGACATCCAATGATAAAATCCCGAGGTTGGGATCTGCCTGTAATTTGAGCAGTAGTTCCCGTTTGCCCTCGACTTGGGCTATTCGTGCTTGTAAACTCTTGACATCCATAGATTTTCCTCTCGATCTTCTTCTCTCACTAATGATAACTGGATTTAGTCCTAGACCCCGAAACAGCACGGGGATTTACGCCACCAAATACTAGCCTCTATCCTCGATCTCCTTCACCGCCGCCAAATACTGCGAATCCTGTTCCGTCGCTGCTGATGCCAAGGTGATTTCGGGAGTGGGCACAATCTTGTCAGGGGTGATACCCAACTTATGGATATCATGATGATTGGGGGTTTCATATTTAGCCACCGTCACGGCTAAACCACTGCCATTGGGTAAATCGAACAAAGATTGAATCAAACCCTTGCCAAACGTCTTCGTCCCAACCAGGGTAGCACGACCGCTGTCTTGTAAGGCTCCTGCGAGAATTTCGCTCGCACTAGCAGTTCCTTCATTCACCAGTACGACCAACGGCGCAGATGTGAGAGCGGTATGTGTGGCTTCAAAAGAATCGATCGCTCCACGTCGATCGACGGTATAGACAATTGTGCCATCATTCAACCATTGACGAGCAATTTCAATCCCAGCTTGTAATAAACCACCAGGGTTATTGCGCAGATCGAGAATATAGGCAGTTACCCCTTGTTGGTTGAGCTTGGTAATACTATCAGCCAATTCCTCAGTCGCTTTTGCACTAAATTGGGCCAGCCGGAGATAGCCAATTTTTCGACCATTTTCAGTGTGCAGTTCGGCGGTGACGGGATTGAGTTCGATTTTTTGACGGACTAAGATTACTTCTCGTGGTGATTTCTCCGCCGTCTGGACGAGCAGACTGACATTTGTGCCAGTTGCACCGCGCATTTTCAATGCGGCTGTATCTAGGGTTAATTCTGTTGTCGGGGTAGCATCAATTTGGAGGATGATGTCGCGGGGCAAAATACCCGCTTTAGCCGCCGGAGAACCAACAATGGGGGCAATTACCTCGATCGCCTGACTATCAGCCTTCACGCCGATTTGTAACCCCACTCCAGACAATTCCCCAGCGGTATTCACCTGGAGACTGCGATATTGTTCTGGCCGCAACAGCCGAGTAAAGGGTTCATCGAGAGTCGCGATCATCTTGGTAATTGTTTGATATGCTGCCTCCTCATTGGGAATTGGCTGCTTGAGTGTGCGATCGCGCACTAGTAGCCAATTTTGATGATTGAAGCTGCCATCATAATAGGCCTGATTGACCGTGCGCCAAGCTTGCAACACCAACTGCTGTTCTGCCGTAAAGGCGGCGGCTGAGGGCATTCCCCACAGCCAAAATAGAGCCACTTGTAGACTCATCACCCAACCAACCCAAAAACTTACTCTCACGATCTCAACCACTCTCCTAAATAGGTGTGTTAAATTTTGTATGGTGTTCTAATAAATAACTGTCCGTCAGATATTACTAAAGTTAACTAATTTTGGGCATATTTGATCGGCTAGTTAGCACACCTCGATCGCCATCATCTTGTCACTGGGATCTACATCCCACTGGCGTTATAATTTATAACACGACTTTAGAGAGCAGCACAGCACACGTCAATGTTTACCAAGCAAGTCACAAATAGTAAAACCTTCAAATGGTTCGACGAACGCTTAGAAATCCAAGCAATCTCCGATGATATTGCTAGTAAGTACGTTCCACCCCACGTTAATATCTTCTACTGCCTTGGTGGAATCACGTTGGTATGCTTTGTCATTCAATTTGCCACTGGCTTTGCAATGACTTTTTATTATGAGCCAACTGTCGCTGAAGCTTTTACTTCGGTACAGAAAATCATGACAGAAGTTAACTTCGGTTGGTTGATTCGTTCGATCCATCGCTGGAGTGCCAGCATGATGGTGTTAATGATGATCCTCCACGTTTTCCGCGTGTATCTGACTGGTGGCTTCAAAAAACCCCGCGAACTTACTTGGGTGACAGGCGTAGTTCTCGCAGTCATCACAGTTAGCTTCGGTGTAACTGGTTATTCTCTCCCTTGGGATCAAATTGGCTACTGGGCAGTAAAAATCGTTTCTGGTGTACCTGAAGCGATTCCAGTTGTCGGTGTAGCGATGGCCGATCTCCTCCGTGGTGGTTCTAGTGTCGGTCAAGCAACTTTGACTCGCTACTATAGCTTGCACACCTTTGTGTTGCCTTGGTTTATTGCGGTCTTCATGCTGTTACACTTCATCATGATTCGCAAACAAGGTATCTCTGGTCCATTGTAATTAGTTGGGAGTCGGGAGTTGGGGGTTACAAACTAAGTAACTATTCACTAACCACTATTCACTATTTACTAGTCAGTAACCACTAGTCACTAGCCAAATTACTATTTACTATGTCAACTATCAAAAAACCGGATCTATCCGATCCAGATTTAAGAGCTAAACTAGCTCAGGGTATGGGTCACAACTACTACGGTGAACCTGCTTGGCCGAACGATCTACTATACATCTTCCCTGTTGTAATTTTTGGAACGATCGGTTGTTGTACTGCCCTAGCTATTCTCGATCCTGCACTCGTAGGCGAACCAGCAAATCCATTTGCAACTCCACTAGAAATCTTACCTGAGTGGTACCTGTGGCCAGTATTCCAATTGTTGCGTGTATTACCTAACAAACTGTTAGGTATTGCTTGTATGGCTGGCGTACCATTAGGTCTACTCACTGTTCCATTTTTGGAAAGCGTCAACAAGTTCCAAAATCCCTTCCGCCGTCCGATTGCGATGGCAGTATTCTTATTTGGGACCGTGTTCACTATCTACTTAGGTATTGGCGCAACTCTACCGATCGATACATCTTTGACTTTGGGTTTATTCTAAATTAATTCTCATCAGTTAGAGATCGGTTGTCGATCAAAAAGCCTATCTAGCTTTGACTAGATAGGCTTTTTAAATGCTGATGGGCAACTTTTCCGATATTGCCAAGATCTAACCTGTAGCTGATATCTAGCCCTGAATAGCAGCCACGATCGAGATGAAGCTTGCCCATTCAAACCACCACATATTTGTAGATTTTAATATCAATAGGAAAATAAATGAAAAATCACACCATCCTCGGATCGGTATCACTGCTAATCATCTTGCTTGCTACACCTAGTTATTCAGCCACATCTAGAAGGGAAATGGTAACTAACAATTTTGCGTCACTAAGGTTAAGTTTAAGTGCCGAACGCACAGATTTTGATCCCAATGCAACGATTACGAGTGTCTCACAGTTTAAGGATGTACAGCCAACTGATGAACATTTCATGGCATTACAATCTTTGACCGAGCGATATGGCATTGTTGTTGCTTATAAAGACGGTAATTTCCATGCAGAAATTCCACTCTCGCGCGGACAGTTTGCGCTGTTTCTTGATCGAGGTTTAGGCGTAGTCTCGGAATTGGCAACAATGGCTAAATACAAAAATGTTTATCAACGATTTTCGGCGCATAATCTGAGGTTAAATTCAGTTGCTAAAATCAAAGATTTAGCTCCGAACAGTCCGTATTATCAAGCTGTAAAATCTTTGACAGAACGCTACGGCATTAATTTCGTCGATGTCGATGGCAAGTTTAGACCGGAAAAACCAGTCACAGAAAAAGAGTTGCAAGATTGGCTCGATGGCGTTTTCAGTACTGGCAAAAGCTCGCCTGTTAGTACTAAAAATATCAATCGAGGTCAGTTTGCGCTGAAATTTAATCATGCACTTGATGATATTAATGAACGAATCGGCAAATCGTTAGATCAAAATAAATAGATTAGGTTTATTAGTAAATATATCAATCAAACTGGGTAGGTTTTGATCGAACATTATGAAGCACAAAAGCTCTATTACTTCCAATTTAATCTCGATCGCGTCTGAGTCCTAATCATCAATTTATTTAAACACTATGAAACGGTTACTTTCTTCATTTTATCTAACACTTACACTAACTCTAACTGCGTCCGCACCAATCTCAATCCTGGTGACAACAACTAACGTTCGTGCCGCTGAAGATCAGAGCTTGTACTATAACTTTGGCAATCAAAAAATTCCCCTCTCAGTTCGCACCGATGCAATCGCCGTAGCCATGAAAAAAATTCGTGGCTCTGGCAAAAGTTCGCTCTCCCTGCTGGAACAGGACTTTGGGACGACGGTAATTCGTGGTGGGGCAAAATCTAGGGCAACTACTCAGGTTCGATCAATCGGGCAAAAATATGCCGTCCTCACGGCGACAAACGACCTCCGTGGTGGTGAAAAACTCAAGCAGCAAGCGGAAACAAAACCCTATATTGAAGCCACTCTACCCGTCTTAAAAATCACTGGTAAATCGAGTAGTTTAGTCTTGCCAAATGAAACGATCGTTAAATTCAAACCAGGAATTTCTCCAACCGATCGAGATACCATTCTCCGGCAAAATCGCTTCAATCCAAAATCAGCTAAAGAACTAAAATTTGCCCCAGGTTTGTACCTTGTCAAAGCAGAAACAGCCAGAGGACTTGAAGTTCTCACTGCGGCAAATCAATTGAGCCAAGCTCCAGGTGTTCAATCTTCGATGCCTAACTTCATTGAAATTCAATCTACACCGAATCAGAGTGGATTCGGTGGTGGTGAAATCAGCCCAGCCACAATTAAATCTGCGGTTAATGATCAACCCAAAAAACTATTAGCTGGCTTAAATCTCCGCGCTCTTCAATGGCATATCGACAGTCGATCGATGATTGGTAAAATGGGCATGGCAGCCAGCCGCACTGATGTTTATGCCCCAGAAGTCTGGCAGCGCGGAAAACGTGGTGATGGGGTGGTAGTTGCCGTCATTGATAATCTGATTCAATGGGATCATCCAGCCCTCGCCAATCGAATCGCTACAGTAGATTGTAACGCCCAAAAATTAATGGCTTGTGCCCCAGGGGAAAAGCATGGTTGGGATTTCAGCGATGATGAAGAAGGTGATAACGATACCCGCATCAGTGCAGCGGAATTAGACAAACTCCGCCCCGAAATTGAAGAAAGCTTGAAATCCGATTCATTTCTCGCTGCCAAGTATGCCGAGGGCATTGCCCGTTACAAAGCTAAGAATCCTGGCGAATCTGACGATCGAATTTTGACATCATTACGCAACTATCTGCGGCAGAATGCTGTAGCCAGCTTTCATGGCACCATGTCTACAGGGATGATTGCGGGTAGTGCCAGCAATGGGTTTCAAGGTATCGCGCCAAATGTCAAGATTTTACCTGTTCGAGCGGGTAATTTGGGTCGATCTCTATCTGTCACCGCCATCTTAAATAGTATCGGCTATGCTGCCGATCGCGGTGCCGATGTGATTAATATGAGCTTTGGTTCCGATCTGCCCAATGAGCTACAATCAAATCTGATTGCCGATCTCCAAAAGCAATACCCCAAGCTAGTATTTGTCGCCGCAGCGGGAAATGAAAATACCCCGACTAGTGGTTATCCAGCCGCCTTTCCTGATGTGATTTCCGTGGGAGCCATCAGTGTGAAGGGGACGCGGGCTGCCTATAGCAACTTTGGGACCCGGCTAGATGTAGTTGCACCTGGCGGCGATCCGAGTGTCGATGGTGGGGTGCTGACTCTGAGCGGGATTGGGGCTAATGGCTTTTGGACAAGTGCCCAGCAAGCTCCTGGCGATTTTGCCCCCTTCCAGGATCGGCGGGGCTACTATATTTTTACTGAGGGTACTTCCTTTGCTGCACCTACGGTGGCGGGGGTCATTGCGCTGATGAAATCTGCCGATCCCCAACGGAAGCTCACCGCTCGGCAATATCGGGAAATTCTCCTGAAGATGAGTAGTAGAGCCAATCTTCGTCTCACCAGTGATGAATCAGCCGCTTTTGCTACTAATCTGGCTGCGGGTAAAGCACCAAATATCAGTGGGGAAGAGTTCTATTTTGGTAATGGGTTGGTGAATGCTGATAAAGCTGTTGCTGCGGTTGAACAGATGCAACGCTAGAGTCTTTCTTCAGGCTCTAAATTGGCTGGTGATGCTATATCCGCGACTTCTTAGAGAAGTCGCGGATGTATCTCGACCTGGTTTCAATGGCTGTTTAAATCAACAAAAAACCCACAGAAATGAATCCCACTGACTCTCTAACTTCACGATTACTTTGTCTCATCATTAGTTGTCCAGTTATCTTAACTAGCTCGATTGGCATTTTACCAGTACTAGCTCAATCAAATAATCTCGATCGACAAATTGAAGCAGCCAAATTTAATCAAGATGGCTTAAATTTAGTTGAAAAAGGGGACTTTAAGGCGGCTTTAGTCAAATATCAACAGGCTCTCGATCGCTACCGAGCCATTAGCGATCGATTAAATGAAGGTACTGTTTTGGGTAATATTTGTATGGCTAACTATATCCAAGGACAACCAAATATTGCGCTGAAGATGTGCCAAAAATCTCTGGAAATTGCTAAGGAAACAAGCGATCGCGAAGGAATTAGTATTAATCTAAATAGTATCGGTTTGATTTATCAAAGTATTGGTAAATACGATCTGTCGATCGATTATTTTCAACAAGCTCTACCTATTTTTCGAGAACTCCAAAATCGAAATCGGGAAGCGACGGTGTTATATAATCTGGGATTTGTCTATAGTTCCCAGAGTAAGTATCCCCAAGCCTTAGAATTATACTCACAAGCTCTCAAACTGAGTCAAGCAATCGGCGATCGATCGGGTGAAGGACAAGTTATCTCTGGTATCGGTTTAATTTATTTAGTTCAGGGTGAATATACTCGATCGTTAGAACTATTCCAACAAGCTCAAAAAATAGCCCTAGAAATTAATGATCGAGCGGGAATTGGTGCAGCATTAGGCAATATTGGACAGACCTATTTTTATTTAGCCGACTATCCTCAAGCTCTCAAATATTTTGATCGAGCTATTCAGATCTTTAGGTCGCTTAATTACCTAGCCCAGGTCGGCGTAAATCTCAACAATCAAGGTAATGCCTATAATTACTTAGGGCAATATCCTCAGGCACTCTTGTCTTTTGAAAGTGCCTTAGAAATTTATCAAGTTACTGAAAACAGGGCAGAAGAAGCTATAACATTATCAAATATTGCTACTGTTTATCAAATTTTTGGTCAATACGATCGAGCCTTAAAATATTATCAGTCAGCACTATCGATCGCTAAAAATATTGGTAATAAAAATACCGAAGGTACCGTAGCTGGAAATATCGGACTGATTTATTATCGACGCGGGCAATATCTGGACGCACAGAAATATTATCAACAGGCTTTAGTTATTCACCAAGTCACAGGTAATCGAGAACAAATCAGTACTACTCTGAATAATTTAGCTGAAAATTATTATGGTTTGAATGATTATAATCAAGCATTAATCACTCATAGCCAAGCCCTCAAGATCAAAGAAGAGATTGGCAGTCAAGCCGGAGTTGCGCAGATTCTCAATAATATTGGCAATGATTATTTCGTACTTGGTCAAGTTGAAAAGTCTCTGAGCTACTCGCATAACGCCGCAGAAACTGCTCGAAAAATTAAATATCGAGAAATTGAAGGAATCGCCCTGACAAACCAAGGTAAAGCCCTGTACAAACTCGATCGACTCGTCGCCGCAGAAGCCCCACTTCGCGCAGCGATCGATATTTGGGAATCGATGCGAGCGGGATTAATTGACAAAGATAAAATATCCCTCCAAGATCGGATTAAATTTACCTACGATCTATTGCAAAAAGTACTGATCGAGCAAAATAAACCCGAGGCAGCCCTCGAAATTGCCGAGCGAGGTAGAGCTAGAGTCCTCGTCGAACTTCTCGCCAGCAAAATTCCTACTATCAGTAGTAATACCAGTCAAAAAATTAGACAAGCCCCCAATCTTTCCAAAATTCAAAGTATTGCCCGCGCTCAAAATGCTACGCTAGTTGAATATTCGATCGTTGACGATCTGATTTTCATCTGGGTGATCAAACCCACCGGAAAAATCACCTTTTACCAAAGTCAACTTCCAGCAAAAACAACTCTCAAGGATCTGGTGATCTCCACTCGCGATGGCATTGGTGCAAATCGCGGACGACGAAATCAATCCAATGAATCTCCCAGCCAGACAGGTGGGAATCTGCGGCAACTCCACACATTACTCATCGCCCCCATCGCCAAAGATCTGCCAGCCAATCCAGCAGAGCGCGTCATTATTCTCCCCCAAAATGAACTCTTTCTCGTGCCTTTCGCCGCGCTCCAAAATGCTCAAGGGCAATATCTGATCCAACAACATACCCTGAGTATTGCCCCTTCCATTCAAGTCCTCGCACTCACTCAAACTAAACTCAAGTTTACGCAAACAGCACCGCTAGTCGTCGGCAATCCAGTTATGCCGATTCGTGACGGCATTCAACTGGAAAATCTGTCTGGAGCCGAAGCTGAAGCTAAATCGATCTCGGAAATTTTACAAGTTAAACCGCTGCTTGGCGCACAGGCTGATAAACAAAAAATCATCAAACTGATGCCGCAAGCTTCGATTATTCATCTAGCCACTCACGGATTCTTTGATTCCGTTAATGGCAATATTCCTGGAGAAATTGCCCTCACCAATGGTTTTCTCACTGCTGGGGAAATCTTCGATATGCAGTTGTCGGCAGATTTGGTTGTATTGAGTGCCTGCGATACTGGACGTGGTAACTTAACTGGGGATGGTGTGGTGGGCTTATCTCGCTCTCTAGTAGTAGCTGGAGTTCCTTCGGTGATGGTGTCATTATGGGCAGTCAGCGATGAGGCGACAAAGGCACTGATGGAAGAGTTTTATGGCAATCTACGGGTGAAAAAAATTGGCAAAGCGCAAGCTCTGCGACAGGCAATGTTGACAACGATGAAGGATTATCCCAATCCGAACTTTTGGGCTGCTTTTACGCTGATTGGGGAGGGAAGATAGACGATAGAATTACTTATTCTGCTTGCGCTTCTTGTATTCTCGGATAAAAGTTTGTTCGTAGGCGGCACGACAACCGCGATCGTAACCACGATCGTAATCCTTACTCTTCGGGGTTTCAATACGGCAAGTGGCATTCGTGTGCATCGAATTTGTTCCTGCTTCGCCGGAACCATCCATTTTGCCAATCTTTTTACCTACAGCTACGCCAGCAGCATAACCCGCTCGATATTGCTTGGGGGTAGCTGCGCTCGGAGTCGAAAGGGCGACCGAAATTATCAATCCTGTTAACATGATTGCGACTATTCGATCGATCCCCATAAAGCTAACCACCTGACGAAAACCTAGGAATTACTGTCGGATTTACTACTAGCCTCAGCCGATTCAATTTGACTGGGTGTTTTTACCGCAGTTTCGATTGCATCTACTTCTTTCTTAAATTCAGCCTGGAAATCATTCGATGCTTCTTGGAAGCCTTTGATCGCCTTACCCAAACTTTTGCCGATTTCTGGTAATTTCTTGGGACCAAATACTAATAACACGACCACCGCGATCGCGATAGTTTCTGGCAAACCGATCCCAAAAAAGTTCATAATACCCTTCCTCGTAATTATGCCGACAGTATATTTGTCAGACTGATACAGTTATTGTAGCCAAATTTACCATTTGTTTGTTGACAAGAAGATCGGGTGTGAGATCGATTTAACTTACTCATCCCCAATCTCCAGCCACCATCAAGCCTACTGTCCGCCACCACTCCAGTCAACAGAAAAACTATCGAGGACGAGAGAGTTATTGTAGATTTGCAGAATGATCAGTAAAAAGACTGCAAAAAGTAGCATAAATACACCCATTACTGGAGTAGTGCCCCAACCAGGGACGACTTTACCATATTCAGCATTTAAGGGTCTGAGAATATCTCCTAATTTAGTGCGTTGCGCCATATTTCACCAGTGATGTTATGTAATTAATAAAAACTTCGTGGAAATCTTCCACATCCTTAAGTCTACCAAAGAAAATTATAGTTCTTGCGTTATCTAGCTGCCGACTAAGGAAATTAGCACCCGATCGCCTACCAGAATTTTAGCTCTTTTGGTAAATTTTTGTAAAATTCATTAATATTGTAAGAGAAACAACATAGCAAATTTAATTTAATGATGGATTCCGCAACAGTTCTTAGCATTACCTTGGCCGCAACGGTCGTCCTTACCACCGCCTATGGTTTATATATTTCATTTGGTCCTGCATCCAAACAACTTGCCGATCCTTTTGACGAACATGAAGACTAAATGGGGACTGGGGGACGAGGGGACGAGGGGACTGGGGGACTGTTCACACTTCGACAGGCTCAGCGCAAGCTGTCAACTAACCCCTAACCCCTAATCCCTAATCTCTAGCCTAGCGATTTCGCTGTGACCAGACTCGCGTGGGGAGACCCCAGACGTAGATAAAGCCTTCGGCTGCTTTGTGGTCGAATTGGTCTTCTGCACCATAAGTAGCGAGGTCCATATCATACAGACTATTGTCCGACTGTCGCCCGACAATCACGGCATTGCCCTTAAATAGCTTGATGCGGATAGTGCCAGAGACTCGCGACTGGGTTTGTTCGATAAAAGCATCTAAGGCAGCTTTGAGGGGCGAATACCATAGACCGTTATACACTAGTTTGCTATAGGTTTCTTCAATCCCACGTTTGTATTGGCTGACATCACCGGTGAGAGTGAGGCTTTCCAGATCTCGGTGGGCTTGGATTAGCACTGACAATGCGGGGACTTCGTAGATTTCCCGTGATTTAATGCCGACGAGACGGTTTTCAACCATATCAATTCGACCGATGCCATGATTGCCGACGATTTGATTGAGCTTGGTAATTAGAGAAACCGGATCTAGATGGGCACCATTGACACTGACTGGAGCACCGCGATCGAAGCCAATTTCGATATACTCTGGTTCATTGGGTGTATTTTCGATCGCTTTAGTCAGTGCGTAGACTTCTTCGAGTGGTTCGTTCCAGGGATTTTCCAGTGGTCCGGCTTCAACACTTCTGCCGAGTAAATTTAAGTCCACACTGTAAGGAGAAGACTTTTTCACTGGGGAGGGAATACCGAATTTTTCACCGTAGGCAATCGTTTGTTCGCGGCTCATGCCCCATTCTCGTGCTGGTGCTAGCACTTTGAGGCTAGGATTGAGGGCAGCGATCGAAACATCAAATCTGACTTGATCGTTACCTTTACCAGTACAACCGTGAGCTACAGCATCTGCACCATATTCAGCCGCCGCTTCGACTAGCAATTTGGCAATCAAGGGACGAGCCAGAGCCGTAGACAGAGGATAGCGATTTTCGTAGAGTGCATTAGCTTTGAGCGCGGGGAAGGCATAATCGGCGATAAAACTTTCGGTGGCTTTAACCACGAGGGAAACGCTAGCACCGGAGGTTAGAGCTTTTTGACGAATCGGTTCTAATTCATCCCCTTGTCCTAAATCTGCGGCGAGGGTAATTACTTCTTCGACACCCCATTCCTGTTTTAGATAGGGAATACATACGGAGGTATCGACTCCACCAGAATAAGCAAGTACAACTTTTTTAGCGCGACCCATAGTTTTTAGAGAGTAGAGAGTAGGGAGTAGGGAGTAGGGGCGGGTTTATAAGATTGATGAGAACGTAGCCAGGGTTTGAGTTTAAAACCCGCCCCATCTAGGGAGTATGAAATATCTGTGGCTGAAGCAAAAAGAACAGGTGCCATATCTTCAACGATACAGCACCTGCTAGGAATATTCTAATCGATTGACTACCGATCGGTGGCTATCCATTAACCACTATTCTCTGTCCCCTAAATTAAGATTTAGTTTCTAGACGGGAGTAGAACAAACCGCGAATTTTTACTTCTTTAGGATCTAATGCACCTAAATCGGTGTCACTGGGTTGTTCGCTTTCAAAGATTCCGGCGATTTCACCAGTCTCACTGTTAACTTTGGCAACTTCAAATTTGATTTTGCCTTTCATTGTTTGAGCGCGTTTGGTGTTTTTCCGATCTCCTTCACGGTTTTTTGCTTCCGCTTGGAGTGCATTGGGACTAGTGTAACCACTAGCTACACCACGACCTTTGGGGTCGAGGAAGACAGCACCACGATAGGAGGGAACTTTGAATTCACCAGCAAAGTCGGTCGAAGTGTTGATGCTTTCAACTCCAGGTTCGCTGGTAGCAACTAACTCTTTGACGGTAAACAGGAACGGTACCAGTTCACCACCGGGCAGTTTGACAGTGATTGCTTGGAAATCAATTCCATCTTCTTCTGTGAATGTCAGGGTGCGATCGGCAGATAAAGTAAGCGAACCTCTGATCTGGTCGAGACTGGAAGTTGCCCGTGTCATGACTTTACCTGCCACGAATTCAGCTTCTTGGCGTTTGTTTTGGGGTTCTTCTTTGACAAAGTAATTGGTAGGCTGGATGCACATATCTACCAATTGGTAGCTTTTGCTGGAATCTAGCGCAATGGAACCGCGACTAGTATCGTCGATGGTCGGGCAGTTATTGGCTAATCCTGTGCCCCGAATATCATCGTATGTCAGTACTGTTGTAGCTGAGACTGGAGCATCACTGCAAGCCGTCAGCAAGCCAATACAGATGGCGAGCAGAGCGGCGACTAATCCGCGAAATTTCATAATTAACCTCAATCTTCGATAATTTTATATTATGACAGTGGCGCGCAACGGGGATCGTTAAAACAGCTAAACAAAATTAGAGTGAAAAATTTTGTTCGATCGCTGCTACGGACACAGTAAGATAATTGTCTTGCCGATTAGCATTTTACATGGTGTGAGACGTACACACCATCTTTGGATACGATGATTTAGGATATTGACGATCGAAGGTAAGTCGCTGTTCTAAATATATAAATTTACATTAATAAGGTTTGACAAATTAGCTTAGATGAACATAGATAAAAATTACTCTTCTCTTTCAGAGGTAACTGATACCGATTTACCGTCGATGACGGCAATTGTAAGTGAAATTCGAGAGATCGCCGATCGATCGGCTGGAGATGTGATTACACTTCTACATCTATTGCGTACTCTAGAAAAACTGCATCACGAGATTCAAGCTAATTATTTTCAAGCGGCTCTACCTGATAGTCGTCAATCACTTTACGCTCTGCTACGCGAAATTGAGGAAAATGGTGGTTGGCCATACATCCAACGCTTTAAATTGCAAGCCTTGTGTGCCAATTTGCTTGCAGAAACAGATGTGCAGACGGATGAGGCGAGTAATTAGGGGTTAGTAAAAATAGTGACTAGAGGTATCAACTCCCAACTCCAACTCCAACTCCGATTCGCCAGATTTAAGATGATTTATTTGATTAAGTTATCGGTACCAAGCTATCTGGTGGTGCAGCATCTCCCACGCTTTGGCTATGTATCCCCAGAGCCGAGGCTACGCCAACAGTGCACGTCTCCCAATTCCCAACTCTGATGTCCACACTGCGCTCGCCCTACCTCCAAAACTTCACCGACGAACAAGCCAAAATCATCTCTCGGTGGCGGCAAGGATTGCGTGTGGGCCAACGGACGTTAGCCGATTGGCAGGGGGGGAAGCTGGCGGTGTCGGCGGTGCCAGGGGCTGGAAAATCGCACAGTATGGCAGTGGCGGCAGCAATGACGATCGCGAGAGAGAAATTACATCAACGTCGTCAGTTGGTGATTGTCACCTTGACTCGATCGGCAGCAGCGAATATTAAGGATAAAATCAAGACTTGTCTCAAGGAATTGGGACTACCGCCGATCGGTTATAGCGTCAATACGATTCATAGTTTGGCTTTGAGTATTGCGAGTAAACACCCAGAATTGTCTAAGCTAGATTTGACAGATCGTACTCTAGTCATGCCATCGCCCAATCATAAGCTGATTGCGCGAACTGTCGAACAGTGGTTGAGTGAGCATCCTCAGCGTTATCTCAGACTATTGGAGGGACAAAGCTTCGACGGGGAAGAGACAGAAAGATTGCGCCGTCAATCGGTATTGCGGACGGAAATATTGCCCAGTCTGGCATTTACCGTAGTGCGGGAAGCCAAAAGTTCGGGTTTATCGCCCGATGAATTGTGGGATCTGGCAAAACTATATCCTGATGAGTATGATATTTTGGCGATCGGGGCTGGACTCTATCAGGCGTATCAAGGTTTGCTTGCTAGTGGGGGCTATCTGGACTATGACGAGATGATTTTGGGGGCATTGCGGGTGCTACAAGACCCCTTAGCGCGGCGATCTTGGCAGCAACAGGTTTATGCGGTGTTCGAGGATGAAGCCCAAGATTCTAGTCCCTTACAAGAACGATTATTACGCCAGTTAGCTGGGATTCCAGATAGACCGGATCTGCCACCCAATTTGATTCGGGTCGGCGATCCCAATCAGGCAATTAATTCTACATTTACCCCTGCCGATCCTAAATATTTTCGGGAGTTTTGCCAAGAGTGTAGCGACCCTGTCGATACGCCAGCAAATCGGCTAGAAAGGATGGAACAAGCCGGACGCAGTACGCAAATTATTATGGATGCGGCAAATTATGTACTGAAGTGGGGGAATGATTGGCTGAAATTGACCGGAAGAGAGGGCGGGACGGATACGGTGTTTTGGTTGCAGACGATTCGTCCGGTGTCGGTGGGGGATGCTCAACCCAATCCACCGCCAGAAGGGGGCGGCATGGAACTAGATACGCCCCAGGATGTATACGAGTCTGTGCAGAAGATTGGCGATCGATTAACCAGCCTATTTGCAGCCAATCCGATGGCAAATGCGGCGATTTTAGTCCGCGAAAATCGACAAGCAAAGTTTATCCTCGATCGATTGACCGAAAATTGGCACCGGACAAATCCCGACATTAAGATTTTTGAAGCGGGCGAAAGCGATCGAACTTCTAGAATTCCAGGGGAGATGCTAACCTTATTTCAGTTTTTGATTCGCCCCCATTCACCGGAATATCTGAAAGCCGCGCTCAAAGTTTTACTCACCCGCAAATTAATTGAAGCCCAAGATCTCGATGCCCTAGCGGTATTTCCCGAACAGTTTCTCTATCCGAGTATTTTAGCCGATCCACAACCGCCAACGGTTGTTCGCGCTAGGCAAATTTGTTGCGAGTTATTAGCATCAAGAATGAGATTGCCTCATTATCAACTGATTAGTTATTTAGCCGACAGGTTGGATTATCAATCCGCAGAATTAGCAACTGCTGATAAATTAGCCGACAGGTTGGCGATGCAAACTTATAACCGCAGTTCGATTTATAGTTCGATCGAAGTTCTCCAAGAAATCGTCTCGACTGAAGGGTTTGAAAATATCGATGATGGCTCGGAAGCAAGATATACAGCAGCAGGGCAAGTGACAATTATTACGATGCACAAGGCGAAAGGATTAGACTGGGATTATGTATTTATTCCGTTCTTACACGATCGCATTCCCGGTCAATTATGGACTCCTCAAGGTGCAAAATTCTTGGGTGATTTTACCTTAGCTGAAGTCGCTCGTGCCAAGATTCGTGCCCATCTTCATCAACAGTCTGTCCCTACACCAGATGATGCTTGGTCATTAGCTAATTATCTCAAACAAGGTGAAGATCTGCGGTTATTATATGTGGCAATGACACGGGCAAAGAAATTATTATGGATTGCCGCAGAACGCGAAGCTCCCTTTTTATGGAATCGGTTTAATTGGCAACAAGGCGATAGGCTCCAAGATGCTAAACCATCTCCACTGTTTACCGCCTTATCCAAACAATTTCCTCACCTGGTGAGCAAATAATTTTGCTTTCCCCTTCCCCCTTTCCCCTTTCCCCTAACTCGTGTATTTAAATCGTCTCCACCTGCGGCATTTTCGGAATTATCGGGAACAGGAAATAATTTTTTCTGCGCCCAAAACGATTTTGCTAGGCGATAATGCTCAAGGAAAATCAAATCTTTTGGAAGCAGTCGAGTTATTATCTACCCTCAAAAGTCATCGAGTCACACGCGATCGAGATTTAATTTTAGCAGGCGAAACAGAAAGTAAAATCACCGCCCAATTGACCCGCAGACATGGGAAAATCGATCTAGCTCTAACACTTCGGGATAAAGGTAGACGCACAGCTAATCTAAACCAAGAAAATCTTAAACGTCAATTAGACTTTTTAGGCGTATTAAATGCCGTAGAATTCTCATCCCTGGATCTTGACTTAGTGCGGGGTAGTCCAGAAATTCGCCGACAGTGGGTAGACTCATTACTATTTCAAATTGAGCCAGTTTATGCACATATTTTACATGAATATCAGCGAGTACTAAAACAGCGAAACAGTTTGCTCAAGCAAGCCGAATATCGTACATTAGATCCAGCCGAATTGGATTTATGGAATCATCAATTAATTACCACTGGAACAAAAGTAATTCGCCGTCGGGCGAGAATCATCGAACGGCTAGCCCCGATCGCTAGTGTATGGCATACAAAAATCAGTAAAGATACCGAACAATTAATAATTACTTACACTCCAAATATCGCTGTTGTCGAAAATACACCAGAATCTATTTATCAAGCATTTATCGATCGGTTGCATTTACGTTGCGCCGCCGAACAGAGCTTAGGCAGTACAATTGTTGGGCCGCATCGAGATGAAATAGAATTAATGATTAATCATACCCCCGTCAAAGCTTATGGCTCGCAAGGACAGCAACGTACTCTAGTTCTATCCTTAAAATTGGCTGAACTAGAACTAATCGAACAAATTGTCGGTGAGCCACCATTATTACTCCTCGATGATGTGCTTGCCGAACTCGATCTCACTCGCCAAAATCAACTCCTTAGTGTGATCGAAGATCGCTTTCAAACATTAATTACCACTACCCATCTCGGTGCATTTGATGCGAAATGGTTGGACTCGTCCCAAATTTTATACGTGAGATCGGGGACAATTTTGGGATAAACGATTCACAAATATAGCCAGAGTCAATCTTTAACCGCTAGAATAGGAACAGTAGAAACCAGACCCTAAATGTCGATCTCGCGCAAAAAAATCTTAGCTTGGTTAGCCGATCAAGTCCCAGCTAAACGAATCCAGCATATCTTAGGTGTAGAGCAGATGGCGGCAGAGCTAGCCCAGCATCATCACCTAGATGTGGAGAAAGCGGCACAAGCAGGATTAATGCACGATTTGGCAAAGTATTATAAGCCGCAAACTTTATTGGAGATGGCGACAGCGGCGGGATTGCCCCTTGATGAAGTTGATGTGGCGACACCCCATCTATTACATGCAGATGTAAGTGCGATCGTGGCACGGGAGGAATTTAATGTTACAGATGCCGAAATTCTCCAGGCGATCGCCGATCATACCTTGGGTAGACCAGGAATGAGTCCAATGAGTTGTATTGTGTTTTTAGCAGATACACTAGAAGCTGGACGCGGGGACACTCCAGAATTGCAATCGCTCCGCCAACTAAGTTATCAAAATTTATATCAGGCGGTATGGCGCACCTGTGACTATTCACTCCAATATTTACTTGCTACTCGCTGTCTCATTCACCCCCGCACAATTCGCACTCGTAACTGGGCAATGTCAATGAGTTATTCGGCTGTGCCACCTGTTCCCACCCCAAGTTAGCCAAAGCTGTTTCCGCTATTATCAGACTCGACCCTTAATCATCTAAACAACTACATGATCCAAACTGAAAATTTGACAACAATCGATCGAACTCCTGAGTATACAATCGAACAACTAGCTTTCCTCGCCGCCGATGCCGCAGACGATCGCAAAGCTGGCGATCCAACCCTGATCGATATTTCCCAAGTATCTGTACTAGCTGACTACTTACTGATCGTCTCTGGCTACTCCAAAGTTCAACTTCGGGCAATTTCTGACTCGATTATTGAAAAGCTCGAACAAGAGTACAATCGCCCGCCATTGCGGAGTGAAGCCAAAAATCAAAGTGGTTGGGTACTACTCGATTACGGCGATCTAATCGTCCATATTATGACCCCAGAACAGCGTGAGTTCTACAATCTTGAAGCCTTCTGGGGACATGGTGATATTGTCCCATTACCAGAACGAGCACCTCAGGCTCCAATTTCTACCGTCGATCTCTATGGTTCCACCCCAGAAGAAATTGAAGACTCCGCCTTGGATGAAATCTAAGATCTAACCTCAACTGATGAATAATTCCAGTTCTTTTTGTCCAGTTCCGAGAGAGCAACAACCAGTTAATGAATATCAAGAACTGCAAAGTTCGGGCTTTTTTGGCTGGGCAAAATTGACACCAGCTAAATATATCAACAAACTAGTCTGGGTGGGGATCTGGAGTTCGATTGTCACGGCACCACTTGCCGAGGCAAGTTTTCCGATCGACAAATATCCGATTCAATTTATGATCGGGACGATCGGTGGTAGTTTAATCTTTGTGGCTTTAGCTACCATTAGATTGTATTTAGGCTGGATTCACATTAAAGATCGGTTGAATAGTGAAACAGTTTTTTATGAAGAGTCTGGTTGGTATGATGGTCAAACTTGGATTAAAACACCAGAAATTTTAACCCGCGATCGCCTGTTAGTTAGCTATGAGGTTCAACCAATTATCCAACGTATCCAATTCACCTTAGCAATTTTAGTCGCGATCGCGAGCGTCGGCACTGGCGTGTGGTTCTTGATCTAGTAGTTGGATATTATCGAAATTAAACATGACAAAACGTACACAAGCACCAGCTATTACCGTTCGCCTACTTAGGCAAGGGATTGTCGAATCTATTCATCAAGTTCATGCTGCTGTCTGTGATAGCCGTGGGCGCGTTCTGTCCCTAGCGGGAAATGCCGAATATCCCACCTTTATCAGATCGGCACTCAAACCATTTCAATCGATCGCGGTGACAGGTAGTGGGACATTAGAACGCTATCAATTAGGCGATCGAGATTTAGCGATCATGTGCAGTTCCCATGCAGCGGAAATTATTCACACCCGTCAAGCCTTTAATATCCTGTGGCGAGCAGATGTTGATACTGCCGCGCTCCAATGTCCGACCCCAGCAGGCAAAAGTAGTCCGCTCGAAAACAACTGTTCGGGTAAGCACGCCGGAATGCTAGCTGTTTGTCGGAGTCAAAATTGGCCTCTGGCTAACTATCTAGAGCGGCATCATCCACTCCAAAAAATGATTTTGAGCAAATTTGCCGAAATTCTCAAAATGCCGCCAGACGAGTTTATTTGCGTCAATGACGATTGTGGTGCCCCTGTCTATCTGATGCCAATCTCCCAAATGGCTACCCTATATGCCCACCTCGCTTCGGGCAATAGTCTCGACTTGGAGCGGATTGTCCGTGCGATGACTCATCATCCCGAATTAATTGCGGGTACGGGCAGATTTGACACACTACTGATGCAACTTACTCAAGGAGAACTGGTGAGTAAAACTGGGGCAGAAGGGGTACAGTGTGTAGGGAAAGTTGGTGAAGGAATGGGATTAGCGATTAAGTCGATCGATGGCTCCAAGCGAGCTAAATGTGCAACCGCGATCTACCTCCTGCAACAGATGGGCTGGATTACTCCGGCTGTCTCCGAAATCCTTTCCGAGCAATTTCTGTCGATCGGTTCTTTTGCTCGATTGGAAGTTTCCGGCGAATTGGCAATGGTGTAAGGGGCTAGTGGATAGGGTTGAAGGAATTTCGATCGAAAGCTTGCTATTTACCTACCAGTGATGCTATATTAAATAAGTTGAGGTGAAAAACCGACGCGGAGTAGAGCAGCCTGGTAGCTCGTCGGGCTCATAACCCGAAGGTCACTGGTTCAAATCCAGTCTCCGCCACCACATACATCAAAAAACCGGACGTTTACTCGCTCCGGTTTTTTGGCTTATATCTGTCGGTTCGACTCCGCTCACCGACCAGTCTCATCACGAGACTAAAGTTTAAGCCCCATCGATAAGCCATCGCCAATCGGTAAGACTGATACCATGACTCGTTGATCCATCGCTAATTCATGGTTAAATCGATCGATTCCGCTCGTAAATTCATCATCATAACCCGCCAAATTCAACACTCGACCTTGCCATAGGACATCGGTGGCAAATAATAATCCTTGAGGACGCAATAACTCGATCGCCCGATGGTAGTAAAGTGGATATTGATGCTTAAGACCACAGATGACAATCGAGTCAAAACTGGCGATCTCATCCGCTGCTAATAAAGCATCGAGTAAATCGATCCCACCACCAATGCGCAGATCTATTTTTGTGTCTACACCAGCTTGATGCCAGTAGCGACGAGCTACAGCTAAATGCGCGCCATCGACACCGCAGCTAATTAACTTTCCCCCCTCCGCTATTGCTAGAGCCGTTGCCAGGGTGGAATAACCGCTAAAAATGCCAATCTCTAATACCCGACTAGCTCTAATTGACTGGAGCGAGAGGCTAATCAACTGCACCTGCTCTAAAGTCGGTTGCATTGTCGCGAGGGGGTAGTCAGCCATTTCTTGTTGTAAACTGACGAGTAGATTAGCTGGAGTAGTCGAGATCGATCGAATGTACTGCTGGATTCGATCCTCTACTCCAGTGCTCGGTTGCTGCTGGGGGTTTTTCGCATGATGGGTTTCCACAAATTGACGGGAACAAGTTTTGCATTGATACCGCTGTTTGCCACGATAAAAACCATGCTTGCGAATCTCGCTAGATTGACAGTTGGGACAATTCATTCAACTTTGATAATGTCCCTAGTTATTGGCTCCCACCGGATGATTTTCGGATTCAAACTGTGGTGCATAGGCTTGGAGCAGTGTACTAACTTGTTTGACAACTTCATCACCAACAGGCTTAGTCAGAGCTTGACGTTCGGGGAAGAATTCGGGACGATCTAGATTGTGCGCGATCGCAGATTCAACTTGTTGGGCAATCGTCTGTTGTAGTTCCGTTTGCGCCCGTTTCCGCTGATAACTAGCACCTTCTTCGGTGGTAGCATAAAGGGGCGGTAGCCGATTGAGTGCATAAGCAGCGATATCACCAACATCTAGTTGTCCGTCAGTATTAACTTCAATCGCGGTAATCTGAGCGATAGTTTCAGTTAAAACCAACTCTTCCATGACGTTGATAAACTGTTTACGTGGAACTGTGACCACTTCACCTGCGAGTAATGCCCCCATCAGATGATCGAGTGCCATATACTCTTCTACGGATAGCTCCGCTGCACTGTCGCAAATGCGACCAACTTCGGCTTCCATTCCAGGGGTTAAATAGCCTTCGTCTAAAGCTTGTTCTACGATTGCTTGGATATTCATCATGCGGAAACAGTTAATAATAATCCTAGATAGCTCAATTGCCAACTGAGGTTAAGTCACTAGTTGAGTATATTATGCCCTGACAACGAACAAGTTTAACATTTTAGGGATGAGCGGCATCATCGATCGAGATTGATCGCTTATCTGTCCCGATTTCTGCGCCACAGTGTTCTGGTAGAATGTTTCGATCGTCAAGGATGTGAAAGTCTGGGGTATCTAGCCAGTTAGTCAGTATTTCTGGGAACTGTTGACGTTTTCTAGTTTGAGGATCGATCACTATATGCTTCGTTAGGGCAGTTGCATGGATAGTTAATCGATCGAGACTCGATCTAAGCTGATATTTGATCTCAAATTTACAACTATCGATCGATTGTGGATGTAGTTGAACGATCACTCGATCGCCACAAAATAATGGTCGCAAAAAATCAGCAGATACATGGATAATTGGTACAGCAAATTCAGCATTATTAACAAATGCTGACAAATCGATTCCGGCATGAATTAATGAAGCTTCGTAGGCAACATGACAGATCGAGATAATATTGGCAAAATATACAACCCCCGCCGCATCTGTGTCTCGAAATTGCACTGTATATTCATAACTAAAAGACATCAGGATTTAGTATTTATAGGATTTAAGAATTTTCAGGATGATGATTGTGACTAGGTTTTCGCTATGCTTGCTAAATTGCTAATAGAGGCTGACACTGACTCAAAGCTTGAGCTAATTGTTCAACCTTCACTGGTTTAGTCACATAGTCGTGCATTCCTGCTGCGAGACAGTCCTCCTTATCACCTTCGAGGGCATTTGCGGTCATCGCAATAATTGTCGGACAGAGATGTTGGGGAAACTCTCTTAAAATACGTCTGGTAGCTTCTAAACCATCCATTTTAGGCATTTGTAAGTCCATCAAAATTACATCATAGGCATTATTTTTGAGTAATTCTAGGACTTCGACACCATTCATCGCAATGTCCGCCTGATAGCCGATCCGTTTCAACATGTGAATTGCCACTTTTTGATTAACAAGATTGTCTTCAGCGAGGAGAATTCGCAGGGGAAATGTCGCTTGATAGAGATCGTAATTTGCTGATTTTGGTTTAGATGGGATGAGTGGTTGACTCGATCGCGAACCTAAAATGTGCGAGAGAACTTCCTGAAGTTGAAATTGTTTGATTGGTTTATTTAATGTTGCGGCAAAACTCACTTTCGATGCTTCAATTTCAGCCCGACTAATGCTGAGAGAACTGAGCATCACTAATGGTAAATCTTGATATTCTGGAAACTGACGAATTTTTTGAGCGAGTGTTAAACCATCCATATTAGGCATTTGCATGTCTAAAATTGCCAGGTCGAAATGACCGCGTAAATTGAGCAATTTGATTGCTTCTGCTCCAGATTCAGTCGCATGGGCAGACATCCCCCAAGATTGAGCTTGTAAGGCGAGAATTTTCCGATGAGTCGCATTATCTTCGACGATTAATAATCGCTTACCTTGCAACTGTTCAGCTTGCTGTTGTTCTTTGTGGCGATAATGGGGAGATGCGGGAGCAGCTTTTGCCATAATAGTAAAGAAGAAACTCGACCCACCATCACTATTACTCTCAACCCACAATTTTCCGCCCATTAATTCAGTTAAGCGTTTACTGATAATTAAGCCTAAACCTGTCCCGCCATAATTGCGCGTAGTTGAAGAATCTACTTGACTAAAGGCTTTAAATAATCGATCAATCTTATCCTGCGGAATGCCAATTCCGGTGTCTTTGACTAAAAATCTTACTTCATAGGTTGGGCAATCAGCCGCAATGACGGGATCTTCGGTGATAGTAATCTTTCTCGCAGTTACGCCGACAACCACTTCGCCAGCATTGGTAAATTTTAAACCATTCCCAACTAAATTAACTAAGATCTGGCGAATCCGCGTCACATCACCAACAATCCAACTGGGTGTATTTTTATAAATTAGATAGGCAAGTTCTAAGTTTTTTTCCGCAGCTTTGGGCGCGAGGAGATCGAGGGTTTCTTCGATACAGTCGCGAATATCAAATGGTTGATAGTCAAGTTCTAGTTTGCCCGATTCGATTTTGGAAAAATCGAGAATATCATTGATTAGGGTTAATAAGGCATCACCACTATGGCGAATTGTGCTGACAAATTCATATTGTTGAGCAGTCAGTTCGGTATCTAATAATAACCCGGTCATGCCAATGACACCATTCATCGGTGTGCGAATTTCATGACTCATGGCAGCTAAAAAAGCACTTTTAGCTTTGTTCGCTGCTTCCGCTGTTTTCTTGGATTGTTCGAGCAGGTGATTTTGCGTCTTCAGTTTCTCGGCTGTATCGATTAGGGCTATATTTGAGGCTTCGAGTTCCTTGGCTGTGTCGCGGAGGGCTAAATTTGAGGCTTCGAGTTCTCGATACAAGTGGGATTGATAGAGTAATCGTTTGACTCGTTGGCGCAATCCCGCCCAGTGAATCGGTTTGGTAATGTAGTCAGCGGCACCGACTTGATAAGCTCGATCAAGTGATGAGTTATCATCTAAGCCAGTGATCATCAAAACTGGGGTCATATCGCCGCCGGGTAGGTGCTGTAACTGTTCGCAGCATTCAAACCCATCCATTTCGGGCATGACTCCATCCATCAAAATGACATCTGGCTGGATTTCCTGGTAGATAATTAGAGCTTCCTCACCATTTCTGGCAGTGGCAATCTGATAGCCATCTTCCTGCATTTTTTGGCACAATAACGCGCGCACCATCTCGTCATCATCGACAATTAAGATCAGTGGAGGGTGATGTGGCGTTGGTCCGATTTTCATGAGTAATCTCGGCTCAGTTATCAATGGGGTGGAAAGATTGCGCTTAGAGTGAAGATCCAGATCTTAAATTGGATCGTAGCTGACGAGATCTCATATCTATTGCCAAAAGCGACACAGTCTTGTTGCAATGATATAGATAATTGTCGTTCTCTAAAATTATTTATCCCAAAAATCAGGCACTAACCAACATATTTTCTTAAATGGAGCGAAATTTGCGCCGACTGATTGCTCCACTGCCGGATCGTCGATGACTAATAGAATATAGATCGTCGCACAATTTCCGAACTTATTCTGCGATCGGTGGTAACTAACAGCACAGTTCTGTGGTACTATCCGGTGTTATCTGTTACTAGTTGTTAGTGTGGGTGGAAAGTATAGGATAGAGGGTTGCAGCGTCGCAGATCTTTCCTTACGGTGGTACAGCTTTCCCCAATTCCTAATCCCTACCCCCTAATCTCTACTCTGTGCTACCGCTCCTTCGATCTTTTGACTGTAATTTCATGCAATTGCGAGACTCCCTCCGTCGAACTAAAATTGTTGCTACCATTGGACCAGCAACTAGTAGTCCTGAAGTCCTGAGACAACTGATCCAAGCGGGAGCCACTACCCTCCGCCTCAATTTTTCTCACGGTACCCACGATGACCATTTGGCAAATATTCGGCTGATTCGGCAGATCTCTTTTGAACTCGATCGACCTGTGGGAATTTTACAGGATTTACAGGGGCCGAAAATTCGGTTGGGTAAATTTGGCGATGGTCCAATTGTCCTCAAAAATGGCGATCCATTCACGCTGACCAGTAAAATTATCCCTGGTACTCAAACAATTAGTGCTGTCACCTATGATAATCTGGCGCAAGAAGTCCCGGTTGGGGCGACGATTTTGCTAGATGATGGTAAAGTCGAGATGATCGTCGTCGATGTCGATCGGGATACCCAAGAATTGCACTGTCAGGTGGTAGTTGGGGGTACTCTGTCCAACAACAAAGGTGTCAACTTTCCAGGCGTTTATCTCTCGATTAAAGCTCTAACAGATAAAGACCGTCAGGATTTGATGTTCGGGCTAGACCAGGGTGTAGACTGGGTAGCACTCAGTTTTGTCCGCAATCCGGCGGATATCCTGGAAATCAAAGAACTGATCGCTAATGCAGGTAAAGAAACCCCGGTTATTGCCAAAATCGAGAAGCATGAAGCGATCGAACAAATGGAAGAAATCCTCTCACTGTGTGATGGGGTGATGGTAGCACGGGGTGACTTAGGTGTCGAGTTACCCGCCGAACAAGTCCCGAGAATGCAGAAGTTACTGATTGCTACCGCCAATCGGCTCGGGATTCCGATTATTACGGCAACCCAAATGCTCGATAGTATGGTCAGTAATCCTCGTGCCACTCGCGCCGAGATTTCTGACGTTGCCAATGCGATTTTAGACGGTACTGATGCGGTGATGCTCTCCAATGAAACCGCCGTCGGCAATTATCCGATCGAAGCCGTCGAGACGATGGCGAAAATTGCCCTGGAAACCGAGAAAGAACGCCTCTCTCGCCGGTGGGAAGATAATAAAAGGTCAATTCCTAACGCCATCAGCGAAGCAGTGGGTAATATCGCCGAACAACTTGGAGCCGCCGCGATTATCCCCTTCACTAAAACGGGCGCAACCGCTCGGAGCGTATCGAAATTCCGTCCATCTAAGCCAATTCTCGCCGTCACACCTCATGTCGATGTAGCCCGCAGGCTCCAACTCGTTTGGGGCGTTCAACCGATTCTCCTGCTCGATTTACCCAATGTCAGTGACAATTTCCAGGCTGCCATCAACATGGCCCGGACGAGCAACTTGCTCCAAGAGGGGGATTTAGTCGTGATTACTTCTGGAACTCAAGGGGTTGCTGGTTCGACTGACTTGGTAAAAGTGGAAGTTGTCACAGCCATCTTGGGCAAAGGGATTGGCATCGGTCAAGGTTTGGTAACTGGGGTGGCTCATATCGCCCATACACCCAAGGACATTGCCCACTTTAATAAAGGGGATATCCTGATTGCTACGGCGACAAGCGCGGACTATTTAGAAGCGATTCGCAAAGCTGGAGCGATTGTGGTCGAAGATGAAGGATTGACTTGTCATGCAGCCGTTATTGGACTAAGACTGGACATTCCGGTGATTGTTGGGGTGAAGGATGCTACGGGCACAATTCGCGGTGGGACAGTGATCACACTCGATGTTCAACGTGGGTTGATCTATTCAGGGGCGATTAGTTTTGGATAGGAATCGTTATTCACCCAAAAATTTGCGTAAGTCGAACTCCGGGGGGTTTGCAGTTGCCGCAGGTGAGTTAGACAACATGAGCAAAATGCGATCGGTATAATCTACCGCTCCACGTAGTTCTTGTTGGATGATCTCCAATCCTCCATTAGCATATTCTTCAAAGATCTGAATCCGTTGCTGCTCAAATTCCGATCGATCTGGTGAAATAATATTGATGTTTTCAGTAGCAGCGATCGCAATTAGTTTCATGACTGGATCGTAGCCACGAGTAATGAAAACTTCACTATTAATTGGCCCCGGTTCTTTTTTAGATATTTCGCCCAATGCCACCCGGTGTTGTTGTTTGGCACCTAATACTGCTGCAAATAAAATCACATCTGCATAAATTTGAAACGGACTATTATTTTCTGTTGATCCAATTAATGACTTGACTAATTCCGCCTTATCTCTGGCAACTCTAATCCGATGTTCTGACATTGATTCTCCCATTTACTCGATCGCAATTGGCTGTTCGGCTTTCCCGTAGTTATGGTGATAGGTTTCAAAAAGTTAGGCAAAAGTCGAAGTTGAGGAGATGGGGAAAATTCCGCTTTCGCTACATTTTCCCCCATAAACCCAGGAGAGCCAACTAGCAATAGTTTAATCTAGATGATCCTCATCCACATCTTCGATCGCGACTGGTGCATCTTCAGGCATTCTCAATGAGTCTACCAACTGCTGAATTTCCAGTGGTGGTGCTGGTGTGAATCGAGATACAATCCAGGTGACGCTAAAATTAATCACCATTCCCAAAGTCCCAATACCCTCAGCCGACACGCCAAAAAACCAAGGCTGCATCCCATAGAATTTTACCCCAGAAATATAGAAGATTGTAAAGGCTAATCCGACAATCATCCCGGCGATTGCCCCTTCTCGATTGGTGCGTTTATCAAAGATACCTAAGATAATAATCGGGAAGAAACTAGCTGCGGCTAATCCAAAGGCAAAAGCAACTACTTGAGCCACAAAACCAGGCGGATTTACCCCAAAATAGCCGGCAATTACTACGGCAAAACCGACCATGAATCTACCGACGAGAACTCGTTTTTTCTCCGAGGCGGTAGGATCGATCATCCGATAATAAATATCGTGGGCGACAGAACTAGAAATTACTAGTAATAATCCAGATGCCGTCGATAATGCTGCGGCTAAACCACCAGCAGCTACTAAACCAATTACCCAGGGAGCTAATTTAGCTACTTCTGGGGTAGATAGCACGATAATATCGGGATCGATGATAATTTCGCTAGTAGTTTTATCAGCGGTTAATTCGAGTTTACCATTACCATTTTTGTCTTCAAAAGTTAGTAGTTTAGTGCTTTTCCATTTATTCACCCAATCTAATTGTTGAACTTCGGCGACAGGACGATCGTTCAATGTATTAATTAAATTGTAACGGGCAAACGTTGATAAAGCTGGGGCGGTAGTATATAACAAGGCAATCATCAAGAGTGCCCAGCCCGCGGAAAACCGCGCTGCTCGAACATCTTTAACCGTGTAGAATCTCACGATTACATGTGGTAGTCCAGCAGTTCCCACCATTAACGCGATTGTCGTAAATAGTACATCCAACATTGATTTGTGGACAAACGGTTTAGTATATTCGCCGATGCCCAGATCTACTTGTATTTGATTGAGTTTGGGAACAATATCACTAAAGACAAACGATAGTTGTGGAATCGGATTATTAGTCAGCGTAAATGAAATCGAGATCGCCGGAATCAAATAAGCAACGATTAAGATGCAATATTGAGCTACTTGAGTCCAGGTAATTCCCTTCATCCCACCCAAAACTGCAAAGAAACCGACAATAATCATGCCAATGATTACACCAGTATTAATATCTACTTGTAAAAACCGACTGAAGACAATTCCCACACCGCGCATTTGTCCCGCAACATAAGTCATCGAGACAAATAAAGCCGCAAACACTGCCACCAGTCGAGCGACATTTGAGTAATAGCGATCTCCAACAAAGTCCGGTACAGTATACTTCCCAAACTTGCGGAGATAGGGAGCCAGCAGCAGAGCCAGCAACACATAACCCCCTGTCCACCCCATCAGGTACATCGAGCCATCATAGCCCATCGACGAGATCAATCCCGCCATCGAGATAAACGAAGCCGCAGACATCCAGTCCGCCGCCGTCGCTGCTCCATTCGCCAAAGCAGGAATACCTTGTCCCGCCACAAAAAATCCTTTACTATCTTTGACCCGCGAACTCCAACCAATATAAAGGTATAAAATGAACGAGAGGATAACTAAAGTAATAGTCCAAGCTTCTGCTGACATTATCGATCTCTCCTGTTCAGACCATATTTACGATCCAATTTATCCATTTGAATCGCGTAAACAAAAATCAGGGCAACAAATACAAAAATAGACCCTTGTTGAGCCATCCAAAACCCAAAAGGCAAACTGCCAATCCGGATGGTATTTAAGGGCTGCACCAAGAGAATACTAAAACCCAGCGAAACCAAACCCCACACCAGCAGGAGATTTCTAATTAATTTAGTATTAGCCCGCCAGTAAGCTTGATGGCGATCTTCATTCATAGCTGATAGATTTCAGAAATTTAAGGGATGTTTGTCAATTGAATATCAATCTTCACCCAACCGAAAAGTCAGGTGCAATTTTATTAGATTATCACGGGGCTATCCCTTGTCACGCCTTCAGTGCTAATTAGTATTGGTGGTACCTGTCGGTTTAGGCTAGAAACCACTAAAATAAGAGCAGCACAATCCAAATTTTCGTGGTTTGCGGATCTAAAGTGATGGCTCTAATGTTGCCCTTGGCTCTCACGTGGAACATCCGGCAATCCTGCAATCCTGATTTAGTTGCTACAGTTGAACTTTACCCAGCCTGATCGATCGAAATATACACCATGAATATTCTCAGCGATTTACTCCTCCAAAAGCCGCAAGCTACCCGCGAAAAAAAACAACAAAAGGGTATCCAGATTAAAACCGAGCGAGAAATTGGCATTATGCGTCAGTCTTCACGCATTGTCGCTACGGTACTGAAGGAAATTTTGGCGATGGTAGAACCTGGGATGACTACCGCTGATTTAGATGCTTATGCTGAAAAACGGATTAGGGAGATGGATGCTATTCCGAGTTTCAAAGGGTTGTATGGATTTCCGGCAACGATTTGTTCGAGTATCAATGATGAAGCTGTTCATGGTATCCCCCATAAAAAGAGAGTCATCAAGAAAGGAGATGTGCTCAAAGTCGATACCGGAGCTTTTTATCAAGGCTTTCACGGCGACTCTTGCATTACGATCGGCGTGGGGGAAGTTGCCCCGGCGGCTGCTAAACTGATCCAAGTAGCCGAGGAAGCCCTCTACAAAGGCATAGAACAGGTCAAAGAAGGTGCCTACTTGTTAGATCTTGCTGGTGCAATTCAAGACCATGTAGAGGCACATGGCTTTAGTGTGGTCGAAGATTTTACCGGACATGGGGTCGGACGCAATCTTCATGAGGAACCATCGGTATTTAATTTTCGGACTCGCGAAATGCCCAATGTAAAATTACGTGCTGGGATGACGATCGCGATCGAACCGATTATTAATGCCGGATCGAAGATTACTAAAATGATGCCAGATAAGTGGACGGCTGTAACGGTCGATAAGTCTCTATCGGCTCAGTTCGAGCATACTGTATTGGTAACTAAAGATGGTTATGAAATTTTAACCGATCGAAATTTAGTATAACTGGTCACGTAAGTTGTTAGTCCTCTAATCCAGATCGAGTACAGAATAAATGAGATCGATCCAAATAACCATCGATCGAATCTAACAACACGATCGATTGCAATTTATTGAGAAACAATCAAGAGAATAAGCCAAAGTTGATCCTCTGATTATGTTTAAGTGGTGGGCATCGCCCACCCTGCTTCTTTCCGAGAGTTAAATTTATGCCTTATTTGTGAGTTCTTTTGATAATAGAAAATATAAGTGCGTTCACCCTGCTCAGTTAACGATCGAGCAATTACAAATCCTCCGCTCTCAACCAGGAAATAAATAAACGATCAAATAATATAACAAACGCGATCGATCTAAACATCATTATCAAACATAATCGTACTCGATCGATCTAAATATTACGATCGATCTAGATAAGTTTAAATCGATCGAATCAATAACAATCGAGTAGCAGAACAAACACGATCAATATAACTTCAGATCGAGATTGAACCTCAATCCGAAGTTATCACTTCGTTCAAGGTTCTCATCGACTCTCAACCAAAAAGAGTCGGGTAGTGGTTCGTTAAAATCATCACTCATGACAATTTTACCCTGCTCTAAATTGGGTATGCGTTGGCGTGCTGTGTTTGCTATCGATATGGGCTGTTGACGTTTGATAGATTTAACGAACTCTAACACTTCATATAACAGATCTTCTGATGTTGATTCTAGTTCGCTGACGATTAGCTCTCTGGTATTCACGAGCATTTTGCTAAATACTGCTATTTTTCAGTATAGATCGCTATCGTCTGTTTGGTATATAGAGATCGATCCCACCACCCCCAATTGATCGATCTCAAACCACCACAATTAAATCGATCGAATATCACCCGAAACACGATCTTAAAGTGTCCAATCTTCAATTTTAATACCAGGAGCCTGAGTAAAATCTTTTTGGTTGCGGGTGATAATAGTTCCCTCAACCGAAAGGACAATTGCGGCAATCTTCATATCTTTCTCCAATCGTTTCTTTGCAGTCATTATTCTTCAGTTGTGACTGCTCTGTCTGCGGCGATGTTGGCGACAACAGCAGCAAAATCTGCATCGTCTTTAAAAATACCTGCAAACTTTAGCATTGGATGTTCTGTTTTTGCTGGGATGCTTGGCAATTGATGTTTGAGCCGCTCTACTTCAGCTTCTAATAAGGCAACTCTTTCTTCTAGTTGTGCTGACATAGTTTGTTCGTCCTTTTGGCTCTAGCCCTATTATATCTAATATTCGATCGATCCAAACTAACCCCAAACACGATCGAATCCCCCATCCTCAAATCGATCGAACATCACCCCAAACCCGATCGAGGATCGAGGATTGATTTAATAAACTTCATCATGTGTTCCAACATCCAACAATAGAATCACTTCTTCTGCTGTTTCTTCATCAAGATCGAACTGAAATAAAATTCTACAATCATACCCACAAGAACATGCTAAGGTTCCTATTAATTTACCATCGAGTTTATGTGTTGCTAAATTAGCCGAAAAAGCATCATCCGCTAACTGAATTAATGTATTCTCAATCTTTTGCTGCAAGGAAAGATTTCGCCTAGTAAATTTGCGGAAAGATCTTTGAAATCTTGGTGTGGAAACTAATTTCTTCATCTTCATTCATCTGCATCTAAAAGTAGCCTTAGATCTCTAATCACGTCTTCCGCAGTCTGGGCTTTTAATTTTCCAGAACGAAATTCTGCAATAGATTGCTGTGCTGCTTGAGCAATTTCTGTGCGACGATTTTCGATTGTGCGCTGACGCACTATCTGAATTAACATTTCTTGCTGTTCTTTGGGTAGTTCCATGACAGCATCTAAAACTTCGTTTAAGGTTTTCATACTTCGACAATCGATAGCTATATTTATATTTTAACCTAGCTGACTCAATCCTCACGATCGAATCATGTGAAACGATCGATCCTACCAACACCTGTTTGCTCAGCGTGCCAACGGCGATCGAATCAAAACAGATCGAACCAACCCCAAATCGATCGAGCTTTGCCTACACTACCCGATTCCACAAAGCTGAGGCTACGCCAACACAACCAAAGAAATCAACATTAATATCACTAATGATCGATATTATTTAGTCTAAAAATTCATACTGGATCGCGCCATAACTTTTCAATAACTGCATGACTTCTATATGTCCATTGCTTCTAGCATGATCTAACGGAGTTGATGGTAATAAGGTGATACTTGCACTGTTTACATTAGCACCACTGCGAATTAGTAGCTCAACCATAAGTAAGTGACCTTTCTGTGCGGCATAAAGCAACGGAGTACCAGAATCAAATCCACCGTGGGTATTCATTTGTGCGCCATTTGCTATTAATATCTCTGCTATCTCTATAAAACCATTCTCTGCGGCATGGTGTAATGGTGTACTCGCATCAGACTTACTTTTTGCGCTCACTTGCGCTCCATTTGCTATCAATAGTTTTACCATTTCTATCAAACCATTTTCTGCTGCTGCATGTAAGGGTGTACCGCCACCATAATCTTGATAATTGACATCGACTCCTCTCGCAATCAGCCGCTTGGCTAGTTCTTGATAATTTTGACAAGTTGCCGTGTGTAAAGTACGCGCATGATTTGGATCTGAACCGCTATCGATGAGTAAATCTACTAGTTCTATGTGATTACATTTAGCTGCTTGATATAGAGGAGTATTTTGGTAGTGCAAGAAATCGAGAACAGCACCTCGATCTAATAAGAGTTGAGCAATTTTTAGATGACCGCCTATTGCAGCTAAACAAAGTGGAGTCATTCCTTCACGGATTGAGTTGACTGAAAATATTTCCTGTTCTAAAAAAGTTTTTACTGTGTCTATATCTCCCTGAAGAGCGGCTAAATGGAGTCCCATCTTAGCTCCATTAGCTATTAATATTTTTGTAAGTTCTGAGTGCTTGCGAATTGCAGTCACTAACAAAGGATTGCGACCATATTCTTCTTCCAGTCCTTGATTGACATTAGCACCATAAGAAATTAATAATTCTGCTATTTCTATATAATTTTTATCACATGCTAAGTACAAGAGTGTAACTCCATTACTACTTTGAAGATCGACATTAGCACCCTTCTCTAGAAATTTCCTAACCCGATTGATATTACCCCTCGAAACTGCATTACTTATTTGAGAGATTGGATTAGTTGATATCTGCCATACAATAAAAATAAAAAATGCTGCTAGCCACACATATATGAACTGAACATCCCTATTTAGATTGATAAACTGACTATACAAAAATTGAACATCTATATCCATATTAATGAACTGACCATAGAGAAATGTAGATGGTGGACTGTATCCACCGTCTACATTTCAATCAGTAACTGAGATTTTCTGTGTTGCTTTTCCTCACCCTAACCAACCCCTAAGCACTAAAGTACTTAGCCGTCGGATGATAGACAATCAACGCAGTTGTAGACTGCTCAGGATATAGCTGCTCGCTCTCATCCATCGTCATCCCCATCCGCTCGGTACCCATGATTTCCAACTGCTTGAACTGATCCGCCACATTCGGACAAGCTGGATAGCCGAAACTATAGCGGGAACCTTGATAGCGTTGCGCTAACATATCGCGAATATTATCCGGCTCCGAGTCGCCATAACCTAACTCCTTGCGGATGCGGGCGTGGCTCCATTCGGCTAGGGCTTCTGCCATCTGTACCGCCATGCCGTGGAAGTACAGATAGTTGGCATAGTTATCGGCTTTGAATAACACTTGGGCTTTCTCGGTGGCAATTTCGCCCATCGTGACGGCTTGCATGGGGAAGACATCGAAGGTGTTTTCGCTCAGGGGGCGGAAGAAGTCGGCGATACAGAGGCGACGTAGGGATTTTTGGCGGGGGAATGTCCAGGTGACTACGGGGGTAGCTGTTTGGGGGGTTAAGCCTTGCTCGATGACGCTGGGATCGTAGACGTGGACGGAGTTACCTTCGGCGTTACAGGGGAAGTAACCATAGATCAGTTGGGGTTCGAGCCATTTTTCGGTGAGGATTTTGGTTTTCCACTCTTCGAGGATGGGGTGGACTTTCTCGGCGAGGAATGCGTCGTATTCTTCGCGAGTTTGGTCTTTGGGTTTACGGAATTGCCATTGTCCGGCAATTAGGGCTTGTAAGTCCATGTACCAGAATAAATCTTCGATCGAGATCTCATCCTTGAGGATTTTGGTACCCCAGAATGGTGGCGTAGGTCTGTCGAGATCTAAGTCTACTGCTGACGATCGCACTGTATCAATTACAACTGGTTCGTTACTCTCTTTCTGTTCTTTGGGTTCTTCAATTTCGACAGCGACTTTAATCGGGTTGCCATCATCATCGAGGAAGCCTTTAGAGTCATCCCACTTGTTGCCCTGTTTGGCGGGCATGAGTGAGTCCATAAAGTGTAAATCGGCAAAAGCATCCTTGCCATAGATTACCTGTCCTTTATAAGCCTGCTGGCAGTCGTTGTAGACAAATTTGGGGGTGAGTGCAGCACCGCCGAGGATGATCGGAATGGTAATGCCTTTTTCGTTGAAGACTTCCAGATTTTCTTTCATGAAGGCGGTGGATTTGACGAGTAATCCGCTCATGGCGATACAGTCGGGTTTGTGTGTTTCGTAGGCTTGAATGATGGCTTCTACGGGTTGTTTGATGCCCATATTGATCACTTCATAGCCGTTGTTTGAGAGGATGATATCGACGAGGTTTTTACCAATATCGTGTACGTCACCTTTGACGGTGGCGATCACAAATTTTCCTTTGGCATTACTGACACCCACATCGGCTTTTTCCATATAGGGTTCGAGGAAGGCTACGGCGGCTTTCATCGTTTCGGCGGATTGCAAGACGAAGGGTAATTGCATTTGTCCCGAACCAAAGAGTTCGCCAACAACTTTCATCCCGTCGAGGAGGAAGGTGTTGATAATATCTAAGGGTGGATGTTTCTCGATCGCTTTGATCAGATTATCTTCTAAACCGACCCGTTCGCCGTCGATAATATGGCGGGTGAGTTTTTGTTCGAGGGGTAATTTATCATCCTCTGATTTATCTCGTTTGGTGGTTACTCCTTCAAACATGGTGGTGAGTAAACCTAACGGATCGTAGGTGCAAATATCGCCATCGAATTGACGGCGATCGTAAATCAAATTCCGACAGATTTCTTGATGTTCGGGAGCAATTTTAGCTAATGGTAAAATCTTATTCGGGCTGACGATCGCGGCATCCATGCCGACTTCCATACATTCGTGCAGGAACATCGAGTTTAATACTTGCCGCGCAGCCGGATTTAGACCGAAGGAAATATTTGACAAGCCTAATAAAACGTGACATTCGGGCAAGTTTTCGCGAATCATTTTAATCGATTCGACTGTTGCTTTACCATTCTCCCGATCTTCTTCAATTCCGGTAGAAATCGGCAATGCTAAAGGATCGAAGAAGATTTCATAAGGGGGAAATCCATATTCTACGGCGGCATCATACGCCCGTTTAGCGATCGTAAATTTCCGCTCTGCCGTCCGTGCCATCCCTTCTTCATCGATGGTGCCAATAACGATACCCGCACCAAATTTCTTAGCAATTTCTAAGACTTTGAAGAACCGTTCTTCGCCATCTTCATAGTTAGTCGAGTTGAGTAAACATTTACCTCCCGCTACTTTTAAACCAGCTTCCATTTTCTCCCACTCAGTGGAATCTAACATCAGCGGTAAATTGACATTATTCACGACGCGAGAAACGACTTCGTGCATATCCCGCACGCCATCACGTCCGACATAATCGACGTTGACATCGAGGATATGGGCACCTTCGCGGACTTGGGATTTAGCCAGAGAAACTAAACCATCCCAATTCTCTTCATTTAATAAATCGCGACACTTTTTAGAGCCACTAGCGTTCAACCGTTCGCCGATAATTAAGAAGGAATTATCCTGATGATAAGGTTGGGCTGTCATCAAAGAAGCCGCCGCAGGTTCGTAGACTGGGTGACGTTCTTTCGCTTTTAGTGTCGCCCCAATTGTGGCTAATTCTTTAATATGATCTGGGCGCGTTCCACAGCAACCACCGATAATTTGTACGCCCCAATCTTCGACGAATTTATATAGAGCTAATTTCAGTTCGATCGGAGTTAATTTATAATGGGCGTGCCCGCCGATATTTTCTGGTAATCCGGCATTCGGCACACAAGAAACGATAAACGGCGATTGTTCGCACAGATGTTTGATATGGGGAGCCATTAAATCCGGCCCAGTCGCACAATTTAAGCCTAAAATATCGATCGGGAATGGCTGCAATACAGTCAATAATGCCGCCACATCCGTACCCGCCAACATCGTGCTAGTCGTCTGCTCGAATGTCGCCGACACCATAATCGGGATTCTGACCCCTTTATTTTTAAAAACCTGTTCCAGTCCATTCAAGGCTGCTTTGATTTGCAGCACATCCATACAAGTCTCGATCAAGAATAGATCCACACCACCGTCCAACAGGCCTGTAGCCTGTTCGGTGTATGCTTGCTCTAGGGTGTCATAATCGATATGACCGATCGAGGGTAATTTAGTCCCAGGACCGATCGATCCGGCTACAAATCTGGGTTTCTCAGGTGTCGAAAACTCCGCCGTACATTTTTTCGCCAGTTCGGCAGCAGTCTTATTCAGATAGTAAACCTGATCTTCTAATCCATACTCCGATAAGGTTTGGTAGGTACCGCCGAAGGTATCAGTTTCGATTACATCGGCACCCGCAGCTAAAAAGTCCCGATGTACTTTGGCGACAGCTTCGGGTTTGGTATGGACGAGATACTCATTACAACCCTCATATTCGGCACCGCCAAAGTCTTCGGCTGTGAGGTTTTGGACTTGGAGATTGGTACCCATCGCCCCATCAAAGACGATTACAGGACGTTCGGGGCTATGCAGACGAGCGAGAAAGGGGTGTTTCATATAATTTTAATAGATGCGTGTGTGCAGCTTTGGTTTGAACAAATTGCCTAATTTAGTTCTGGATTGAGATCTTCAGATCTTATTGTAGTCAAGTTTGGCTAGGCGATTCATCGCCACAACTATTGCTGTGGTTAGTGTACCCCTGGCACTGTTCCAAGATTACGGATAAATTCTAGTGGTAGCCCATCAGGATCGGCAATAAAGGTGACTTCATAGACATTTGTGCCGATAATTTGCTGTGTGGGTTGGAGTAAGACTGTGGGGTCTGGTTGCCTAAGTGCTTGAAGTTGAGTTCTTAGAGCGGTTAGCCAAGTAGTTAAGTCAGGGACAAGCGTAGTCAGATCGAAGGACAGATGATAGTAGCCAACATAATGCTCGTCACCAAAAGCGTCAGGGGCGGATTTGGGTTCGGGGATTTGGATCAGTTCGACTCGTCCACCTAAGCCTTCAATCCAACAGGCTAGAGTATAGCCTGTTGTAAATCTTTCAGCGACGCTAAACCCCAGACACTCATAAAATGCGATCGATCTGTGAATATCGGCTGTCCGAATCGAGGCATGGTGAAACATAAGCTATGGTGAGATCCGAAAATAGGGATATTGCACGGGGATACCCGGTTCTTTTTCGAGATCGAAGTTGATCGTTTTCCAGCGCGGATCGTCTATCGGATCGGGGCTAAATTCGACGGGGAGACCAAACAGACGAGGTTTGGGCAGATGATTATGATTAGGCTGATCCGGCCATGACTGTTGACGTTCGCGGAGTGAGCCGCCTGGCGAGTCCAGATAGCTGCCAATTAATTCGCGATAGCGTTCAGCGATGATTACCTTGGTGGCTCGATAGCCTTGGGTATAGAGTTTATCCAGAGCATCATGAATTTCAAAGCGAATGCCATCAGGATGAGTGTGTTGTCGATACCATTCACCTTCCCAGAGACACCAATTACGGTTAGATTGAAGATGGACAAGTTCACCTGTTTGGGGATTCGCTTCAAAAGCTCCATGCCGAGGGCATAAATAAGTATCTGTCAGCGTGAGCGCAGATATAATTTGCCGACAATGGGGACACTGAATTTCTGGACCGAAAATAGGGTATTGAAAAGCAAAGTTCATGTCAGCAGTTGCCACAAGGCTATGAGGTGGCATCGACGATCGGTTCTTACCTAAGTATCTTAAGGTCTGCTCGATCGAGATGCAATCACTAGTTAATGATCGTCAGCTAAACAAGTTCGGTATTTAAGGATCTACACAAATTTACCTCAAGACCGATATGATGGGGGTTGGATCGCCGAAACCTAGGTGGGTTGGGAATACCATAATTATACCTGGTTAAATTTTACCTGCCGATCGAATCGCTAACTACATCTTCACCAAATTGTCCCTAATCAACGCCTGTTGTTGAGGTAAAGCCTTGACTGAACCCACTTACTCTGAATTAAATTATCGAGTTGCGCCACTGCCATTAATTGAGATTAACTCAATTTTTAGCGATAGTCCGATCGATCGAAAAGACGAGATCGATCGATCGCTAGCCCAAATATTCGACCCCGTTGGGATCAAATTTCAGTCATCGATTCAACCCCGTCCGGAGACAGGACAGCCAAATATTGACAGTGAAGTTACTGTTTTGCAGTCGCCCAATTCATTCTTCCCAGACCTTGAATATCGTCTGTGGGTGGTCTGTTCGTCCCAAAAGAGTTTGGACTATCAACTACTAGCTGAACCACTTGCCAAACAGCTACGCAGTCTCGATCTGCAAGGGTTTCAGGATGCGGTGATTCGATTTTCTCAATCTGGTGCTCAAGTCAATGACTGGCGGCTACGCATCGATCTATCACCGCCAGCAGTTATACTCAGAGAGTGGGCAAGGTGGGGTGATGTCCAAGCGATTAGCAAACTGCTGAATTTAGCGTTAGCACCTGTGGAGATGCAGGTGAGTACGATCCTCAAAAATCTAACTATTCACATCTTTTGTACGCTCAAACATGCGGATGCACATAAGTATCCCACTAAGAAAATTGCCCTCGATCTGATCGCACCGTTATTGATCGAACTCACGCCCCAGGGAATTCAAGGTGCTACGATTTATGGGTTGAAGTCGCCAGTAAGCGTTAGCGCACAGGTGGGAGAGTCACCCATCTGGACGCACTGGCTGGATTTGCCCGCGTTGGGCGATCCGATTTTCTCACCGACAGCACTGATGTTGGCGGAGCGGGGAGATCTGGACGCGCTGAACTTTGTGTTGCATCGGTTACTTAACCCCGATTTAGAACAGTGCTTGGAAGTTGGGGGGATTAAGTTATCGTTACTTACTCGCCGTCGGTTACTTCATGTGATGAGCGAAGCTCCTCGATGTCCACTCCAGAGCCAAGTAGCGGCTCCGGTGATTAGGATTCTCACCCAATTAGCACTGCCGACGATTAGAGGTGTGCGCGTCCACGGACGGGTATCGGGACACTCTAGACCATTATGGACTTATGGGGTTGATTTCGATCGCCGACCATTAGAATTGCCAGCAGCAGCCGAACAAGTATTCATCCCGGAAATCTCGGTAACTAAAATCGGGGTGTCAGAACGGATTAGTCACTACTTAGCGGCAACGAGAATTTGGCGACCTCAATTGATTGCAGTGAAAACAAGTCAATTAGTTTATCAGCCGAGATTTGAGTGGAAACCATCGCTATTATTATTGTTAGTCGGGTTGGGTTTGACAATTGCTGGAGATTTAGGGCTGAAAACTTTCTCGATCGATCCCCAGCTAACCACAACTTCGTCATCCACCACAACCCAGCTATCTTTTAATAACTCACTGCTCGAACAGAAGCTGGCGCAATATCAAACTCTCTGCATCCAAGATGGTGTACCTGATGTACTGATTATCGGTAGCTCGCGGGCATTACGCGGTATCGACCCGGCTACTCTACGGCAGAGTTTGACTGATCGGGTAGGCGCGGATGTGAAAGTTTACAATTTCGGGATTAATGGCGCAACGGCTCAAGTAGTCGATCTGATTCTCCGACAATTATTAAAGCCACAACAATTACCTAAGTTAGTAATTTGGGCTGATGGTGCAAGGGCATTTAATAGTGGCCGAGCCGATCGCACTTATGAAACAATTGCTTTATCCGATCGCTATCGGCAATTAGCCTTAATGTCTGCTAGTAGTAGTAATACTCTGCCAATTTTGCAAGCTCAATCTTCATTCAAGAATAGCTATCAGGCGATCGATAGTGCTGTCGATCGGCAATTAGCACAAGTTTCTTCAGTTTATCAGCATCGTGATTTATTGAAAACCCGGCTTCAAGCCCAAGTTCCATTGGTGAATGAGATTGTCGATAGTAGTACTGCCTTGATTAGTCCGACTAGCGATCAAGAGCCGCAAATTGATGGTGATGGCTTTCTCCCACTCGCAGTAAAATTCGATCCAGATACTTATTATCAATCCCATCCCAAGGTAACGGGTGATAGTGATGCTGATTACAGCAATTTTCAATTATTAGGTATTCAACATCAAGCATTACAACAAGTGACCAATCTTTTATCAACTCATCGAGTTCCGTTGATATTTGTAAATGTACCTGTTTCGGATATCTATTTAGATAAATTTCGACAGGCGGGGGAGATGAATTTCAAGCAGTATATGCAACAGTTCGTCGATCTCAATCAACTCACTTTTGTGGACATGGACGGATTTTTAAATACACAATACGATCGCTTTTCCGATCCTAGTCATCTCAACCAGTTTGGGGCAAGCGAGGTCAGTCGTTATCTAGCCCAAACCAACTTGATTCCATGGCAAATATTGGCATCTCCTTCAGTTGAAGCGCAATCAATAAAGTGAGTACCAACTCCAATCTAAATAATAATAATCGATCGATTGTCATAGATATTTGAAAAATTTGTTGTAAATGAAATTTATTTCTCCCACCTATGCAATCTTTCTACTGATCACCCTAATCTGGTACTGGGGAATAGCCAAGACACAAAATCAGAAATTATGGGCAATTGTTGTTTCTAGCACACTTTTTTACATCTCCTTTCTCCAAATTATCTATTTTCCACTCATCTTTGTGATGATATTGGTTAATTTTTGGATCGGCAAATTATTGCTGGAAAGTCAAATTATTGAATCATCATACCGAGATCGCCTGGGCGACGCAGATTTGAATCAAATTTGGCTGCCCAAAGGCAAGGAACAACGGTTGTTGGTATTAAAGATTGGTATTGCCTTTAATATCTTATTACTAATTGCGGCTAAATATATTCCATTTTTACTGAGTATTGTCGCGCCAATCAATCCTACCGAAATTCAACCTAAAATTTTATGGCTGAAGACAAACTTCTTTCCGCCGCTGGGGATCTCATTTCTAACCTTTGAATCTATTGCCTATTTAATTGATGTTTACAAACGGAACGCCGCAACAGGAAACTTACTTAAATATGCAGCTTATAAGTCATTTTTTCCAAAATTAGTATCAGGACCGATTACACACTATCGGCAATTCGCACCCCAATTAAATAACTTAAGATTTCCAGCGATCGAGCAATTGACTGAAGCTGGTTGGTTGATTGCCAGTGGTGCAATCAAAAAAACATTAATCGCCGATAATTTAGCGAGTTTTGTCAAACTAGTATTCGATGATGGTAATCTCGATCGGGCGGGTAGTATCGATTTATGGTTGGCTGTTATTGCCTATGGTTTACAACTATATCTAGACTTTAGTGGCTATGTTGATATTGTTGTCGGTACATCAATTTTATTTGGGATTAATTTACCTACTAATTTTAATTTTCCCTATCTGAGTACCAGTATCGCTGATTTTTGGCGACGGTGGCATATTAGTCTGGGCAATTGGTTGCGCGACTATATTTATATTCCTTTGGGTGGTTCGCGATTGGGGCTAGTCCGAACTTGCCTAAATTTACTCGCACTGATGTTAATTTCAGGAATTTGGCACGGTGCAGATTGGGGTTATCTATTGTGGGGTGGAATACATGGTATCGCTTTAATTATCCATCGATTAACCCACATACTTTCACAACGGCTCGATTTACTTGAGAAGTTTTGGCGTAGTGGACTGGGACATGTTTGTGGGTGGTTATTCACAGTACCATTAGTATTTGTGACTTGGATTTGGTTTCGCTTGCCCAATCTACAACAATCCAGTTTGGTATTTCGACATTTGTGGGGATATCCACGGGATGCTCAATTTACAGCTAAGGTATATGTGGAGAGTCTCAAATTAGCCGATAGCCAAATGCTGATGATTTTGCTTGGGTTGGGGCTGGCAATGATCGTAGCTTATATATTCGATCGATTGTTGAAGTTAAATCTTAATTGGCATATTAAGCTCACCTTAATCCCAATTTGTTTGTATGTGGTGTGGCTATTATCTCCAGCCCAAAGTTTGGCTTATATTTATTTTGATTTTTGAGTTTAGTTACTCGGTTGTTCAATCTTTGGCTGTTCCGTCACTAAGGTGAGTTGCTTCTCCCATCGAAGAAACTCCCGTTAACTAGTACTGAGCAGCAGCGCAAGCTAAAATACAATTATTCTCCGATCTCCCCCCAACTCCCATGCTAGAGTCTTCATTACTTACCCCTGGCAATATCTTAGGCAATCGGTATGAGATAATTCATGAATTGGGCAGAGGTGGCTTTGGGCGAACTTATTTAGCGATCGATCGGAATAAATTCGGCGAAAAATGTGTTCTCAAAGAATTTGCCCCCCAAGTGCGCGGACAAGATCAACTCCAAAAAGCCAAAGAACTATTTGAACGAGAAGCTGGAGTTCTGTACAAACTCAGACATCCACAAATTCCCGCATTTCGAGAGCTATTGCGCGTAGATGGGGGAGTGACTGAATCTCTATTTTTGGTTCAAGATCATGTTGATGGCGAAACCTATCTCGATCGATTAAATCAACTAATCAAACAGGGTAAAGTTTTTAGTGAAGGCGAGGTCGTTCAATTTTTAACTGACTTATTACCTGTGATCGAATATATTCACTCCCTAGGTGTTATTCACCGGGATATTTCCCCTGATAATATTATCTATCGTCATCGCGATCGGTTGCCAGTCCTGATTGACTTTGGTGGGGTCAAGGAAATAGCGGCTACGGCGGTCTCTCGCTATAGTAATGCCAAAGTAGCCACGCGAATCGGGAAACAAGGTTACGCCCCAGACGAGCAAATGATTCGGGGGACTGTTTCCCCAGCCAGCGATCTTTATGCTGTCGCCGCCACCGCACTTACGCTGCTGATTGGCAAAGAAGCCAGTGCTATTTATAATCCAGTTGATGCTAGCTGGGAATGGCGCAAATATATCAATCTCAGTCCCGAACTTAGTGCAATTTTCGATCGACTCCTCCAGTACAATCCTCAACATCGCTACCAATCAGCACGAGAAGTCCTAGCACTCCTCCCTAATATCACTGCGGCTACAAATGTCCCCACCCCTACTAACTCAACGCCAATTACCCATGCCAATCATATTTCCCAACTCAAAACTCTTGCCGTAAGTCCAGGAAAAGCCCCTGCATCAGCCCCTGAAGCCCCGCCAACCCCCCGCGATCCCAATGAATGGAAAAAGCCAGCACTACAAGTTACTAAGGTAATGTCGGCGATATTTGTGGCTTGTTTAGGCATTAGTTTGCTGGTCAAATGGGTACAAGCAATCAACCCTGCCAAAATGGTTAGCGATCGCATCAATAATACTAGGCAACAGATCGAGCAGTCTATCCCCAATCCACTCAAATCTAAACCTTCGGTTCAACAACGCCAGCAGGATCTGAGTAAACGGCTCCAAGAACAGAATATCTCACCTGCTAAATTTTACAGTCAAGTCGATCGGGCATTTTATGCGAAACACCCAGAGCTAAAAGGGCGCGCACTCACAAATCAGCCGGAGGACAATCAATTACGTCAAGAATGGCAGGATTTAGCTCTACAGCTATTGGAACAGCGCAACAGGTAACGTCAGATGATTTATCGGCTCAAAGTCCGCATAAATCGACCTAAACTAGCAAACACGCCGCCTGATCTCGCTGGTTTGGGTGCATCCCCTGCGGCTGTAGTCGTTGATGGCGATAGAATCTCGTCTAACTCATCCCCCACGGGCTTGTGCGGACGTTCTGCTAGTAGAGTATAATTATCATCTTGCTCCAACCACACCTGCCACTGCTCGGGATAGCAACGGTAGATTGCGGATGTTTCGAGGGGTTTGATATAGTAGGCGGCATGAAGCGTCGTCAGAAATCTGTCGCGGAGTTGTCTAGCGGCATAACCAATCCCAACAATTGCCGCATCTTCTAGGCGTGGCAGAAATAGTATTACTGGACGATCTTCAGCCGCATTACACAGTTTTTCCACCTGTTCAACTTCGACAGCAGAAGGCTCGATCGCAATAAATAATTGATCTTCATCTTGAATTTTATCGGTGACAGGAGAGCGACTATTCCCCAAGTCACTGATCTTAAAATTAACATCAGTCCAATCGCGTCTAGCTAGGGCTGCGGCTCCCGTATCCGAACATAACACCTTGAGGGTATTCCCACGATCGGCAAAAGCCGTGATAAATTGCTGGGCTAGATCTAATGACTTGAGTTCGGGAATCAAAATCTCCACACTAATGCGTTGATAACCATCAGCAATCGCCGCTAATGCCGCTGTTTGCGCTAAAGCGATCGATTCCTCAAGGGTAGTTGGTAATTGTGACATGACTGCTGGGAAATGAGATTTCTTCTATCTTTAGATTACAGCTAGATCGATTCGATTCGATCGAGGTAGCCTTGTTCTACTCAAAATAGTTGGCGATTGGTGGATAGTCGGGCGGCTACACGCATATTTCGGGAGGTTAGATTGAGTTGCGTTACAATAAGACTCGATCTAAATCTCTTATTATTTACAGGGAAATCATCTCATGGCTCTGGCTGTAGGCACAAAAGCTCCTGATTTTAAAGTTAATGATACCAACGGTAATCCGGTGACGCTCTCTGGGTTAGCTGGGAAAAAAGTGGTGATGTATTTTTATCCCAAAGATGATACCCCGGGCTGCACTAAGCAAGCTTGTAGCTTTCGAGATAACTATGCTGTCTATCAAGACAAAGGGATTGTTGTCTTGGGTGTCAGCAAAGATGATGAGTCTTCCCACCAGGCTTTTACCGAAAAGTTTAATCTTCCCTTCCCACTTCTGGCTGATACAAATGGCGAAATCATTGCGGCTTATGATGTTGACGGTGGCGGTTATGCCAAGCGGGTCACATACGCGATCGATGAAACTGGTAAGATTGTCCACGTCGATGCGAGCGTGAAAACCGAAACCCATGCAAATGATGTCTTAAAGGCTTTGGGCTACTAGGCACTAGGGGACGAGGGGACTGGCAGTTGCTCCTGTCGGAAAGGCTTCTGCTAAGGCAGAGGCTTTGCCAACGCCGACGAATACCCTCACTGACAGGAGACTGAGGGAGTAGGGGAATATTCACTGTTCACTGTTCACTGTTCACTGTTCCTTTGCCCTTTCCCCTTTCCCCTTTCCCCTAACTAACGGTATTCATATTTAACGATCACTGGTTTAACAGCTTCGGGCGCAATCGAGTTGAGGCTTTCTGTCGAAATTTCGTGAGTAAAAAGTGTAGACTCACCAGGTGCAATCGTACTATTGACAGGGATAATGGCTTGCTTAATTGACGTATCTTTGGATATAAACTTTGCCACAATATAATAAACATAGTGGGATTGCCCACTTTGATTATTAATTTGTCCTTCTAGATTCAATAGCGATTTATCTGAGCTATTTCTAGTGATGGTCATGTTTTTGACCATTAAATCTTTACTCGTATCAGAATCTACCCGCTCGACTGCGGGGTTTTGGGATAAAGTGTGGATTTTACGTAATTGTGTCTGAGCAAAATTCACCAGATCGAATGCTTGTGCGGGGGACTTAAAGTCGATCGAAGTCCACAGCGTACTGGCAAAAATTATCACGGACAAGTACTTACGGATATTCATACAATGTGCTGTATTGAAAGACGTGTGCCCTGATATACAAATTATTCTAGTTGGTTTATCCTCGCGATCGACAAAGTCTGCTTCAGCATATTGGCTTGAATTTGTAGATATCTAACGAGATTGACACTCAGATAATTTGCTTCATCTTAGTTGTGCCCATTTAAATAGAAAAAATTACCATTCTTGGTTAGGATAAATATTAAATTAAATTGAAAGAGCAAATTGTTAGAACACGCATATACTCCAATGCGCCCTAACAGCCGACTTGTAAAGATATTGTGGAGAAAATTGTCGCGACCGACCAAGGTAGGTGACAATGTGAGATTGAGGAATTAATTGCCGAGGAAGTTTATTGATGCAGCCGATTCGTACATTCAACGTTTCTCCTTCCCTACCAGCCTCCCTCGAACCCCTACGGCATATTGCCTATAATCTGTATTGGGACTGGAACACGGAGATTAAAGAGCTATTTCGGAGACTCGATCGTGACTTATGGGAAACTACTCGTCACAATCCAGTCGCACTGTTGGCTCAAGTCAGTCAGTCTCGATTGCAGGAAGTCTCCACCGATGAAGGTTTCCTGGCACAGATGGAACGAGCAACAGGCGAACTCAATGCCTACTTACACGACCGCAGTTGGTACAAACATCAACGCAGTAATCAGGCTGGTAAAGAATGTTTTGCTTATTTCTGTGCTGAATTTGGATTAGTGGACTGTCTGCCGATTTATTCCGGTGGTTTGGGTGTTCTAGCCGGAGATCACCTTAAATCAGCCAGTGATTTGGGTTTACCTTTGGTAGCAGTTGGATTGCTGTACCAAAAAGGCTACTTTGCCCAGTATCTCAGTGCTGACGGCTGGCAACAAGAACGTTACCCAGTTAACGATTTTCATAATATTCCCGTCCAGCTAGAACGAAAACCTGATGGTTCCGAACTGCGGATCGCGGTAGAATACCCGGGCCGGATGGTTTATGCCAGAGTCTGGCGCGTTCAAGTTGGAGTTGTGCCGCTCTATCTGTTAGATACGAATATCGAGCCAAATAATGCTTACGACCAGGATATTACCGACGCACTGTATGGTGGCGATTTAGATACGCGGATTCACCAAGAAATCATGCTGGGCATCGGTGGATTCCGCGCTCTAGAAGCATTGGGGCACAAACCTAGTGTCTATCATATGAATGAAGGACACTCTGGATTTTTGATCCTCGAACATATTCGGGTATTGATGCAACGGGATAAACTATCCTTTGTGGAAGCTAAACAAGTTGCCCAATCAACGCAGATTTTCACCACACATACGCCGGTTAGTGCGGGATTTGACCTATTTCCACCAGATAAAACCATGCACTATGTCGGACACTATGCTAGTGTCTACGGGCTGGGTAAAGATGAATTTTTAGGTTTAGGACGGGAAAATGATGGAGATCTGACTTCACCATTTAGTATGGCAGCCCTGGCGATGAAAACTTCCAGTTTTGTCAATGGTGTGGCGAAACTGCATGGAGTGGTATCGCGGGAAATGTTCCAAAACATGTGGAAAGATGTCCCCATTGATGAAGTTCCAATTACTTCGATTACCAATGGTGTCCACGCCCGTAGTTGTGTTGCCAAATCTGTGCAGGAGTTATACGATCGCTATCTTGGCCCAGAATGGTCAGAAAAATCGATCGAAGACCCAATCTGGAATAAGATTGATGCCATCCCAGATGAAGAACTATGGCGCAATCACGAGCATAGTCGCTCGGAAATGGTCGTCTATGTGCGCAATCGCATTGTCACTCACCTAAAAGAACGCGGTGCAACTCGATCAGAAATCAATCACGCCCAAGAAGCTCTAGATCCATCTGTACTGACAATCGGCTTTGCCAGAAGGTTTGCTACTTATAAACGGGCAACCTTATTCCTCCGAAATCTCGATCGAATCAAAAGCATCCTCGTCGGTAATAAAGAACGGAAAGTTCAATTTGTGATCGCCGGGAAAGCTCACCCGAAAGATATTCCAGGCAAAGAGCTAATCCGCGACATCGTGCATTTTACCCGCACAGAAGGGATGACCTCAGTTGTGTTTGTGCCCGATTACGATATCTATGTCTCGCGGGTGATGGTAGCTGGTTGCGATATTTGGCTGAATACGCCCAGAAGACCGCATGAGGCTTCCGGTACCAGTGGGATGAAAGCAGCAATGAATGGCTTACCCAACCTGAGTATTCTCGACGGCTGGTGGGATGAGGCGGATTATGTGCGGACTGGTTGGCCGATCGGTCATGGAGAGTTATACTCCGATGAAGTCTACCAGGATGATGTCGAAGCCAATGCCTTCTACGATCTACTCGAACAGGAAATTGTCCCCCTATTCTACGATCGCGATAGTGAAGGTCTACCCCGCAAATGGGTAGCCAAGATGAAAGATGCCATTCGGCTCAATTGTCCGACCTTTAATACTGCCAGAATGTTGCGGGATTACGCCAATAATGGTTATTTCCCCGCCAGCGATCGCCACTCGATCGTCACAGGAGATAATTACCAAGCAGGTAAAGATCTTGCCCACTGGAAAGCCAGAGTATTTGAGAATTGGAGCGACATCAAGATCCACAGTGTCGATGTCTCCGCACCAGAAGACATCAGCGTTAACCAACCAATCGGTGTTAAAAGTCTAATTCACTTAGGTCATCTGCAACCGACAGATATCCAAGTCGAACTCTACAAAGGTTCGGTGGATACTAATGGTCGAATTACCAACGCTGACACTACTGTGATGACCTACCAAGGCAAAGATGCTGCTGGAAATAGTCTCTATACCAGTGAAATCGCCTACGCCGCCAGCGGCTTGCAAGGCTTATCTCTACGAGTGTTACCACACAATCCTCATTTGAGTAATCCTTACGAGCTAGGGCTGATTCAATGGGCATAGGTTAGGGAAAAGGGGAAAGGGGAAAGGGGAAAGGGAACAGTTGAAAGTTGAAAGTTGAAAGTTGAGAGTTGAGAGTTGAGAGTTGACCCTTCTCTTCTCTTCTCTTCGAGACGCTGTGCCTCCGGCAGGCTATCGCCAACGCGAACGAGACGCTGTGCCTCCGGCAGGCTACCGCCAACGCGAACGAGACGCTATGCGTTGGCGCAGCCTGCGCTTTGCGCTTACGACAAGCTCAGGGCAAACAGTTGACAGTGAACAGTGGACAGTCGTCCCCCAGTCCCCCAATCCCCCAACTCCCATCTCTGTAAATTTCATCCTGAATAGCAGATAGATTGACCGAATATAGAGATTGAGCGACAAAACTTGACTTGGAACTTTTCATAATTTCGTCCCGTCAGTAGTGAGTAAGCAGGCAAAAATCTATACCTGAACTCACGATCCACCGCGAATTCGGATTTGAGAATTCAGTCAAGTGAGTCGAGCTAATCTACTTAAAAACGGGAAATTCAAAATGAAAAAAAATATTGTTGCATTGGTAATGCTTTGTGCTTCTGCCGCCACTCTAGGGATGAGTGCGCCAGCGAAGGCTGAATTGGGTCAAAGCTATATCGGTCCATCGATCTCAATTGGCGGCGGTTCAACCGTATTTGGAATTGACTCTAAATTTGGTGTGAGCGATAATCTCTCAATTCGTCCTTTTATCACATTTCCCAGTGGCGGTACAACCTTTGGTGGTGCGTTGACCTATGATTTTGATATCAGCCGTGGCAGAAGTAGAGTCCAAATCACTCCCTTTGTTGGTGGTGGTGTAGAAGTTGCTACCTCTGGTAGTTTTAGTGAGACTCAAGCATATTTTACTGGTGGTGCTGACTTTGATGTAACAGATGCTGTTGCCCTTAAAGCATCGATCGAAGTACCATTGAGTTCTAACAATTCTACCACTTCCGTAACTCTTGGTGCTGGATTCAAATTCTAGATTGATTAAGGTTGGTAATTGTCCAATCTAGCAACAAAGAGCCTTCTCTAATCCAGAGGAGGCTTTTTGGCATCGTTACTCTCTAACCAATTACTGTATAAATCGGGACGTTTAGTTTTAGTCCGATCGAGTTGTTGTTGTCGTCGCCACTGGGCGATTTTCTCATGATTACCCGACATTAACACATCCGGCACGCGCCAACCGCGAAATTCTTGGGGACGAGTATAGTGGGGATAATCGAGCAGTCCATCTTCAAAACTATCAGCGGTGAGTGATGCTGCTTTACCCACAGTACCAGGGAGTAGTCGCACAACTCCATTGATCAACGTCAATGCCGGAATCTCGCCACAAGTTAAGACAAAATCACCCAAAGAGACTTCTCGATCGATAATATTCATCACCCGCTCATCGATCCCTTCGTAATGTCCACAGATCAATACTAACTGATCGTAATTAGTTGCCAACTCATTAAATAGAGCGCGATTCATGGTTTGTCCCTGGGGACTCATCAAGATCACCTGACTCCGTTCTACCATCGGTAAAGACTCTACGGCAGCAAAAACCGGTTCTGGCTTGATTACCATCCCCACACCACCACCATAGGACTCATCATCAACCTTATGATGTCGGTCGGTTGTAAAATCACGAGGATTGGTAATATGTACCGAAGCGATCTGTTTGGTTAGTGCTTTGCTCATCAAACCGGAATTCAAAGGTGAAGCAAAGAAATCGGGAAATAGGGTAATCAGATCGAAACGCATTATTCAAGGATCGCGAGCTTATCTGCCAATTTTAACTTACAGATGCTTCATCGCTCGATCGATCCAGCCATCTTCACTAATTCACTTACCGATACTGCCAAAGAAAACATTATCCAAGATCAGATAACGTTGCCGATCGAGAGTAATATAACCTTTCTCTTGAAACCGCGCCATCATGCGGCTAACTGTGACTCTAGTAGTCCCGATCGCGCTGGCTAGTTGCTGATGGGTAAACTTATAATTGATCCGTGTCTGACAATTAGGTAATGACTCACCAAATTCCTGTCTGATTAAGGTTAATAGACCCCGCAACCTTTCGACTGTATGTCTGCGCCCATTCACGATCAAGAGTAACTCTGCTTGGCGCATCCGTTTGGCGAATTGAGGTAAAAGTAACTGGGATAAACGCATTGAACCCTCAATTTCCTCCAGGCTCAACCAGCGGAGATGCACGGGCGATAATGCGATCGCTTGATAGTCTAGATTATCCGATCCGTTTGCGCCAAACAAAGATCCAGTCGCCGCCCAGCCAAATAAAACCTGTTCGCCATCCTCATAGTTAGCACTCAGTTGCACCAGTCCCTGGGTAACTTGCCAGAATCCTTCGGCAAACAATGGAATTTCATCACCCTTGGTATGAAAATACAATCGTTTGTTTAGCAGAGAAGGTTGTTGTTGTGCGTAATCTCGATCCGAACTTTGAACGATCGCCAGCATAATCCATGCTCCAAAATCTGACCTCAATCTACTCGGTCAAGGTAAAGCCTGGGTAATGGGGAGATTAAGAGTTGGGATGAGATGGAAGAGTTGAGTGGATAGTGGATGGTGGATAATAGGGAGGAAACGTCCCGTTTGATGCGCCACAGAATGATTGAAGACAGCCAAACCCTAAACTCTAACCCCTAAAGCCTAATGTTGCTAGAAAATCGATCGACAGAACTTGACTGGAAAAAGATTATTGCACAAATGACGGCAGTAGTCGGTAAAAAAGGTGTCATTCAGCGACGAGAAGAATTAATTACTTATGAATGCGATGGTTTGACAAGCTATCGCCAACGTCCGGCTCTGGTAATTTTACCCAAGACTACCGCCGAAGTCGCCGCCGTCGTCAAAATTTGTGACGAGCAAAATGTTGCCTGGATTGCCCGGGGTGCGGGCACAGGATTGTCTGGTGGTGCTTTGCCAGTCGAAAACTGCGTGCTGATTGTCACCACACTAATGAATCAGATCCTCAACATAGATCTCGACAATCAACGAGTTGTCGTCCAACCAGGGGTAATTAATAACTGGGTGACGCAAGCAGTCAGTGGTGGGGGATTTTATTATGCACCAGATCCATCCAGTCAGATTATCTGTTCGATCGGTGGCAATATTGCCGAAAACTCTGGTGGTGTTCACTGTCTCAAATATGGCGTAACTACCAACCATGTCATCGGCTTGAAATTGGTAATCCCCAGTGGGGAAATTGTCGATGTTGGCGGGGAAATTAGCGAAATGCCCGGATACGATCTGACTGGTTTATTTGTCGGTTCCGAAGGCACACTGGGAATCGCCACCGAAGTCACGCTGAAAATCCTCAAAACTCCTGAATCGATTTGTGTACTGCTGGCAGACTTTGAGAGCGTTGAAGCGGCGGGCAGTGCTGTTTCCGGTATCATCGGTGCGGGAATAATTCCCGCAGGGATCGAGATGATGGATAACTTCAGTATCAATGCTGTTGAAGATGTGGTCGCGACAAATTGCTATCCCCGCGATGCAACAGCCATCTTGCTAGTCGAAATTGATGGATCGGCGATCGAAGTAGCGACAAATCAAGCCCTAGTAGCTGACATCTGCCGCCAGAATGGGGCGCGAGACGTGACAACGGCGACAGAGCCGGAACAACGTTTACGGCTGTGGAAGGGGCGGAAAGCTGCCTTTGCCGCGATGGGTAAGATCAGCCCCGATTATTATGTTCAAGATGGGGTAATTCCTCGGACGCAGCTAGCCTATGTGCTCCAGGAAATTGCTGCGCTGGGTGAAAAATATGGCTATTACGTCGCGAATGTTTTTCATGCTGGGGATGGTAATTTACATCCGTTGATTTTGTACGATAACTCGACTCCTGGTGCGTTGGAACAGGTAGAAGCCTTGGGTGGTGAAATTCTCAAACTTTGTGTTAAAGTTGGTGGAAGTATTTCCGGCGAACATGGGATCGGTGCGGATAAGCGGTGCTATATGTCGGAGATGTTTACCGAGACAGATTTGGAGACGATGCAATGGGTACGGCAAGTGTTTAATCCCAAGGAATTAGCCAATCCTGGCAAGATTATTCCCACTCCGCGCACCTGTGGCGAGTCCGCGAATTCTGGTCATAAGTTTACCGAAATTCCACAATATTAGTGGTAGTTAGTCACAGGTACAATATTCTTATCGACTTCAAGATTCAAGATTCATTGGGTAAATAAATCGATCGAATCATATCTAATCTTTTAATCTGGCTTCGATCGTGATCGGGCACACTCGACAAAAATTCTATCTATCCTGAAATGTTGTATTTAGGCTATTTCAGGATAGTAATCTTGTAGGATGCCTAAGTCCTACCGTTTGATGTTAACTCATCTAGCTTCACATCAACGATGAGATGCGACATTGGCTTGTGGTGGATCGATGCGGTTAGTAAAAATTGCCATCGGCACCATTGGTAACATTGGCAGTAGGCAGATCAACCACTGATTCCAAGTCAGGGGTGCAGTAGCAAACAAGGTATTCATTACTCCCCACTGGCTAAATAAGATTTGCAGTACGAAGGCGATCGCAATACCGCTCAGGAGGATGGGAGCATCGGCGATCGCCTTGGCTGGATGGCGCAGATAATTGATCGGCTTCGCCCCCAGTTGACTGATGCTGAGTAGATAAATGATGCGGGCGGCTACTAGGGCTTGGATTGCCATCGTGCGGGCCAGCGTCACATCGCCTATGGTAGATTTCACCCACTCAAAAATGCCAAAAATCAAAATCCAATTAAATACCGAAACTGCCAGAATGCGGCGCAATAGGGTTGGCGTGAGCAGCGGTTGATTGGGATCCATGGGTGGTTGCTGCATCGTTCCCTGTGATTTGGGTTCAAAGGCAAGGGGCACGGTCATAGTGATCGAATTGATCATATTCAGCCAAAGAACTTGCAGTGCCAGAATTGGTAACTCCCTTGCCAACAAAGCACTAATCAAAATCGTCATCGATTCGCCGCCATTGACGGGCAAGAGAAAGGCGATCGCTTTGCGTAAATTTTGATAAACGGTGCGTCCTTCTTCGACAGCGGCTTTGATCGAGGCAAAATTATCGTCGGTCAGCAGCATATCTGCCGATTCTCGTGCTACTTCCGTTCCCCCTTTCCCCATCGCAATCCCGATATCGGCTTGTTTAAGGGCGGGGGCATCGTTCACGCCATCCCCTGTCATCGCCACAATTTCGCCCCTTGCTTGCAGGGCTTCTACCAGTTGGAGCTTTTGGGCAGGTGCGACTCTAGCAAAGACCGATCCATCTGCAACGGCTTGAGTGATTTCTCGATCACTCATTTGGGCTAATTGTCGTCCTTCAAATGCTATAACTCCCGCTGCCGTTTTAATGCCCATGCGTTGGGCGATCGCCTTAGCTGTCGCGATGTGATCTCCCGTAATCATCTTGACTTGAATCCCGGCAGTTTGACAGGCATGAATGGCGGCGATCGCTTCAGGACGGGGCGGATCGATCATCCCCTGTAAGCCCAGAAAAACCAGATCCGTGGCAATATCCTGATGATCGATCGAATGCTGATGGACGGCAGCCGACTTTTGCGCAAACGCCAGCACCCGCAATCCTTGGGTTGCCATTGCTTCCACTTCTTTTTCAATCTGCGCTATCTCCAAAGGAATAAGCTGACCTTGTAGGTTCATTGTCTGGGTACAACGGCTCAGCAACGCCTCCACCGATCCCTTGACATAAATCACGGGCGAACCTGCATCCTGTCCAGCGTGATGCAACGTTGCCATATATTGATATTGAGACTCAAACGGAATTCCATCTAATCGAGGGTGGGCGGCAGCTAGCCCCGCTTGACTCATCTCCGCTTTCTCAGCAACGGCAATCAGTGCGCCCTCCGTCGGATCGCCCACGACCGACCAATCCTTACCCGTTTTTTTCAGTTGCGAATCATTGCACAAAATCCCTGCCATCAGGCAAGCGGTCAAACCGGGCGGCAACCCATCCTCAAAGGGTTCGACAGTCGTGTTGTGATTCAGCCGACTAATTTCACCTTTGGGACTATAACCGCCGCCACTAACGCGATAGTGTTGTCCCCCCGCATAAATTGCCTGGACAGTCATTTGATTTTCGGTCAATGTGCCTGTTTTGTCGGAACAAATCACTGTGGCACTGCCCAAAGCCTCCACAGCAGGGAGTTTACGAATAATTGCATTACGCTTTGCCATGCGATTAACCCCGATCGCTAGGGTAATCGTCACCACGGCGGGTAGCCCTTCGGGAATCGCACTCACAGCCAGAGCAACTGCGGCTTCAAACATCTGCACCCAATCCCCGCCGCGCCCCAGTCCGACTGCAAATGTCAGGGTGGCTAGGGTCAAGATGGCGTAGAGTAGGGTACTGCTGAATTTGGCAAACTTACGGGTCAAGGGCGTACTAAGGCTCACCCGATTTTCCATCGACTGGGAAATCTGTCCAACTTCCGTTCCGTTGGCGGTGGCAACTACCACTCCCTGTCCTTGCCCGAAGGTGACAAAACTTCCGGCATAAGCCATATTGGTACGCTCGGCTAGGGGCGTATCCAATCGTAAAGGCGCGATCGATTTATCCACGGGAACCGATTCGCCCGTCAACCCAGACTCATCGATCTGCAAGGTGCGAACCTTCAGCAGTCTGATATCTGCGGGAACTTTATCGCCCGATGCCAATAATACCAAGTCCCCTGGCACGAGATCCCGCGATGGAATCCGCAGAGTTTGACCGTCGCGCAGTACCGTTGTTTCCGTTGTCACCGCCTTCGCTAGAGCCGCGATCGCCCCTTCTGCTTTGGCTTCTTGCACATAGCCAATGATCGCATTAATTAAAGTAACGCCCCAAATCACCCCTGCATTCGGATAAGATCCCAAAAATGCCTTAACCATCCCAGCCAGCAACAGAACATAGAGCAGTGGCTGATTAAATTGCAGCAAAAATTTCAACCATGCTGGTTTTCCAGGCTTAAATTGCAGTTCGTTCCAACCATATTGTTCATAGCACTGAGCCACTGCCTCGGTGGTTAAGCCCACCTCTGCGTTGCTATTGAGGCTTTCCGTCACCTCGCGATCGGCAAGTGCGTGATAAGCACGTGATTGTAATTGATCTGGCATCAGATCCTCCCCGTAGTTAGATACAACTGTTGCTAGTTACGCATCGCTCGCACACTCATTTACCTAATCCTAAATCAAGGCGAGAAAGGTGTTATAAGTCTTCTAGACTAGGATATTTCACATATCGATCGAAATATTATGATAACAAAACTAATTGTAGCAACGAGTAATCCTGGCAAATTAAAAGAAATGCAAGCCTATTTGAGCGATAGTGACTGGGAACTTGCCCTCAAACCTGCGGAATTGGATGTAGATGAGACGGGAGATACTTTTGCGGCGAATGCTTGTCTCAAAGCCTCAGAAGTGGCGATCGCGTTGAATTCTTGGGCGATCGCTGATGATTCCGGTTTGCAGGTAGACTCGCTCAATGGTGCGCCAGGAATTTATTCGGCGCGGTATGGGGCAACAGACGGAGATCGGATCGATCGAGTGTTACGCGAATTGGGCGATCATCCCAACAGGCAGGCTCAATTTGTCTGCGCTGTTGCCATCGCTCGTCCTGATGGCACAATTGCGGCGCAAGCGGAAGGAATTTGTCGTGGTGAAATCCTGTTTCAACCTCGTGGCGCGGATGGTTTTGGCTACGATCCGATCTTTTATGTGCCCGAACAACAACTCACCTTCGCGGAAATGTCTAAGGATGCCAAACGCAGCATCAGCCATCGGGGAAAAGCTTTTGCAATGATCAGTCAGCAGTTGAGCACGATTCAATAATGTGTGTCAAGATTGGTGCGGTTGATTAGATTGCGCTCGTAAAAGCCAAATCCCCCAGTCCTTTACAGGTGGGGGATTTAGCTTGAACATTAGAAGGGCGAACGACGGGGTTTGAACCCGCGAATGGAGGTACCACAAACCTCTGCCTTAACCACTTGGCCACGCTCGCCGCGCGTTATTCGTAGGAACTATCATATCATAAATTCTTCATATCTAGCTAGTGCTACAGTAAAATTATCTGATGTGTGAGTTGGGTGTGATATGACGCGGTGGAAAATAGTCTTACTGAGCATCTTCGCGGTTTGTGGATTGTTGGGAATCGCGGCACTGAGCAATCCCGATCGATCGGACTATGAAGTTTATGCTGTCGAAAAATTGGCTGATTTAGCCAGAAATCAGTGCGATCTCGCTCCTGGCGGATTTGGGACAATATTGAAGGAGCCTTGTCGAGCGGCGATCTCAGCCATTAAACCAGAACTTCGACCGATCGTGGCGCAGGCAACTACCCGCCAAAATTTGATAATATTTAGTATCTATCGATCGAATATCTCAATTCCTGCGGCTAATCTCCATACCCAAGTTGAATCGATCGGGATTTTCAATCGTTTCTACACATACAGAACTGACTAGGATTTATCGGATTCGATTGATTAGTATGATTAGGTTGTTAGTAACAATCTAACCCCTAACCCCTAACCCCTAACCCCTAACCTCTTGTCACCAGCCTATTTACTCGTATCCCACGGCAGCAGCGATTCCCGTCCTCAAATTGCCGTCAGCCAATTAGCCCAGCAATTAAGTTCATCATTCCAAGCCCAACAGAGATTAATCGCCACTGCTCAGTTAGAGTTAGCAGATCGACCATTACATCTCCAAATCGTCGATTTTGCCCAAAGCTGTCATCAGCGGGGGATCGATCGAATCGTCATTTTACCCCTGTTTTTACTGCCAGGTGTCCATGTGATGGATGATATTCCCGCCGAGGTAGAAATTGCCAAACGTCTCCAGCTAGAAGTCCAGATCGTCATTGCCCCTTTTCTGGGTGCTTATTCCCAGATTGTCGATCTGTTCAGCCTGCACCGTTTAGATTTACCCGATCGATCTATGATACTGTCCCACGGCAGTAAACGACCTGGAGGGAATGCGATCGTTGAACAACTAGCGACCAGGTTGGATCTAGAGACTGCTTATTGGTCGATCGAGCCAAGTTTAACAGATCGAGTGGGTGAGTTAGTCGAAGCCGGCGTAACTAAGATCGGGATTTTACCTTACTTTCTGTTTACTGGAGGGATTACTGACAAGATTGCGATCATGGTGGCAAAACTAACAGAGCAATTTTCTGAAGTTCAAATAGTGTTGGGCGAACCAGTCGGCAATTATCCAGAATTAACTACTGCAATCGACACAATTTTAACGTCACTCAATTCACTCGATTAAATATTAAACATTATAAATATTAGTGCTAAATCAAGACAACAAAACAGTGACAGAGATAATTGGGAAGGTTTATTTAGTTGGTGCAGGGCCTGGAGATCCAGGACTATTGACACTCAAAGGTAAGGGGTTATTAGAGTGTGCTGATGTGGTGATTTTTGATGCCTTGGTTAGTCCGGCAATTATCGCGATGATTGGTAGCCATACCGAAAAAATTGATGCCGGAAAACGGATGGGTAGACACTCGCTCTTGCAACATGAAACAACTGATTTATTAATAGAAAAAGCCCGCGAACATGCGATCGTCGTTCGATTAAAAGGTGGAGATCCATTCGTCTTTGGCCGTGGTGGGGAAGAAATGGAAGATCTGATCGCTGCGGGAATACCTGTAGAAGTAGTCCCTGGAGTCACCTCTGGTATTGCGGCTCCAGCCTATGCTGGTATCCCCCTCACCCATCGCAATTATAGTTCTTCAGTCACCTTCGTCACTGGACATGAGATGGCTGGTAAATACCGTCCTGGGGTTAATTGGGGCGCGATCGCTCAGAGTGCCGAAACAATTGTAGTGTATATGGGCGTTCATAACCTCGATCGCATTACCCATGAATTGATGGCGGCGGGATTGGCTGGGACAACGCCGATTGCCTTAGTGCGGTGGGGCACAACGCCCAATCAGGAAGAATTAATTGCGACGCTCGATACAGTGGTCGAACAGATCGAAATTCGTCAATTTAGTGCCCCGGCAATCGCCGTGATCGGCAATGTGGTGCAATTACACGCTATTCTCAAGGGTGAAGTTAGGGCATAGTGGTATCACTACTCTCTACTCTCTAACGTTATCTATAGCCGGCTGCTTGAAGGGAAAATAAATGAGCATAGCGTCCCCCATCTGCTAATAACTGCTGATGACTGCCTTGTTCGATAATTTCACCATTAGCCATCACAATAATTCGATCTGCCATCCTCACCGTCGAAAATCGATGAGAAATTAACACCACCATCTGATTTCGAGTTAGATCGCGAAAATGATTAAAGATTTTCATCTCAGCTTCTGCATCCATTGCTGCTGTTGGTTCATCGAGGATCAAAATGTCGGCATTCGATCGCATAAAAGCTCGGGATAGGGCGATCTTTTGCCATTGTCCGCCTGATAACTCTTGCCCACCCTTAAACCATTTACCTAACTGAGTATTAAAGCCTGCGGGCAACATATCAATAAAAGGTTTAGCCATCCCTTTGGCAGAGGCAACTTCCCATTGATCGAGATCGTCTAAATGTTCGACATCGCCAACGCCAACATTTTCACCGACAGTAAATTGATATTGAACGAAGTTCTGAAAAATCACCCCAATCCGTTGGCGCAATACATCAATATCCCAATCATTTATGTCCACTCCATCCAGCAAAATTTTCCCACTACTGGGGGTATAAAGTCGGGTCAAAAGCTTGATTAAAGTGGTTTTACCAGAACCATTTGCACCAACTATCGCTAGTTTTTCACCTGCTTGGATCTCTAAACAGATATCTTTCAATACTGGTTGTTGACTGCCGGGATAACTAAAATAAACATGCTCGAATGAAATACCATTTGGTATGATTCCCTTGGTGACTCGACCCTGCGATTGGGGAATCGGCTGCTCTAAAAATTCGTACAGATTGGCAAGATATAGATTATCTTCATACATCCCACCGATCGAAGTTAATGCTGCCGAAAAAGTCGATTGTCCTTGTCTAAATACCACTAAGTACATCGTCATTTCTCCCAAACTAATGGTGCCAGAAATCGCCTCAATCACCATCCAAATATATGCACCATAAAACGCTCCCGTACTCAGCAGCCCCAGTAAATAGCCCCACAAGCCCTTCTTAAGCGTGAGATCGCGATCCTCTCGATAGAGTCGGTTAAAGATATCGCGGTAACGCTGCAACAGCATCCTACCGAGTTGATAAAGCTGCACTTCCTTGGCATAATCTTCCCGTGCCAATAAAGTTTCTAAATAGTGCTGCTGACGAGTTTCTGGAGATCTCCACCGAAACAATCGAAAGGCATGTTCCGAAAACCGAGTTTCGGCAATAAAAGATGGAATCGCCGCGAGAATTAGCACTAGGACAGCCCACACAGAAAATCGCCACAATAGTCCGCAAAATGTCAATAAAGTTAGTGCAGATTGACACAATCCAAATGTACGGTTGATCAGTGATAAAGGGCGGATCGATGCTTGAGACCTAGCCTGACTCATCTTGTCATAAAATTCGGCATCCTCAAAATGTGTTAGATCTAGGGTGAGAGCTTTTTCCAGAATGGATTCATTGACTCTTTGCGCTAATAATACGCGCAGTAATGATTGGCAAACAACTAGTCCCTTTTGGCAAGCAGCTAATAGCACGATCGCAATTGCTTCAATCCCTACATAACTGAGCGCATGATGTTTGTCGATTTCCAATCCACTACGAGCCGCGATCACCACACTATCGACGATTAACTTGCCAATATACGCGATCGCTCCAGGCAATAAACCACCAAATACAGCTACAATCCCCAATGTTACGGTTAGTTGATGGCTAGTATTCCAGACCAAACTGAGAGATTTTGGACTATAGCGAAATACTGACAGCGAATCGCGCACACCTTTCGCAAATAACCTCCATCCTCGCCAGTTAACTTTTTTGCTGCGGATCATTGCTTAGGTTCTAACTCTGAATATAAAACTGCTACTCGATCGATTCTCTCTCAGCAAGGCGATCCAGCGGAAGATAGTTTGGAGAATCGATCGTTTTTGATGACCGATCGACGTATAGTAATTGAACTGTTCATCGATCGCTGCACACTATCTACAATGGCTGTCAGTAAAATTTCCCTTAGATCTGTTCGGCAACTCCTGCACGAACGCCGTAATCAGCTTTCCACTCAACTATTAGTCTTGGGTCTAATTATCACCACCAGTTTTGTAGCAATCGCGCTATTTGCACCACTACTACAAGCAATCGGATTGCTTCAAGATCCCCAAGACTTATTAGGGAGCCAGATGCCACCCTATAATCCGATTAATGAGGCACCTTCCTGGAAACACTGGTTTGGGACTAGTCGAGAGGGGTATGATGTCTTTTCTCGAACCCTATTCGGTACTCAGGCGGCTCTACAGGTAGTGATTTTGGCAACTTTGATGAGTTTGCTAATTGGGGTGCCCTTGGGGATGGTGAGCGGTTATTTAGGCGGTAATCTCGATCGAGTCTTGTTGTTTCTGATGGATACGATTTACACCTTGCCGGGATTATTACTATCGGTGACGTTGGCATTTATCGTGGGTAAGGGTGTATTCAATGCGGCGATTGCGTTAAGTATTTCCTATATCCCCCAGTATTTTCGAGTGGTGCGAAATCAGACGGCGAGTTTAAAGACACAAATGTTTGTCGAAGCGGCTCAGGCTTTGGGCGCATCGACATCTCATGTCTTGCGGAAATATTTATTTGCCAATGTAGTACAAAGTGTGCCCGTGCTATTTACGCTCAATGCGGCTGATGCAATTTTAGTTTTGGGTGGCTTGGGTTTTCTGGGGTTGGGTTTACCCGATGAAGTGGCTGAATGGGGGCACGATCTCAAGCAAGCTTTACCAGCACTTTCAACGGGGATTTGGTGGACTACTTTTTTTCCAGGTTTGGCTCTCACTCTGATGGTAACAGGTTTATCTCTATTGGGTGAGGGTTTAAGTGAGTTGGTGAATCCGAGGGAAAGAGGACGGTAATTAGGGGATAGAGAGTAGGGAAAAGGGAACTTTAGGCTATGACTGAACAAGTAATTGGGATTGATTTGGGGGGAACAGCAATTAAATTAGGGCGGTTTACACGAGAGGGGAATTGTCTTCAATCCCTGACGGTACCGACACCACAACCATCACGTCCTGATGCCGTGCTAGATATGATGGTGTATGCGATCGAAAAATTAGCTCCCACGCTGACTGATATTAGTGCGATCGGGGTTGGGACACCAGGCCCAGCAGATTTGGCAGGACGGGTGGCGCGGATTGCGATTAATTTGGATGGTTGGGTGGATATTCCGATCGCTACTTTACTCCAATCCCGGACTGGGATACCCGCAGTTGTCGGCAATGATGGCAATTGTGCGGGGTTGGGTGAACGGTGGTTGGGTGCGGCAAGATATTATCGGAATACCGTCTTATTGACGCTAGGAACTGGTGTGGGGGGAGCGATTTTTCTCAATGGTGAGTTGTTTACTGGACATGCCGCTAGTGCGGGGGAATTGGGCTTGATTACTCTAGCTGCCGATGGACATGCTTGTAATAGTGGTAATAGTGGCTCCTTGGAGCAGTTCCTGTCGGGGAATGCAATTCGCCGGATGACAGGGAAGGAGCCACAGGAAATGGGCGAACTAGCCGCTGCTGGAGACGCAGAAGCATTGGCATTTTGGGAGAGTTATGGTCGAAATTTGGGGATTGGCTTGACGAGCATTCTATATATTCTGACACCGGAAGTAGCGATCGTCGGTGGTGGAATTAGTGCTAGTGCTGACTATTTTTTACCTGCGGCCGAACGGGAAATCAACAGTCGAGTGATGGCTGTCTCTCGTCCAGGATTTAAGTTAATTCGGGCTGAACTTGGTAATCAAGCGGGGATAACTGGGGCAGCAAAGTTGGCATGGGCAATGCTGGAGAGAATTGAGAATTGACAATTGTCTGTCTCCCAACCATCTACCCTTTACTTTTGAGTTAGGATTAACTCTTAATAGTTGATGTTGCCAATCCCCGATTTCTACCTATGAGTATTCGCTTACTAATTCCATTTTATGACCCAACGGTCAAAGACTGGTCCTTAACCCCCAGGTTGCTACGATGGGTGACTTTTATCTGGCTGGCGATCGGACTATTAGTGCTATTTTCAGCTTCTTATTATCATGGTGAAACTGACCAACAAGGTGACGGACTATATTATTTTAATCGCCAAGTTTTTGCAGTTTTAGCTAGTCTAATTATCTTCAATATTATTGTCCATTTACCACTCAAAAAATTGCTGAGTATTTCCCATTGGGGCTTAATCGGCATGTTGGGACTATTGATACTTACCGCCTTCACCGGGGCAGGGAAAACTACAATGGGTGCAACTCGTTGGATTGCAATAGGTCCAGTTCAGATTCAACCGTCGGAGTTGATCAAACCCTTTTTAGTGTTACAAGGAGCAAAAATTTTCGGTCAATGGGAACGATATCCGATTAGGGTGAGGACATTTTGGGTGGGTGTATTTGCCCTGGTGTTACTAGCAATTTTAAAACAGCCAAATTTGAGTACTACTGGTTTATGTGGGATGAGTTTATGGTTGATTGCCTTCGCTGGAGGGCTGCCATTACGGTATTTGGGTGGATTATTGATTACTGGAGTTGTGGCAGCAGGCATCAGCATTGCCCTCAATCCGTACCAACAAGATCGGTTTTCTTTCATTAATCCGTGGGCAGATCCGACTGGATCTGGTTTTCACCTAGTCCAGAGTTTAATGGCAATCGGCTCTGGCGGATCGGCAGGTAATGGTTTTGGTCTATCTCTTCAGAAATTAGGCTATTTACCAATCCCCGATACAGATTTTATTTTTTCGGTCTTTGCCGAGGAGTTTGGGTTGATTGGCAGTGCCCTGTTGTTGCTGATGGTAATGAGCTATGGCACTTTGGGCTTATTAATTGCACTGCGGAGCAATCATCCGGTGCATCGGTTGATTGCGATCGGCAGTATGACATTTATCGTACTCCAATCGCTAATCAATATTGCCGTTGCTTGTGGTGTTCTCCCCACTACTGGTTTACCGCTACCGATGTTTAGTTATGGAGGTAGCTCGATGCTTGCATCATTGATTTTATCGGCTCTGTCCATCCGTGTTGCCAGAGAGTCAGGTACCGCGAAGGTAATTCCGATCGACGGTGATTTCGATCGACGGTGAAAATTCCCCATCGATGATCGCACACAGCGTTAGAATCAGTGTAATTCGATCCTTTGGCATATTTCTCCTCACAACCAGATGTTTGCTACTAACGCCCCAACTCAGCCAATTAATCCGAACAAAGTCAGACCAGAAATCCAAGCCTTACAGTCAGAGCTAGTTGCCTTTAGACGGCAAATCCATCAGCGTCCAGAACTCGGATTCAAAGAACAACTAACCGCCGCTGCGATCGCCAGTAAACTCAAGGAATGGGGCATTCCCCACCAAACTGGTATTGCTCAGACGGGGATTGTCGCAATGATTCAGGGGCGCAAAACTAGTTTTCGCCTCAAAACCCTGGCAATTCGGGCAGATATGGATGCCTTGCCGATTCAAGAAGCCAATCAAGTGCCGTATAAATCGCTCCATGACGGGGTGATGCACGCTTGTGGACATGACGGACATACCGCGATCGCGTTGATGACAGCTTACTACCTCTCCCGACATCAAAGCGACTTTGCCGGAACAGTCAAAATTATCTTCCAGCCCGCCGAGGAAGGCCCAGGCGGAGCCAAACCGATGATCGAGGCGGGAGTCCTGACTAATCCCGATGTCAACGCAATTATCGGGCTACATCTGTGGAATAATTTACCACTAGGAACAATCGGTGTCCGCAGTGGCGCGTTAATGGCAGCGGTGGAAAGATTCACCCTGAAGATTCAAGGGAAAGGTGGACACGGAGCCATGCCCCACCAAACGATCGATTCGATCGTTCTAGGTTCACAGATTGTTAACGCCCTGCAAACCATTGTCTCGCGAAATGTCAATCCGATCGATTCGGCGGTAGTTACTGTCGGTGAATTTCATGCAGGTACAGCACGAAATGTGATTGCTGATACTGCAAACTTAGCTGGTACAGTCAGATATTTTAATCCTGAATTAGAGGGCTTTTTTCATCAACGAATCGAAGCGATTGTGGCGGGAATTTGTGCTAGTCATGGAGCCACCTATCAGTTGGATTATCTAAAATTTTATCCACCAACAATCAATGATCAAAAGATGACCGATCTAGTCCGTTCTATTGCCACAGATCTAGTGGAAACACCAATGGGAGTTGTGCCTGAATGTCAGACGATGGGCGGTGAAGATATGTCTTTCTTTCTCCAGCAGGTGCCTGGTTGTTACTTCTTTCTCGGCTCGGCAAATCCAGATCGATCGCTGGCATATCCCCATCACCACCCTCGATTTGATTTCGATGAAACGGCTCTATCTACAGGTGTAGAAATGTTTGTTCGGTGTGTGGAGAAATACTGTAACTAATTGATAATTGATTCATTAGAGATTGAAGTTACAGATCTCAATCCCGTCGGTGAAGGGAGAACACCACAGTCAATTTCCTTAACCAATCGCGAACGGGAAATTCTCGCGCTCATTGCCGCTGGCAAGATCGATCGAGATATCGCTGACAGTCTCTATATTGCCCCGGCAACTGTCAGAGTTCATATTCATGCTATCCTACACAAATTAAGGGCACGCGATCGAGGGGTACAGCCGAGATACTCGCAAAATAGGACACGTTGCAAATAATTGTTACAAAGTCTCCTGGATGAATTTACAAACTTGCCCATAAATGATACCTGGCGATCGAATAAAACTGCGATAGGATCGACTCCTTACATCGCTCACTGCTTCAAACTTGCCCATAAATAATCATTTTTGGAGATGTTGACAAATTTATCTAGCATCTAACTGGCACATTGAAACAACCCAATATCAACACTTTGGGAGATCGCCTTAACATAACTTTACAACGTGT
>JBGSPI010000035.1:0-10839 GCA_041738715.1 Chamaesiphon sp.
TGCATCACCGGGATACACTCGCAGCAGCGGCAGCTTCGTCAAATCCACCGCTTCATCTTTCAGCACCACTTGATGACACTGCGGAAACAGATCGCGATCGGGTTTTGCCCGAATCACATCAAATAGCGCTTTGCCCAGTTCCACCGCTTGAGACATCTTTTTCGGGGGGCGCGGTTGATAGAGCAGCGCCAATTTTTTACCCAGGGTTTCCAGTTCTTCGGGTTTGTCCATGTTCATTGCCATGCACACCCGCTCCACGGTGCCCATCAGGTTAATCGCCACGGGATAGGCTGACCCTTTAACGTTTTCAAACAGCAGCGCTGGACCCCCCGCTTGCAGCAGCCGATTGGCAATTTCAGCAATTTCTAATTCTGGATCAACCAATGCCTGAATCCGTCGCAACTGTCCCCGCTGCTCAAGCTGCTGAATAAACCCTCGAAGATCACGCGCCATGATGAAGAACTGTAAAGACCTCTTCTCATTATGAAGTGTAGAACGCCGCGATCGCTTGTTCTCTCAAAAATCAATCCAGTAAAGAATTATTGAAGGTAGCCGAAATTATGATGTTGGCATCAGTGTGTTTAGGGCGATCGCGCTGAAATACACTAAAAATTTCGGGACAGTACCCCAAAAGCGGATTTTATACGGAAAATTTTGGGATAATCACTCCAGAAGGTGAATTATATGAAATCCGACTCATTGATGATTGATACATTGCTTGTCTGCAAGGATTTTAGCCCATCTTTGCAGTAAGCCTACACCCGGATTTCATATGATGCCAATTCGCTAAAGTACCTCGTCGAGTCTGGGGTCATCGACCTGATTGACTGACAGATCTATTGGATGCCCCGCCCAATCTGAGCTTGGATGACGGTTCAGCGATCGGACTGAAACTTAATCGCAGTAGGGACTGCACTCTATTTGTAAGAACCTCAGAATCAGGCAGAAGTAACTCAAAACTAAAATCGCATCCTAGCAATGGTTTCAGGACTTTTGTCAGTCAATCAGAGACAAAGCACTGATGTTTCAAAGATATCTAGGCTACACCAAAGAAAACTATCAACTCCTGATAGACCAAATTAACCAGAGCGTTCTCGATGCTGAAGCTATCCCCCAGAATGAAGATCGATATGGGATCAGATACCAAATAGACTTAGAAATTACGGGTATAGAAGCACAGCAAGTAGAAATTGTGCGGACGGGATGGTTAATTCCGCCTAACTCTAGACAAGCTCGATTAACAACTCTTTATATTCCAACAAGATCGTTATGAAACCAGAATTACTCGATCTAGTAGAAATCTTAATTAATTTACCAGAACATCGGCAATTTATTGGTGATCGAGGAACCATTGTTGAATGTCATGATGATTGTAACTTCGAGGTAGAATTTACCAACGAAGACGGTGAAACGACCGCTCTGTGCGTTCTATCCCCGCAACAATTTATTGTTGTCTGGAAAGCGAAAGCTAAACAATGGCTGACTACTGGCGATAAACTGACAGCTATTTTCAATCATCTATCGGAAACCAAACGTGAGGAAGTTTTAGATTTTGCTCGATTCTTATATCAGAAAGTGTAGATACAAAATCAACTTCCTCAATCAAAACCATGAAACAAATCCTCCAATCCCTACAAGCACTCAGAGAACATGCGCGAGAAAGCATCTTAAAAGAGACGATTCGTGTCTTCTAGAAATTGGCAACAGCGAGTTGAAGATATTACAATACGGTTCAGTTAATAAATCCTCGATCGTCATATTAGTCCGCGTAGCGACGCATCGACCTGGATGTTTCCTCCAGATTGTGTGGGGAAGAGAGGGAGGAGATTATCTTGACCTTTGTTTTGATGCCAACTATAGTTGGCTATAATTTATAATTAAGGAAGGTTCGGACTTTGACACGGATCGTAAAACCTAAGCAAATTATCTTTTACGCAGATGCAGACGGAAACGAACCGTTTCAAGCCTGGCTCGACGCTCTGCGCGATACCCAAGGCAGGCGACGAATTCTGAAACGATTATTTCGGGTTCAGCAGGGAAATTACGGAGATGTCGAACCAATCGGGGAAGGGTTGTCCGAATTGCGTCTGTTCTTTGGCCCTGGATATCGAGTGTATTTCGGTGAAGATGCAGGCAACATTGTCATTATCCTATGTGGTGGAGACAAAGATAGCCAAGACCGCGACATAGAAAACGCTAAAGCTTATTGGCAGGAATATCAAACTAATGCGAAAACTGAGAACCCTTGATGAAGTTACTGAAAACTATTTCCGCGACCATCCTGAAGAAATTGATGATTATCTGACGGAAATTTTCCAAGACTTTGCTGAAGATAATGACACTGGGGTATTGCTTGCCTCATTGCGCGTCCTGGCTCGCGTGCGGGGTGTTAGCGATATGGCGGCACAAATTGGGATGACTAGACAGGGATTGCAAAAAGCCTTATCTGATGATGGTAATCCACGACTGAGTAATGTCACATCGATCGTCAAAGCAATGGGTTATTGTTTGGTAACGCAAAAACTTCCCCAGTCTCAATCTGCTCCACACTAACAATGTTACGTCTCAATCGATATCATTATCTACCTCAAAAAAACCCAGAGTGAACTCTCAACACAAATAATATGAAAGAAATCCTCCAGTCCCCATGACCATTAGATAAATCTTAGAGTAGTATAATTTGATGACAAGCAGCTAACCATTATCTATCTAGATTACAAAAATATGATTAGTCGGGAACAACTTAAACAAGAAATTGACTCAGTGGACGATCGCCATATAGAAGCATTACATTCTATTATTCTATCGCTAAAAAAAACATCAATAAGCGAGATCCCGCCAACAAGTATATCTCGCCAGACCAACCCGCTCAAAAATAGTATCGTGTTTGAAACAGACATTATTTCACCTATTGATGTAGCTTGGGATGCCGAGTCGTGATTATTCTGGATACTCATGCTTGGCTATGGTGGACAAACGAATCAACAAACCTTTCACCTGATGCTTACACCGCCATCGAGCAAGCCGAAATGCTTGGGATACCAGCAATCTGTTGTTGGGAAATTGCCATGCTAGTAGCAAAGTCCAGAATCGGACTATCAATGGATGTTCAAGCATGGATAGACATAGCATTACAACGCCCCAATGTCAGACTTTTATCCCTAACTCCTGAAATTGCTGTATTGGCAACTCGTTTACCTGGAGACTTTCATGGAGATCCTGCCGATCAATTGATTGTTGCCACCAGTTTAACCTTTCAAGCACCATTGATCTCCAAAGATCGAAAAATCCAGCAGTGGGGACATTTACAAACGATCTGGTAAATAACACAACCACAATCTTCTATTTATAATCCCGTGAAACAAATCCTCCAATCCCTATCAAACGGTACCACCCAACTAACCGAAGTTCCCTGTCCCCAAATCAAACCAGGACACCTCCTGATCCGCACCCACACTAGCCTCGTCTCCGCCGGAACCGAGCGAATGCTAGTCGAATTTGGCAAAGCCAACCCCATCGACAAAGCCCGTAAGCAACCTGAAAAAGTCAAACAAGTCATCGATAAGATCGGCACTGATGGTTTAATGCCTACCTTAGAAGCCGTTCAAAGTAAACTCGATCGAGAGTTACCGATGGGCTATGCTAATGCTGGAGTCGTCCTGGAAGTTGGTGCTGGGGTAGAAGGCTTTAAAATAGGCGATCGGGTAGTTTCTAATGGCTACCATGCTGAAGTAGTCTGCGTACCCAAAAACCTCTGCGCCAAGATTCCCGATGGAGTAAGTGACGAATCCGCAGCCTTTACCGTCATTAGTGGGATCTCACTCCAAGGAATTCGCCTCGCCCAACCAACCCTCGGTGAAACCTTTGTCGTCACCGGATTGGGACTGATTGGCTTACTCACCGTCCAACTTTTATTAGCCCAAGGCTGTCGCGTAATTGGGGCTGACTTCGACAGGCAAAAATTAGATCTAGCTAAACAATTTGGTGCAGATATCGTCGATTTATCAAAAGGGGAAGATCCGATCTCCATCTCCACTGCTCTCACAGAAGGCAGAGGGGTAGATGGCGTGATTATCACCGCCTCGACCAAAAGCAACGAACCAATGCACCAAGCCGCCCAAATGTGCCGCCAACGAGGTCGCATCATTCTAATTGGGGTAGTTGGTTTAGAACTAAATAGAGCCGACTTTTACGAAAAAGAACTAACGTTTCAAGTATCCTGCTCCTATGGCCCAGGACGCTACGATCCAACTTATGAGCAAAAAGGACAAGATTATCCATTGGGCTTTGTTCGCTGGACAGAACAGCGAAACTTTGAAGCAATTTTGGCTACAATGGCAGCAAATAAACTCAATACCGATGCGCTAATTTCCCATCGGTTCGAGTTAGAAAAAGCTACATCAGCTTACGAACTACTAGACAGCAAACAACCCTACCTGGGCATCTTATTAGAATACCCCCAAGCTAAACCCGATGAGGAATTGCGACTCACCACACTAAACTTCAAACCCCAAACAACAACAACCGCCGTCAAACAATGCTCGATTGGTTTCATTGGCGCAGGTAATTACGCCTCTAGAGTGCTAATCCCCGCATTTCAATCCACATCAGCCATTCTGAAAAATATCGCCACTGATGGCGGCGTAAGTGGCGTATACGCCGCGAAAAAATTCGGCTTCGAGCAAACAACCACCGATACCGAGAGCCTGATTCAAGACCCCAATATTAATACCATCGTCATCGCCACCCGCCACAATAGCCACGCCGAATTTGTTTGCAAAGCACTCCGAGCGGGTAAACACGTTTTCGTCGAAAAACCCCTCGCCATTTCCGCCTCCCAACTATTAGCAATTCAATCCAGCTATCAAGCAATCATAGACACTGGCTTCTCACCCGTACTTATGGTTGGATTCAATCGTCGGTTCGCCCCACAAATTGTCAAAATCAAAGAACTCTTGGCAAATGAGAAAGAGCCAAAATCAATGATCGTGACAGTTAATGCAGGTGATATCCCCGCAGACAACTGGACACAAGATCCTCATATTGGTGGTGGACGAGTGATTGGCGAAGCTTGTCACTTTATCGATTTACTCAGATTTATGACCGATTCTCCTATCGTCTCTGTCCAAACAACCGCAATGGGCAATAATCCTGCAGTAGCAATTAGAGATGATAAGGTCAGTTTCACCCTCAGTTTTGCTGATGGCTCCTTCGGTACAGTCCATTATCTCGCCAACGGACATAAATCTTTTCCCAAAGAGCGGCTAGAAATCTTCTGTGGTGGTAAAATCCTCCAACTCGATAATTTCCGTAAATTACAAGGCTATGGATTTGCTAACTTTAAGACCATGAATTTATGGAATCAAGACAAAGGCAATAATGCCTGTGCAGCAGCCTTTGTTAAAGCAGTAGAAACGGATCGAGGACAATTAATTCCCTGGGAGGAATTGTTAGAAGTGGCGCAAGCAAGCATAACTGCTGCGGAGGCTGCTCGATAAATATCTGACTTACATCCTACTGACAATGGTGTGTTACTCTATGAGATAGCTGGTGGGGTTGGGCGGGTTTTGTTCAAGGTTAATGGACAAAATCAGCATCATTAGCATCAACCCGCCCCTACGACATGTCTGAATAGGTTTGAATTTGGAATTGCGACCATCCCCCACTAGAAGATCTCAAATGGGTTCTATATGCTAAACTACCAACTGCCTAGATACTTGCCCTCCGCCGACGAACTCCCAGACTCAGACGATACCCCAGTGGATAACGAACTCCAAGAACTTATTCCCGCCCTGCTCAAATCGATCCTCTTGATGCTGTGGGAAAAAAGACAAGATTGGTTGTTTGGCATTGATATGGGCATATATTACGATCCAAATCTCCCACCAATTGTACCTGATGCCTTTCTGAGCTTGGGTGTAGAGCGATGCTATAGCGAGGAATTACGTCCCAGTTATGTCCTATGGGATGAACAAGTTATTCCCAGCCTGGTAATTGAGGTGGTTTCTGCCACCTATCGACAAGAGTACACCATCAAACTAGAGAAATATGCCGCTATGGGGGTGTTGTATTACGTCATCTATTCATCCAAACGCCAACGCAAACCCAGATTAGAAGTACATAAACTTGTTGATGGCAAGTACGAATTACAACAATCTCATCCAGTCTGGATGCCTGAAATCGGTCTAGGAATCGGGTATGAACGAGGTGATTATGGTGGTGTAATTAGAGAATGGTTGTATTGGTATGATGAGCATGGACAGCGATATCTGACCCCAAATGAGCGGATTCAACAAGAATCTCAACGCGCCGAACGATTAGCCCAGCGATTGCGGGAATTAGGGATCGATCCTGATTCTTCAACATAGGAATTAAGAGTTAGATGAGGATATATAATATTGAACTTATCACGCAGCTTCAATACAATTAAAGATATTCCTCTCCAGCAACTTCTGGCTAGAGCGATCTTTGAAGGCAAAAAGCGATCGTTTCCCCGACTCTCGCTATCAGTGCGTCAATCGATTACGTTAATTGGGCATAGTAACCCACCATCCCTACGTCAAAATTATCTTAGCAGCTTATATTTATTTGATGACGATCTAACTACTATTTTCCAGGAAAATGGCAATAAAATTGCCAACGATTATTCTTTTACTTTTCTCAATCAAACACGTATCCTAAAAGTCCCCATTATCTGGAGTAGTTCAGAATACTCTCGCTTGTGGCAATTCAATCTTCATTATTTTGATTGGATTAGAGATATCCTAACTAAAGGATATGAAAATAGATGGATCGATTTACCCGATCTAGTTCAGATTATCCAAGTCACCGATGACTGGATCGAATCTAATCCCATTTACCATTTTGATGGCTGGCATCCCTATACAACATCATTAAGAATAGTTAATTGGGTCTATGCAATCAGAGCACTTCCGGCGATCGCCCAACCAAAACTATTGCAATCTCTATGGACTCAACTTAATTACCTATATCAGAATAAAGAATATTTTGCAGGCGGTAATCATCTCCTGGAAAATCTCCGAGGTTTAATTATTGGTGGATTGAATTTCAGTGGAGATCGATCGACCAAAATTGTCAGTAAATCTGTTGAAGAATTATCAGCACAACTAGATATTCAAATTCTTCCAGATGGTGGACATTACGAACTAAGCCCCATGTACCATCTGATTATGCTGACTTTAGTAGGCGAATCAGTAGCTGCTCTCATAAGTGCAGGTTGGCAAGTACCGCGATCGATACTTCAGCATTTAGAAAAAATGCTCGAATTTGCAATTAAAATTCGGTTGCAGGATGGCACTTATCCACTCTGGAATGATGCCGCATATAATATTAGTCTCCCTTTGGATGAAGTAGTTAGTTTTGTCAGTCAATTGTTAAGTAAAACAAGCAACAATCCCACCAGTGCTCTGCACGAGCAAATTCTCAAATCTGCAAGCATTACCCCTTGTGAAACTAAACTAACAATTCCAACCCCACCAAGTAGCTACCTGCCTAATTCTGGCTATTACATCCTCCGCAACGAGAATGGTCTCGAACTAGCATTTGACTGTGCTTCCCCTTGCCCAAAAGAACTCCCACCCCATGCCCATGCTGATTGTTTAAGTATAGATTTTTACTACAAGGGTCAACCAATCATCGTTGATACTGGCACCAGTGAATACGCAGCAGGAGCAGTGAGAAACTATGAGCGCAGTACCCTAGCGCACAACACAATTGAGCTAGATAGTTGCAATCAATCAGATGTCTGGAGTGCATTTCGAGTTGGACAAAAGGCTCAACCTTTTGACGTTCAATTTGGTGTTGACGGAGAATGGCAATGGGTAAGCGCGGCTCATGATGGTTATCTGCAACAACCACTTCGCGCAACCCATCACCGCTGGATAGGGTTAAGCAACGAATCAATTATCATATTCGATCGGATAGAAACACGAGTAGATACTACTTACATCTCCAATTTTCATTTTGCGCCTGGTTTAGAACTAGTAACTCAAAATATTGAAAACCATCAGTATACCTGTAAACTAGAAAACGATCTGCTTTACCTTCAGGTACTAGGTTTAACTACAGAAGATAAATTGACTTGGAAATCTCCAACCACCTCTCAATCTTGGTATGCACCTGAGTTTGGTAAGCGGGTACCCCGTGGAAAACTATCTTATGGAGGAGTATTGCCAGTAGGCGGGAAGACACTATGCTTAGTCATTAGTTTCAATGCTCAGATCCTCACCAATCTAAAGTTCGATTCTTCTTTGGCATCACTAGAATTCGATTCTCCACAGAAGAGACTGAAAGGTTGGCAATGGGAGCTAAACAACAGTAATTTGAAAACGACTACAATTTAAACGATTATTAGAGTGAGGAGAAATTGTCTTGAATCCACGGATTTGGATCATCAACCAGTTCGCAAATACGCCTCAATTACCAGGGCACATTCGACAATATGAACTAGGTAAATTCTTGTCTGAGAAAGATTGTTCAGTAACAGTTTTTTCTTCAGATTATAATCTGACCAAACGAGAATATCTCAAATTAAAATTACCACAACTATGGCAACAAGAAACATTTGACAAACTTTGCTGGTATTGGTTGTACGTCACCCCCTACAAAACCAACAACTGGCGACGTTATCTGAACATGCTTTCCTTCTGCGTTAGCCTATTTTTGATTGGCTTATTTCAACCAAAACCAGATTTAATCATCGGATCTTCTCCACAAATATTAGCTGCACTTACAGCATGGGTACTAGCAAAAATAAAGGGGACTAAATTTTATTTTGAAGTTAGAGATTTATGGCCACAGACACTGATTGATGTTGGGGGTAAATCGCCAGATAGTTTATTAGTCAAGCTAATTGGTCAGATTGAAAAGTGGCTATACGAACATAGCGATCGAGTAATTGTTCTCGCGAAAGGTTCGGTAGACTATGTTAGTAAACGTGGAGCTACTAAAGTTAGTTGGCTACCGAATGGGCCAGATATTGAAGATTTTCGCATCGATATATCACCGCAAAAAGCCAAATTTCTTCATAATATACCAGAAGATCGATTCTGCCTAATGTATACAGGAGCGCACGGTGATGCTAATGCTCTAGATGCAGTAGTTGAAGCGGCAAGAATTTTAGACAAAACCCATCCGCATACTTTTCTGATTCTTCTAGTCGGAGATGGCCCAGAAAAAGCTAGTCTAATGAGACAAGGCTCTGACATTTCCTCTTTGGAATTCCGCGATCCTATTCCTAAGCGTGAAATACCTCAACTACTCAAAGCCGCTGATGGTTTGATTATTACGCTCAAAGATGTCCCACTTTTTCGCTACGGTGTAAGTCCTAACAAACTCTATGACTATTATGCTGCGGGTAAACCAGTAATTGTCGGAGTCGGAGGGAGCATTAACCAGGAAGTAGAAGAACATCAAGCTGGATTTACAGCAGACCCAGAAGATAGTGACGGATTAGCAAAATCGATCATTAAATTATCCTCATTAACTCCAGCAGAACGAGAAGAAATGGGTAAACGTGGACAATCTTTGGTTGTTAGTACATACTCACGAATCACAGTTGCCAATAAATTATGGAATTTAATTCAAGCAGAACTATGAGTACAGATCTAATTCTAACTGGAGCAACTGGATTTACTGGTAAATTTGTAGTCAAAGAATTATTGACCAGAGGCATTAAATTCGACTGCTTAGTCAGAAATCCATCCAAAGCAGAAGTGCTTAATGCTCATGGTATTAATACAGTCACCACAGATTTGAACGATGTTGACTCTTTGCTCAGAGTTCTACCCGGATATAAAAAATTAATTAACGTTGCTTCAATTGGTTTTGGTGCTGCGCCTATTATCGTTAAGGCTTGTGAAGAGAGTGGAATTAGTCGGGCAGTATTTGTGAGTACAACTGCTATCTTTACCTCTCTTGCCGCTCAAACTAAATCTGTTCGTCAAGCAGCCGAGCAATCAATTATGTCCAGCAATCTAGATTACACAATATTGCGCCCGACGATGATTTATGGCACACCAGACGATCGTAATATGATTAAACTACTACGCCTAATTCAAAAATCTCCAATTATTCCAGTGTTAGGTACAGGCGAAGCCTTGCAGCAACCAGTTCACGTTCAAGATGTTGCTTGGGCAATTTGCGAAGTACTCGATCAAGCAAACACTTATAGGCAAGAATATAATATATCTGGTGGACAAATTCTAACTTTCAATGAGGTGATCCAAATTGCCAGTAAGCATTTAGGTAAAAAGCCCCATTTATTACACTTATCGAAAAATCTTTCGATTCAGGCAGTAAAAGTTCTAAATTCATTAAAAATAAAGTCCCCAATCACTGTGGAGCAAATTTTAAGACTTAACGAACCAAAGGTCTTCGATCATAGTAGTGCTAAAAATGATTTTAACTATGAACCTAAAACCTTTGAACACGGAATTGGAGAAGCCGTTAAATTGATCATTTAGTAAGCTTTCCAACAGTTCTGAGTCTAATGTTAAGTTAATACTGATAACCTCAGCAAACACAACCCCTGAATTGGTACATCCCGATAGTCATTTTTATGGATCTTGCGCCCAAGACCCAGACTGGCAAATCTGAACCCCCTCCTACTTATCCCCTAGGGTGGTTTCATACAAGGAAAGAAAAATACAGAAATCTTTATTCTTAGTCATCAACCACCCTGACTTTTCACGTTAAGTGCCTCTAGCAAGCTGCCAGCCTTGGCAAAGATCATGTAATTTTAGCCAACCACGCCAGAGAACTTGGATGCCAATCGGAGTCTTACGTCGATGTTCGAGATAACCACCCAGATAAGCAACT
>JBGSPI010000036.1:0-37370 GCA_041738715.1 Chamaesiphon sp.
ACTGGCAGCTTGGCAACAAGAACGGAACCGAGAACATGCTAAAGTAAAATGGCAATTTACCACCGCAGATGCTCGAATTAAACTGCATCATCTTTACCCACAGTTTTAGTCCGGTCACGCCAGTAGGGTGGGCACTGCCCACAGACCATCTACAACTGAAGCAAAAAGACTTTAAACTGTTTGATTCGATCGAGCAATCTCTACACTAATCGATCGAACAAAATAAATTTTAAACTATTTGAATCGATCGATTAATATCTACAGCAATTGCAAAAAAAACAATGCTCTAAGCTAAAGTCGTAGCCTGTGATGGTGGCTTCGGCTAGTTCTCGAACAGTGGGATTACCCCCTGTAGGTTGGGTTGAGCCTCGAAACCCAACAACCCCAGCGTTAACGAACCGATCGATTGAAATTATCGGACATCTCTTCACCGTCCCGATGCTCACAATTTTAAATATTCAGTCCATACTCGATCGGCATTGGTGGTGTTGGGTTTCATGCTTCAACCCAACCTACAAATTCTAATGGCTACGGTGTTCCAATCTGCGGTGGTGGAGAAGTCACCATTATTAATTGCCAGTAATGCACCAGCGGTTAGGGGTGCGCTAATTGTGCCGCCGATTCCCGACTCCCGATTCCCGATTCCCGCATTAATCGCATCAATCATCGCTAGGTTTAACGCCGATGGAAGTTTGCGAACGCCAGGTTTAAGGCTGGTGTTCATGAGGTCGTAAGGGTAGAGGGTGCTGTCGTTGTCGTCGGGGGTGGTGTCGATGAACCAGCCTAAACCATTGCCGTCGGTGTCTAGGGTGAGGGTGCCAGAGTTGGGGCGACCGAAGGTGTCGTATCCGGTGATGGTGGCTTCGGCTAGTTGTCCAGTGGGGAGATCTTGGATCTCGATTTTGAGGTTAAATGGTGTTGGGGACTGAAGGAATTCTGTCCAGGTGGGTACTGTTGTGTTTTGGAGGTTGGGGTTATGACTCGTGAGGAGTTGTTGGAGCGTTATGCTGGTGGGGAGAGAGATTTCAGTGGGGTCGATCTGAACGGTGCTGATTTGAGCAATACTGAATTGCAAAGTATCCAATTGAGTGGAGCCAACTTGAGTGGAACCAATTTGAGTGGAGCCAATTTGAGTGGATTGGGATGGGGACACGATCCCATTGCTAGCGATCTGAGTCGGGCTAATTTGAGTAATGCTAATTTGAGTTGGGCTAGGCTTAACTTTGTTGATTTCACTGAAGCCAATTTGAGTGGAGCTGATTTGACTTGTGCCGATTTGGACGGCTCCGAATTGTACGACTCGATTTTGATTGATACTTGCTTCACTGGTGTTAAGGGAAGTTTTGGAGTCAGTGGATCTGAGTTGGGATATGAATGGGAACCCTAAAAGAGTACCGTAGTGGGATTACCCCCTGTAGGTTGGGTTGAGCCTCGAAACCCAACAACCCCAGCGTTAACGAACCGATTGGTTAAAATTATCGGGTACCGCTACATCTTCCCGAACAAGAACATCTTAGAGCATTCAATCCTGTCCGATCGCCTAGCATATTGTAGATCATTGATGTTGATGTTGTTGGGTTTCGCTTCTCTCAACCCAACCTACTAAGCTCAACCCAACCTACTAAGCTAAAGTATTCCAAACAAATGCAACGGACCGCGCCCAGTGATTAATTCGACGAGAATGCCGATAAAACCGAGCATGGCGAGGCGACCATTCCAGACTTCCGCCGCACTGGTGAGACCCCATTCCCAACGTTCTTGGGGGTACATTTTGATCTTCTTCTTCATCTGGGTCACTTGGTCGATATCCAGTGCTGGCGCAGCGGCGGCTTTGAGGATCAGATCGACTAGGGCTTGAATGAAGATCGGGTTAGTATCGAGGGCGGGAACACGGTTGAAGGTGTGGATACCCGATGCTTCGGCGATTTCTCGATACTCAATATCGATTTCTTCGAGGGTTTCGATATGCTCGGAGACAAAGCTAATCGGGACGACAACTAAATCGGTAGTTCCTTGTGCGGCTAATTCGACGATCGCGTCTTCCGTATAGGGTTGAAGCCACTCGATCGGGCCGACTTTGCTTTGATATGCGAGGGAGTACTCGTTGGGTCTGCCCAGGGTTTGCATGATCAACTTAGTGCAGTCTTCGATCTCCGCTTGGTAGGGATCGCCAGCTTCCTCTACGTAGCTAACTGGAACACCGTGGGCACTGAAAAAGACGTGCGCTCGATCGGGATTGGGACATTTATCAATCTCAGCGGCGATCAGTTCTGTCATGGCTTGGAGATAACCAGGCTCTTTGTACCAATCGGCAATGACAGTGTATTTGGGCGGTTTCATCTGGGGATGTTCTTTCCAGATCCGTTCGATTTCGCGGAAGCTCGAACCACTAGTACTAATCGAAAACTGGGGATAGAGGGGAAGAATAACTAGCTGCTCGATACCGTCGCGCTGAATCTCTAATAGTGCATCTTCGGTAAATGGGTGCCAATAACGCATTCCCACGTATACTTTGGCATTTTCCCGCTGAAGTCGCAAGCTGTCACCGATCGCCCGTGCTTGCTCTTCGGTAATCCGCCGCAGGGGGGAGCCGCCACCAATCTTCTCATAATTAGCCTGCGATTTCTTTGCCCGTGAGGTCGAGATAATCCAAGCTAAAGGCTTCTGGAGTGCGGCGATCGGAATCCGAATAATCTCAGGGTCGGAAAACAGGTTAAACAAGAACGGACGCACATCCGACAATTGTTCCGGTCCACCCAAATTCAGTAGTAAAACCCCTAAACGACCCATAACGGCTGCGATTTCCCAGTATGTTGCAAATTCTTTACCGATTTTAACAATTATCTGGTTTTATTGCTAGAGATTTGCAACGCTAGAACCATAGTAATTTTGATTAATTTCTCATGGGGACGATTCTCAGAACTTGGAGCTATCAGTATCAGTGGCTATATGATAGTATCTCGCGAATAGCCGCGATCTCCGTGGGTGGCGAGCATCGATTTCGGCGGTTGGCTCTGAAGGGACTAGAGATCGATCCCCATGCCAAAATTCTCGATCTGTGTTGTGGCAGTGGTCAAGTTACTGGCGTGCTGTTGGAACACTCAGATGACGTGACAGGTTTAGATATTTCACCACTGTCTCTCAGTCGCTGTCGGCGCAATGTCCCCCAGGCAAAATATGTGGAAGCCTTGGCGGAGGAGATGCCGTTTGCGGATATGTCGTTTGATTTGGTGCATACTAGTGCGGCGATGCACGAGATGACTCGATCGCAATTACAACAGATTTTTACTCAAGTTTATCGAGTCCTCAAACCAGGTGGCATATTTACACTAGTTGATTTTCATCAACCAACTAATCCTTTATTTATCCCTGGCTTATCTGTCTTTTTTTGGCTGTTTGAAACCGACTCAGCCTGGAAATTAATTGAGATGGATTTAGTCGCTATTCTACAACAGATAGGATTCAAACTTAAGACTAATCCGAAACTATATGCTGGTGGAAGTTTGCAAGTAATTCAGATGTATAAATGACTGATTTCTCCCTCTTCCACCCGCAATTAAAAACAATAAAATGTGTTGTACTATCAATAATCAGGCTCCCGCATAACCGAACGAGCGGCGGAGCGGCGGAGTCGGTGGGCGCAGATTAGATCGAATTGGCGATGTACCCATCGCATAATATGCTTGGAGCGAATGCTCTTGTAATTTTTTCCTGGCTAAATTAAATGCACTCCAAATAGCTACGTAAATGTCTTCTTGATAATAATCTGGATTTGGCGATCGATCGACAATCAAGTCGCCATTTGGTAAGGTGATGATAATTTGGATATGATAACAATCTTCTAGCAATGCGGACAGTTTAATGTCCACTTGACAGTTAAGAATATATCGATACTCTTGGCGAAGTCGGTCAACTTGTATTTGAATATTATTAGTTACAGATTCAGGCAGATCTCGAAGTTCGATCGACTCGGACATTTTAGCTTTGAAGAGGTTAGATGTTTCCATCATTCTTCGATCCGGTAGATGTTTATACCGTTAGATTTCCATCCAAATCTCGAACAAAATCAGATCTGAGAGAGATCGTTACAAATATTCACCTAGTGATCCTGAAATTCGATCGAGAATCATCATTGCGGAGATTCACTGGGGCTAGGAGTGACAGATGGTGATGGTGTGGCAGTTGGTTGTTGATTCTGATGAGCCGCAAACCAACCGGTAGCCCCGATCCCAACTAGTAAAATTAGACCGATTACCCCCAACAATATTGGTTTTTGGCGATCGGATCTGGACTTAGGCTCGCCGTTAATTGATGATGTATCAATTAAATTGCCCTGGGGAGTGAGCAGCCCACTGATCTCCGGGTTGCTGAGTAATAGGGTTGAAGGCTGGGTTAACACATCAGCACTGGCTGGAAAATCTTGCAGTACGGTGCTTTGTCCTGCTTCGACAGGTTGTTTGACTTGACAGTGAATCAGTGCAACAGTTGAATTATCATGACCGTTGCGACTATTGGCCATATTGATCATCCGCTGACAGGCAGTAGTTAGATCTACCTTACCTTCTAGTACCGGGAGAATCTCCGACTGCCAGTACTGCTCCACTCGATCGCGATCGCTCACTCCATCAGAACACATCAGAAAAATACATTCTTCATCCAAAATTAGACGGCGGATGTTGGGGTGAAGGGCACTGGAAGAATTCATCCCCAACGCTTGAAATAACGAACCTGATGCCGTCATCGCGAGGGCTTCGCGATATAATGCCCCACCTAGTCGCACTTCTCTGGTTGCCAAATCATCATCCAAGGTCATTTGATGACAACCAGTGCGGGTAATCCGATAGACCCGACTATCGCCGATATGGGCGATGTAAGCCTCGTGACCATACACTAATGTCATCACCATTGTCGTCCCCATTCGCTCCTGTTCCTGACGATTTTCATTGTCATTGCGGAGACTAATTTGGTCGTTGGCAACACAGGTAGAGTTCTCGATTTGGATCGTGATGCTATCTGGATAGCGATTTTCTGGCTTGTCGAGGACAGTCTCAATCCGCCGACGGATGGTGTCAATGGCTAGATTAGAAGCAACTTCGCCCCCTTGATGACCGCCAACCCCATCACAGACGATCGTCAGGCTAAGGTCGTAACCAGTATTTTGGTACATCGGGTCGCCGCTGGGCGGATAGCAGGCATCCTCATTTTGTGTTCTAGTCGGTCCAGTATGGCTGAGGGTGAGATAATTACAGTTCAGAAATTGTTTTTGTCCGGCGGTACGCAGAGCTTCATCGAGAATGGCAATCAATTGGGTCGCTGTGGTAATTTCCCCTTTGATTAGCCGATCCGCGACTTTTTCCATCACTTGGGCAACACCGATCCGCGCTTGTTTACACCAAGGTTTCCAGAGTTGACCGAGATCGGTCAATTTGGGTTCTGATTGTCCATTAAACTTCAATTCCAACACCCGCAGCAACCCACTTTCTACCCGCAGCAATTCTGGTTGGAGTAAAGTCGAATTGACACCTTCAGCTTGCATTGGTTCCCACAAATTGGCGATCTGCCACATCCAGTTGAGTTGGCGAATCGAGGCTGCACCCTTCCAACTGGCACTGAGTTCTGGCATTACTTTACCGGCAAAGGCTGCGCCTAAGCCATCGCTGTAGATTGGTGCTTTCTCGAATAACCATAAGGTGCTCTTCCGTCGTCCTGACAGGTTGAGTTGGATCGATCCATAAACTTGGGGAATGTGGGGACGGTGCCCAATTAGCCGGAGATAGGGGACGATCTCTTCCACAACTCGATCGGTACCTTCTGGCTGCCAACCTGGTTTTGTATCTAATAATACCCGTCGATCGACCACCAAGTAGCGGTTATTCGCCAACATCTGCCCTATTTTTAAACTCTCGGCATCTTCGCCGACTACCCACAAATAGACCTTGGGAATCGCAGTCCGACAATGAGCACAAAAGTTATTGCTCACCATATTGGGAGCCTGACACTCAGGGTTGGGGCAGATGATTTTTGCAGCTAGTTGATTAGTCATGAGGTTGGTGTTGTTCCAGTCAGCCGAAGGCTTGCGCTACCAATGTAGAGTAAGTTTACTAAATTTTAGCGATGATTTGGTTGTTTATTTATCTACTCAACAGCGATCGTTATAATGCTTAGGATAAGGTTTAACGAAGTCATATATTGCTATGATTCCCACAGAAATTCCGACAAATACACTGTCAGGCATTCAAATTCTAACCTGTCATCACTGGTCAATTGTTTAGCAGTCAACTTTAATTTATAAATACCCATGATTGAGAGCGATCTGCTTGCCCTGAATGAAGTGTCTGCACCAACAAACAGGCTTTGCCCCCAAACACCCCCACCCCTGCAATCTGGAGACTTGTTACGGGTAGTTGCCCCCAGTGGTAGATTGCGCGAACGGACGGCACTCGATCGCGGGATCGAAATTTGGCGCGCACGTGGTTATCGTGTCGAAGTGTCTACGGATATCATGGATGAATCCGGCTATTTAGCGGGCACTGATACCGCCCGTCGCGACAGATTGGCGGCTGCTTGGCTAGATCCAGAGTGTCGGGCAATTTTATGCGTGCGCGGCGGTTATGGGGGGATGCGACTGTTGGAAGATTGGCAGTGGAGTGGGATATCTACCCCAAAATGGCTAATTGGATTTTCTGATATTACCGCACTATTATGGAGTTTGGCGCAGGATGGTATCGTGGGGGTGCATGGGCCGTTGCTGACTACTTTAGCCGATGAGCCAGAGTGGTCTCAGGATCGATTATTTCAATTAGTTACTGGAGAGCCTGTACCCTCCCTGAGTGGCGATAGCTGGACTGGCGGCGTGGCGACAGGGCGATTATTCCCTGGCAATCTGACTGTTGCCACCCATCTGCTGGCTACACCGATCCAGCCAGATCTAACGGGTGTAATTCTAGCGATCGAAGATGTCGGGGAAGCTCCCTATCGGATCGATCGATTACTGACACACTGGCGACTTACTGGCATATTGTCTCAGGTGGCCGGAATTGCCATCGGTAGATTTAGTCAATGCGACCCCCCCACCGGAGTTCCCAGCTTTACAGTCGCAGAAGTCTTGCGCGATCGACTTAGCGATCTCCAGATCCCGATCGTCGCCAATCTACCTTTCGGTCATGACGGTTGTAATGCGGCTCTTCCTGTCGGGATAACTGTTACTTTAGACGGTAATACGGGAGAATTGAGAATTGAGAATTGAGTTATGACTGGAACAGAACTAAGAGAACTAATTATCAACAAATGGGGTTATTCTTATGACGTGCAAATGAAGAAAACACCAAGCAAAATATTTTTACAAGTGATGTGGAAATATCAAGAACAAGTTTCGTTTCCCATGTCAGAAACCGATTATTTAGCACACCTAGATACTGTTGCAGCTTATTTGACAGCAATGGGTAGCAGCGCGCAGGTTGAAAAATTTATCGAGACAACTGCGGAAAAACCCCGACTAGGTAAAGCTGTGAGTATTCCACTCGATTTAGGCGATCGCACCTCAGAATGGATTCTTTGAGACCATCACTCAAATCAACTTTGTTGCCGCAAATATTTTTTGCCACCATAAATGTAATGGATAGTAAAGAATAGGCATCCACAGACTGCTCAAAATAGCCGTAATTAGAATTACTGGAGATTGATTCATCCACAGATGACTCATACTATCGATGCTGATATCGAGGGATTTTTCGATCGCCGTCTGAAGTAAATATTGACAGCCAATAACAAATTCACTGACGATCGTGAGCAGGAATGTAGCAATTGCGACAGGCAAGATCCTGTCGGTTAGATACCGCCGTTTACACAGCCAAAAAGTTAGTACCCCTACCATCGTCAAACTCAATACATGACTGGGAAAAGTGCCGAGAGTAGAAATCGTCGGCAATGTCATCCCATCTTGAATTAACCCTAAGACAATTCCCGCAGTCGTCGCGTGCCAGAGGGAGCGACGGAGACTCCAGATGATCGTCCACATGACCAGCCAGCTGGGGCCTATCCCCAAAATTTCCATGCCAGGAAAGCGGGTTGGTAATAAGAGCAAACATAAACCTGCCGAACCAGCGATAACTAATCCATTCAGTCCATTTCGGAGTAGTGGATGTAAATTGGCGACATTGAACATACTAGGCTGAATTGAGAATTAGACAGAGCAAGGCTAGGGCAGTTTCGCTGGCGGCTTGGCAGGTTGGATATCGGTTGCCCCAACATTGACTGATGGTTGAACCGGAGTTGTTGCTGCACGAGGATCGTGGGCGTGAACAGTGACCCATTCTAAATAGCCTAACGGAGCAGTGAACTCAACGATCGCTTCCGGGGCAGGAGATTTATTTAAGTTAGTCTCGATCACTCGTCCTACAGCCAATCCGCTGGGAAATAACTGACTGACCGCAGAAGTTGATACCATGTCACCCTTTTTCACATTTGGCCGTTTGTCAAAAAATTGTAGTACGGCTTGATTAGCGCGGGTGCCTTGGAGGATGCCCATATTTCGGGTTCGACCGATTAATACGCCGATGCGACTATTGGGATCGCTGACTAATAAAACTCGACTGGTACGAGGTGACACGCTGACAACTCTACCGACTGTCCCGCCAATGCCCATGACAATATGATCGACAGCAATGCCATCAGCACTGCCACGCCCCAGTGTCACTTGTTGCCACCAGTTATCCGCACTACGGAGGATAATGGGTGCCAAGATGCCTTTGGTGGGGACTGGTGCGGTGTAGTTGGCTAGTTGCTTGAGTTGTTGATTTTGATTTTTTAGCTCTTGTAGCTCATTTTGGAGTTGTTCGACTTGAGCAGTCTTGAGATAATCGATCTGTCCCACTTTTGATTGAAAGGGTTGAGATAGATAATTATAGACTTCAAAAACAAAAGTATTCTGAGTTTGCAGTACTAGATAAGTTCCAGTGATAATAGTGCCAAATCCTGCTAATTTCAGGGCATTCTTATCCCACCAACGGCGTAAAGTAAATAACATGATTCAGAGATCGGAGATCGGTTGGATGAGAGGACAATTTTCACAAGCTATACTTTGCACGGGTATAGCTTGTGCTTGTACATACTAGAGAGAGGGTAGAGGGTAGATCAGCGTCTGATGATCTGAAGATCATTCCAGTGCAAAGTATAGATTTCAGGATAATCTACAGATCCGCCTGTCGTAGTGTTAATTGATACTAATTTATTTGTGGTGGAAGAATTATTTGAAGGAAATAGGATGGGGTGAGAACTAAAAAAATTTTCCTCACCCCCCACATGCCTAAACTAGAGACTGCGAGAACGACCGCTGAAGACTCTTTCTAACTGTTTAAAGTTTTCCAGTACCTTGCCAGTGCCCAAAACTACACAGGTCAGCGGATCATTGGCAATATGGGTCACGATCCCCGTTTCATGACTAATTAGTGTATCGATGCCGCGCAAGAGTGCGCCGCCACCAGCTAACATAATGCCTCGATCGATAATATCAGAGGCTAATTCCGGCGGAGTCCGCTCTAGCGTGCGTTTGACAGCCTCGATAATCACCGACAGGGGTTCTGACATACTTTCACGAATTTCTGGGCCTTTAATCGTTACTGTCCGAGGTAAACCGGAGAGCAGATGTAAGCCTCGAACTTCCATAGTAATATCATTGTCTTCTGGTGTTGGATACGCCGAGCCAACTTGGATTTTGATTTCCTCTGCTGTCCGTTCGCCGATCACCAGGTTATGCACTTTCTTCATGTAGTTGACGATTGAATCACTCAATTCGTCCCCGGCAATCCGCACAGATTCACTAATTACCGAACCTTGGAGACTGAGAACAGCGACTTCCGTTGTCCCCCCACCAATATCGATAATCATGTTGCCTGTCGGTTCAGCCACAGGTAATCCCGCACCGATTGCCGCCGCAATCGGTTCATCGATTAAGAATACTTCACTAGCACCCGCTTGGAGTGCTGCATCCATTACGGCTCTTCGTTCGACCGCAGTTACGCCACTGGGAATCCCAATCACGAGCCGAGGTCTGATCACGTTACTACCTTCATTTGCCCGTTGAATAAAGTGTTTTAACATGACTTCGGCGGTATCAAAATCAGCAATCACACCATCCCGAAGGGGGCGCAGCGCAATTACATCGCCAGGAGTTCTCCCCAACATTTTTTTTGCTTCCGCACCGACAGCTAGTGGCATTTTAGTCTTTTGGTCCATCGCCACCACTGAAGGTTCTGCTAAAACAATACCCTTGCCAGATACATAGACCAGTGTATTGGCAGTTCCCAGGTCCATACCCATATCCCTGGATAAGGAAAAGCGATTGAAAAAACCCACGCGCTTCTTTGCCCCCAAATTTAAGTAACGATCGGTTGAATGTGCAGTTAGCTGTTGTCAATTGATGTAGCCCTAACTATTGTGCCCTATCTGAGATCGATGATTGCGATCGCTAGGTTCCAAATTTTTGTTCTACACTTATATTGACTTTAGCCCTACGAGGTGAATCTTATTACCTTTTGTCTCGTTAGTCTAGTCGCGATCGCCAGCGGATCGAACTTATTGCCTAGACTATAAGTACAGGTGTGTTAATCAATTAGGCTTTTGGCTAAAATGAATCCAATTGGACAGCAATTGCCACTCAACTCCATCTCCCATCAGCATTTCGCCACGTTGGTGGAGATCTTTTAAGTCACAACTGTCTATTCGGTCTACCCAGTTGATTTAAATTTTACGTGGCTAATTCTCGCCAAATACAGCAATTTAAAAAAATACAGAATTTTTTGTCCCAGATATTACTTACTCCGGCTATTTAATTTACGACTTTAACGCTCAGTTTTTTTACTGAAATTAGGCAGACCTTTCTCAGCTTAATGATATAGAAATAATTTCGTTAAGGCGATCTCCGTTTACCACACCCCCATTTTGGGTTACAATATTAAAAAGTACATAACTACTATTGAGTGTATGAATATCAATACTGTTTATCTAGTTGGGCGAGTTGGTGGCGAACCAGAACTAAAATGGTTTGAGGGATCGGGGAAATGTGTCTGTACTCTCACATTGGCAGTTAATCGTCGGAGTAAAAATAATGAGCAGCCAGATTGGTTTAATCTCAAAATCTGGGGGAAGACTGGTGAAGTTGCCAAAAACTATGCCACCAAAGGTAAGCAGATTGCTGTGAAAGGCTCTCTCGAAATCGAAACCTGGGTAGATCGAGCCACTGGTACCAATCGCTCTCGCCCAGTTATTAAAGTTGACGATCTCGAACTCCTCGGATCGAAGAATGATTCTAGTGCGCCAGTCCCAGATTATATGTAGGGAGTAGAGGGTAGCGAGTTGGGAGACGGGGAACTATTAATTATTAATTCCCTTTACCCTTTACCCTTTACCCTTTCCCCTCTAATACCCAATATCCAGCGTCACTGCTGCTTCCACCTGTTGTTCGCCACCCAGTACGGGAGTAGTTGGGGCAGCATCGGCTACTTTAGCTTCCATCCTAGCGATCGGCATCGGAATTGGGCTAGGATTGGATGTGCTATTGATTTGGATGCCGACAATTTCTTTACGTTTGAGATTGAGAGTAGTTAAAACTGCCTCAGCTTGGCGTTCAGCATCTTGGGTGGCTTGTTTAAGAGCTTGAAGCTGGGCAGCGGCGATTGCTCGATCTCCAGCGATGAAATTGACTCCATCGATCCGTGTTGCGCCATTCTTGACAGCAGCGTCTAGAATTTCTCCTGCTCTTTCAGTTGGTACCTGAAAACTAACGCTATTTGTTGCTGTATAGCCGCTAATTTGCGGATTACCACCACTGGGATAAATATAGGTGGGATTGAGATTGATTCCGGTTGTTTGGAGCTTTTCAACCTGTTGAGTTTTGAGGTATGCTACTACTCGTGTCGAACGTTTAGCGGCTTCTTGTTGAGCGTTGGTAGGGGTTTTGCCCTGAACTTCGATCGCTAGTCGGATTTGGCTAAGTGTTGTGGGGATTGTGACGATACCGCGCCCGCTGGCTGTGAGTGTTCGGGCAGGTTTGCGCTCTTGCGTAATGCCAGGATCGACGGCTGAAAATAATACTAGGCTAGCTGTTAGGAAGATGGAAAAAGCTGGTTTTGCCCGATCGAACCAGGCGCGCTTTTGTTGTTGAGATGACTGGTAACTACCGTTGAAAGTGGATGAATATGCTCGATCGTCACTAGCAGAATTTTGATTGGTAAATGGTCTAATTTGTTGAAGTTTAGTCATTGGGGAACTCTCATCACCACGTAATAGTTTAATTTTGATGACTATGTTCCCAGTAGACATGTTTCCGACTATTAAACTATCGTTAATTAATGCTGCTGGTGTTGGGATAACTTAATTATTCACTCCACAATCGTTCTAATTGATATTGCCAAGCCGTCATCATCTCCTGCCGGACATCTGCCGCTGCACCCAAATCACCCATCACTCCCTCAGCATAAAACCTGTCGAGTGTTTGCATCGTTTGTTCGAGGGTATCACCCCGCTGTTTAGCAATGCGGACAATTTCCCGCACTTGTTTTGTGGCAAAGTCTCTAAAAGCTCGATCGATGCCCACTTGTTTGAGTTCGATCGCATGTTCGATCGCTATACTAAAATCTTCAACAGTTAGTCCTGCCACGCTATGTTGCCAGACTCCCCACAAAACTCCTTGATGCAGGGCATAACGAGTCTCTAGGGTGGCATCAAAGTTAGCAGAGAGGAATTCCTCGACAAAGGTGATTGCTTCGGCTGCTGGGACAATTGGCACAAGCATTCTCAGCCAAGATTTTTCAGCCGACAGGATAATCAGCAGTCGATAATCTGGTGTATCTACCTGATAGGAATCTGAGTCAACTACTTTCAGTGCCCGACCGAAGCGGTTAGTCAGAAATGGCTGAATATCTTCTGGAGTCATGGGGGACGGGAGGACGGGGGGACTGGGGGACTGCTTGAACTGAGCGAAGTCGAAGTGGGGACTGTCCACTGTTCACTGTCAACTCTCAACTCTCAACTCTCAACTTTCAACTTTCAACTGTTCTCTCTAATACTGCTCTTCCTCTTGGTACTCTACTTGCTTCACCTCAATTTTGACTGGAGCTTCAGGGATATTTAGTTTTTGGGGTTGATACTCCGGTTGTTTCTGTTCTTCGCCCCAAATGTCTTCTTCTAGTTCTACAACATCTTCCTCCACCGATTTGGCTGGGGGGATCGGAGTGAAGGAAACATCTTGATATGCTTGAGCAGGAATAACTTCGCGGTTATTGTCACTCCAGTTTTCGCCATCATCTTCATCGTCATAATAACGAGCTTCGGCTTGTAAGCGTTGTGGGAGGGGCGCAGCTTGAACTTCTTGCCAATTATCATCTTCCCAAACAGTTTCCTGGACGGGAGGTGCGGCGCGAATTACTGGTGCGGGAGTATTAATGGGGGTACCAGCAGGTAATTGATTTTCTGGACGGATGACTGGGGGACGATAGCTGTATTCATCTTCCCAGGGGGCTTTACCTAGTCCGATTCTTTCAAGGAAGCCGACGGAGAGTTGTTCGAGACGTTCTTCAGAACCTTCAAAGACAATTAAACGATTGGGACCACTACTGACAACTTCGTCGATCGAGAATTCATAGGTACTAATTACATTGTCGGGGATCAACGGCAACCCGATCGCCGCGATAATGATTGAAGTGAGTTTGCCATCATCGCAGCTAAATTTAAAGCCCCGAACCTTGCCAAGCATATCACCAGTTTCGGTGATCACTTCACAATTGATGAGATTATTGTAGGCTTCGGGATCGATGTCTTCGATCGCGTCGTCATTAGGAACGAGAATGACATCGCCCATTTTTTCGGCACTGGAAAGGTACATATATTTTACCAGTCCTCCAGGTGCCGCCAGAAGACCGTCACGCAGACCTAGCGCAACTACTTCCCGACTATCGATATCTACTAAGAGATCTTTGACAATCCCCAATCGTTTACCAGTATCTTTGGCAATTACTTGAGTATTGATCAGATCGGCGCGTTGACGAATCAGTTCGGATGTCATGCTCAGAAGGTTAGGATGCGGAGTATAGGGTGCGGGCGTGGGGCTAGCGGTTGAGATCTAGATCTATATTTACCATTTTATGATGACTGAGTCTCACATTTATTATACGGTTTTCCGAATCTATGGAATAAATCTAATAATCTGCCAGTGCATAATTTGGGTTTAGTGGTTAGAACTATGATTAAATCTTCTCCAAAAGTTTGCGCTTTTGCCTGTGAAAAGTATATTTTTATTGTGGCAGATCTCGATCAAAAGATAAATCGCAGTTTAACGTCTAAATCGGCAGACTGAGGATCGATTTCAATCGCCCGAATAAACTCTCGAAAGTAGAATCGACGTTCTGATTCGGATAAATCCAGCCAAAATTGAGCGATCGATACTGCCTGCGCTAGCGACTGAAGATTTACGGGTGGAAATGCGGCTAGTCTATCTTGCAGTTTACTAATTTCTGTTTTGAGTTTGTAGGTACGTAGTTCGACAGTTTCACAGTCGAGAATGCCTGAATTAATTAATTCTGGTAGTTGGTTGATTGTCTCTTGTTTTTTGCCGATGTCTTGAATAATTTCGACTTTGAATCGATCTAGATTGGACATGCCCATCTGATTTACAGCGATTGGTAAATCTTCACAAATTCGATTAATAGTCCTATTTAAGACTTGATCGTAACGAATCGATTTACACTTGGGTTGTCGATCGCAATTAGTCGGACGTAAATATAAATACTGTTGCACTTGGCGTGGTACTGATACACTTGTTACCGTCAAATTTTGGCCACAATGTTGGCAACTCACCAGTCCAGCCAAAGATCGTGGTGCGCTGGCTGTGCGCGGTGGTAAACGCCGATTGCGGCGTAATAATCGATCGATCTGTGCAGCCTCATCCCGCGATAAAATCGCCGCGTGAGTATCCGAAATCACCTCACCATTCAAATAAGCTGTATCACCGCGATAAACGGGATTGGAGAGCCATTTTAGTCCAGTAGAAGCAGCTATTTTTTTATTGTATTTCTTCTCTAAATATCGGACAGCACCGCGCAAGGAGCCATAAATAATAAATCGATCGAAGAAATCTTTTACTACTGGCGCAGCAGTTCGATCGATCGTAAATTTATCTTTCCCTCGTTTATAACCATAAGTAGCTTTACCAGGTGGTGGTAGAGATTTTAACCGATTACGTGCATGTCCTTGGCGCATCCGCCGACTGAGTTGATTAGATTGAATTTTGTCGATTAATTGCAACAGATTTAATTGTGGTTCAATCTCAGTTTCTGTTGTAATTAGTTCAACACTCATTTCCTGCAATTTGGCTAAAACTTGTTGAACACTGCGAACTGAATCACCCAACTCATCCAATCTTCTGACTAACAAATAACCGATTCCTTCGGTTAAACAACTATTCAACAATCGATCGAGTTCTACCCGTTGTCCCAAATCCTGATAAACTCGATCGATTTCCCACCCCCAAATCTCACTAGATGGCGATTCTTCAATGAGCGGATCTGTATATATATAAGCAATAACTTTCATATTTTGGCTGGGATGGCAACTGTCTAATACCAAACATGATGAGTGTTGCTACTGCAATTATCTGGATTCATGGTGGTATTTACTCTGATGATATCGCGATCGATAGATTCAACTAGAGTTACGACAATCAATCGCTGTTGGCTCTGGTGTGAGACACTGGGGCTATAGCTGGGAACTTGGAATAGAATAATCGATCGAGAACAAGCAAGCTGGCTGCAGTTCTACGATGTAAATGGCTCGCTGGTGCTACTATCAGAAGAAGCCGAAGCTCAACGCGCAGAATCAGAACGACTTACGGCTGAACGATTGGCGGCTAGATTGAGAGAGTTGGGCCAAGATCCTGATTTTCTCTAAAATATGGTTCGATCGAGTTAGCGATAATGTAGGAGCAATGTAGATGTTGCTCCTACATTAAAAAACAATGAATTTTTAATTACGTTCGCCTAACACTTCTACTTTAGTTCGATCAATAATTTCAATCAGTTCTTGACGGTCGTGCTCCCGAATCAAATATCGCCAAGCAAATCGGACTAGTGACACCAACCCCACAATTTTGAGAATTGGCGTAACTAGAGGGATATCATCAATTGTGCCCAATGCTGCGAATACAAATTTAGTACCAATAATAGCTAGAGCAATCCATCCCAGCGTTATAAAAAGCTGCCGATTGTTGTCAAAGAACTTGATAGTGGCGGACATTACCTGTTCAAAAGATGCTATTATCTCCGCTTGAGTAGATTGCCAAGCTGCTGTGGAATTTGTGATCGGTTCATCAGCAACCATCATTGGTTCAGTTGGGTCGGGTATATCTGCTGAGGTGTTGGTGTTCATTTCACATGTCTCAGTTGATAAGTTGTGATTCTCCAGAGGAGAGGCTACTTCGGCTACGGTTGCGATTGATTCAGCATCATCACATATATCTGTAGGCAAAGATTCTGCATTCATGGTAATTTCTCGATCTTCTTTAATAATGTTATTTTTCATTGGTTTGTGTAGATGGTTTAGCTAATTTAGATCTAAATAATATTTACAAACGAACTCACTTTTGATCTCTAATTAGAGAGAGATTACTTGCTAGATTCAGAATATAGTCAAGCTTTGCAATAGCGATCAACTAATGCTTGATAACTGGCTTGATGTTTTGAATTTTTTAGAGCAATTTCAATCCGAACAACCCCACAATCATGTCTAGGTAAACTAGCAATTGTATTCAATAATTGACTAACAGCTTTAAGTGAATCGGTAGACCCATAAACTGTCGGCGGAGTCGTTCGCCGATCTAAATTTTTAGGTAGATCCTCAAGCTCGATCTCACCAGATATTTGATCGCTATTTGGTGATATTATATTTTCAGATATTGAATTGACAGTTCCAATGCTAGAGCTAATTATTTGACCTAAATCGATTTCGGCAAGTAGTTTATATGCTGGACTTACTTGTTCGACGATCAGCTTTTCACGCCGCACAGGCACTTGCACGCTGACCAGCTGCGTTTCAATTTCTTTGCGGATGACAATCTCACCAATCTTGCGCTGAGTCAGTTCGACCATCAACCGTTCCTCTAACAAAGAGAAACTTTCTTGTGTCAAAATATTTGATGTAGAATCAACTTTTGTATGATAGTCCATATCAGCATCTCGATCGCTATGTTCAAGCTTTTTAGAAGTCATAGTTATCCCCAAGACAGTAATGTTAGCTCTCTGGGTTAATCTTGTCGATGGCAAAATTAACCCAGGTAGAAAAGATCGATATTTTAGATGTTTTGAACTACTGGATCACCTTCAGTATCGACATCTAGCTCTTCGCGCCGGAGTTGTTCTTGAGCAGTGGCAGTTTCTTGGTCTAAAACCTTGCTAACTCGCACTTCTTCCCGTACAAATGCCTCTTTGTGAAATTCAGGCACTTCTTCATAAATATCCATGCGGGCGACTTCCCCTGCTTGGAAATTAGCTTCGCTGGGACTAACTACAGTGCCAGAGACTGGAATCCGTTCGACGACGACTCGCTCTTTATCAACCGCAACAGAAGCATTGGCAGTTTCAGTTTCAACCCGTTTGCTGATGATTGTTTCGCCAGTTTTCTGACGATTTTTGCTAGCAATTAACCGTTCCTCATAGAGTTTTAGGTTAGGATGATTTTGCTCATTTAGACCGTATAGCTCAGGTTCTTGTTCATAGCCATAGGTATCGCGGTCGTAACCTGCATAACCTGTGTTGAGATCGAGTGTTGGTAGAGAATTTACGGTAGCTGGAGCCGATGGCGCACCAGCATAACCAACTCCATTCGCAGCAGGTGTTTTCTGTTGCAGATTGGGCATGGTAGAGCGATAAACACCACGTACCCGCTCTTCTTGGTCGTAGTCTATTAACAGGTCATTGGTAAATTCGGGTAGGGCTTCAACCTGTTCCTTGGTAAGGGTGTCAGCGTAGACACGTTTGCCCTTGTAGTCGATGCGAGCATATCCGATGGGTAAAAGTACTTTCTTGCCCAATATCCACCCACCCGTATCGATTACCAAGTAGCGAAACTTGCCCTCGTCATCCACTAAAACATCATGAATAGACCCGACTTGTTCAGTCCCCACATACATAGACAATCCTTTGATATCAGGATCCTCGGAGTGGGTATTATAGTTTGGGTCAAAGTCTTTAATTTTGTGAAGAGGCATTTTATTTCTTCCTATCTTCTAATAGTTGTGATAACTTGTTCATCTCTAACCATACGAGACATATTATTTTTAGCCATCCTTCTATATGTAGATCCAGATAAAATCATTAGATAGATAACAAAAATTCAGCACAAATACTTTTACTACAATAAAATTTGCGAAGGGAAAATTTACGAATGTCTCGACAATATATTCTCTGACTCATAAAAATTCAAATTTTGCTATGCAACGGTAGAGCAGGCAAATTTTAACTAATTTATCTACCTTTTGATAGATGCTTAATCGTTAGTTTCTTTGGTAATGTTATTGGCATCAATCAGCTACAACATTACAGAGGATAATCTCATGATTGAACGTGGGTCTAAAGTTCGGATTCTTCGACCAGAATCTTATTGGTATCGGGAAGAAGGTACTGTCGCTGCGATGGACAAAAGCGGCATCAAATATCCCGTAATTGTCCGGTTTGATAAGGTAAATTATGCAGGTGTCAATACCAATAACTTTGGATTGCACGAGCTGCAAGAAACAGCCGCGCCGACGGCTAAATCTAAATCAACTGCCTCGCCTGGAGGTAAGCAGACGACGATTGAAGCAGCTACCCGTCGCACGGGGCAAGGTGAGATGAAGGCAGATGTTCGCCCAGGTGCAGATCCAGAATCAGCCGCCGTGGACGACCCAACTGTTGAAGGTTCACCCAATCAAGGAACAGAGTCGAGATAAATTATTGGTGGGACAATATATAAATTGTTCCACTAATTATCTATCTTTTGATAAAGAATTGATCTACCTTTGGGTGCTGACAGTTGTTGGATGAGGATTGATATGATTGAGATGTAGTAATCACCAACTTTGATAATTATGATTAACTTAATTAACACGGTCGAAAGTACACTATTGTCTTTGAAATTAAAATCACTTTATAAAGCTGCGCTAAGTTTTTTAGCAATCGTGCTTTTAGTTATAACTACCGCCTGCAATGGTTCTGAAGTAGCTTCCAAAGTAAATTTAGACAATCCACCTCCAGGTAAGATCACTGAGTTGTACAAGCCAATTACGCCAGAGATTGGCGGAATGAATAACTATAGTGATGTCGATCCACGAGTCGATACTTCTAAACTAGATGCCAAAGCCGATCGACTGATAAAACAAGCTAAGGGTTTGGAGAGCAAAGATACAAATCCATTGCAGCAAATTAAAAAAGACTTCGATCGCAAAGGAATTCAAGAAAGAGTTGGAGATACTGCTGACAGTATCCGTGAATCTGCCGAGGAAACTGCCGAGGGGATCTCCAAAGGCACTCGTAAGGGATTTGCAAACGTCAAGGAAAATGCTAAGTCATTTAAGCATGATGTAGAGTCAGCCGCTGGGGATCTAGGTGACAAAGTACGAGATAAATCCGACGATATTCAAGATAATCTGCGGAAAGCATCCTAACCGAAGCTAATGATTATTCAATCTGTTAGGAGTAGGAATTTCCACAAGTCGTTGATTGTTACTCCACCGTTACAGCAGTGCGAAGTGTGTGTAGTTATTCCAGTCAAAGACGAGGCACAGACATTAAGCCAAAACCTGACAGCATTTGCCAACCAGACTTGCTTGGCTGGCAAACCGCTGTGTCCATCGCGCTATGAACTGATCGTCTTGGCGAATAATTGTGCTGATGAGTCGGCTGAGATCGCTCGTCAGTTTACCAGACAACACCCACATTTAGTCGTACATGTTGCGGAGATGAGCTTACCGCCCGATCGCGCATATATCGGTCATGTGAGAAAGCTGTTGATGGATGAAGCCTATCTACGCCTGATGAGTTTGGGACACAGCCGAGGCATTATTGCTTCAACTGATGGTGATACCAAGGTTTCGGCTACCTGGATTGCGGCAATCTTAGCTGAAATTGGGAGCGGGGTAGATGCTGTCGGCGGGCGAATTCTGACCGATCGATACAGCCGTCATGCTCTACATCCTCAAGCAAAATCCTACTTTTTGCAAGAGGTTGGCTATCGCTCCCTCATGGCTCAAGTCGAGTTTCATCTCGATCCCGATCCCCACGATCCACTCCCTCGCCACTACCAGCACTATGGTGCGAGTCTAGCTGTGACAGCGGAGATGTATGCCAAAGCTGGGGGGATTCCCCCAGTCAGAACGCCGGAGGACGAAGCATTTTATCAAGCTCTGCTCCGAGTCGATGCGCGGTTTCGCCATAGTCCCCTGGTGCAGGTGACAACCTCCGCAAGACTGTCGGGGCGTTCGCCAGTGGGACTAGCAGCCCAGCTTCGCAAATGGACGGAAATGTCTGAGGCTTCTACCTTCAAAGTCGAACCAGCCGCTGCGACAATTGGTTGGTTTAAACTGCGGCGGAAGTTGAGACTGCTGTGGGCGGGGTTACTGTCTGGCTCGGAGATCTCGCTCAATGAGGTAGAGCCATTAGCTGACAGATTAGGCATCTCTGCCAACTGGCTATTTGATGAGTTACGCCAAAATCAACCGTTTGGCAGACTATTTGATCGAGTCACACAGCATCCCCAACACAATTATTTGAGTCGTTGGCAACCGATCGACATGATGACGGCAATTGGGGAACTACGCCAATATTTAGCCATCTTAACTCATCCTGCTAGTTGATCGAGATTCACTACAACCTTTATCCTTTATCCCTTAATCTAAAATGTTTCTTCAAAATAAAAGTTCAGATACTCTCATTGAAATTAAAGATCTTGAAGCTCTATTCAATCCGCTCAAACATGAGATCGAGGGGCGAATTCAAGAAGGTGAAGAAGAGCAAGATGCCGAATCTTTTGCCAAGCAAGATCTGACTTTTGCATCTGGTGAAGATTTACCCCGCTGCTGGCTCGACCCAAATTATCGAAATCAGTAAAAAGCCAACCACCCGCGATTAAAGTGCGGGCTAGCGTAATTAAGTCCACTTAAGTGGACTTTTGCTATTCGCGGGGCGGTTGACGACGAAGAACTAGGGTTTTAAATATTCTCCGCTGACAACTAATCCACCCTGCTACAGATTAACTGAGTAGGGGTGCCCCTTGCGGATATCCCTACTCAATTAATCACTAATATATTTACACTGGTGCAAGATGTGTATATGCCTAAATCTTTTCAAATAACTCCAGCCGATATTTCTCTTGGGTTAAACTTTTAATCCGCTTTAGTTGACTGGGCACCAGTGAGAGAAAATCATCATGTACCTGGTCGCCAGTTAGTGGCAAGATGCCAGTATCGGCAATCCAATGCACTAATAGTAAGTGACCTTGAAATTGCAATCGATCGAGGATCAGATCTTGGGCTTGATGCAGATCTTCCCAAGACCAGTAATAGCCTACTTCTGAAAGTACAATCAGATCGAAGGATGTGGTGGGAAATGATTGAGGCACTGACATTAGTTCAAACTTAATATTGTTGAGTTGGTGACAGCGATCGATTGCTTGCTGTTGAGCAATTTGGGAAACATCTACCGATAGCAATGACTGACAACGCCGAGCGAGTTTCTCCGTTAAAATGCCGATCGATCCGCCAATTTCAAATCCAGCCTGATATAGATTACGTGGGAGTGATTTCAGCGTCGCTGCATATTTTTCTGCTTCATACTCACTGGTTGCAAACTGCCACGGATCGGGATTTCCTTGATAAAGTTGCTCGAAAAATTCTGTACTTAGAGATTGCGGATTAGATGAATTCATTAGATATCCTATCAAAGTAAAATAAAATTTTGTTAAATACGATCCACTAAACTATTTGTTCAAAATAAACTTCCCAGGGGCGGGTAAAATTGACAAGTAATCCTGCTGTCAAACAGAATCCATCGGGGTCATCATCAATCAGTTGACCGAGTTGAGATTTATAAGCAGCGATCGCCTGAAGTTTGCGATCAAGTACGGCTTGAATATCTATTCTCCAGCTAGAAATATCACTTAGGTTTGGGGTCTGCTGTTGTTGAGCGGTATCCCAGTCCCAGATTGGATATTCAATCAGTTGCGGTGCAATTCCTAAGCTCAATATTGCCATTTGAATCAATTGCCAAGTGGCGCGATGATCGACATGAGGATCGGATCGCCACGGGATGAAAATCGTGTCAGGTAATATTTTGTTGAGATACTGTTGACAACGCGATTTGGCGGTAAGGAAATTGGGTGAGGTAATGGTGGGAATTGCCCCATCTTTGAGTTGTAAAAAAGTTATTGCCGATCGATCTACGCCTAATATTGCTAGTGCGGTGAGGGTTTCTTGCGATCGAATCGACTGGAGAACTGGGGCTGGATATTTTTGAGAATTGGGATGGGAAGCAGTGCCATCACTGATCACTAGGACTTGGACATCATAGCCTTTGCTACAGAGCAAGGCGATCGATCCACCACAGCCTAGAGTTTCATCATCGGGGTGTGGGGCTACAATTAGCACTCGCTGTTGCTTGTTGGCATGGAGCATGGTGCTAAGATCTCGAAACGGTAAAGCTTCGGGATTGGCTAATAAAGTATGGGAGTGGGTCGGATCGGCTCTAAGTCCTTCAGGTGGATGGTACATGAGTCCACAGGTTATCGGTAAGATCGGCATTTTGGAGTACATATCGCCCAACGGTGGCTATGGCAGCATCAAAGGCAGGTTGACGCAGGTAGAGCGTCAAATCTCGCACGATCCGTTCGATCTCGTGAGGGGGCAATAATCCGCGTGTACCGACAGATCGGGCGGTGAGTTGGATCGCTTCCATACAAATCTGCTCCATCGCGGTGCGAACCATATTGGTGTAGGCAACTAGAGCCACTGCTTGAGAATGGGAGATCGCCGGATCTCCGGCAAAGGTTGGGTGATACTGTGCGAGCTGGGTAGCTGCACCCTTGAGCCAGAGCCGACCACTTTCGATATCTATCGCCATTTTCCCCAGGCGCTCCTCTTGGTAAGGATCTTGGGTGCGATCGATGCTTTGCAAAAATTGTCGGGCAGCATCAAATAAAGCTTCTGCTCCACCTAACTGCACAGCGGCAAATCGCACCACCCCAGCCGTTAACCAAGGCTGGCGGTAGTAGTCCCCAGGTTGTCCGATCAGCGCGCTCTCATTCAAGACTACGCCCGTAAAATCCACCTTACAGCTAGCAGTTGCCCGCATCCCCGCAGGTTGCCACCAACTCGGATCGCTGATGGTTTTGACTTCATCCATCGGCACGATACACAGTTGCCAAGCCCCATTTGGCAAGACTCCCCCGATCAATGCTCGATAGACATATCCACAGCCAGTAGCGAAGGTTTTGGCACCTTCTAGACGATACTTGCTATTGCCTAGTGGAATGATTTTCACTCCATCGGTTGCTTCGGCATTCCAAACTCCAAAGATTTTGTGATCACGAGCAGCGGTGGCCGCAGTTTCGATCTGCCTGGGAGTGCCAAAAGTCTGAATCAGTTGCAGGGCATTAACATGCCCCTCATAAATTCTCCCCACAGCTAGATTAGCTCTGCCAATCTTGGTGAGGATCGTTAGTAACTCCGAGATAGAACTAGCATCGATACCCAATCCCAATCCGCCCCATTTAGGGGCTAAAGGTGCCGTCAATAGACCCGCCCTAGCAATTAGCTCAAACTCCTGAACTGGAAAGGCTCCATTCCGATCGATCTGCGCAGCATTTTTAGCACAAAAATCGGCGATCTTCGAGATTTGGTTGAGTAGATTGGTAAGTTCAAATTTGTCAGCGGCTAACTGATTAGATATACATAATGGCTGTGTTGGTAGATGCATAGCGGTCAAAATTATTAACGTCCGCGTTGGCGAAGCGTCTGCGGTTGGGGGTCAAATGAGCATCTGTAGAGAAACTTAAGCTAAGGCTGAAAACATTACGGAGCAAACGTTGAATAAGAGGGAATATAGAAAATATTTATTCCCTACAGTCCCCAAATATCTAAGTGTGAGATCTGATATTTAGCTTACGGAGCAAGCTGTGCTTGAAGCTTACTTTTTGCAGCCTTAAATTGCGTAGCTAATTGTTCTTGCTGGGCATCGCTACAATTGCTACGAATTGCCGCAAACATGGTATTTTCTTCTTGGCGAACGTGATCCATTACCGCAGTTTTCAAACGCTCGACCTTAGACTTAAAATCATTAGCTGAAGAGCTTGAAGATTTTAGATCTGCCAGCATTACTTTCATCTCGGCTTGTTCGTCATATAGTTCCTGGGTTTCTCCATAAAACGGGCGCACGGCAGGGTAAACAACTTGTTCCTCTGCTTCTGAATGAACAGATAGATCCTGGTAGATTTGTCCAAAATATTCCTCAATTTTTTGGGGATCGTTACTTTTTTCAATCTGCATAAATAGCATATTCACCTTGTGGTGATCCATCCGAATTATGTCCTGAATACTCATGTCAGACTTATCGCTAATTTGCGTTACCGCACTACCAAAAATGCCCGAAAGCGCGGCAACAGAATCTTGAACTCGTGTCCACAATCCTTGTTGTGCTTCTTGTCCCGTTAGTTCACGTACACCGAGAACTTCCAGTACACCTTTGAGTTGTTCTTGGTGCGCGCGATTCTCAAAGTTGAGTACATTTAAAGGCATGATTGCAGCTTCCACATCTGCGCCGACGACTTGGGCTGCTTTATGAACCAAAATGCCTGACATAAACTGCTGATGTTTTAGCAATTCGTGTTGAGAGACCTTTTCATAAAGTGAAAGCTCAGATCCATCCATTAACTGGCTAATTTTCTTAACCATCATAGTGACTGTTTCATGGGGCTGACCCTGGACACCATATTGAACGCTGACGGTATCTAAAATACCTAAATTTTTACGGTCGTCTGCTAACATATGTCCGAGCCTGTCGCGAATTTCCTGGTCACTGCAACTGGACATTAATTTCTCTTCATTAGCAATCAGTAAGTTTTGCAATTCCTTAATATCAGCAAGCTTACAGGCAATTGCTGTCCGCTTAGAATCTTCAATAGTAATAGACATGGTATATTCTCCCTTTTTTGGCAAACGTTATCAACGTTCTTAACCTCAAGATAAAATATCAAGCCGAATAGCTCATCCCTCAAATGGTAGATCTATCAAATCTAAATCACCGTCTGAGAACTCACACTTTTGATAGACGTTAATATATGTAACGAATTGATATGATTATGGCATATTGATGAGTTTGCTAGGACATTTGAAAATAAGCCTAGCCATTCCAAGAAAAAAGTAAGCTTTACTTTCGCTCATCAATTTAGTTCCTACACCACAAGATTTGGATTAGCCATCATGACAACTTCTACTAAAGAAATTGCTTCTAACAATAAAGATCGCAACGATTGGCAATGGGGATTTACACCCCAAGCTGAACTCTGGAATGGTCGTCTTGCAATGCTCGGATTTATGGCTGCTCTTCTAACCGAATGGTTGTCTGCTGACGGCATTTTACACTTCTACAATTTTATGCACTATACAAGTGTTGCTATGCGCTAGATCTCTTCACACTGGCTATTCTCGCTCTGCAAGTTTGGTTGGTGTGAGAGAATAGATAAAAGTTAGCTATTTAGAGGAGTGTGGGGGTTAAATCCTACGCTCCTTTGATTTGGTCATTTTTAACCTGCTATCACTTTGGCTATCACTGGGAACATCATGAGTATCCCTGGCTAGCCTGGTATGATCTGCCATCTGTGCGCCAAGTGGTAGCAAAATAATCGGTTATTGTTCTTGTCGATCACCTGTACCAATTACTGCAACCTTATGTCGATAGATTAGTTCGGCACCAAACCAGCCGGCAATTGCCAACAGTGAGGCAACGATCGTCGAAAGAATCAATCCAAATGGTAAAATTGCCTCTTCAAAATTATTCCATCGCAAGATCAAATTAACTAACGTCAAAATCATTGCCGTCATATTACCAAACATGTGAATCCAACCCGCGCTACGTTTTTTGACTCGTTTGATTCGCAAGAAATCTAACATTCCCGTCAGAGCCGCCACTAGCCCTGCGATAAATCCCGACCCAATTAACCATAGCGCAGCTTTTGCCCAAAAAGGATCGTGGGTAAACCAGTACCCCAAATCGGCTCCAAATGCGCCTGAGAGAAAAGCAATCGGAAACGTCACGATCAGCGGATGGAGGGGATGTCCGGCGATTGCCACCGTACTGGGCAAGCCACTGTCGTGATAATCACGATCGTTGCTCTCAATGAAAGGGGGAATATTCGGAACTTGGGTCATAATTTTTTACCGATAGTTTACCACTCTAAGTATTAATAAATAACAATTAAAATCAATCTACCAAAAGGCATAGAACCGATCTATCTAATGGGGTATAAAACAGTAAATTAATTTATCTCGATCGATAGATTAGTTTTATCGATCGAACTGGTAAGATGCAAACAAATAATTACTCACTCCTAGGAAAATAAAGATCGTGCTTAAAGTAAAAGATGTCATTGGTAAACCAGTCATTGCTCGTGATTCTGGTGAAAAAATTGAAACTGTTGTTGCCCCAATCTTCGATCGATCTGAAAACTGCTTACTAGGATTTCTGGTTGACCAAGATGGCTGGTTTAGTAATCCCAAAGTTTTGCCGTTATATCTGGTTCAAGCGATCGAAGCTGATGCAATTATTATTCCGTGGAAAGAGTCGATCTCCCCAGCCAGTGATTATGCTACGATTCACAATATTTTAAACCAAAATAATAGCCCCGATAATAATAGCTATATTCTGACTAATGATGATCTCGATCTATATTTCGACGAAAATACAGGCGATGTCAAGAAATCTGAAGGGACCGAATTGAATTTGAGCTAACTTATTAGCATGATGATCAAAAATATCGAGTTTTTTGCTGCTCAAGATTAATAAATAAGGTAATTAATCGGCTTATTTTAATGACATTATGTGAATTTCAACAACAATTTTAATTTTATTCTTCAAATCAAGATTTCTAGATATGACGATCTCTAAAACATCTTTCTAACTAACTTATCAACGCAGGATATTTATGATAACATTAAAGCACAAAAATGGATTAGGTATGTTTGCGAATCTTCAACAGATTGAACTAGCACTCGATCAACTCAAATCGGCTGGTGTTCAGATGAATAATGTTTCAGTTGTTGTACCACAAACTGATGCAGACAGTCCACAATTGAAAGAATTGACAGCACCAATTGTCCAGTCAGAACATGAGTTTACAGGCGGTAGTAAGATCGAGCAAATCGGACAGGGATCTGTGAAAGCTGGAGCCGTGGGAACAGTGGTTGGGGGTGTAGTCGCGGTACTGACAACATTAGCTTTCCCTGCATTTAGCGGTGCTGTGGTGTTGGTAGGAATGGCTACTGGAGCTTTCTATGGAGCTATCTCAGGTGGATTACTCGGGGGCGAAGGTGGCTTAGAAATTTCCGAAACGCAAGCGCAGCATTATGAGGATCTATTGGCACAAGGACATTACCTATTGATAGTCAAAGGAACCAATGATGAAATCGATCAATCTGAATCAGTACTCAAGAATGCAAATATTCAAGATTGGATGATTTTCAACACAATTTTAAGGTGATATCATTCCATTGACAATACAATTAAGAGCCGATTAACATTCACATAAAGGAGAGAGGGCCACACCTCTTTTTTGTTGATATTTGTTGCAATTGCTTGAATTTAAGCTAAGCATTATAACAACAATCAACAAATTTATGGCAACAATTAAATACGGCTAAAGCTGAGTAAGTCATCTAGAGAAGTTAATATTTTTACTTCTACAAGTAGAATTTCTTTGGCAGAATTTAACTGGATTGACCAACTTATATTTACAGTAAACCAGTTCATCTCTACTTCGCCCTGAATTTGATATCGATTGTCGTTTAAATCGCTCATCAGGATTTCCCCATGCTCTGGGTAGAATCTTATTCCTGTGGCTTCTTTTTCCAAATATTGAGCGATTGCATCTCTACCCTGAATTTGGTGATCGAATGGAGGATTCAAGCACCCTTGTGCTGCGAATAACTCTGCAGTTGCGATGAATTGACCATCGTTCAATTTTACAAAGTATTCATAAATAACTGGTTCGTCAATACCTTGAATATCAATCTTGATACTCGAAGGCTCTGGCACTGATGTAGACATATCGGTTGAAATAGTGCTTTTCATAAATGGGAGTTAAATATTTTTACAGCCTGACTTATCTATAAAATCACAAATATTATTTGTTTAAATCTGCCTTTAGATTAATCTTCATATCATTCTAAAGTGAGTATCGATCGAGAGGAATAGTCAGTATTGTGGAGAAGACGAATTAGGATACTATTATGGCGACCACTACTTCAAATATAAACCCTGAATTAGCTTCGGCTTTCAGTTCTTTATCGACAGACCAACAGCTTGGATTACTATGGTTTATCTACAAAGAAATTGGTAAATCGATCACCCCTGCGGCACCTGGAGCTAGTACAGCAGCCCCAGCGATCGCAGAAGGACTATTCAAACAAGTGGCGGAAATGAGCCATGACGAGCAGTTACAAGTTCAGCGCGATCTCGTCGAGCATAAGAATAACTTAGTCAGCCGCGAGTATGGTGCATTGAGCGATACGACCAAATTATTGGTCTGGTATTTGTTGGCGCAGGGTATGGATCGGACTGAAATTATCCCAATGCCAGATAACTATACCCTCGAACCTCAAGCAGATCAGTGCTTGCAACAACTCCAACAACTCGAACATTCTCAACAGATTACGGTGTTACGGGATCTAGTTGCTGGAATGGGAGTCGATCCTAGCTCTAGCGTTCACGATCCTGCTACAGGACTGTAATTTTACAATTCAAAACTACTTTCCATCCTTTCTTTTATTTAGGAGTCAAAAATGCAAACGTATATCTGTAAAAAGTGCGGACACGTCTACGATCCAGCCGTTGGCGATCCTGATTCAGGAGTTGAAGCAGGCATTCCATTTGAAGCATTGCCCGATGACTGGGTTTGTCCCCAATGCGGTGCCAAAAAGACCGATTTTGAGCCAGAGGATGCACCGATGCCTGGAATGGTTGTCCCCGTCGGTGAGTAGAGCCGACAATGGTTCCCATTAGACCATTTTTGCAAAGAATTAGGTCGTTGGCTGAGCCTCTCCAAAGGAGAGTCGAGCGGAATTATAGCAGTCGCCAGGGCGGTTAAGACGTTTAGTGACGCTATATTCCCGACTGTCTTGTCTCGCTTGTCTTGTTCATGTGCTCTACTTGCGGCGCATCGAAAGTAGTCAAAGTCCCCACGCCTGTTCTAGTTCCAGGTGCAACGAAAGTAATTGAAGTACCTAGACCCTTTGCGGTACCTGTAGCACCTGCCGCGCCTGCGAAGTCAGATCAGCCTAAGGAAAGTTCTGGGAAAGAAAGTTCTAACCCTGTAGCGACTCCTTCCCCTGTAGTGACACCTTCCCCCGCTACGACACCTTCCCCCGCTGCAAGTGATAGTTTACCCTTACCTGATAAACCTGATGCTGGGACTAACTAATTTAAATATACTGTTTTTGATCTGGTAAATCTAATCCTAAACGACGAGTCTACAGCAAATTATAATTTGCTGTAGGCTTAGATTTGCATCTAATTAATAATCAATTCACCTGTAACTAAACTTTAATTATTTGAGATGATTGGTAACCTTTAATTATTTAGACAGAGATGGATTTCGATTTATCTCTATCTAAAGAACGAGTTTAAAAAATATTTTATTGCTTATGTTGAAATGGCGAGGTAACTACCAAGATTTGGCATCTGGATTTACCTCGCCATTACTGTAAATCGCATCAGCCCAAAATAGTACTCTTCAGGAATATCATGAGCGAACAAAATTCGATTGACGAACAGAGCAAAAATCATAGCCTCGATGACTATCGCACAGGGGCTGGCGAACAGATGACCACCAATGATGGGCAAAAGATTAATAGTACTGATAATTCGCTCAAAGCAGGCGGACGCGGTCCCACGCTGCTCGAAGATTTCCACTTTCAAGAAAAGCTCTCAACATTCGATCGCGAGCGGATTCCCGAACGGGTTGTCCATGCGCGTGGAGCAGGTGCTCACGGCTATTTCCAGCCTTACGCATCGATGGCAAAATTTACCAAGGCTAAATTCTTGGCAGACCCGACCGTGAAAACGCCCGTTTTCGTGCGGTTTTCCACGGTTGGTGGTTCGCGGGGTTCGGCTGATGCTGTCCGCGACGTGCGGGGCTTTTCGGTGAAATTCTACACCGAAGATGGTAACTACGATATCGTCGGTAATAATATTCCGGTGTTCTTTATCCAAGATGCGATTAAGTTTCCCGATCTCGTTCATTCGATTAAACCCGAACCAGATCATGAGATGCCCCAAGCATCTACCGCACATCCAAGTTTCTGGGACTTTATTTCGCTAATTCCCGAATCGATGCACATGATTATGTGGTTGTTGTCCGATCGCACTCTACCCCGAAATTTCAGTACGATGCAGGGTTTTGGCATTCATACTTTCCGCTGGGTAAATGCTGAGGGTAAGTCTCGCTTTATCAAATACCACTGGAAACCGATAGCGGGAGTACATTCCAATGTATTTGATGAAGCTCAAAAGATCGCGGGGAAAGACCCAGATTTTCAACGTCGGACGTTGTGGGAATCGATCGACAAAGGCGATTACCTAGAGTATGAATTAGGTGTGCAAATTATTGAAGAAGAAGACGAACTGAAATTCGACTTTGATATTTTGGACTCGACTAAAATAATTCCCGAAGAACTAGTCCCAGTCCAACTGATCGGCAAAATGGTTCTAAATCGCAACCCAGATAACTTTTTTGCCGAAACCGAGCAAGTTGCTTTCCGGCCATCAAATATTGTATCGGGCATCGACTTCAGCGACGATCCGTTACTCCAAGGGCGGTTGATGTCCTACCACGATACCCAACTCCATCGCTTAGGTAGCCCCAACTTCGTTCAATTGCCGATTAACCGTCCCGTCTGTCCGTTTAGCAATAATAACCAAGACGGGCGGATGCAGATGGAAATCAAAACCAGCCGCGTTAACTATTCACCCAACTCGCTCGGTGGTAATCTTCCCGCGCCAGTTGCTGAGGCTGATGGGGGTTTCGTCCACCATCCAGGGCGGGTAGAAGGATCCAAAGTGCGCGAACGCAGCCCCAGTTTTGGCGAGCACTTCAGCCAAGCAACCCTATTTTGGAATAGCCTTTCGACAGGCGAACAGGATCGCATCGTCGAAGCCGCGCACTTTGAACTGGGTAAAGTGCCCCAAGTAGAAGTTAAACAACGGATGCTCGATCAATTTAACAAAGTCGATGGCGAACTTGCCAAACGGGTTGCCAAAGGGTTGGGAATGCCAGCCCCAACTGAGCCAGCGACCCCCAATCATGGTCAAAAGTCTCCTGCACTGAGCCAAGAACACACCACTAAGACCGCTAAAGGTCGTAAAGTAGTTCTCGCCGCAGATGGTGTGAATGCCGCTCAAATCGCCATGCTCAAGCAATCTCTGAGCGCACTGCACATCAACTCCGAAGTCGTGTCGCTATATGGTGGATCGATCGTCAATAGCGAGGGTGGCAAGATCGAGGTCGATCAAACCTTCTTGACGACTGCATCGGTACTCTATGATGCGATCTATGTACCTGGTGGCGATCGCAGTATTGAGGCTCTCACCGCCCACGGCAACCCCTTGAGCTTCATTCACGAAGCTTTCAAGCACTTCAAACCGATCGCGGCGACTGGTGAAGGTGTCGATCTGTTGATGCAAGCCAATCTCCAGGGGATCGACTCCAGCCAAGTCAATGACAAAATGAGTAACCAGTTAGGTGTAATTGCCAGCCGCGATCCTGCGGACATGGTGGCATTTACGAAGGCTTTTATCGATGCAATTAAAGAGCATCGGTTCTGGACGCGCCCCATTCCTGGTACTGCATCTGTGAAGGCAGCAACCGAGCGGATGCTGATGGAAAAAGCACGAGTGAAATCGTAGAACACCGGAATAAGGTTTCACCTGGAGCTATCAGAGAAATTCGACAGGCGAAGAAGAATCTCGATCGAGCAAGGACAATCTCGATGAAGTCGCGCTTTGGATAAGATCCTACTTCGGCTGTGCTGTTAGGTGTGGCTTGGAGGCGTTGCCCTGTTCGCGTAGCGTCGCCTTTGGCGATACTTGTCGAAAGGTTTTCTACTGTTCCGGTGAATTCACTAGAATCCTGTGGTGTGCTGTCGATGAACCAGCCGTCGGTGTTGTTGGCGAAGCCTGCACCTCAGCGCATAGCTAAAAATGATTGATACAGATCTATTTTCTCTTTCAATCTGTTCGCTAGAGGGAGATTCGCTGAGTGCAGAGCATCATAAATAGCGATCGCCTCTTGGCGGTAACTCTCAATTTTCTCTGGCTTCCAGTAATAAGGAGGCTGTTGTAAATTAACAATTCTGTCAGCCATTTTGACCATCCAGATCTCTAGCGGCTGCTGCTGAATTCGCTTGAGACTGTCTGCCATTTGCTCGGCTTTGGAAGAGAGAGTACTATCCTTAGTTAGTGCCATCACTCCATCTGCAACTGCCCGACCGAAGTTTTCCACTACTAAATCGTAGGTGGCTTCGGTATCCTCGATCGTGTCGTGGAGTAAGGCACACTGCACCGCTAAATCTCCATCTAATTCTGGTGCAGCGACACATCGATCTGGAGGTTTGCTCCAGGTTGTGTGCGTCAAGACAGTAGATAAAGCCCAGATGACCTCGACCCCCACACTACCAATATGGTTGATATAGGGGATTTTTTGACCCTTCAGGGCACCACCATAAGTCTGCCCCTGATGATACAAGGTGGCAAAGTTCCAGGCTTTTGAAAAACTGTCAGGATTCCAATTACTCATATAAAGGTGCTATGTAGAGGAGCGAGTCGAACCGATGGTCAAAGCAGTGATGGTCGAAGAAACTTCGGCTTCTCTTTCACCCCAACCAACAACTAGTTTAATGTCTAGATTAATGCAAAATACTCCAGCAAAAGAGCCTACCGTTCGTCTGACGGTTGATTTACCGCTGAAGTTCTCAGACATCCTCTCAATTTGCTCAAACTAAATTTGCGAGAATTTGGGCTAGTGACGGTTCAACATTATTAGAATGTCAAAATGGGTGCTGGCACCAAGACAATCCCCTGTATCACAATGAGATTAGTAGAAATCAGAGTGGGAAAAACTTGGTATTCTTACCTGACTAGTGTGCTTGACCCACTGATTTTACCTCCCTATGTAGTTGCCGATTTGTATGGCAGGAGGTGGCGAATTGAAGAAGCATTTAATACTGTTAAACGATTGTTAGGCTTGAGTTATATCTGGACGGGTTCACTCAATGGTATTCAATTGCAACTCTGGGAGACTTGGCTATTTTATGCTGTTTTAGTCGATCTCGGTGATGCTGTCGCTGATGAGGTATCTCTTCCTTTTGACCGCATTTCTCTAGAGATGATTTATCGTGGTCTCTATCATTTCTATGTCGCTCATCATAAGGGTTTAGCTTCTGACCCGATTAAATATTTTGCTGCTCCCGAAAATAGAGATCTCGGTGTTGTTAAATCCATCCGCAAGCCATTCAAGAAATTGATTATTGACCTCTTCCCTGAACGAGTGAGTAGGAACGGCTCATTCTTTTTTGAGCCATCCCCTCAACTCTGCTTTACAACTGCACTTGCGCCTTAACTTGTCACTAATCGGGTTATCGTTCCCAAACACCCCCTGGGATGCCCACCTTGGTAAGTTGATGTGGGATCGCGGATTGCATTCTCAGGAGTTACGCACTTGGGAAATCTTATTTATAATAGAAGTAAGATGGATAGCAAGACACACCTTGCACATCATGAGTGGATAGGAAAACATACTTTCCACACTCAATCAGCATTTCAGCCTCAACTGCGTAACTCCTGATTCTTATAAAATGGTCAACGCGAGACTTCAAAAATCTTGTCATTACTTAGGAAGGCTACCGACCAACGTAAAATTTGAGGTTGATGAAGTTCTAGCGGATGGCTCTTATTTAAGTTGGATTTATCCAGATGGTAAGTCTCGAAAACAAGGTGCTCAAAGAATCAGAGTCAGAATTATTGAATACACAATTGACGACGATCTAGAACAAAAAACCTACCGTTTGATTACCAGCTTGATGGATATTATGGTCTTTCCAGCTTTACTACTAGCTGCTGAGTATCACCAACGTTGGGAAATAGAAAGTACGATTAGCGAAATAAAGATTGTTGCAGGTTGAACTCCAGACTAGTGAATATTCACCACTTGCGGATTATCGCTCGATCGTGAGATAATTATAGACTGTGTTTATTTTATTTTTCCCGCGTTGGGTCTGTAAGGATTATGGCAGCCAAAAAGGGCGTTCGCATTATCATCACTTTAGAATGCACTGAGTGTCGCAGTAATACTGCTAAACGCTCTGCTGGTGTATCCCGTTACACTACGATGAAAAACCGCCGGAACACCACCGCTCGGTTAGAGTTGAGCAAATTCTGTCGCTACTGCAACAAGCACACGACACATAAAGAGATTAAGTAACTAGTATTCACTAACCACTAACTACTAACAACATGGCTTATTTTCGTAAACGGCTGTCGCCGATCAAACCCGGAGAACCGATCGACTACAAAGACGTGGATTTACTCCGCAAATTTGTCACCGAGCGCGGTAAGATTTTACCTCGTCGGATTACTGGTTTGACCGCCAAACAACAACGGGATCTAACACTCTCGATCAAACGCGCTCGTCAAATCGCATTGATGCCATTTATCAATGTTGAAGGCTAGATCGAGCGACATCAAGGGATGAGGAATGAGGGTTGCTTGCAGCTTAAATTATGTCTTCAGCAAACTTCATATCTTCACATTCCTGGTTGTAAAATCATTATAAATAACCAATAACTGTCAAAAGGGAAGAGATCGGGGTGGAGAAGGGAACTCTAGTTGAATTTTGGCACAATGGAGAACGCCGCCTCGCCGTTGCCGATCGTCCAGAAGGGAAAAAGCACTGGATTGCGATCGATGCCCGCAGCCAATCTCATACACTCCATCCCCGCGATATTACCTACGAAGTCCAGGGGATTACCTGTAAACAGCCTGCCGAAATTAATAAATTTACCGCTGAAGTCGAACCCAATATTGACCCAGAGAGTCTCGAAGTAGCCTGGGAAATGTTAGTCGAAGACGGGGAAACTGTCGATCCGCCAATCCTAGCTGAGCTATTATATTCCGATCGCACCCCCGCCTTATGCTACGCGGCACATGTTCTGCTGTCGGCGGATAAAATTTATTTCAAGAACAAAAAAGAAGACAAATACGAACCCCGTAGTCGTGCCCAAGTTGCGGAACTCCAACATCAAGCCACCGTCAAAGAACAAAAAGAACGGGAACAACAGGGATTTATCAACCGCGTGCGGCAACAATTGGCAGGTACGCCAGTCGAATGGGAAGATACAGATAAGCAGCGGCTAGAAGTCCTCGAACGCTATGTTCTCAATCCCGAATTACCACCCCAAAAACTGGGAGAATATCTGAGTGCGATCGGTCGATCGCAAACTCCCCAAGCAGTATTCGCGCTGCTTGTGGAATTGGGTTGGTGGGAAGAGCATGAAAATATCTATCTGCGCCGCTCCCAGACTCCCGTTCACTTCTCACATAAGATGCAAACTGTGGCGCATGAACTATTGACCAATCCACCTGTCGATCCCGATCCGCAGCGGGTAGATTTGACCCATCTCAAGGTTTACACGATCGATGATGAAAGTACCCAAGAGATTGATGATGGTTTGAGTATTGAAGTATTGCCTGATGGACGACAAAAGTTGTGGATCCATATTGCCGATCCGACCCGACTATTATCGCCTGGAGATGAATTCGATCTAGAAGCACGGAAAAGATCCGTGACAATTTATCTCCCCACCGGGATGATTCCGATGTTTCCGCCCGAACTCGCCACAGGGCCAATGAGCCTCCGCCAGGGACAACTTTGCTGTGCCTTGAGTTTTGGGGTAATTTTGGATCCAACTGGTGCGGTGGCCGAATATGAGATTACTCCCAGCACGATCGAGCCGACCTACCGCCTCACCTATGAAGATGTCGAGGAAATGCTCCAACTGGGGATTCCAGGCGAAACCGAGATTGAATCGATCGCCAAAGCATCTAAACTTCGCCATCAGTGGCGACAATCTCAGGGTTCGATCAATATCAACATGCCCGAATCCACGATTAAAGTCAGCGGCGATCGAGTCTCGATCGATCTGATCGAAGATAATCGCGCTCGCCAACTAGTCGCCGAAATGATGATTTTAGCGGGCGAAGTTGCCGCGAGATACGGTCAAGATCATTCACTCCCCCTCCCCTATCGCGGTCAACCCCAACCCGAACTCCCACCCGAAGAAGAATTAATTCTCATCCCAGTGGGGCCTGCTCGCTCCTGTGCGCTGCGGCGGTGTATGCCCAAGAGTGAAATGGGGACAACACCATCCAGACACGCTGGATTGGGTTTAAACACCTATTCACAGGTCACATCCCCGATTCGGCGGTATACCGATCTGCTCTCCCACTTTCAAATCAAAGCACATCTGCGGGGTGATGCTTTACCCTTTACCGTCGAACGGTTGCAGGAAATCATGCTCTCCCTGGGGACAAATATCTATGAAGCGTCGATGGTCGAACGCCAAACCAATCGTTACTGGACACTAGAATACCTCAATCGATCTGGCGATCGCGAGTGGGAAGCTCTCTTTCTGCGGTGGTTGAGGGAAGATGAGAGTTTGGCACTAATTCTGATTGAGGAATTGGGGATTGAGTTAGCGATGCGCTTCAATCGGTGGGTCGAATTAGGTGAACGATTCCACGTCCAAGTTGCCCTAGTCGATCCGCGTCAGGATATCATTCACCTGCGGGAAATTGCCAGTCATGCCGTTAGTGCCGCTTAAATCAGCCTTAAACCCCTGAACCATAGCTTCTCAAAACTAAATCCAGGGATTGATTCTGCTACTATTGCGGCCTGACTTTTCACGTTAAGTGCCTCTAGCAAGCTGCCAGCCTTGGCAAAGATCATGTAATTTTAGCCAACCACGCCAGAGAACTTGGATGCCAATCGGAGTCTTACGTCGATGTTCGAGATAACCACCCAGATAAGCAACT
>JBGSPI010000038.1:0-22795 GCA_041738715.1 Chamaesiphon sp.
GCGCGACATCAAACACTACCTGCGTCTGATCAACTACTGCCTGATTGTTGGTGGTACTGGTCCTTTGGATGAGTGGGGGATTGCTGGTGGTCGTGAAGTTTACCGCGCTTTGGACTTACCTACTGCGCCTTACGTTGAAGCGCTGCGCTTTGCCCGCAACCGTGGTTGTACTCCTCGTGACATGTCTGCTCAAGCTTTGGCTGAGTACAATGCTCTCCTTGACTACACCATCAACTCCCTTTCCTAAGAAATGGGTTGACTCAGTAGTTTCGGTTACTTGAGTGTGAGGGGGCTTTCGGTCTGTTGCTTTGCCTGGTGGTTGAGCGATCGATCGAGAGCCTTCTTTGCGATCTGTGGACATCAAGACGGGCTGTATTAAAATACTCAGGATGGGTAATTCTAAATTCGCTGGATCGATTTTAGGTACTGCGATTGGGGATGCAATCGGACTTCCATACGAAGGATTATCGCCTCGTCGTGCGGCTAAAATACTGGGAGTTCCAGATCGACATCGCTTGCTATTTGGCTTTGGCATGTTGTCCGACGATACCGAACATACCTGTATTGTCGCACAGTCACTGATTGGTGCGGGTGGCAATATATCTAAGTTCCAGTCTCAATTAGCTTGGCGATTGCGTTTCTGGCTACTCGGTTTGCCAGCCGGAGTGGGATTTGCCACTTTGCGGGCGATCGTGCGCTTATGGCTAGGATTTAGCCCCGATCGAAGTGGCGTTTTTTCTGCGGGTAATGGTCCGGCAATGCGTGCCGCAATTTTAGGAGTCGCGATCGAAGATACTTACCAACTCAGGCAATTTGTGCGCGTTGCTTCACGAATTACCCATACCGATCGCAAGGCTGAATATGGTGCTTTGGCGATCGCTTTAGCCGCTCAAAATGCTTGCCAATCTGTTACAGTGTCAGGAGATGATTTTCTACTCCAATTAAAATCTTGTTTGGGTAACGAAGCCAATGAATTTCTCGAACTAATTAGTCAATCTGTAGATAGTGTCCACAAAAGGGAATCCACCCAACAATTTGCCACAAGTCTAGGTCTTGTAGATGGTGTCTCCGGCTACGTTTATCACTCCGTACCCGTCGCTATTCATGCCTGGTTGAGCAATCAAAATGACTTTCGCTCGGCGATCGTCACAACCATTGAATGTGGTGGTGATACCGACTCGGTGGCTGCGATGGTGGGAGGGATAGTTGGTGCCGCAATTGGCAAAGAAGGGATTCCCATCGAATGGTTAGATAAACTATGGGAACCCGCTCGATCGATTAAGTGGATGGAACGTCTATCAATACAGCTTGAATCTACCACCCAAACAGGTAGTGCAGATCGATCGATTCAACCACCAATTTTGATGTTGTTACCCCGAAATATATTTTTTCTATTAGTTGTATTAATGCATGGTTTCCGTAGATTATTACCACCATACTGAAATACAATAAATAATTATGGCTAATAAACGTTTTTTTAATATCTTTAATCTGACAGAAGCCGAAGCGATCGAACTGCTAGACACACCACTCGATAAACTGGCTGAGGACGAATCTCGTTATGTGGCAGCTTCCCATCTGATCAATTTTCCCACCGAAGCATCAATTAGTGCCTTGATCAGAGCGATCGATAATCGCGATCCCGAACTAGATAATCGGATCGTCCGCCGCAAATCGGTCGAAACATTGGGGAAACTCCAGGCTAAACAGGCATTACCCGCAATTCGGACTTGTTTGGCGGAGTCAGACTGTTATACCGTCGAAAATGCGGTGTGGGCGATTGGCGAGATTGGTACCGACGATTCAGGTATTTTAGCAGAAATAGCTGGACTCTTGGAGCAGCCAGGGCAGAATCATCGCGTGATTATCCATACTCTGACTAAGCTAAATTATCGAGCCGCACTCGATCGAATTCGCCCGTTCGCTGAGTCAGCAGATGAAGCAACTGCTAGTGCGGCGATCTCGACGATTTGTAGATTCACGGGCGATTATACATCGATGGATCGGGTGATTGCCTTGTTGTTCCACCCCAATCGAAATGCTAGACGGGCTTGTATTCAAGATTTAATCGATGCGAGTTATTATCCAGCAATTCCATCGATCGCCAAATGTCCAGTCTCGATCGTCTTTCGACTCCGGGCAATTCGTCAACTAGCAGATCTAGGCAACGAATGGGGCGATCTCACGTTTGCCGAAGTTCAACCCAGTCTGGAACAAACACTATTTGACCATCCCCAAGATTTAGAATTAATTCACGAATATGACAAACTACCAGAATTGAGTTTCGCGATTCGTCAGTTGTATGAAACTGATTTTGGCTTGTGTTATTTAGCCACCCAAACCATCCTCGATCATTTTGCCAGTGTTGCACCTGCGGCTTTGTTCTCGACTTATCAAGAGGAAGCCTACAATGACTATGGTGCCCATTATCATGTAATGAAACTAATCGGCTGGCTCAAATATACGCCCGGTTATGATTTGTTAGTGGAAGCCTTAAATAACCCCGAACCCCAGTTCCAAAAATCTCGCGCCGCCGCCGCGCTAGCCTTGGGTGAATTGGGTGATCTGCGGGCAGTTCCCCTGCTCAAAGCTAGCTTAGAATCTAGAATATGGGATCTGAAATACGCAGTACTGATGGCACTGGATCAACTCGGCGATGCTAGTGGACGAGAAATTGCCGCTAAGGATTCTGACTGGTTAATTCGAGCTAGATCGAATAGCCCAATTAAACGTTACAGCAATATGTAGACACTATTAATCTCGCAGATTTTAGGGTGCCCACCAGGGGCACCCCTACGATTCTAACCCCTAACCTTTAACCCCTCATGGAAGCATTATTCGCCCAACTCAAACATCCTAATCCTAATTTACGCGATCGAGCAATGTTCGAGATCGTTGAGAATCGCGATGAGACAACCATTCCCCGACTGATGAGCATCCTTGACGAAGATGATACAACTTATCGGCGGGCTGCGGTCAAAACATTGGGCGCGATCGGTGTTGATACTGTGCCATCTTTAGTCACAGCATTATTAAATAGCGATAATGTCACTGTGCGCGGTAGTGCCGCAAAAGCTCTGGCGCAGGTAATTATCAACTACCCTGATGTGCCGTTTCCAGAGGAAGGAGTGCAGGGGTTAAAAGCTGCTATGAATGATGAAAATCCGGTGGTACATATTGCGGCGGTGATGGCTTTGGGTGAAATGGGTTCGCCTGCCTTTGAGATCATGGTCGAAGCTTTACACACCACGGAAAATATCGCTTTACAAGTATCTCTGGTAAATGCCTTGGCTTCTCTCGGAGATCGCCGAGCGGAAGCGATCCTCCAAGCAGCGATCGAAAATACCGCTTTCGATGAATACGTGCGCGAATCGGCGGCGAGTGTTTTACCACGAGTGGATCAGACGATTAAATATAAGGAAATGAAGGCAGCCAGAGATTGGTGATGAGGGATCGGGAAATGCGCGTTGGTGTGGATATTGGTGGGACAAAAATGTTGATGTTGGCGCAGAGTGAAGCTGATTGTGCCAACATCAAATAGCTACAGGCGATCGATTTTCCGGTGCCGATGCCACAGCGGAGATTATCCAATTTATCCAAACATTACCAACTCCAACGTCATCTGCATCAGCGGACGGACTTGCACTTTGCGAAGTAACCGATAGTATAAACTTCCGTTCCGCGTGCATGCGCTTGTTAGACTTTACATTACTGCCTCCAAAACTAGAATCTAGCAGGTAAATAAAGATAGACAATCATCAAAATTGTACTCAAAGTCACTAATACATAGTGCCAAAAGCCCAAGTAATATTGAAGATTTATAGTTAACCAAGCTAGAGCATAATGAGGGAAATTTTCATAATTCTGCTTCCAGTTTTTTCCCAATGTAAATTGTTTATAGTCAATTAAGTCATGATTTTCATACTTTTCCAGTATGATTTGATATTGTCTTGAAAAAGATTTATACACTTCTCCTTCATGTGGCAATTCACGGTATGGATATATCTCTCGCGCAAGATAACTAAGTTCTGTCCCGCAATTTTGCATTTTGTCAGATCGACCACCATAATTTTCTATTCCTATTAATAGAGAATATACAAGAACAAGAATTGCAAGAGAAACTCCAACTGCATTAAAAAAATTTTCGCTATGTTTAAGTGGTATATCAAGTGCTTGCGAGAGGGGAACTAGGATAAGCAGAAAAGACAAAAAAGATATAACCCACTGTGATAGCTGTTGATGGGTTTTTAATCGGCGGGCTGTATCGTAGCGAATTCTAGCAACTATATCTACTTTTCTATAAAGTTCATCAAACGTTTTGTGGTTGTAGCCCGTGGCCATAAAAGATAATATTTTATTCTGACTGGTCTAAGCAATCCGAATTTATCGAAAAATCTAGATCTAACTATTATTATGCGGAAAGTTTCCACTTATCCACCCAAATTCGGGTAGATAGACTGAAAAATTCAGCATATTCCCCATATAAAAGCCGAATGTTTCTGCGTATCACCCTATTTAAGGTCGATCTGCTGAATTTTTCAATATGTTGTAACATTATGTAAAATCCGCCCAAGAAGCTCGTAGACTAAGTTAGAGATGCAATCCGCCTCAAGCATTACTCCTACCGAACAGAACAAACATACCTGCAGTGGATTGTTTGATACATTTTGTTTTATAACAAGCGTCATTCCAAAGATATGGGAGTCGAAGAAATAGAGGAATTTTTAACTCATCTCGCAGTCGAAGGCAACGTCACCGCCACTACCCAAAATCAGAGCTTCTCAACGCAATTTTATTTCTGTACCGCCAAGTTTTATCCCAAGTTATGGTGTAAGGGTTTAAAATTACCAATCTCTATCCTGTACCTGCGGAATGTGGGTTCTATAGAGATCGCAATTCTCGATCCGCTACTGAGGACTAGGTGATTTACTGGGAGTTGGTGATGGCTTAAGGACTTTTTTTGGTGCGGTGGGCAGTTTCGCGATACCAGGTACTTTTTGGAGCGTGACAAACATATCGAAGCGATTGCTTGTCTCATCAAGGATGGCACTGGTGACACCTAAACTGCGCATTGCTTTGAATAGGGCGGCAACTTCTGGTGAGACGTAGGGTAATGGGAGGTTGCCAGCATTAATGGTGCGATCGAGATCGATGAAAAATTGACCATTATGAGCTTTTAAACTCGATCGAGTACTTTGTTGGAATAGTGGATTGTTTGCCAACCGTTGAGCGGGGGCAGGTACAAAACTACTCGCAACAGGTGCCCCCAGGCTCAGAAAAGCCAGATTATTATCCAACCAGCCATGAGTCGCGGCAGTACCACCCAGTGGGGAAGACCAATTAGTCACATCTTTACCAGCGAGCTTGCCTGGTTTAACGGTGAAAGCTTGTTTCTGATTCATCGTCCGATCTAGCTTGGCAAAGGCTTTCTCCGCCGCAGGACGATCTTTTGCATGGTGTATCAGCACCAATCCGGCTCCCAATTCCGTATCGATCGGATTCTCATCACTAGCTTCTGTGCTTACGGTTTTGGGAATTATCGCCATCCCAAAGGGACCTTTACTCCAGTTGAGCAGATCCGCTTGTAGATCTAACCCAGTCAAATCGCCTAGATTTTTGACCAGATCGGGCGGTTTGATTGGAGTGATGGGATTGGACTCAGCACTGCGAACATAGTCGAGCCACAATCTAGGTAAATTCCCCCCCGACAGCATGACGAGGGTATTGGCGGGGAGTCGCTCGGCTAAATTTTCACCTTGGTTTTCTACGAGTAGCTTTTGTTTTGTAGTGGGTTTGAGCCAGGAAATGCCTTTCCAGGCAATCCCCTCTGATTCCAGGCTGGCATTTACGGCAATTCCCTGTTGCACTTGGGCTTGAGCTAATTGTTCGGGAGCTAATGTTTGGGGCGAATTAGCCGCAGCGACGGCAGTAGCCACGGGAATATTGACATAGATTTGGGCGAAAGGGCGGTTAATTTCAATTTCAGTTAGGGCTTTGGTATATCCTGGTGTCGATACCAAGGATTTAGCACCTTGGTATGTGTCGATGATTTGCTGTAAACCCAGTTTGTCCGTCGCAATTGCCACAAAATTGTCCAGGATGGCGATCGCGATCGTGCCCGCTTTCCGCTTTGTTTCCTTGATCGAGACTCCTTTATAACTACTTTCGACCAAATTGGCATCGATCGGTGTTTGGTGCTGTCCTAAGACCTGTTGGGCGGCTGCTGGGTTTGCGATCGGCAAGATCGCCACCAACTGCTGTTGGGGCAATTTGACTTGACTGGATTTAGCTGGAGTAGCTGCGGGATTGTGTAAGTAGGCGAATAGAATTTGTTTGCCGATCCAAGGTTGAATATCCCGTTGATAGTCGTAACCGTAGTTAGTCAAAAAGTCAGTTTGAATTTTAGTGATTTGTGCCTGAATAATGCCGCGACTTTCGGGGATGCCAAATTCCTGAAATTTCTGCCACCGCTCTGGATCTGTCGAAATCGTCGCTGAGAGGAGCGTATCTTGGGGTAAGAGATTTAGCCCACTACTAAGATCTAATTTGCCTGATTTGCCTGGAAATAACTGCCACATGCCGATCGCTACAGCACCGACGGCCAGAGTTGCCGCTCCTGCCCCAACTAGAATCCGCCTGCGCTGTTGCTCTGTTACAGATGCTGAGTTTGATTTCTGATTTGGCATTTTATTCGGCATTGTGACTGAGCGATCGATTACAGGAAGTGCTGAATCACAGTATACAATTGACTGGGGTATTCTTCGTGTAAGCCTAATGTACCGGGGAGAGAACGACTACTGACACCAGCTACTTCTGCTAAGGCAAACATTTCGGCTTTAGATTTGGGGGGACTATTTTCACCGATCGCCAGGAACACTGGGATAGTCAGAGATTGGAGATGAGCGATTGCCTGAGATCGATCGAGATAGGGATCTAGTCCTCCTGTCACAAAGGCTGCTGCACCATATCTCGCCCCAGTTCGTTGAGTCAATGCGCGTTTCTGAGTGAGTAAATCAGCAGTTAGACTCTGGGGATCGGTATAAACATGTCGCCGATACATAAATTTCAGAAAACTCGGCGTAGTATTAAGTTGGTACAAAAATTGACCGACGATCGGGGTGCGAATTAGCTCCCGGACTGATTTTAGCCAAGATTTTTGCCCACCTGCCATCGTCGGTAATGGACCACGCCAGGTGGGGGCGACGAGAATCAGTTTCGCCACACTATTTGGCACTCCTGCCGCGAGATCGAGTGCATAGCCAGCCGCATGTCCAGCGGCAATAATTGTAATGGGAACGCCATAAATATCCCGCCAGAAGTCCGCGAGGAACTGGCGATAGAGTGCGGGTGAATAATCTACCCGTGGTCGATCCGAGTCACCAAAGCCAGGAAAATCCAGGCTAGTAACTTGAAACTGTGGGTGCAAATGTGCTGATAAACCAGACATCTCCGTCCGACTAGAAACGGTACTAAAGGCAGGCAATAACAGGATCGGTTGCCCACTACCTACCGTTTCATAAGTGATAGTTAGGGGTTGTTCTTGCCAGTTCCATGTATATGTGTGAATAGTCGATCGAACAACTGGGTTTACTCGACTAGTTAGATTAGACATTTGATTACCTCCGCAACTAGCACTCAATCGATCGTGAGTGCCTAATCTATTCTAGCGAATAAGCTGGTTCGATCGATACCTAAACAGTTAGGTTTCCAGCCAAAAAATCAACTGCCTGTTGCCTGTCCTACTCTATTTCAAATTAATACTAGCAAACAAAATGAAATTTAATAATGCAAAACCTGTCGGTACGATAGATCGAGCTATCTTTTGAACTTTATATGCTCGATGAAAATTTTCTTTTGTTGTCGATCGATGGGCAATAATCAGTACCAGAATGGCAACTAAAATTGTCATAAAACAAATCATGGTAAACCCATCCATTAGTGTCAAATAGCCAACGCGGGGCAATGTATCATTAATCACTAATAACAAGGCAACTACTGTCAATAGATTTGTAAAAGCAATCCCAATTTGAGTAGAAAATTCCTGCGGATCGATCCAAAATACCGACCAAGATGCCACTGTAATGAATAGCAAGGGTATCATGACCTTGAGCACGTAAAATCCATAATTGCGCGTTACATCAATTTGGATGGTCACTCGTGAGTAGTATTTTTGCTCTGGTGGGAAGAATGACTTACCAGTCAGACCAATCACCTTGCCGATCTTCCATTCTGATAGAGAAACAAAGCTATCTGTCCCAATCGAAATCTTGTGAGGATCGGCGACTAATGCCAAATCTGACTGCCCATATTTGAGCGATTCTAATACAACTTGCAGCGACTGTCGATCGAATGGAAATTTGTGCAAGGTAAACCCTGAAGAAAGGGTTTTAGAAAATCGCTCTTGCACCTGAACTGTGCCATCGGGCAAAATATCTACAGAAACATCCGAATTTGTTGAAGATTTAAAATTGACCATTTCGATCGCTGGATGCCAGATCTTATCTAAATTGGAGGCTCGACTAGTTTCCTTTGGCTGTGGTTGATAAGCCAATCGGGGATCGCGCCAGCTATACATCAAATATCCTGCCGCATCAAAGGTTTCAGAGACTTGATTAATATCTGCCAGATTACTGAAATGCAACCCGATAGATATTTTAAGCGGTTCTTTGCCAGTCGGCATCAATTTCAGTGGATCTGTGGTACTCAATAGTGAATCAGGATTAAATTTAATCGCAATAATGCCCGCCTCATTTGGCTGAATCGGCAGTTGCTGTGCGACCAAATCGCCTCCATTCAAACTCATCCAGCAAGCTATTCCTAACCCAATCAAAAGACTAAACCAACGTACTTGCTTCTGACATAATTTTTTGTACCGGAACAATTCAAATCCCATATTTTGCCTTTCCCCATCTTTCTGGTGAGACCTGTCAGCAGCAATACCATCGATCGATTGTATGCTGTCAGTGGACTTTTACCAATCTGGGTTAATTTGCCATATATAGAGACTCTCTCAACCTCCCCAGTGAGAAATAATCGGTTATCAACCCAACCACCAAAAACCGCCAACAAGTTAACATAGATCCATATAATGCGATCTAGTGGAATAACGATATGGTTCAGTCCCAATATTACGGCGGCGATAGCTACTACAGAGAATCGCCACCAGATTTACCTTCCCTGCTATTGAAAGAGCGGATCGTATATATGGGGGGACCCTTAGTATCGTCCGATGACTATAAACGGCAAATGGGCTACGATCCCACCAAATTGTTAATTGCCCAATTGCTCTACTTGCAATTTGACAATCCCGAAAAACCAATTTACTTCTATATCAACTCCACTGGCACATCTTGGTATACTGGCGACTCGATCGGTTTTGAAACCGAAGCCTTCGCGATTTGTGATACCCTCGGCTATATTAAGCCACCCGTCCACACAATTTGTATCGGGCAAGCAATGGGTACCGCTGCCATGATTTTAGCCGCAGGGACGAAAGGCTGTCGGGCAAGTTTACCCCATGCCACAATTGTCCTCAATCAGCCCCGGAGTGGTGCCCAAGGACAAGCTAGCGATATTCAAATTCGCGCGAAGGAAGTCCTCGATAATAAAGCCGCGATTTTGGATATCTTTGCCCACAGTACTGGACAACCTGCTGAAAAAATCGCCAAAGATACCGATCGGATGTTGTACATGACTCCCGCAGAAGCCAAGGAATATGGCTTGATTGATATTGTTCTCAACAGCGCAAAAGATCTACCCGCGGCCATTCCAGCCCTAGTTTAGAAGCTCCCTAACCCCTAACCCCTAACCTCATGTCTGTCGATCGGATTTTAAAAGTACCTTACAACCTACCAGGGACTCCTAATTGGCAGTGGATCAACATCTACACCCGGATGAGTCAGGAACGAATTATCTTCCTCAATCAGCCGATTACTGATGGACTGGCAAATAGTATGATTGCTTCCCTGTTGTATCTGGAGTCAGTTGATAACACCAAGCCGATTTATCTATATATCAACTCATTAGGCGATCCTGTTGTCGCCGGAATGGGCGGTGCTGATATTGGGATGATGTCGGTGATGGCCGGACTGGCAATCTATGATACTATCAAACACCTCAAATCAGAGATCTATACGATTTGTCTAGGTCAAGCAATGGGTGTTGCTTCACTGCTCCTGTCTGCGGGTACCGCAGGTAAACGGGCAAGTTTACCCCATGCTACCATCGGCTTAATGCCTGCGCGTGCGGGTAGTCGCGGACAAGCCTCGGATATAGTGATCAATGCGGCTGAAATATTGGCAAAGAAAGGTACGATCGCTGATGTATTTGCTGAAACTACCGGCCAATCTCCAGCAAAAATCCTCGCAGATAGTGAGCGAATGTTCTACATGACGGCGGCAGAAGCCCAAGCATACGGCTTGATCGATCGAGTCCTGGAGAGTGCAAAAGATCTCTAATTTAGCTCCCCCCGTCCCCCGTCCCCCTACCCCCTACCCCCTATGTCCATCGGCGTTCCTAGTGTTCCTTATCGTTTACCTGGTACTTCCTCCGAAAGATATATCAATATCTACGATCGATTATTCCGCGAGCGGATTATCTTCATGTTTGAAGAAGTTGATGCTGGGATGGCTAATGCGATCGTTGCCTATTTACTCTATCTAGACTCCGAAGACTCCAGTAAACCAATCTATCTATATATCAATTCACCCGGTGGTGAAATCACTGCGGGGATGGCAATCTATGACACGATGCAGCACATCAAGTCGGAAGTGATCACCATCTGCGTTGGTTTGGCAGCTTCGATGGGTGCCTTTTTACTGGCTGCGGGCAGTCCCGGCAAGCGGTTAGCACTGCCTCACGCGCGGATCATGATCCACCAGCCGTTGGGTGGCACCGGACGGATGCAGGCATCAGATATTCAGATCGAAGCCAAACACATCTTAGAGACACGTACTTTGCTCAATCAATTGATGGCAGAACGTTCTGGGCAAACTCTAGAGCAGATTGAAAAAGACACCGATCGAGATAATTTTATGTCAGCGGCGGAAGCGATGGCTTATGGGCTGATTGACAAAGTTGTCGAAACGGCAAATGTCCGCTAACTTCAGGTGTATAGCCCAACTTTCGCTTTGAATTAAAACAAGTATCTTTTACTAATTTCTCGTCCCTATCTTCCTCCACACGGCTTCTGGCTGATGCGAAAAAATGGAAGATGGGGATTTGTTTGTTTGAGTTGATTGATCCGATCCAAAAAATCTAAGTTAAATGGCTGAAATTTGACCGAAATAGTTATTAAATATTGCTATTGATCCAAATCAACTCTACTTTTGGCAGCAAAAAGTTAGAGAAGATATTGACTGAGCCATTGGAGTGTTTTCTAGGGGGACGCTATGCGATCGAGATCGCTGTAATTGTGTGATTTTTGGACTTGTAATTGGATCGATGTTCACTAATTCTTAGACATTTTAAGGTCAATAGGAAGTCGGATAAATCAATTATTAAAATAGTTGACAGTTTAATAATCTGATTCATTCAAATAGCTGAGAGTCTATCGGTCATTGTGATGAGGGGATTGGCAAAATGTCAATGTTAGACTAAGCGTATTCAGGTCATCGAAATTAGCTTCTACCAAATCTTTCTGAGTAATTGAATGCGATCTAGGTCAAACAGCGCAAAGGCTGTAGTGATAATCGCCGTAAATTGCCGCGCCCACAATTTCACTAATACTCTAATAAGTTAGTGAGATCTTTGGGATCAAGATTAATCGAGTTTTTAATCAGGGTATCTCAACTAGACAAATAATTCTCAGAAGTAAGCTGATGAATTACAAATTTTAGTAATTCATTACTGACAGATTGTGCTGCTTTGAATTATCGATAGATCGATCTGAAGACGATGTTTTTCATCGCCTAAATTATCCGCGATCGGTTAATCAATCTCAAAATTATCATCCCGAGCAAGTTATGTATCCCGCTGACAACATACCAGGTCTAACTCCACCACTGGAGTCCTCCGAGCGCAAATTATTATTGCAAATTGGCGATTTTACCCTGATTGTGGGGGGAATTATGGGGTCTTTGTGGTGCTGGACTGAAGCCACACGATCGGAATTTAGTTGGGATTTGCTGGTTTATCAGTTACCTTGGATCGGACTAATGGCGATTGGGTGGTTGATGTGGATGTTTGTGAGTGACTTATATGAATTAGGCACTGCTGTACAAATTGGACGTAGTTTACAACGGATTTGTGCCGGGGGCATATTGATTAGCGCGATTTATCTCCTGTCCTATTACATCAGCACGCCGACAACATTCACGGAGACTTCCTTATTTCAGTTTGTGCCCGTACTAGAAGTTACGATTACAACTATCTTGCTCTCTATTTGGCGATCGATTTACTCAATTTTCCTCGGTGTTGGACATGCTAGTCAGCGAGTGTTGATTTTCGGGGCTGGAGTGACTGGGACTATTTTAGCCGAGGCTTTTCGCCAGCATCCTCACTACCAAGTGATTGGGTTTATTGACGATGACGATCGACTAGTTGGTAAATTTCGCCACGATGTGCCAATTTTAGGCGATCGAGGTAGTCTGATGCCGACGCTCGATCTCCGCACTGTCGATGAAATTGTTCTCGCTGTCAGTAAACCTATCGATGATGATTTACTCCAACTGCTGACGAATTGTCACGAGCGCGGCATTTCCGTTACGCCGATGCCCGTTCTTTATGAAAAGTTGACGGGTAAAATCGCTGTCGAACACATCGGGAGTCAGTGGTACTCGGCTCTTCCCTTGACTAAACATCCCTTTGATAGTCTCAATCGGCTGGGTAAAAGACTATTAGATCTCGCTTGTGGGCTAATCATTGGAGCGATCTTTGCGATTGTTTTACCTTTTGTAGCGATCGCGATTAAACTCGATAGTCCGGGACCGATTTTCTATAAACAGGAACGAGTTGGACTATATGGGGCTAAATTTACGGTTTGTAAGTTTCGCTCGATGGTGCAAAATGCCGAACGAAATGGTCAAGCTCAATGGGCGGTCAAAGGTGATGCACGGATTACGAAAGTTGGTCAATTTATCCGCAAAACTCGGCTGGATGAGTTACCTCAAGTGATTAATGTACTCCGAGGTGAAATGAGTATGGTCGGGCCTCGTCCCGAACGTCAACAATTTATCGATGAGTTACAGCAACAAATTCCCTTCTATCGGACTAGATTGGCGGCTAAACCAGGTTTAACTGGTTGGGCACAGGTGAATTATGGTTATGGCAGCACTGTGGAAGATGCGCTAATCAAACTTCAGTACGATCTCTACTATCTCAAGCATTGGTCGCCGTGGTTAGATTTCCAAATCCTGTTACGCACTTTTGGCGTAGTGTTCAAAATGCAAGGGCAATAATTTGGAGCTAAAAACTTAAAAATTGGGATGTATAACCGACTTCTTTTGGAGGTCGGTTTTTTTGTGATCGAGATCGCTTTAAAAGAGTGACTAATAACATTGGCATTAGCAACAGATCGATCCAATCTTCAGTCTTTTTTTGATAAGAAATAGCATTACTCAATCTTAGTGTAAATAGCTGAGTATCTATCGGTCATTATGACGATAGAGATGGAGAAAAGTCGATGTTAGATTGTGTTTATTCGAGGCATTTAATCCTTCTAAAATACAACCCCCTGAATCAATTATGTTCTACTCTAACAGCTTGCCAAAAGTAACTAATCAACAACAAGTTGAGCAATTAAATCAAATTGGCAAAAGAGCATTAGATATCATTTGTGGATTGATTATTGCAGCAATCTTTTTAGTTATTTTTCCGTTTGTCGCGATCGCGATTAAACTTGATAGTCCTGGCCCAATTTTCTATAAGCAGGAACGAATCGGTTTAGCTGGAGCTAAATTTACGATTTATAAATTGCGATCGATGGTGCAGGATGCCGAACGGAATGGTCAAGCTCAATGGGCAGTTAAAGGTGATGCACGAATTACTAAAGTTGGTAAATTCATCCGCAAAACTCGCCTCGATGAATTACCCCAAGTAATTAACGTCTTGAACGGCGAAATGAGCATGGTTGGTCCTCGCCCCGAACGTCAACAATTTATCGAAAAATTAGAACAACAAATTCCTGGCTACTGCGATCGATTGGAAGTTAAACCTGGTGTAACAGGTTGGGCACAAGTAAATTATGGTTATGGTAGTACAGTCGAAGATGCGCGGATCAAACATAGTTATGACCTCTACTATCTCCAACATCAATCACTCTGGTTAGATTTCCAAGTTTTGTTACGCACATTCGGCGTAGTCTTCAAAATGCAAGGACAGTAGGTCAGTGGTATTGGCGATACACAGCCGAAGTCGTGCGGGCATTACAGAGATGAATAGTAAGCTGGATATTATTTTGAGCCACATCACCAAAATTTGAATGTGGGGAATTCACCCATCGACGATCATTTCCCCAAAAACTTGACGTTCGATCGAGGCGATCGCAGCACAGCAAGAATTCAGAATATACTAAGGGTATTAAGACCCACCAGCGATCGATCTAATTCAGCCTTGCGTCACCGCCGCATCAGTTTAACGCCATGACTACCTCTGACATTTCTGCCGACCAACTAATAGAGATTTTCCCCTTTGCACTCGATCGATTTCAACTTCAGGCGGTAGATGCACTCAATCAAGGTAAGTCTGTGGTAGTTTGTGCCCCGACTGGTTCTGGTAAAACCCTGATTGGCGAATATGCCATCCATCGCGCCCTGCGACACCAGGGAAGAGTATTTTACACTACCCCACTCAAGGCATTATCCAATCAAAAATATCGGGACTTTCGCGCCGAATTTGGTGAGGATCGCGTCGGCTTACTCACAGGTGACATCTCCATCAATCGGGATGCCCCCATCGTGGTGATGACCACGGAAATCTTCCGTAATATGCTCTACGGCACTCGCATCGGCGAAGTTGGGACTTCGATGGTTGGCGTGGAAGCAGTCGTCCTCGACGAATGCCACTATATGAATGATAAGCAGCGGGGCACCGTCTGGGAAGAATCGATTATTTACTGTCCGCCGCACATTCAACTCGTCGCCCTCTCCGCCACCGTTGCCAATAGTCAGCAATTAACTGACTGGATTAGTGCCGTTCACGGTGCTACCGAACTCATCTATTCAGACTTTCGCCCCGTCCCCCTGGAGATTCACTTTATCAATCCCAAGGGGATTGTCCCGTTACTCGACCCCAACAAAGCCAAGCTCAATCCCAAACTCAAATCAAATCGTCCCCCAAGTAGTCGCAAAAGTGAGGATGTCCCAACGAATGGGTTTGTAGTCACTCAACTCGCCGAACGCGATATGTTACCAGCCATTTTCTTTATCTTCAGTCGGCGGGGCTGTGATAAAGCTGTTACTGAAATGGCTAACCTCAGATTGGTGAATGAGGACGAATCCAACCGCTTAAAAAGTCGGATCGATCGATTTCTGGCCGAAAATCCCGAAGCCGCTCGTGCGGGGCAAGTCGAGCCACTGTATCGAGGAATTGCTGCCCACCATGCGGGGATTCTACCCGCCTGGAAAGTGTTAGTTGAGGAATTATTCACCCAAGGCTTAATTAAAGTTGTCTTCGCCACGGAAACCCTCGCAGCGGGGATTAATATGCCTGCCCGCACTACGGTGATTTCCAGTCTCTCCAAACGTACAGATCAAGGACATCGGCTGCTCACGGCTTCCGAATTTCTCCAAATGGCCGGACGCGCCGGACGAAGGGGTAAGGATGTAGTGGGTTACGTTGTCACCGTTCAGACCAGATTTGAAGGGGCGAAGGAGGCTAGCTATCTGGCAACTTCGGCACCCGATGCCCTCGTCAGCCAATTTACACCTACCTATGGCATGGTGTTAAATCTCCTCCAAACCCACAATCTCGAAGAAGCGCGGGAACTAGTCGAGCGCAGTTTTGGACAGTTTACCGCATCGCTCCACCTCCAACCCCAACAACAGGGCATCAATGATATCAAAAAGGAGTTGCAGACGCTCCAAGAGTCCATGAGTCATATCGATGGTGAGGTACTAGCCGACTATGAAACTACCCATTCCCAACTCAAATTGGATCGAGATAAACTGAAAAATCTCCAACTCTATCTCGAACAAGTTCAAGCCGGACAGGTGAGCAAGCAATTGCCCCAAGCAATTCCCGGTACGATTCTCAGCCTCAAAGGGAAACATGTCCCCGTCGCCACACCGATTGCCGCTGTGTTAGTCTCGAAAATTGCCGGTTCGGGACATTCTCCGGCATTAGTTTGTTTGGGTCAAGATAACCGTTGGTATGTAATCAATCATCAGGATGTTGTTGCCGTTCACAAACATTGGTCGGAGTATACTGGTAGACAGCGCGTACCCCCCGTAGTTTCATTGCTACCCCCAGAAGATATGCCGCTCAAGCCGGGACAAATTCGCAAAGGGCGAGACTTTACCAGCGAGATTGCCCGCAGCATCCCTGATGCCGAATCCCCCCAAACAGCCGAGTTAACCGCCCAGGTGCAAGTGGTGGCAGCACTGACCGCAAAATTAGAAAATCATCCCGTCTGGAAATGGGGTAATCCGCCAGTCCTGCTCAAACGTTATCGCCGTCAAGCAGTACTAGAGCAGGAAATTCAGGAACGCCAGCAAGAACTCCAAGCTAAACTAGCCCATCACTGGCAAGAATTTCTCAATCTGATTGAGGTATTACGTCAAGTTAATGGTTTGCAGGGGGTGATTCCCACCCAAATTGGCGAGGCCGCCGCTGCAATTCGGGGTGATAACGAGTTGTGGATTGCTTTGGCTTTGATGTCTGGTTATTTAGACCCGCTAGATCCTCATCATCTAGCGGCGGTGATTTGCGCTCTAGTCTCAGAAACGCCTCGTTCGGATAGTTGGACAAATTACGATCCGGCGGATGAAGTGGTGATGACTTTGAGTGCATTACGCGGTACCCGCCGACAATTATTTCAGGTTCAGCGTCGGTATCTAGTTGCACTTCCTGTTTGGATGGAGTATGAGATGGTCGGGATTGTCGAATACTGGGCGTTGGGGGTATCTTGGCTGGAGTTGTGTAGTAATACGAATTTGGATGAGGGGGATATTGTGCGGATGTTGCGGCGCACGGTGGATTTACTATCGCAGATTCCTTATGTACCCCATGCGAGTGAGTCAATTCAGTCTAATGCTCGTCGAGCAATTCAGTTGATCGATAGATTTCCTGTGAATGAATCGATCGCTTAAAGTTAGTTAAGAGGGTAGAGGGTAGAGGTTAGCCCTGTTAAGGTGAGCGTTTGTAACTTGTTGTACGATCAAAGTCGATCGGGTGCTGGTTGTTTGATTGCTAGTGAGGAAAACCCGGATCTGGGGGGTGCCCTGTCTTGACTGAAACGCACGCTGAGGAGACCTCAGCGCGATTTCAGTCGCTCCCCCCAGACCCCCCCGTTGGGAGAGGTGTACCTCCCCCAAACCCCCTCCAAAGGGTTTAAATAGTGGGTATCGATGTGGATATCGCTTAGTTTTCCCAGGATAGATTAATCAGGGTTTTCTAGACTAGTTATATCGGTAGTGAATTAGGCTATCATCCTCGCTCGATTATTACAAAAAGTCACTTTAACAGGGGTATCACTAATCACTATTCACTGTTCACTATTCACTATTCACTAATCCCTAAGCCATGTCCACTAACCAAATCGAAGTTTCACCCACACAATATTGTGAAATGACAGTTAGTGGAATTATCGCCCCTGACGATCGAGAACCGACTAAATTAGTCTTGATTACGCCGGATGGTTGTCAATTTCGGGCAGCACCGTTGGGCGATTTTACTCCGGTGACTGATGAAGATAGACAATGGCAGGTTTTACCGATTACCCAGACAGATGGGGAAATCGTTCGATTACAAGTAGTCAGTCAAGTGCCCATTGCGGAGATGATGGCGGATAAGTTTGAGTGTGTAGGAAGAACGGCTCAAGTTAGTCGCAAACATACGGTGGTGTCGCTCAAAATCGATCCCCCAGATGAATCCACGCTCAGACCGACCCTGCTCAATCCACCTGTACAAGTTAAAACGGGACAGTTATGGCATTTTGTTGCCATCCGCATGGGTACAACCTTAAGTATTCTTCGAGCGACATCACTAGAAGCAGACCCAGAGCAGATCTCGCCATCTGTACCGACGACGGGGGCAAGTGAGTCTGCATCAATTCAAACAAACCCTAATCCGGCATCTAAGACTATCTCTCAGCCGCGAAATCTGGACAAGGAGTATTTTCAGTCAAATCAAGTCGAGATGACCGCGATCGCCCTAGCAGCCATGAATCAGGAGATGCCCAGAGAGGATTGGGATCTATCTCTGACGAGGGTAAAGGAGCCAATCTGGGAATGGGAAGCCCAAAGTTTAATCCCCGCAGATATGCGTGGCAGAGTCCAGGTTAACTCGCGATCGAAAGTTGCCAAAGTATATCTCTATCCCCGGCAGCAAAAATTTATTCCTGTGCATCCAGTTGAAGATCGATCGCTAGATTTAGCAACAATTACCGACGGTGAGAGCGACGATCCGACAGATCAGTATCTCGATCGACTAATTGTCACCCCACTTGGCGCAGCGCGGGGGATTGGGGCATCCTGCTTTCGCGTCGAAATTGGACCCTATGAAATCGTCATGGATGCGGGCACTCGGCCTAAAGGCAGCGATCCGCTCCCAGCCTTCGAGCTATTAAATCGCCCGAATCTGATGCTGATTACCCACGCCCATCTCGATCATATCGGGGCGTTGCCGATCTTCCATCGCGATTTTCCCGATGTACCGATGATTTGTACCCACGGTACGCGAGAAATCGCCCATGTCATGCTCACTGATGGCTTGAAAGTTCAAACAGCCCAACAGCAGCAGGGTAATGAGGATTTTGGGCAAGTCTTTACGGCTGACGATCTCGATCGCACCTTATTTACACTTCAAACTCAACCAGTCGGTGTAGACTTCACACCCTTACCTGGTTTGACAGTCCGCTTTATTCACGCGGGACACATCGTTGGGGCGGCGTGTATTTACATGGAGTATGGTAATCGCTCCCTCCTCTACACAGGTGACTATAACACCACCAGCAGCCGCACGGCGGAAGGATTGAAATTAGCCAGTTTACCCGAGGCGGATATGTTAATCACTGAGTCTACCTACGGTGGCGATACTCACCCGTCCAGACGGAGCCAAGAGAGCGATTTAATCGAAGCGATTGTCGAAGTAGTTAAAGCTGGTGGGAATGTCTTAATTCCGGCATTTGCCCTCGGCCGCGCTCAGGAGATTATTCTGGCAATCCGCACCAGTGCTTTATTTCACACGACCAATGTACCCGTATACGTCGATGGCTTGGTGCGAGAAATCACCGATTTATTCCAAAATCAATTAGATTTACTTCCCGCCGCCGTCAAAAATTTCGCCAAAACCCAATCTCCTTTCTTCAGCGAAAAATCCTCACCACGGATTATGTCGATCGGTTCGCCGAGAGAACGCCCCCTGGCAATGGCGCAGCCTTCGGTGATTATTGCCAGTTCTGGGATGCTCACAGGTGGCGCGAGTATTTACTATGCCAAAACTCTCCTAGAGCGAGAAAATGCCGCAGTGTTTATCTCCGGCTATACCGATGAGGAGTCCCCTGGCCGATTTTTACAAAGCCTAGAGCCAGGAAGTGAAATCGAACTCGATGGAACTGCACTGACTGTCAGAGCCAAAATTCAACGATTCAACCTATCCGCACATGCCGATCGAGTGGGGATTACACAAGTGATCCACCGTGTCAATCCCCAACATCTGATTCTGATCCATGGCTCTCAATCCGCCCTGCACGAACTCTCCCGTGCTGGCGACTTGCGGGAAAAATATTGGATTCACATTCCCGAAGTCGGCGATACAATTACCTTCGGACAAGCTCCCGAACACCTGTCGAAAGCCCAAGTTGCCAAATTAGATGCTGGACAAGAATTTGAGATCGAAATCGAAGCCGAATTCGATGGTGCCTGGTTACGCATCGCGGATACAGTACTGGCAGATCCTCGCTGGCAACATTTATCGGCGACAGGATTAATGTCCGCAAAATGGACAAAAGGCGGTTTGATGCTCAAACCAGCCAGCCATAAACCATTTGCCGTGGATTCAGCGATCGCCAGTGGCTTGGATTGTTGTGCGGTATGCGAACATTTCGACGGTTATCTCTGTCGCGGGGAGGAGAGTCCCCTCTATAAACGCAATGTCGATCCGACGGCTAAATGTCCAGAGTTCATTCGCCAAGAAGTTGTCGCCAGTCCCTCTCAACCATCAGATCTGGATTCGGTGGCAGAGTCTTCCGTTGAGGGAGAGGATTTAGGGGAAGATTAAGGGCACGTTAAATCTAATGATATTACCCCAGTGATGGTATCATCAAGAAAAATTATCGATCAGCTAAATAGCTGATACAAGTTGCTAATTACTAGAGATCCAAGGATAAAGGGTACCTCTTGTGGGTACCCCTACAGAAAAAAGTCACACCGAAATTCAGCACCACCCTTTTCTCAAATCACTCTCTTGCTGGACTTTAGACTAAATTGAAAATGACACTGCCCACAGTGTGTTTCTCAGATCGATTGAACTCGAAAAACACTACCTGTCGCGTTTAGTCTAAACAACAGTCTTGAGTAGGTACCAATTAACCCCGAAATTATGGTATTAGACACCCTCCCTACCGTTAGTTTTTTAACTAGTCTAGGCACTGTATATCTAGTCAAGCAAAAATTCCAAGCCATACTAATCGATATTCCCAACCACCGATCCTCCCACACTCAACCTACCCCCAGAGGTGGGGGAGTGGGGTCAATCCTGGGTTTTGCTATTACCAGCCTGATTTATGGCTATTATCAACACTCTTTAACTGATGTCTTTTGGTGGTGGGCAATTCTCATGCCGCTGGCGATTATCGGCATTTGTGACGATCGCTGGAGCATACCCTCAACTTGGCGATATTTGGTTCAACTAATCTCCGCCACAATTGCAGTCCTTCACTTTTCTCCCTTTCCCCAACCTTGGCTAGAATCCTGGGGAAGTTTTGGATATATCTTGGCGATCGTGTTCACGATTGTTGGGATGACAGCGATTATCAATTTCTACAATTTCATGGATGGCTTGGATGGTTTAGTTGGGAGCGTATCGGCGATCCAACTCGGCTTTATTGCTATTTATACTCATCAGCCATTTCTCTGGTTACTAGTAGGTGGGATCATCGGATTCCTGTACTGGAATTGGGCACCAGCGAAAATTTTCATGGGTGATGCTGGTAGTACCTTCATCGGTGCGGCGATCTCGATCGCTCTACTCAATCAACCCGAACACACCGTCCACAACTGGGCAGCTTTTGTGATCACCTTGCCGATCCTCGCAGATGCTATATACACACTCTGTCGTCGCGCGATCGCTCGTGAAAACATTTTTCAAGCACATCGCTCGCACATCTTCCAACGTCTCCAACAGTCTGGTTTATCTCACAGCACTGTTTCCACTATTTATGTTGGCATCACGATCGTCTTTGCGTTGTTAATTGGCAATTACGATGATATTGGGGCGATTTGTTGTGGTATTAGTGCGATCAGTTTAATTGCGATCAGCGAATTATATCTTCAGAAATCACCATCATTCGATCGGGTTTAGCAGTGCAGTTTCCCAATCTACCGACTGGCAGAAGTTCCTTGTTACCAAAAGCAAATCCTGCCTAGCAGCCTGTCGGCGAATTATGATTTTTTGTCGAACAGGTTTGCTGCTCTGTTTATTCGATCGAGTACGTCGATCAATCTGGAGGATCGCCTTGAAAATTGGGACAAAAATTCTGCACAAGCGATCGCTTATACTGAGCAGAGCAACTGTAGTTGAATATGTCTCAATTTTCTCACAAAGTGTCGAGCCAGAGGAGCGAAATTTAGCCATGAAACTATCGGCACTGTATATTGAGAAGCTTCAAGAGGCTCAACAAGTTGGTCGCCAGGAGGGTCGTACAGAGGAAGGACAGGCTTTAATTCTGCGGCAATTGACTCGACGAGTGGGAAATGTTCCTATTGAGGCGGAGATTCAGGTGAAGGCGTTACCGCTGGAGCGGTTGGAGGAGTTGGGTGAGGCTTTGTTAGATTTTGCGCGGATTGGCGATTTATTGGCTTGGTTGGATCTAGAATCTCAATGAATTAATATCGATACTTAATCCTCTCAGAAGGTTGGGAACGTCAAAATCATCTTCATAGTTGTTTGATTCACGTCGAAATTATTAACGATAAAATCTGGATTAAGTTAGACAACATGGAAGATGGCATCGCGGAAGAATTAATCGCCGCAGGTATTCCAAAATAATGGATCGTTCTCGGTTTTCATAAACCGGAAATCCGTCCTTATACTGGATGTGCTTTAGCCTAATCTCTGGGGAAAAATGGTCGTTCAAGACTGCTGCTACTCCCTTCCCGCCGAAAGAGTATGGATAATGTCTGGATTCTATTACTGTCCACAGATTATTTTTTAACCGCAGAGGCGCAGAGAGCGTAGAGGGTATAGAGAAATCGTCAATCTATAGTTTTAGAGCGGGAAGGGAGTAGATGATTAGCTTGCACAAATAGATCCCCGACTTCTCGAAGAAGTTGGGGATCCTGACTTTTCACGTTAAGTGCCTCTAGCAAGCTGCCAGCCTTGGCAAAGATCATGTAATTTTAGCCAACCACGCCAGAGAACTTGGATGCCAATCGGAGTCTTACGTCGATGTTCGAGATAACCACCCAGATAAGCAACT
>JBGSPI010000065.1:0-53065 GCA_041738715.1 Chamaesiphon sp.
AACTGTTTGCCACAACCCCCACACAGGTACTTTTGGATTTGACTTCCACCTTTTAATCTAGTTTTACCGTTTCTTGCGACTTGCTCACTCTGGCATTTTGGACACTTCATCTTCGACTATTAAAGCTCGGCCAGCTCATTCTATCACTCATTCTTCAAGCGACCAGTGCCTTCGCATATGGGTGCGCCGCTACTCCACCCAACCTGTACCTCGCCAGCACCAGGGCCATTTCCACAAATATAGCTAGCCTGAGCCGAAGGCACCCAACTTGCCCACCCCAGAACACCCACCATCAATCCTGTCAGACTTGGAACCGATAAGAATTTCAAAATAAAACCTTTTTCCTAAATAAATATCAAATTTAGTGAACCTACCTAATACTAGCCAAGAAACCACTGTGTGCCAGTAACTAAATAGTAAATGCCTGCTAAAATTAAAGCGATACTTCCGAGTTTAACAATACTTTCTGAATGCTTCAATAACAGTTTTGCTTGTTTGGCAAATCCAGTCAACAAACTAGCGAGAAAGATAATAATCGTATACCCAAAAGCATAACTTGCCATTGTCAGTACAGCAAGTAATTGGGAACCGCTGGCACCTGCGGCAGCGAGAACGGCAAATAAAACTGGACTCGCACAAGGCGAACTAACTAAAGCGAAAGTCAAGCCCACACCGAAGGGGCCAAAATTTGACCCATCAACATTGATTTGGGGCAAAGGGATCTTAATCAATCCGAGTAAACCTAAGCCCATGATCAGAATAATCGCCCCGACAACTAGATTAATATAACCGCGATATTCCACCATAACAGCACCAGCAAAGGAAGATGCTAAACCAAACAGACTGAGGATAATCACATTTCCTAAAACAAATAGTCCGGCTTTAATCAAAGCATCACGGCGAGAACTGATGTTGCGGGTACCAATATAGCTCAAATTGACTGGCAGTAATGCGAGAATACAGGGAGAAACGCTGGCAATTAAGCCACCAATAAAAGCCAATGGCACCAATACGAATGGATTAGCAGTATCCTGTTTAGAAAACCACTCCTGATAGCGGTTTTCTACAAGTGAAATCAGATGTTCTATCCCCTGAGAAATTGGACCAGCAACGAGTAAAGCTAATACCAAACCAAATAGTAGTAGTCCAGCGAACAACAACCATTTTCTTGACAATTTTTGGGTGGTTTTTTCGCGATCATCTGGATATTTTTTAAGATCGCGATCCTGCTCTAATTTCATAAGATATTCCTAATATTGACGATCGATTCGATCGAGTGATAATCATAATGAACCAACATAATCATTCCTAGCCTAAAAAGACAGTAAGATATTTATCTTGCCTAAATATACTTGCAATCTTCTTTAGAACTTTTGCAATTTATCTATTTAGTAATAGCAGCATCCAAAACGCTAGCATAAGCAGTCAGATTGGGATTGTTGCGATGCTGTGCTAAGATTTTGCCCGTAACAGGATCGACAATAGTTAACGAACCAGTTTGAGTTTTGTTTTCTGCAAAAAATTGGCTCAATTTCAATTCTTTGGCTTTCGCTTCAGCTTTGGCGGTACTAGTTTTATCAGATACGTCTAGTACGATAAATTCAACTTTACCTGCATACTTTTGTTTAAGCTGGGTAACAGTCGGTGCAATATTTTTGCAAGCAGCACACCAGGTTGCATAAACATCAATAACAACTGGTTTACCTTGTAATTGTTTTGCTAACGGGCCACCAACAGAAGCCGCACTTACTTTTTTACCCGCACAGGGATCGACTTTTTTGCCAGCACAAGGATCGACTTTGCTTTCCCCCGTTACATTGTTACTGGGTGTTGTTGCCGAAGGTGTTGAGCAAGCAGTTGTCAGGCTTAATAATGAAATAGCGGCAAGTATGGCAAGATATTTAAGCTTCATGATTTCTGATGAATATTTTTGGGAAATAATGGAAAAATGAATGGGAGTAAATGGAGTGACTTAGATCGAGTATCCATTTACGTCCACGAACGGCTCTATTTTTTGGCGATCGCCGAATCTAGAACGATTGAATAAGCAGTTTTATCAGAGTTATTGCGCTGCTGTGTCAAAATATTTCCAGTTGCTGGATCGATAATAGTGAGAGAGCCAGTTTGCGTTTTATTAGCAGCAAAAAACTTGCCCAGTCCTAATTTTTTAGCTTGTGCTTCAGCTTTAGCACTGCTGGCTTTGGTAGATACATCTAAAACTATGAAGTTCACTTTTCCGGCATATTGCTGTTTTAACTGTGAAACCGTGGGGGCAATATTTGTGCAAGCAGGACACCAACTAGCATAGATATCGACAACAACGGGTTTGCCTTGCAATTGTTTTGCCAGAGGGCCGCCAACAGAACCAGCCGTTTTTTTGCCCGCGCAGGGGTTTGGTTTAGATGCACAAGGGTTGGCGACTGCGGTAGTCGTGCCAAAGAAGATGCTCGGCACAACCGCACCAACGCTCAATAGGGAAATAGCCGCAAATGTCGCTAGAAATTTAACTTTCATGGGATTCTCTCGTTCAAAAATAGTGGGAATTTAATAGTGCGTCCGGCGTTGTGGACTTGTCTATCATTAAAGTCCGGCAATATGAGTCTCAGATGAAGAACACATGGATACTAGATAAAATCGCGACAGGAATCTATTCCAATACTTCTCGGTTAAGCCAAAACAAGTGGAAAAAGTACCAAACGATCGATTGTAAAATATTAATCTCAGTTGAAATCAGCCCTCACACCCCATGCAGTCTTTACAGCAACTCCTCGATTTCGATCGCCTGCATGTTTGCCATCCCTACGCGGCGAGGCCCAATCCTGCCCCGTGTTTCCGGTTGAGTCGGCTCGTGGTGTCCTCGGAACTAACCGCAATTACTAGTGCGATTTATCAAATTGTCGATCGGATTTAGCACCTGTATGGAGCTACTATTCCCTATGATAGAAAAAGTATTCCTCGCTTTAGCATGACTCCATCTCTCCCAACAACATTATTAATCCGCAACGCCAGAGTTTTGCTTCCTGATGGCAGCTTTCAGTTCGCTGATGTCTGGGTGGAGGGAGGTGTGATTCGCGAGATTGGCCCAAACCTCGCTCGATCTGCTGATACCGTCATTGACGCTCATCAGCTTACTCTACTACCTGGCGTAATTGACCCCCAAGTACATTTTCGCGAACCAGGATTAGAGCATAAAGAAGACCTCACCACAGCCTCGCGTGCCTGTGCCCGTGGTGGTGTGACCTCCTTCTTGGAAATGCCCAATACCAAGCCCCTGACGATTAATCAGGCTGCTCTCAACGACAAGTTGAACCGCGCCGCCCAAAAATCTTTTGTGAACTTTGGCTTTTTCATCGGTGCCACGTCCGAAAACTTACCCGATCTCCAAACCGCGACACCCACTCCGGGTATCAAGATTTTCATGGGTTCGATGCACGGTGATTTGCTGGTGGATCAAGAAAGCTCTCTCGATCGCCTTTTTGCCACAGGTACCCGCCTCATCGCCGTTCATGCCGAAGATCAAGCCCGAATTGCCCAACGGCGCAAGGAATTTGCAGGCATTACCGATCCAGCCATTCATTCAGTGATTCAAGATAATCAGGCGGCACTTAACGCTACCCAACTTGCGCTCAAACTGTCTAAAAAATATCAGCGACGGCTGCATATTTTGCACCTTTCCACAGCAGAAGAAGCCGAATTGCTACGTGAGGATAAACCAGCCTGGGTGACAGCAGAAGTCACGCCGCAGCATCTGCTGTTGAATACGGGCGACTATGAAAAGCTAGGGTCACTAATTCAGATGAACCCGCCGATTCGGAGTGTCCACGACAATGAGGTGCTGTGGCAGGCACTTCAGGATGGAGTCATTGATTTTATTGCCACCGATCATGCGCCCCATACGCTGGCAGAAAAGGGTCGGGCGAATGCCGCAAATCCAGCCGACGAGGAAGCATCTGCGACAACTGTTTTTTTGGAGCCTGCCAAGGTGCCGTCGGGAATGCCAGGTGTAGAAACATCTTTGCCGCTGATGCTCACCCAGGCGATGCAGGGACGATGTACCGTCGCTCAAGTTTCCCACTGGATGTCTACGGCGGTGGCAAAGGCTTATGGCATTATCGGCAAGGGATCGATCGCGCCGGGATACGATGCTGATTTAATCCTCGTAGATTTAGATAATTACCATCCTGTCCTACGCACGGAACTACAGACTAAGTGTGGCTGGAGTCCGTTTGAGGGATGGAATTTGACGGGCTGGCCAGTGGTGACGATCGTGGGCGGGCAAGTGGTTTACGATCGAGGTGAATTTAATCAACAGGTTCGAGGTCGAGCTTTGATGTTTAACGCCTACTGTTCCATATCGTTAAAATATCGGCGTTGCTGAATTGATGTATGATTTGCTGTTCTTGAAACCCATAGATCCCCCAGTCCCCCAGTCCCCCCGTCACCCAGTCCCCAAAGCTGTCATACCAGGATTCAGCAACGCCCAACACAAAAGGAGATCGAACTACAGTGAAGCAGTAACAAATTATCATCTTCAGCAAAAATTCATCTTGCCATTAGGTCAGGATCACCTAGATCTCGAATAGTTCTCTTAAACTTGAGATCGGGTACTAGGGACGCAAATATGTTGGAGCAAGATTGGTTAGCTACAGATCGAGGGGAGTGCATTCCTTTGGAGATAGACGGATCGGAGGATTGGACCCGCCGACCTTATCGGCTGTATCGCTTTCTCACTGATGTTGAAGATATCATTACCCAGGAGAGCGACGATCGAATTCGCCTCCAACTCATTTGTCCCCTAGTGCGGCGGTTGCTCAATAGTTGTGAGTGGTTGCAAATGAACTTTTTGCCCCCAGATCCCGCGACAGGTTGGTCGGTGCAAATGCTCTATGATGAGCCAGATTTTCCCATTACGATTCAAACAGTGGTTTGGTCGCCAGGTAGCACTTCTCCCGTCCATAATCATGGCACCTGGGGCATTGTTGCACTCTTAGATGGACAGGAAAAAAACACTTTTTGGCAGCGATCGCCAAGTGCCCAGTTTGCTGATCGGATTCAAGCCACCGGAGAGCGAATTCTCACCCCTGGAGACATTCTCTGTTTGATGCCCGATGCCATTCATCAGATTGAAGCGATCGGTGATGAACCCACAATTAGCTTCAATCTCTACGGCGAGACTGATTACGATCGACGATTTGAATTTAATCCCGTTCGTGCCACTGCGGAGATTTTTTAATGCTCATCCCCTCCCAATTTCTTCAACCAATCAGTAACTTCTTCAAGCTCCGCATTTCACCAACATCCCTCCAATTTCGGCTTACCCTAGAACTGGTGGCTATTTCGGCGATCGGGGTTGGGAGTGTGGCATTTTGGGCAGCATGGCGGATGGAGCAAACTTTAGCCATGTCCCATAAGCAACTGCTAGAATATGTTGCCATGCGCTTTCCCGAACAGGTCGAACTCTACAGTGAAACCAAGCCGATTAAATTGGGGCTAGAACAGACGATCGATAGGCTTTCGACATCAGGAGTATCGATCTGGGTTAAACAGCCTGACGGGATGATTTTGAGCAAGTCTTCAGGGATGAATATGCCCTCGATCGATCTAGTTAATGCGATCAGTCAAACAGAAGCACCTGTGAAGCCGACGATCGTTCAATTTGGCGATCGCTACATGATCCTCTGCGGCAATCCCCTCACCGTTCATGGCAAACTGGTCGGCAAAGTATACCTCTCCCAAGATGTGACAATCGATCGACGGGAATTGACCACTGGCATCCAGAGTCTATTGGCTCTTGGGATTCTAGCGATTTGTCTGTTACCGATCGCTATCTCTCAGCGGATTTCTAAAACGCTTCAACCCCTAGAGCAGATGAGCGAGATTGCGAGTAATGTTTCCGCTGACGATCTCAGTGCGGCGAAACTGGAACTCCAGCAAGCTCCTGACGAGATTCTGGGTCTGGCAACAGCCTTTAATGAGATGACAGTTAGATTATCTGGTGCTTGGGAGCAACAGCGTCAATTTGTGGGCAATGTCTCTCATGAACTCCGCACACCGTTGTCGGTGGTGTTGGGCTATCTCCAAAGTTTATTACGCCGAGGAGATAATTTGAGTACGCACCAGCAACATGCGGTGGAAACAGCGATCTCGGAAACCGATCGAACGATCCGAATGCTGCAAGATTTACTCGATCTCGCCCGCGCCGATAGCGGTAATCTCCATTTTCGTCACAGTCCGGTATTTCTCAATACCTTGGTCGCCGAAGTCGTCGCCATGAGTCGGAAAGTCAGTAACCGCGAAATTAATCTGTCGATATCTATAGATGATATTGTCGCCTGTGCCGATCAAGATCGCCTAATGCAGGTTTTGATCAATTTAGTAGATAATGCCATTAAATACTCCAACAGTTCGATCGATCTGACCCTCGAAAAAACCGACCAACAGGCAATTATCCACATCCAAGATCGGGGCATTGGGATTGCCCTAGAACATCAAAAGCGGATTTTTGAGCGATTTTATCGGGCGCAAGAGTCGTCAACTCGCTCTAGAGATGGAACGGGTTTGGGTCTAGCGATTTCCAAAAGCTTGATTGAAGGGATGAATGGTCGAATTACCCTCAGATCGAAGCCCAATGAAGGTAGTATTTTTACAATTGCATTACCCCTGTGGCAATCTCCCGATGAACGATCGAATTCTTGTAGTTGAAGATGACCCTAAACTAGCGGAATTTATTGCCGAGGAATTAACCCTAGAAGGCTATCAGGTGACTGTTGCCCAAAATGGTCTAGATGGATTGAGTTTTGCCCGCAATAGTCAGCCAGATCTGCTCATTTTAGATTGGATGTTACCCGGTATCTCTGGTCTCGATCTATGCCTCCGACTGCGATCGACGGGGATTCAGCTACCGATTATCATGCTCACCGCTAAAGATGAAATTCCCGATCGAGTTGCGGGCTTAAATGCTGGTGCCGATGATTATGTCACCAAACCCTTCAGCATTGAAGAACTACTCGCGAGAGTCAAAGCCAGATTGCGCCGGAGTCAGCCGGAAGATCCCGACACACTTGAATTTGAAGATTTGACTTTAAATCGGCTGACTCGTGAAGTTTATCGACAGACTCAACTAATTGAATTAACTGCCAAAGAATTCGATCTATTGGAGTATTTACTCCGCCATCCCCGCCAAGTGATCGCCCGCGATCGAATTCTCGAACAGGTTTGGGGTTATGATTTTATGGGCGAGTCCAACATTATTGAAGTCTATATTCGCGCCTTGCGCCTCAAACTAGAAGTGAGTAATCCGAAACGGCTGCTACACACAGTGCGCGGTGTGGGTTATGTGCTGCGGGAGTATGGGTAATGTTGTTTGCCATATTTGCGATCGATCCAGTATCCGAACTACTGAAGATCTGTTAGTTTTTATCTTTTCGGATTCGGGATATCATTATATAGACAGTTGCGGTTTTGGTGGTGGCGGAGTTTCCAGTGGGAGCGCAACACAGAACTGTGGGAGGAATTAGGCGATGGAACAGCGATTAAATGAAACGCAACTCCAGCAAATTGTCGCAGAAGTCCAGGAATTATCGCTACGGCAAGAGTCGGAACTGAGTCCAGCCCAGGTGCGGGAAATTTTGCAGGAATTGAATTTACCGCCAGAATTTCTCGAAGATGCACTCATTCAATTACACCGACGGGAAGCGTTGAAAGTCCAACAACGCCGGCATCGCTGGATCTGGGCAGGTTCGGTGTTAGCAATTGTGCTGATTGTAATCGGAACTACGGTTTCGATTCAACAGCAGCAGCAGATGTTGCGTAATGTCACAGCACAGCAAGATCGAATTACACTAGGACAGGATGATGGTGGTAATTTGAATACTATTTCACGGCAAGCGAATGGGGAGGTGTTTTACCGCATCACCCTAAATAATGCACCTGTGGGTGAAAAACTCGCGCTCTCGTGTAAATGGAGCGATCCCAGTGGGCAAATCGTCCATCAAAATCGTTATCAGACAAAGGAAATTAATTCACCGATTTGGAATACAGTTTGTCGGTATCAGATTGGATCGGCTGCACCAATTGGTAATTGGAAGGTTCAAGCATTTGTAGGCGATCGATTGTTGAGTGATGCAATCTTTGATGTTAAGTAAATAGCTATTATTGCTCGATTAAACTCTCTACAATTGCGGCTAATTTAGCTGCGGCACCTGGTTCACCGCGAACTTGGCGTAATTGCGATCGCATCAGAGTTAATTTCTCTGGCTGTTGAAGATATCCTTTGACAAACTCGGCGACGATTTTTGCATCTAAATATCCGACTAATTCTGGCACGATTTCTTGTTGATTTGCCCAAATATTCGGCCATGCTAGTTTCCGACTACCCAGGGTACGATAAGCGATCGTATTAATGATTTTGGCGATCGGTGTGCCCACGACTGGTAAATTAACTAAGATACCTAATGCCCCGTCCCAAGCCCGCATCGCATCCAATTGTTGCATGGCGATTAAAACTATCATCGGTACGCCTAACGCCCCTAATTCGGCGGTATTTGCCCCGATCGTCGTCAAACACAAGCTACACTCCGATAGCCAATCATAGGCGGGAAATTCTGTCCGCAATTCGACGGTTAATCCTTTCGTTGTTTGGAGATATGGGGCTGTTTCCCCTTGTTCTAAAGTTGCTGTTGCACCATTAACGAGGGCAATTACTGAATTAGAATCAGGATCTGCATAACTGGCTAACGTAGCGACATCGATTGTCGGGGCGACGGGAATGGCAAATTTTACTTGGGGATAATCGACTTGAATATATTCGGCGATCGCCAGCATTAAAGGCAATCCCATCCCCAGTTTTGCTGGTTTAGAACCAGGTAGAATACCAATTAGTGTTGGGGCATTGACATGCTCATCCCCACTAGCCGAGATACTCTGCTGACTCTCCACCATCAAATCGCCGACGACGGTAAATTTATGGACATATTGAGGCTTAACTTGCTCGACTACTTGAGCATTCATCACCGCAAATCGATCGATCAAACTATGCCAACGGGCTGACCACTCAGCATACACAACTGTCTGGTAGCCCAACCGTTTACCAATTACCACTGGAAAAAATTGATCTCCACCCAGGAAGATAATTATTCCCCGTTTCCGCCAATCCCAATTTGTCGCAGTTTTACCCCAGACCAGAAAATTGGTAAAATATTCAGCACCCTGGACTCGATCGACTTCAGGATAACTCTGTAAAATCTGCACTTCTTTGCCACTAGCATTCGGACAGGGCGATAATACGACCGAAATCCTCACCAGATCCCGATTCAATCCCAATTGACCCCGCAATGCTCGCACAACTGGACGTACCCAGGTTGTCACCTCACCAGGGCCGTTAGAGAGAATCATAATATCGATCGGGGTCATTAAATTTAACGCTCAAACACAATTCCATGTAGCTCAACACGCCTACTTTTGGCGACTCAATTGTTTCCGCCGCCTTGCCTTAGCGGCAACACTAGCTCGATCTACGGGAAACCCAGCCACCGGAATTTCTTGATACTGCCGTTCTGCTTCCAACTTCTTCAGTTCTGTATAATCCACCCACTGAATACAATTCACGGGACAAGTATCGATCGCTTCTTGAATCGTATCCTCCCCATCCCCATCTTGGCGAACTACTCTGGCTCTACCATAATCTGGCTCAATAAAAAATGTATTGCGGGCGACATGGGCGCAGTGACGACAACCGATACAGGTCAACTCATCCACATATACGCCCTTTTGTCTCCATACCCCACCGAGTTCCGGCTCCAAACCAGATCTATCTTCAGCATCCCGCAAAAATCCGCCCAGTTCTGGAGCAAAATCAGATCGATTGTCCTCGATCGGTGGGGTAAAATCAGACATGCTTAGGCACTCCAACGTTGAACGACCAGCTTAATTGAACCATCTTCTTGATTGCGTTCTTCAGCGACTTGGAAACCTTGCTTAGTAGCTTCCGTCAGCACGGTATGATAAGCATAACGCTGGGTCACTTGACTAAGAAAACGATCGACCGACCAGTTTTGCTGCCAAAATTGTAAATCAGCGACTAATTCGTACTCATTATTCCCATTCGAGCAAAAACCGATGTCATAGCCATTATCTTGCTCGATCGTGACTGCGGCTGTCCGAGTATCACCTTGATAGCCGCGCACAGCTTGGGGGCCAGCTTTCCAATCAATCCCTAAATCTGTCAATGCCGCAGTGAGGGATTCTACATTCCGAATTTTGGTCTTAATATTGCTAAAGTGTGACATGGATTTAGGGTGAAAAGATAAAGGACAAGGGAGAATTTTTAGATAGTTTAGTAACCCAATTAATTACCAGGTTGCTTGATTGCTAGCCGTGGCGGAGAGTTCGACATTTGCGGCGAAATACTCCGCAGTTTGTGATTGGCTGACTACATGACCTAACTCAGATTCGATCGCTGCCGTTACTACAGTACAAGACTGACCCACTACACCAGTGACTTTTTCCTGTACTCTGCCATCGGGATAGATGACAAACTCTAGCGTCTCCATGCTCATCGATCGATAAATCCTCCAGTTTAGATTTAGATATTTAGTTGTGGTTTAAGTCCTACTGCTGCGATCTGATGAACTGTCGGCAGCAGTGGGAATCATACCCAAGGTGGTAAAACTGATAAATTAGACTAGTCGTGATCGCATTATAGGTAAGTTTCCCTTAAGTTAGCAGCCACGTCAAGTTTCGTAAACTTTTATGATAAGTGGTAATTTTTAATGCGTCCCAATCTCTGGTATCTTTCCACGCAAGCTAAAACAGCCCTAGCAGCGATCGAGTGTGGTGTCTTACTTCGTCCGCTCAGTAACCTATTGTATCTGATGCCCCTACTCCACCCCCAAAGCAGAACTCGCCTGGGTATTTGAACAACTCGATCGAGTTCTAGCCAAAGTTCTCGATTAATTTTGTGCGATTGATCGCCAAGTCAGGTGAATAATTCTTTGTTCGGGAACGGTGGAGGTTAGAATAGTGGTCGAGGAGTCAATTAGTAGATCCACAACTATCAGCATCTCGATTGAAGTTCCAGTTATGTTTACTGCTTGATGTCTAAATAGTTACCGTTTACGGTCATATGTATCAATCTCCCACCCGCAACAACTTTTTAGACATCTTACTCGATCCGACGGCGATCGCCATTCTTGGTTCGATCGTTCTACATGCGATCTTTGCTGCTAGCTTGCCCTTTCTCATTCAACCAGCAAAACCAGGGAAACAAGCCGAACCAGGTACCGTCAAAGTCTTAGAACTCACGCCGAGCGAACTCCAACGGATTCCCCAAGCACCGACACCAGTAATTCAACCAACTCTACCTCCTGTCTATCAACCGAGTACGCCCATTCCACCGCGCACCCCCCAAATTACCACCACCCCTCAAACAATTCCCTCCTCACCAGTCAGAACTCCAGCAAAAGAGACTGTCCCATCACCAGCAGTCAAACCCCCAGCAGTAGTCAAAGGTCAAAAAGCAACACCTCAACCTCAGCCAGCACCACCATTATTTGACCCGAATATTAGTTTTCAGTCCACCCCAAAACCCAGCCAAGCACCAAAGAATCAGCCTAAAACTAACCAACCGTCACCACAATCAACTATTCCCCCCGCATCGCCCCAACCGCAGCCAACCCCTGGAACCGATAATGATGGCGGCCAACAGACCCAACCGCAATCATCTACTACTCCCGCCAACTCAAATCCGCAACCGACCACCAGCCCACAACCAAACGGTTCCCCAAACCCATCACCTAGTGCTCAGTCATCAAATAGATCTGATGGAAGCAAGAGTGGTGAAGGGTATGTAAATGCTGCTCTGGCGAAAGAATTGGAATATCGGCAGAAGTACCCTGATATCAAAATTTATGACCCCAAAGATTTAACGCAGTCATATCCATTAGACCCAGCCGGAAAACCCACAATACCCTGCCCCAAAACCGCACAAGCTCCAGTTGTTGTCTATATGGTTGCCTTCGATCGAGTACCTGATAACCAAAATAGTAACGTATTGGGTAACATTACTCCGGATCTCTTAGATGCCGCTGCTTTTGCTAATGGAGATACACCAGAAAATCGTCAGCTGATCGTAATAGCGAAAGAGGCTGCAATATTTGCGGCGAATGAAGCAGATCGAGATCGTCCTGTCGGAGACCGAGGTAAGCAGGTTCTCTATCGATATCGAGTTCAATTCGATCCGAAAACATGCAAGAAATAGGCGATGGTAGATCGGGAATAGTGCATTATGTTACTTTAACGATCTAGAGAAAATACCCGATCGCCAATAATGAATAACCGATCCCTGCTCCCGATTTTGTACTATTGTGTTAGAGAGAGTGATTGAATCGACATTCCTGATTTAAGCCGACACTCTGGTTCATCCCATCTCCCAGTCGTCCAGTCCCCTGCTCAACAGGCACCACTAGAATATCTTCATGTTTGGTCTTATCGGTCACCTTACCAGCTTAGAACACGCCCAAGCCGTCGCTAAAGACTTAGGCTTTCCAGAATATGCCGACCAAGGGCTGGACTTCTGGTGCAGTGCCCCACCACAGACAGTAGACCATATCAAGGTCACAAGTATTACCGGACAGCAAATCGAGGGCTACTATGTCGAATCCTGTTTCCTGCCCGAAATGTTGGCAACACGGCGGATTAAAGCTGCAATCCGCAAGATTCTTAACGCCATGGCACATGCGCAAAAACAGGGCATTAATATCACCGCCTTAGGTGGGTTTTCCTCAATTATCTTTGAAGAATTCGACCTTCATCAAAATAAACAAGTTCGCAATGTCGAATTGGATTTTGATAAGTTCACTACTGGCAACACCCACACAGCTTACATTATTTGTCGCCAAGTCGAAGAGGGTGCAGCCAAACTAGGCATTGATTTAAGTAAGTCTACCGTCGCGGTAGTCGGTGCCACTGGAGACATTGGAAGTGCTGTCTGTCGGTGGTTAGATGCCCGGACAGATATTGCCGATTTATTGTTGGTAGCGCGGAATCAAGAACGACTCCAGCAACTTCAAGGCGAACTGGGACGCGGGAAAATTCTACCATTAGAAGAAGCATTGCCCCAAGCCGATATCGTCGTGTGGGTGGCAAGTATGCCCAAGGGTGTTGAAATCGATGCCAGCAAACTCAAACAGCCCTGTCTGCTAATTGATGGCGGGTATCCCAAAAACCTCGGGACGAAAATTGAAGGTAGTGGTGTGTATGTGATGAATGGCGGAATTGTCGAGCATTCGCTCGATATTGACTGGAAAATCATGAATATTGTAGCGATGGATACCCCGGCTCGCCAACTTTTTGCTTGTTTTGCCGAAGCAATGCTCCTAGAATTTGAAAAATGGCATACCAATTTCTCTTGGGGTCGGAATCAAATTACGATCGAAAAAATGGATCAGATCGGCCAAGCTTCGCTCAAGCATGGTCTTCGCCCACTTTTATCATTCGTTGGCGGATAATGCGGTCATTTAGGTTAAAGTCGGGAGTTGAATTCCCCCTAACTCCTAACCCCTAAAGCCTAAAGCCTAACTCCTAACCCCTAACCCTTAACCCCTAACCAATGGCTGCGCCGGAAAAAAAGCCCTTTTTATTAGAATTTGAAAAACCGTTGGCGGAACTCCAACAACGGATCGAGCAAATTCGTGAACTTGCTGAAGAAAGCAGCGTCGATGTCTCTAGTCAGATTCGACAGTTGGAGACTAAGTACGTGCAACTTCGCGACGAAATTTTTAGCGGGCTGACACCATCTCAGCAGCTACAACTCGCCCGTCATCCCCGTCGCCCTAGCACCCTTGACTATATTCAGGCGATTTGTGATGAGTGGATTGAGTTACATGGGGATAGACGTGGTAATGACGATCCTGCCCTCGTTGGTGGCGTGGGGAAACTTGGAGATATTCCAGTGGTGCTGTTAGGGCATCAAAAGGGACGGGATACGAAAGATAATGTGGCGCGAAATTTTGGGATGGCGGCTCCGGGTGGCTACCGAAAGGCGATGCGGCTGATGGAACATGCCAATCGGTTTGGGATGCCGATTATTACCTTTATCGATACTCCTGGTGCCTGGGCGGGACTAGAAGCAGAGGAGTTGGGGCAAGGAGAGGCGATCGCCTATAATTTACGGGAGATGTTCCGGCTGGATGTGCCGATCATTTGTACTGTGATTGGCGAAGGTGGCTCTGGTGGGGCATTGGGGATTGGAGTAGGCGATCGATTGATGATGTTTGAACATGCCGTTTATTATGTCGCCAGTCCTGAAGCTTGTGCCTCAATTCTCTGGAAAGATGCCGGAAAATCGGCCCAAGCTGCCGAAGTCTTGAAAATTACGGCTAAGGATTTGAAGAATTTGGGGATTTTAGACCAGATTTTACCCGAACCGCTCGGTGGTGCCCATGCTGATTCGGTTCAGGCGGCGGAAGTTTTGAAAGATGCTATCTTGAAGAACTTATACGAGTTACAATTACTGAAGCCTGCTGAATTGAGATCGCTTAGATACGATAAATTCCGTCAAATGGGTGTGTTTAGTGAGTAGTGAATAGATGCGATCCCCTACAGCATAAAAGTAGTGTTATAATGGTTTCGCAACAAAAATTTACATATTGCTCGAATCGGGGCATATTCCCTGGACTAGATGAATTCGATCGCTAGAACTAATCGAACGGCATTAATTACGGGAGCTAGTAGTGGGATTGGCAAAGCAACAGCATTAGCCTTCGCGAAAGCAGGAATCGACCTGGCACTAGTCGGTCGTTCCCAGGATAAATTGACAGCAGTAGCGGTAGCAGCAGAAGCTGTGGGCGTGAAGGTCAAAACCTATGTGGTGGATTTATCATTAGTCGATCGAGTGTCAACCCAAATTGCCGCAATCGCCGCCGACTGGGAAAGTTTAGACATCCTGGTCAATAATGCGGGGATAGCTTACACCAACTCAGTCGGAGCTACGCCCCTAGCTGATTGGCAACGAGTCATCGACCTCAATTTGACCAGTGTGTTTCAATGTATTCAGGGTATCCTTCCGCATCTACGCCAACAAAAATTTGGCACTATTGTCAATGTTTCCTCGATCGCTGGCAAGCAAGTATTTCCCAATTGGGGCATATACTCCGTCAGTAAATTCGGTTTGATGGCTCTGACTCAAGCCGTTGCCGCAGAGGAGCGCGTCAATGGCATTCGTGTAACAGCCATTTGTCCTGGCTCGGTAAATACTCCACTCTGGGACACAGACACCGTGCAAGCCGACTTCGACCGCACCGCAATGCTAACACCTGAAATGGTCGCCGAAGGCATCCTCTACGCTGTTTTAGCCCCTACTGGCGCAGTGGTAGAAGAACTGACCATTATGCCTACTGGTGGTGCGTTTTAGGCGATCGGAGATAGGAGATAGAAGGAAATAAAATGTATCTCCCAACTCCCAACTCCCTGATTGGTGCGCTGTCTTGATTCGCTGTCTTGTCGTTTTTTTATATCTCCGTCAGAAGATATAAAAACGCCGCTAACCCGTCGCAGAACCCGACGTTGGCGCAGCCTCTCCGACAGGAGAAACGCGCATCCCCAACTCCCAACTCCTCCCTCCAAATTTATTTAAGACAAAACATGACTATTTCTTCTGCCCAAAGTAGTAATTCTGCTGGAGATCGACCAATTACTGTTAACCCCAGACCAGATCGCAATACCCTCAACGGCGAACAAGCAAAACTGCATAATCCTGAAGAGGTCAGCCTTGAAGATATGATGGCATCAGTCCGCCAAATCATCTTGGGTGTAGGTGAAGATCCAGATCGAGAAGGGTTGCTCAAAACCCCGAAACGGGTAGCAGAATCGATGCGATTTCTGACCAGTGGCTATAACCAATCTTTGGAAGACATCATTAATGGTGCCATTTTTGACGAAGGGCACAATGAAATGGTCTTGGTGCGGGATATTAACTTCTTTAGTATGTGTGAGCACCATATGTTGCCATTCATGGGCAGAGCACATGTTGCCTACATCCCCAACCAAAAAGTTGTCGGCTTGAGCAAATTAGCTCGGATCGTGGATATGTACTCGCGGCGGATGCAAGTCCAAGAAAGACTTACTCGTCAAATTGCTGAAGCACTTCAAGAGGTACTAGAACCGAGAGGTGTAGCAGTCGTAATGGAAGCTAGTCACATGTGTATGGTTATGCGCGGCGTGCAGAAACCAGGTGCTTGGACGGTTACTAGTGCCATGCTTGGCGCATTCCAAGAAGATCAGCGTACCAGAGAAGAATTTCTCAATCTGATTCGTCATCAACCATCGTTTATGTAGGAGTGCCTCTTGTGGGTACTCAAAATGAAACCCAACACACTACAAATTAGGGTATTAGTATATTTGTTGGGTTATTCCATCTTCGCTGTCTGGTTGTTTGGGTTGAAGCACGAAATGGCGTTGCTGAATCAGGGTATGAAAAGTTTTGAGGCTTTAGGCTTTAGGCTTGGGGGATAAGGCAGTTCGCGAAGAAGGGAATCATACCTCAAATCAGCAACGCCCACGAAATCTAACATTCGCACAACCAATTGTTGAGCTTGTTAGGTTTCGCCCTGCTCAACCCGAGCTACAATTTACTCTCCAACCTCCACCCTCGATTTTCGATTCCGACAGAGATCGGAACAGTACTTCACCTCATCCCAACAATCTGCCCATTTCTTGCGCCAGGTGAAGGATAATTGGCAGACGGCGCAAATTTTTGTCGGTAAATCAGACTTGGATCGGTGACGGGGCATTATTAGCGATTGATAAATAGTAAACAGTGGTGATCAGATCTCTCCATCATATCCGAATTATTTTAGTCGAACCTGCCGGTGCGCTAAATATTGGCTCGATCGCACGGGTAATGAAAAACATGGGATTGACACAATTAGTCATTGTCAATCCTCGCTGTGAAGTATTGGGCGAAGAAGCAACTCGGATGTCCGTACACGCGATCGATCTGCTGGAAACAGCCCAGATTGTCCCAGATTTACCTACTGCCTTGCAAGGTTGCACACGGGTAATTGCTACCACTGCTAGGGATAGAGCTATTCCTACCCAGTTGGAAACACCCAGACAAGCATTGCCTTGGCTGGTGGAGTGCGATCGACCAACGGCATTAATCTTTGGGCGCGAAGATAGCGGTTTAACTAACGCTGAATTAAATTACGCCGGACGTTACATTCGCATCCCTGTTGGTTCTGCATACACTTCCCTAAACTTGGCCCAGGCGGTAGGTATCTGTGTCTATGAGCTACAAATGTGTGTCAACAGTGAGGAGATTGATTCGCCCAAGACAATGATTCAGATGCCCCAACCATCAGAAGTTGCCTCTGTCGAGCTAGTCGAAGGTTACTATCAACAATTAGAAACTTTACTATTAGAAGTTGGCTATCTATTACCCCATACCGTCGCTCCTCGGATGGAAAAAATCCGGCGGCTGTACAATCGCAGCCAGCTTTCGCCCAATGAAGTAGCTCTACTTCGAGGGATCTTAAGACAAGTCCGATGGGCGATCGATCGAGATCTGGGTTAAATTGAAATCGAATAAAATTAAATCTGTGCTAATTTATCTCTAAATTTGAGATTTCTAGCGTAAACTACAAGTTTAATATCGATTTGCCATTCGTGAGAACGGATCCAGATCGATCGAGTCTTTCCGCCCCCGATTTCCAACCTATGACTACTGCTCAACCACTGGCACCTCGATATCTCTGGGCTGCCGAGCGTCAAGCAACCTGGATTCCAGCCGATCGGCTGGTTGAAGATCGATATCATGTAATTTCCCCACAGTTATGGCTGGATACCAAGCCACAAGAGCCGCCAGAGGTATTATTGCCCTTGCCCAGTCAGGCTCTTGCCTATGCCCAGTTGTATCCCTACAAGCTCCATTTACCCCAATTACATGGCTTTTGTTCGCTCAAACGATCAGGTGAAGCAATCGAAATTCCCCTCCTGGAAAATATTCCGATCGATCGAGATGGCAAGTTATTACCTAGTCTCGTCGAAGCCTGGAGTGAAGCAACTGCACTAAATCAAATCTATTGGTTATGGCAAATCATCAATCTCTGGGCACCACTCGCCGGAACTGGTGTGCTATCTAGCTTAATCGTGATGGACAATCTGCGTGTTGACGGTTGGCGGATTCGGCTGTGCGAACTGATTCCCGACCATACTACGGTCACGGGCAAAGTTACACTCGCTAAACTCGGTACTCTCTGGCTCCAAACCCTCCCCGGAGCCGCTCCAGAGATCGCCGATCTCCTCCGCAGTCTATTTACCAAAATGCAGGCGGAGCAAGCATCTCTGAGAGATGTCGCCGCCCTTCTCAATAAAACTCTCCTGACGCAAGCTGCTGAATTACCCCTAGATTGGAAAATTTCCGGCGGTACTGACACTGGTGCCACCCATCAACATAATGAGGACTCTTATTATCCAACCTCCCTAGAAATGGCTCACGATCCCACAGGGGGGAAGATCGCCATTATTTGCGATGGTGTGGCTGGACATGAAGGTGGTGAAGTTGCCAGTCAGCTAGCTGTTAAACTACTCAAAATCCAGACTCAAACACTATTTGAAGATGTGATCAAGAGTCGGACGATTACGCCGCCGGAACAAATATGTAATATGATTGCGGCAATCGTTCGTGTTGTCAACAATACCATTACAACTCAAAATCAAACCCAAGGACGGGAAGATCGTCGCCGGATGGGCACGACGATGGTGATGGCGATTCAAGTCAATCAGCAGATTCAGACCAAAAATGGAATTGGTAATTCCCATGAGATTTATATCGCTCATGTCGGCGATAGTCGAGCTTACTGGATTACTACCGATCGCTGTCAATTGCTGACCCTAGATGATGATATCGCAACCCGTGAGGTCAAACAAGGGCGAGATGTCCCGTGGCGCAGTGTCAGCCGTCCTGATGCTACTGCCCTCACCCAAGCTTTGGGGATGAAATCGGGCGAACTGATTCAGCCAACGGTGCAACGGTTTATGGCGATCGAAGATGGGATTTTATTACTATGTTCCGACGGTTTGAGCGATCGTCATGTTGTTGAAAATTCATGGCAGGAATACGCCCATAATATCCTTGAAACAGGTATCCCCCTGTCAGAAGCCGTTCAATCTTGGTTAGCTCTCGCTCATCAAGAAAATGGTGATGATAATATCTCCTTGCTGCTGATGTCATGTCGTGTATCTCCATCGACAGCAACTAATAGTAGTCAGCTTGTCAAGATCGATCGAGATGAACCGGATTCTGCGGATTTTGAGCCAAACTCAAGATTTCAATTCAATAAAATGTTTACGCGGCTGTTGTTACTTGCCACAGTTCTCGGTTTACTCGCATCTGGTACGATTGCCATCGCTATTTTTCGACCGGAGTGGATTAGTAACTGGCAGCCTCCTATTGATCGTCAAAAGTAACACATTAGGATTACTATCGCCTAACCGTAACAAATCGATCGTTACAGCAACTTATTGGTGTCTACTTATGAGAAAATAGGAAACCACCAATTAAATTTTGACGATCGAAAAGAAATCAGGTGAGTAATATGACCGACAGATTCTCTTTCGGCACAAGGCATTGCCAACGATTCAGGGTCATCAAAAATCACCGATTTTCAGTAACATAGGTATCTTAAGTAATATGCAAGTAGGCGACCGCGTTCGTGTCAAAACATCTGTAATTATCTATCATCATCCCAAACATCGGGGTGAAGCCTTCGATATTGCCAATCAGGAAGGTACGATCGACAAAATTGCTACCGAATGGAAAGGTCGCCCCGTTAGTGCCAATTTTCCGCTAGTTGTCAAGTTCGACCACGATAAACTCCGGGCACATCTGCGGGAAGACGAGTTGGAACTGATCTAGGGGCTAACCCACTAACCGATCGAACCACCCCTCAACCAAATCGCCCCAGGCTGCTTGAGAAAAGGTAGTTTCGGCGGCACGGCGGCAATCGGATCGATCGATTTCATCTAATCGCTGGATCGCTGCCACTAAACCCTCTACACTATCTGGTTCGACCAAAAACCCTGTTTTACCATCCTCGATGATTTCGGCTGGCCCGCCGCGTCGATAGGCGATGACGGGGACACCGCAAGCTAGGCTCTCGATCGCCACATTGCCGAATGCTTCTACCCAGCGAGGTGTCATTAACATCCCCTTACAAGTGCGGAGAATTTGCTGTAATTCGTGAGTGGGGAGAAAGCCGAGATATTCGATCGGTGCAGCGGGGTAATCTCGTTGAATTTGCTCCCAGTAGGGGACATCTTGAATTTTACCCATGATCTTCAGTGGGATTCCTGTACGCTCAGATGCGGCTACAGCGTCTTCTAAGGCCTTTTCTGGGGAGATTCGACCCAACCATGCTAAACAGTTAGTGGGCGTGTCACAGTAGGAATATACCGCCGGATCGACCCCACTACCGCCGATGACAAAACAGCGATCGGCAAACCGAAAAGTTTCTGCTTGAGTGCGAGTGCAAACCCCAATCGTCCCAGGAAAATCGATCGCGACTCGTTCAATCGCTAGATCGATCGCTTCTATTTGCGAACCCATACTCACAAAATGAGCGATAGGAATATCGAAAAACGGAACGAGATAAAATGGCAGCCAATCAAAGGCTGTATTGAAGATGATGTGATAATCTCGCTGAATTTCCCGTGCCTTTGCCCACATATTGGCTAGAACTGAATTGCTAGGCAGCATGATTGGTGCGGCATTGACTTGGGTTTGGGCGGTGAGTTGGAGTTCGCCAGGGACTTGGATAATCGATAAATCCCCTAATGCCGAACCCGATGGGGCAATAATATCGACCTGATGTCCGCGACTGCACAGTTCTCTGGCTAAATTGCCAATTGTCAGTTCTACCCCACCACCTAAACCAGAACCCAAAGCACCAACGGGGGTAGAGAGAATCAGAATTTTGAGTTTACGGTCGATCGATCGAGTCTTCACAAGCACAATTTTTGCTACAGATCGCCATTCTAACCCGATTTCTAAGGGTTAGTTCCTGTTGGTTCCACTAATGGTACTTGGGTTAATACTTCCACAATTAGACTCAGAAATTGGAGGAATCGCTCGTCATCTTGCCCCGTTTAAAGGCTCGCTTGGTATCAGGATCGAGAAGACTCCAAATACCTAGCGTTCCAGAAAAGAAAAACATAATACTAGATACGTATAAAATTGAAATAATTAAAGCCAACCACCAAGCCCACATTTTAAACCGACGGAGATGAACAATTAAGACTTCTAGTGACATTCCGATCGCAAAAATTCCCACTCCTACCCATAGGCTATGAATCATAGATTGCCAATCGATCGAGTCTAATTTACCTTGTGGCAATGCACTTAAAATTCCATAGGGATTACGTAATAATAAAACTAAGATAATATATAAGTAAATCACCAATCCGACATTCCAATGCAATCGTTGCAGCCGGTTCCAGTAGCTAATAATGGCGATAATACCGAGAACTGCGATCGCATCAAACCAGAAATTTAAATTAGGTAGAGGAACTTGAAGACTGCCACTATTAAAGACAAACATTAACATAAATAGACTAATCGGCACAGAGCGCAAGCTCCAAATTGCTACCATCAGAGAAGTCGGCGTTGTCATGTTTGCTAGGAGCATTAATTTGAATGGTTGATATAATAAATAATCGAGAAAACTAAATCTTTAGTACCTATTTTCTATCATATCAAATACAGCTTAGATGCAATCCGCCAAAGTACTGACACCCAACTTGTCATCTTGCTCTCAAAAAATTCACCAGGTAATTAGGTCTAGCAGGTTTTTAGACAGCAAGTTTTGCTAGAGTGGAAGAACGAAGACTGCAAAGGCATAGGGATTCAACACAATGGCAGGCAAACTTTTATTGGTAGATGACGAACCCGGCTTGCGGGAAGCTGTCCAAGCATATCTCGAAGATAGCGGGTACCTCGTTCAAGTGGCAAGTAGTGCCAAAGATGCCTGGGAATTGTTACAACAGATATCACCCGATTTAGTAATTTCAGATGTGATGATGCCTCAGGTGGATGGGTATCAGTTCCTGAAACAAATGCGGGATGACGACAGGTTTAAGGCAACACCTGTAATTTTTTTGACTGCGCGGGGGATGAAAGCAGATCGAATTTCTGGATATCAAGCTGGATGTGATGCTTATCTATCCAAACCATTCGATCCTGATGAGCTAATCGCGATCGTCCAAAATTTGCTAGAACGGCGGACTGTGGCGGTAGCGACTTCTCAAAATCCTGAGATGGAAGGTATTGCCAAACAAATCGCCGCTGAACTGCGGGGGATGCTCAATCCCACTAGTGGGATTGTCAGAACACCACCACCAATTCGGATCGATCTGACTCCGCGCGAACAAAGTGTTCTAGATTTAGTTGCTGCTGGATTGATGAATAAGGAAATCGCTAAACAACTGGAAACGAGTGTGCGAAATGTGGAGAAGTACGTCAGTCGTCTATTTGGGAAGACGGGTACCAATAGTCGAACTGAATTAGTGCGATATGCCTTGGAACATGGTTTAACTAATTAGTCCGCATGGTTCCAATCCTCATCTAACTCAAAGCTGAATATATGATTACTGTAACTGAATTGAATACTCCCAAAATGTGGAAGATATCATTCCCACAATCGTCTACCTTCACTGGTCTGTAATCGATCGTGTGTATCGCCTAACAGTGCTGGAATATTCAACTCGTGGGGACAGCGGGGTAAACAATCACCACAGTGAGTACATCGATTTGCCTTCGTGCCGGGAAACCAATGACCAGCATTTTCAAACATGCGATAACGGTATTGTCCATAATCGGTCAAATCATAGGCGATCGCTAGATTTCGCAGCCGCAACACTTCGGGAATATTAATCTGCACGGGACAAGGTAAACAAGCATAACACTGGCTACACAGGTCAGTGTCTAAGCTAACTTGTAATTGTCTCGCCAATCGATCGATAATTGCCAATTCAGTTGGTGTTAGTGGATAATCGGCATCAGCACTATCCAGGGAGGGAAATAGTTCTGTCGGGTTAGCTGCACCAAGACTCAGAGTCGTAATCCGGCGATCTGCCAGCAGCCAGCGATAGTTAAAAGCTAATGGGGTCAGTGGCTGACACAATTCGGTCAAATTTGGTGGTGGGGTGTAAAGTTTACCACCTTTATCCGCAGGGGAGATAATAAATATCCCCATGTCATATTGGTGTGCTAAGGAGATCGCCGGTGCTAGTCGTTGAAAGAAATAATAGTAATGAAGGTTGATAAATTCAAATAATTGCGTCTCGATCGTCGCCAAAATTAGCTCTAAGCTGCCGTGAGTGGAGAAACCAACATGTTTGACTTTCCCCTGCTCGATCGCGTCGGCAACAGCCGCAAAACAGCCATCTTTCACCCACTCTAAATGCTCTGGAGTATTAATCCCATGAATCGCGAGGCAGTCGATATACTCAACTTGCAACCTTGCGAGAGACTCATCGATCCACTGTGCCATCAACTGTCGATCTGGAGTCGGTGGGATCTTCGTTGTAATATATACTCGATCTCTCCATCCTGGCGATTGTCGTTGAAGCGCAAGCCCCAAATAAGTCTCACTCTGCCCGTATCCTCGCGCTGTCTCGATATGGTTGATCCCTAATTCAACGGCTCGATTGATCGTCTGCGCGGCTGTCTCGCTGTTAGCCAAACAACGCATCATCCCCAAGGAAAACGCCGACAATCGCAATTCAGTTCGACCAAAACGACGGTAGTGCAAGATGGGAGATGGGAGATGGGAGTATGTATGGTGCAGGGGCAATACTGCTCGGTTAGTCTAAAAATTAGTTAGTCCGCGCAAGCAGACTTCCCACCACAAGCCACGATTTCAATCGTTGGCAGTTCGTAACCGAGAAGTATTAGGGGCAGAGGTGGATGGTATACTAGGCACATCCACCCTTGCGAATGAGATCGTCAGGACGGAGATTGGAGACAAAATCGCGGAAAGCCTTACGTTCTTGTTCATCAGCATCTCGATCGACTGGAATGGAAGCATCAGCAATGACTTCTTCAATCACCCAAATTGGAGCCTTCGTCCGAATTGCAATAGCGATCGCATCACTAGGGCGAGCATCTATTTCTCTAATTTGACCATTCTGATTAATGATAATCGAAGCATAAAAGGTATTATCTTGCAAAGAGTTGATCGCGATCCGTTCGACCTTAATATCACAACTATCGAATATATTGACAATCAAATCGTGAGTAAATGGTCTGGGTGGGGTTTGCTTCTCTAAAGCATTCACGATTGCCTTGGCTTGCTCTTGGCTAATATAGATCGGCAACGCACGACGATCGGCTGCATCTTTGAGTAAAATGATAGGACTCCGCGATACAGCGTCTAAAGCAATGCCCGCTACTTTCATTTCGATCATGATTATTACCTTTGGATAGTTGTGGTGAGGGTGGAGGGAAACTTTAAAGTTTAAATATAAGAAGTGAAAATCTTGATTAATCTAACAAACTTAGAATTGTGATTAATGCGGACATGTATCAAGGATGACCTATGAAATGGGAAACCGCGTATAGTAATTTGACTGAAATTAGATGTTTACAGGATTAGTTCAATCGCTGGGAAGTTTACGCCTTTTGACTGAAGACAGGCTGGAAATTTTATGCGCTTCGTCATACTCTGAGCTAATTTTAACCGATTTAGCGATCGGTGACAGTGTAGCAGTAGACGGGGCGTGTTTGACAGTTGAACAAATCCTACCACAAGGATTTATTGCGGCTGTTTCCCCTGAGACTTTAGATCGTACAACGATTCGTCAACGCGATCGCACTGCTAATTATGTAAATTTAGAAACATCTCTCCGTGTGGGTGGAAAGATTGGCGGTCATTTTGTCAGTGGACATATCGATGGGATCGGCAGACTGGTATCGGCGACAGCTACCGGGACATCTTGGGAACTCCGGTTTGCTGCGCCGCCAGCCCTCACTGAACAGTGGTCAAATTATCTCAGTCGTTATTTAGTCTCGAAAGGCAGTATCGCTGTCAATGGTGTCAGTTTGACGGTTGCTGATTGCGATCCTGGCGGTGATTGGTTTACGGTGGCGGTAATTCCCTTAACTTACACGAAAACCAATCTTTCACAACTCCAGCCAGGTGATTGGGTAAATTTGGAAGCAGATATTCTCGGTAAATATGTCGAAAAACTGCTCGGATCTTCCGCTCATCTGCCATCACGTCATCGAGAGGTAATCAGTCCCGAATTTCTAGCAGCAAATGGCTATTGAATTCTAGTAAATTACACCTCCTGCTAAAGTTGAGGGACGAGATCTGGTGTGTATTTGTGGCGATTGCGGATGGCAAAAAATAAGACAACAAACGTAAAAATACCTGCCAAGTACAGTGGATAGCCATAGGTTAATGGTTCTTTTTGATTAACCATTAGTCCGGCGATAATTGGGCCAATACCATTAGCCGCACTTAAATACGATGCGTTTAATCCAGACATTTTCCCCTGTTCTTCTGGACTAGTATTCAGCGAAATCAGGGTGCTGATCATTGGTTGAACTAGGGAGTTAAATATTGCAAAGAGCGCGCTTACTACTAGAAAGTAATGAATATCTGGAATCACGGGCATCAAGACAAAAGATAAGCTCCGAAAAAATAGTCCGAGGAAGAGAATACTCATCAGACTGAGATATTTTGTGGCAATCTTTACACCCTGGATCTGAATGAGTACGCCAACAACACCGATCGCAAAAAAGAGCAGGGTTAATGATCTATTATCTTGGTGTAGCACTTTGAGATAGTATGGTTGGAAGGCAAATGTAAATAATGTGAATGTTGTCCCGACGCAAAGGTTGATCAGAAAGAGAATACCCAAGCGGGGAAAAGTTAATCCTCGAATTAAATCTTTTAAGCCTAAATCGAAAATATTTGTCTTCAAATCTGCCGGACGATCTAATGTTTCGGGGAGAAAAAAGATGGTTAAAATTAAAGCGATCGCGGCAACTCCTGCGGCAACTAAAAATGCTGTGCCTAATGACCTTTGTTGAGCTATTAAACTTAAAACCGGGCCGATCACAAATCCTAGTCCCAATGATGCGCCAAAAATCCCAAACCCTTTCGCCCGGTTTTCTGGAGTGGTGATATCAGAAATCACCGCCTGAGCCACTGATATATTTCCCCCTGTTGCTCCATCGAGAAATCTAGCAAAGAATAGCACCATTGCATTGGGGGCTGTTCCTGCCAACAGATTACCCACTACTGTTCCAGCTAAACTAATGATCAATAGTGGTCTGCGCCCAAATCGATCGGATAATTTACCGATAATTGGGGTCGCAAAAAACTGAGCGATCGAGAAAATTGCAAACAGAAAACTAGTTTCAAAATCACTGAGATTAAATTCTCGTCCATACTGATAGATTGTCGGAATTAGGATTGTAAAACTTAGTGCATTGATGAAGTTAATGAGTGCAATAATCCAGAAGCTACGATTCATTAGATTTGATGTAGTGGGCTGAGAAAATCAAGTATATTCATAGTAAAGGATAAATCAAAAGTATTTCCCACCCAAATTGTCAATTCTCAATTATTTAATTGCTCCACTTAGGTCGCCAACCTGGTTTAATAGTCTGAAAGGATCGGGCGATCGCCAGACAATCATCTGGGACATCGTTCACAATTGTTGAACCTGCTGCGGTTGTCACTTGATTGCCGATTGTCAAAGGGGCAACTAATGTACTATTTGAGCCAATCCGTGAATAGTTGCCGATGATTGTCTGATGTTTATTTTTCCCATCATAGTTAACTGTAATTGTCCCTGCGCCAATATTGACCTGTTCGCCGAGAGTGGCATCGCCGATGTAGGATAGGTGCGCCACATTGGTATTCGCGCCGAGTGTACTTTTCTTCAATTCGACAAAGTTACCCACTCGACAGGATTCGCCTACTTGAACTTGTTGCCGGATATGGGCAAAGGGGCCAATTTGTGCATTATTGCCGATCGAGCTATCGAGGATCACGGAATACATTGCCGTTACATTATCACCGATCTGACTATTCTCGATCGTGCTATTTGGGCCAATTCGACTACCTGCACCAATAACTGTTTTACCTCTCAGATGGGTTTGTGGTTCGATGATTGCATCGACACCAATTTGGACAGTATCATCGATCGTGATACTGTCTGGATCGACGATTGTTACTCCTTTCATCATCCAATTATCCTTGATGCGGGACTGGATAATCTGATACGCTGTAGCGAGTTGACGGCGATCGTTAATCCCCAAAATTTCCTGATAATCGGGCACATCATACACCATCACCGGGGAGAGGAAATTCACTGCATCGGTGATGTAATATTCCTGTTGATCGTTGTTGCTTTGGATTTTGGGTAAAACTTCCTGGAGTTTTTGCCAATTGAAGCAGTATATCCCTGCGTTTACCCGTGGATTTTGACGTTGAGCACCGGTACAGTCGCGATCCTCGATAATTTCTTTGAGCAAATTATTGCTATCGCAGAATACCCGCCCGTAACCTTGGGGATTGGGGATTTGGGCTGTGAGGATGGTAGCAGCATTTTGATGCTGCTGGTGAGTCGCTAATAGGGCTTGGAGCGTTTCGGTGCGGAGGAGTGGCACATCGCCATTGAGTACTAATAAATCTCCGGTAAAATCAGCGAGATGGGGTAGTAGTTGTTGAACGGCATGTCCTGTTCCAAGTTGTTGAGCTTGCTCGACAAACTCCAAATCGGGATAATGGAGCATGGCTTGTTTCACTCGATCAGCTTGATAGCCCACAATTGCCAATTTTCGCTCAGGCTGAAGATCGGCTGTGCCGAGGAGTACTCGTTCTACTAGTGTTCTTCCTCCCAGTAAGTGCAATACTTTGGGTAAGTCCGATTTCATTCGTGTGCCTTTGCCTGCTGCCAAAATTGCTACTGCTACCATAAATCCAGTTAGTGAGAGAAACTTAACTCGCCTTTACTAAAATACCCCATATTTAGACGGGATTGAACTGGTGACATCTATGAAGTTAGCAAGAATCGATTAATGTTTGAGTGCGTATTTATTATTCAGCCCAAACCAGCTAATCAGGATAGCAACTTCTAAACATAGGCAAAGATTTAATATTAGTCCATCTTTAATTAATGTATTAATTGCGATTGTTGCTAAAAACCACAGGGTTGGAAAAGATATCCACTTCAGCCACTTATGGGTGGGAATGGAAATTTTATTCATACCCATATATACCATTAGTAATGTGGAGATAAATCCAGCATTGCCTACTGCTGCACCGATGATGCCAAATTGCTGTGTACCCAGATAAATGAATAATAAGGAGCCAATACTGCCAATTATCTGAATTTTGAGACATGTATTCACAGCATCTCTGGCGAATAAGATATAGTAACCAACTGCATTGAGTGAGGAGAAGCCATAGGCGATCGCGACGATTTGGAGGGATATAATATAAGTTAAATTAGAATAATCACGAATTAAAATATCTAAGACTAAGGGAGCCATTGTAAAAAGAATTGCCGCAGAGCCTAGGGCGATCGCGAAATTAATTTCTAGACCCAATTTAATCTGTTTATCTAAGGATTCTCGCTCTGGCTCTAAGTTAGCAAAATGTTGAGTAATCTTGGGGACTAATGGTTGAACAGGGAGATATGAGAAGAGATTAATCTGTGATGCGATATTGGTGATGACAGCATAGATGCCCAATTCTCTCGTACCGAGAATTGCCCCCACAATCAGTTTATCAGCTTGGGCAAATAAAACTCCACCGATGGAAGTTACCCAAATCTGCATACTATAACGAGCGATATTCCATCCTTTTGATCGATCCCAAATTAATCTTAATTTAATTAATTTAGTCAAGAATCTACTTACATAAACATGGGCAATTAAAATTACAACTCCGACGATAGCTTGCCATTGCATTAATTCGATCGATCGACCGCCTAGCCAAACTACTGCCAACATCCCCAGCCCAGTTAGTAATGACTGAATTGTATTAAGCAGATTGAGTAAATCATAACGTTGATATGCTTGTTCGATCCCAATTAGTACTTGTTGAACTAACTTTGTCCAGATCACTAATCCACCAATTTGGAGGGTGCGAACGGCAACTAGATGTTGAGCTAGATCTAGTTTAGAAAAAGAACTAATAATTGGTTCTGCACCCGCACCTAACACTATGGCAGCTAAGGTTGCCAATCCAAACATTGCCCCACCTGTAACAGTCAAGGTTTGGGAAATTCCCTGACTATCTTCCTTGGCTAAATCCTGTGAGACAAACATCGTTGTCGCTGTAGATAATCCAGCTTCAGCGAGAATGACCATATTTACCACTGTCGAGGCGAGAGTCCAGATTCCATACTCTTCAACCCCCAGGGCACGAATCAGTACTGGAATTGTCAACACATTGATTCCAGATCTAATCAGACCCGCAGCGGTATTATAAAAACCATTTTTTAACATTTGTCAAGTATAACTAGATTAAATCTAATAAGCGAACAAAAATACTATTTAGATTAGGGCTATTCAATCGAAACCATTCAGCCAGAATTAACTCCGCTTAGAATACCCGCAATTCATAGCTGGCAACCCATCAGGCGGACTTTAGTTTGGATGTCAACTTCATCACTGGATTGGGGAACAATTAAACTGACTAGTTTCCCCTAAATTCCCAAAATTAGATGTCGCATCTAAAGGTTATAAAAAATGCGTTTGCCAATCTCTGTCGCGGTGGTGCTGGAGCATTGGTGACGTTATTACTACCACCATTTTTGACAAAGATTTTGTCTAAAGATGCCTATGGTACTTGGTTGTTGATTTTGCAGCTTAGTACCTATGTAAGTTTCCTCGATTTTGGGATGCAGACAGCCGTAGGTAGGTTTGTAGCTCATTGCAATGAGTTAGGTGATACCAAGCGACGAGATAGCATCATTAGCACGGCGATTGCTGTGTTGACTGGGGCGGCTTTACTAGCAATCAGCGGGATTTCGGTCTTAGCTTGGCAGTTGCCCAATTTATTTAAGGATATGCCGGACAATCTACAACAGGATGCTCAATTAGCTCTGTTGTGTGTAGGGATATCACTGTCAATCAGTCTACCATTTTCGGTATTTGGGGCAATTTTCATCGGTTTACAGCGGTATGATATTCCGGCTTGGATCATTGGGATCAGTAAGCTTTTAGGTGGGGTATTTGTTGTTTTAATTGCTCAGTCTAGTCACAGCATTGTGATGATGGGAGTAGTTATGAGTCTGGCAAATCTAGCTGCTGGATTTTGGCAATTTATTGCCTATAAAAAGTATGCAGGGTATATGGATATCTCGCTTAAGATGTTGTCAACTAAAGCAGCATCTGATATTACCAAATATTGCTCTGCCCTGTTTGTCTGGAGCATGGGAATTTTGTTAGTTACTGGCTTAGATACAGTAATTATTGGTTGGTTTGATTATAAATCTTTAGCCTATTATACCTTAGCCACTAGCTTAACTAGTTTTGCTGTCGGTGTTCAAAATTCGGTCTTTACAATCATTCTACCAAATGCAGCCGCAATCAGTGCTAGGGGCGATCGATCGGGATTAGGCAAGTTACTAATATCAACAACTAGATATGCTACAATTATTTTAATTTTAACGAGTTTACCACTAATTTTAGGTGCTAAATGGATCCTATTTTTTTGGGTAGGATCGAGCTATGCAGTTCATACGGTGCAATTATTACAGCTATTGGTTGTGGCTAATTTTGTCCGCCAATTGGGTGCGCCATATTCGATCGTGGCAATGGCAGCAGGAGAGCAGAAAGTTATCATTTTATCTCCACTGATTGAAGGTGTTGTTAATATGATTGTCAGTATAATCTTGACCAGCAAGCTTGGTGCAAATGGAGTAGCAGTTGGCACAATTGTTGGTGGAATTGTTAGTGTTTATTTGCATTTTTTCTACAACCTTCAACGAACTAAAAGTATCTTAATTGAAAATATCAATGTTTTGATTATTGCGATCATTAGACCACTACTTGCCGTTCTGCCAGGGATGATATATCTGATCTTTTTTATCGATCGACAGACCATTGATTCTAGTTTAGTCGAAATGTTGAGTCTAGGGGTTGTTGCGATGTTAACAATTGGACTGCTGTATCTATTTGCCATTGACAACAATGAAAAAGAACAGCTTAATTTAGCTCTCAAGCGAAGATTGAAAAGCTTCTCATAAGTTTATAGGCATAAAAAATCACACATTAAATAATAGCAAGTTAAGCGATGAATACCCTACAAGATAAATATAAAATTAAGCCTGATAATTACTATGATGGAGTTAGAAAAGATATCTTGCCACTGGTACCAAGACATTCTCAGCGGGTACTAGAGATCGGTTGCAGTCAAGGAAATACACTAGCTTATCTCAAGGATAATGGCTACTGTGATTGGACTTTTGGTACAGATTTATTTGTCGATGCGATCGAAATAGCTAAAGATAAAGTCGATCAAGTTTACCAAGGAAATATTGAAGAAACTACTTTACCAATTGAGTCAGGTAGCATCGATCTGATTCTCTGTTTAGATGTTTTAGAACATCTGATCAATCCACAAAAAGTGATTGCATATCTCCATCAGCTGTTAGTGCCAGGTGGCATCATCATTGCTAGCATTCCCAATGTTCGGCATTATTCAGCATCATTTCCACTGATATTTCAAAACAAGTGGGAATACAAGAGTAATGGTGTTTTAGATAATACCCATTTACGGTTTTTTGTCAAAGATACAGCGATCGATTTAATGGAGTCATCTGGACTAAAAATGAATCGATTAATCTGTCAAACAAAACCCAGAGACAACAGACTAAATCAATTGACACTGGGCTTATTAAATTCTTTTCTAACTCTTCAATATTTAATTGAAGTCAGAAGGATCGATTGATCTGGGAACTATCCAATTCTAATTAATATCGATTATTCAAATGCAAACTATTTCTAAGTCATCAATCAACACGACCATACTTCTGTCGATCGTTGTCCCCGTAGTCAAGCCTGAAATCTATCTATCGGGCTTATTGGATTCAATTCAAGAATTCAGTAGTGAACGAATCGAAGTTATTTTTGTCAATCAATCTCAGCAAGAAATTATTAATCTTTATGATTATTCTAAAATTGATATCAAGTTTATCGATCGATTAACCACAGGAGTTATCCCTGCTGCAAAGGCAAGGAATTTAGGCGCATCTATTGCCACTGGAAGCTATCTTTTATTCTTGGATGATGATGCTTACTTTTATCCATCGATCAATTCTCAAAAAATCACTGAATTATTTACTTATTTGTCAATAGCAGATCCAGACATTCTGTTGCTACAAAGAGGTGAGATCGTCAATGATACTTATCAAACACATTGGCCAAATCTTAATCCAGATAAAATCAACTATAGAAATTTTTCAAACTACGCAATCGAGTGGAATTTTCTGATTAAACAGCAGTTATTTGAGCATCTAGGCGGATTTATCGATATTGGCCCAGGTTCCAATCATGCTTGCCTTTGTGGTGAGGCTTTTGTGTTATTCTCCAAAATTATTGATGCGGAAAAATATTCGATCGAACTTTATCCTGATATTCAGATTGCCCACCCAGGATTATTTGCCAAAGTAGTCTCATTGAGAAATGCACTTGCTTATTATTATGCCACTGGATATGCTGTTGGACTAGGCTTGGACTACTTTACATTTAACCATAAATTATATTGGTCATTACGACTAGTTTTGTCAGCATTCTACGATTTATTTATGCGAGATATCCGCGATATAATCCCAATTCAGGAAAGTGTCGATCAGCATGATTATCGATATGCACTAGCTAAATGTAAGCTAATTGGGTTTCTCGATTCACTTCAGAAAAAACCGCCCAAACCAACAGATTGGCTTAATCTCGAAGACGCAAAAATAACTAGAAACTGAACTTGCGAGCACTAACAAATATATTTAATCAAATAAAGGTCATGACTAATCACACCGAACAATTAATCGTATCAGTTATCATCGTAACTTACAATTCTGCCGATGATATATTAGCATGTGTAAATTCTGCCCTAAAAGATACAGAAAATTTATCTTCGGAAATAATCATTATTGATAATGTATCATCCGACAACACGCTAGAAATTCTGCATCATAACTTTGACGGAATTGATAATCTCCATATTATTGCTAACCAAGAAAATACTGGCTTTGCCCGAGCAAATAACCAGGGAATTGCTATGTGTAAAGGCAAATATGCTCTGATGCTCAACCCTGATACTTATTATAGCGATCGAATGATAGAAGGACTAGTTAACTATATGGAGTTAAACGATAATATTGGAGCAATTGGTCCTAAACTACTCTATGAAGATGGTAGCTTTCAAGTTTCTGCTAGTAAAATTAGAGGACCTTACTTAGATAGTATCATCTATCATAATTTACCTTGGAGTATTGTCTCTCATTTATATCAAAATGAGCAAAGAGAGATCAATGATGTAGATTGGATTTTAGGTGCTTGCATTATGGTAAGAACAGATCTATTTATCAAAATTGAAGGCTTAGATCGAAACTATGAGTTTTCTGGTTTAGACATGGCTGACTTGTGTACAGCAATCCGCAAACATAATTTTCGGACAGTATATTATCCGTTAGTTTCCGTCATTCATAAAGGTGGCACTAGTCATAGATTAGCATCTCCAGAGCAAAAGGCTAAAGCATTAATCAAATCACATCGAGGAGATATCTATTATTATCAAAAAAATCATGGTTGGTTCGCCAGATTTTTTATATTGCTGGTTTTAATTACTGCAAATGCTCAAAAGATCTTAGTTGCGGGTATTTTGGGCTTGTTGTCGATCGAGAAATATCAAGTTGTCTGTCAATCTCGATTAATTGTAATGAAAGAACTGCTGAGTATTTTATTGTCCAAACCCCAACTGTCGAAATAAAATATCTACCTATGCACTGGAATTCTGAGTATTAATACTTTGCAAAGCTAATGTTTTCAGAACGAATACTGGTTCTACTTCAGTTTATCATCTTGGGTGGCTTACTGCTGCAAAATATAGTACTAAAACAAGACAAAGGAAATCTAATTTCGATTCTTTTCTATGCTTTTTTACTATTTACAGTTAGCGGTCAAAATTTGTACATATTATCAGTAGTAGAATCTGGAGAAATTCCTCTAAATCTATTTGGTCATACAATCTCAGAGCAAGGCTTTAAATTAGCTACTTTATTAGTGACACTATCCATCATAATTATGGCTTTTGTTTCAGAATATTCTGAGATTAAGCAGCCACCAAATCATCCAGTATCTCGCAGAAAATACAAAGTAGAAAAACCATTAAATCGAATATATTATTTTGTTGTATATATCATAACATTCACTGCAATTATGTGGCTAATTGCAGTTTTAGGTGGAATTCAAGCATTACTATTTTCTCCGGGACAAATGGTTGGAGGTCAAGTATTGCCTTTGATTTTGATGCAAATTGCTAAATTTCCAATTACTTACAAAATAATTAACAAGATCAAAATTAATTACTTGGATATATGGATATTCTTTCCTTATGTAGTTGTGACAATGTTAAATTCACGGCGACAATCGATTGTTCCCTTACTCCAGTTGATTATTGCCTATCATTATTTTGGTAAAAGAATTAAATTTGCAAGATTAATTCTTGCTGCAATCCCTGTTTTTCTGATTGTATTCGTCTATGGATTTTATAGGGATTTTAATAATTTTTATACTGAGTATACCTGGAGCAATTTTGTTGAATTTTACGAGAAGAATTCATTTTTTGAAGATTTTTACAGACTTCAAGTAGAGGGATTTTCAGGTCTTGCCGGGATTATTTCTTATGATTTCACTAGTCATATCAATTATGACTTTGGATTATCTAATTTAAAAGTCATTGTCCAACTTCTGCCATATGAAATTAGAAATTCTGCTTTCAAAGATTTGGCTGAGACTGTATATAATGTATATCCTTACCAAGGATCTGTTGTACCCAGTGGCTATGAAGCCGCTTTCGCTAATTTTGGGATATTAGGTATATTCGGGTTATCTCTACTGTGTGGATTTTTAATAAATAGGATGCACTTGTATTTAATGAAAGGGACAAAAATGTCCGACACCAAGTCAATGATTATTGTGTTTAGTTCTGTTAATTTAAATCTATTCATTGGTGGTGCTTTGTGGAATTTTGTGTATTGGTTTCTGGCAGATATTTTAAATTCTTTCATCCATCAAAAAGTATTACAGTTTACAACCAGTTTCTCGATCGCTAGTATGAAACAGCCTCAAAAATCAACATCTAATGTCATCCCTGAAGATGAAAAATTTACAGAACCGACAATATTTACTGCAATTGAAAAATCTGGTCTATTCAAGACAAGTTCTAAATTATTTAATGCTGCTAAGAATTCTAAAATTGCTAAAAATATCTCTAAAATCATGACTAAATCTAACAACGTTAATACAGTAACGGCAATCTCTAAAATCTTATCGCCACATAAGAGTGGTAATAAAGTTATTAAATCAGATCGATCTAAACAAAAAAAAGTTTCTCTAAATTCTAATGATACTGATGGGGTTGAAGAATTAAAAAAATCACTTAAAGACTTATTTGATGAATCGCGTAAAAATTGATATTAAATTCATTTTTATTTGAAAACTGCGAACAACTATTTTAAACAAGAGAAGATTAAATATGAGAATAGGTATTGATATTCGGTACGCATTACATACACGCAGAGGGATTGGTACTTACATTCTAAATCTAATCGATAATCTTGCCTCAATCGATCAAACTAATCAATATTTTCTGTATACTGATGTAGATGATGATGAAGGAATAATACCTCGACAAGATAATTTTAAAGTTATCAAAATATCTTTGAACAAGCATAGCTCAAATCAACAAAATCTCGATCGAACTAAATCTAAATTATTTGCAGTGTGGGAACAGATACTCTTACCACTCCAAGCCAGTATAGATAAACTAGATATCTTACATTGTCCCGGCAATACCGCTCCACTATACCTCAGTGCCTCGATTCAATTAGTACTAACAGTCCATGATGTAATGTTTGCATTACCATCGACAGTTCTACCCAAGCCTAAATCTTTGTACTCTAGCTTATTTAATAAATATTGTACCTGGATACTGCCACAAATTGTTCGTCGGTCATCGGCGACAATTACTGTATCAGACTATTCGATGAAAGATATTCTCGATTATACAAAAGTTGATCGCCAGAAACTGCATGTTATTTATCCGGGTATCGATCCTAGCTTCAAAAAAATTGACGATCGAACAATTACAGATTTTAGGAATAGATTTGGGATAGACAATAAGTTTATTCTAGCTTTTGGGGCACCAGATCCTCGGAAAAATACTATAACAGTCTTAAATTCATTTCTAGAATTTTGCAAAACCAATGATGATCGACTATTAGTAATATCTGGTGTTAGCGACGCATATAAAAATACTATAGTCAAACATATTAGCTCGTCAAACTTCAGAAATAGAATCATTATCTTACCGTTTGTCAGTGAACAGGATTTAGTACTCTTATATAATGCTGCTGATTTAGTCCTTTATCCTTCGCTGTATGAAGGGTGTGGATTTCCAGTTCTTGAATCGATGGCATGTGGAACTCCAGTCATTGCATCTAATGTGACTTCCATTCCAGAAGTGGCTGGTGATGCGGCAATTTTAGTAGATCCACTAAATATTAATCAAATTGCTAATTCCTTAACTAAATTGTCAGTTGATCAGAATCTGCAACAAACATTGATTGACAAAGGTAATCTACAGGCATCGAAGTTCTCTTGGTGGCGAACAGCCCAAGAAAATTTTAATATCTACAATTCGTTAAATATTTGTAAAAATACAAACGATCGAACTTAAAATATGAAAATTCTATTTATTGCTCCGAGACTTCCTTTCCCACTATTACAAGGCGATCGTTTAATTTGCTATTATCGCTTAAAGGCACTTAGCCAAGAGCATCAAATTACGCTCTTGACCTTTTATCAATCTAAACAAGACCTCCAACATTTAGCAAAAATTGAAAGCATGTGTCATGAGGTTCATGCGATCCATTTACCACGCTGGCAATCTCGCTATAATTGCCTAACTAATGTGATCGGATCGAAACTACCATTTCAAGTTGCCTACTATCGATCGACAGAATTTCAGGCTACATTAAATCGTTTAGCCGCTGAAACTAAATTTGATGTTGCTCACTATTTTCTGCTCCGAATGGCTGAATATCAAGTCCCCGCAGAGACGGTCGAAATCATCGATTTGATCGACTCAATGCAGTTGAATCTCAGTTCTCGATTAAATATTGGCAAGCCACTATCCAAGCTGTTCACGAAACAAGAGTTGCAGCGAATTACCACCTATGAATTGGATGTGGTGAATAGATTTAAACATGCAATTCTCGTGTCCCAACGAGATGCTGACTACTTTCAACCAACTGGTAAACAAATGGATGTTATCCCCTTAGGGATAGACATCGATCTCTTTCGTCCTCAACCACAAAAACATGATGGCACAGTCCGCTTGATTTTCGCTGGACACATGAGTTATGCCCCAAATATTCATGCTGTACAGTGGTTTGTTGAAAATTGTTGGGCAGAATTACAAGCGCGTTGCCCAAATACCCAATTGATCATCGCTGGTGCTGATGCTCCAGCCGAAATAGTCAATTTAGGCAATCGATCCCATATTACAGTAACAGGTCGGGTCGCCTCAATGGCTGAGACAATCGCTCAAGCCGATATCGCCGTCGTTCCGATGCAATCTGGTTCGGGAATGCAGTTTAAAATTCTGGAAGCGATGTCCTGTGGTTTACCCGTTGTCACTACCAGCTTTGGGCTAGGCACGATTCAGGCTGTACCTGACGAACAGATTATTGTGGCCGATTTAGTGGATGATTTGATCGATCGAATTGTTGAATTAGTTAAGGATCCAAAAAAGCGCGGCGAAATTGGTCAAAATGCGCGAGAATTTATTGAAGCAAACCATAGCTGGCATCACGCCGCTGCTAAAATTCGATCGATCTATCAGTCGATTAAATCTGAAAATTAATTTATCAGTACCATCAATGGATCCAAGACCAACACTCGATCGATTGGCAGAACTCGCCCAATTATTTCTCAAACTAGGAATAATTGGTTTTGGTGGTCCCAATGCGCACATCGCCATGATGGAAGCTGAAGTGGTCAAGCAGCGAAAGTGGTTGAGTGAGGAGCAGTTCCTCGATTTGGTGGGAGCAACTAATTTAATCCCCGGGCCAAATTCGACGGAGATGGCGATCCATATTGGCTATTGTTATGCAGGTTGGTTAGGGCTGATTGTGGCGGGGGTGAGTTTTATCTTGCCTGCGGTGTTAATCACGACAGGATTTGCTTGGGCATATATCGTTTTTGGCACGACTCCCCAAATTGCCTTTTTATTATATGGGATTAAACCTGCGGTTGTGGGGATAATTGTCGATGCGCTGTGGCGATTAGGGAAAAAAGCGATTAAAACCAGCAAATTATTGACGCTCGCGATCGCGGTGGGACTATTAGTCTGGTTTGCCCCTGTGAATGAAATTATTGCCCTGTTAGGCGGTGGATTGGTGGGGATACTCTGGCTACAATCCCCAGATCGGGGGCAAAAATCGGGTGAACAAGCGAATTTATTAATTGCTGGCATGACGACGGGAATTGCCCTTAAAGCGAGCGCGACTACGATTGGATTAGGCGCAGCTAAACCAGTTTCGCTCTGGGGATTGGCGGGTTCTTTCCTCAAGATTGGCGGTACTTTATTTGGCGGTGGTTATGTTTTGCTGTCACTGATTCAAGGTGAATTTGTGGAGGGTTATGGCTGGTTGACTCAACAACAATTATTAGATGCAATGGCGATCGGCCAATTCACGCCAGGGCCGATTCTTTCTACTGCAACGTTTATCGGCTATATTATTGCGGGGGTATCAGGTGCGATCGTGGCAACAATTGCAATTTTTTTGCCTTCGTTTGTCTTTGTGGCTATTCTAAATCCCCTGATTCCTCGCCTCCGTCGATCGAAGTGGACTGCTGCATTTCTCGATGCTGTTAATGTTAGTGCCTTGGCACTGATGGCAGTAGTTACAATTGAGTTGGGACTGACAATTTTTTGGCGTTCTACTGCTCCCCATCTAGATTTGCTGGCAGTGGCGATAGCGATCGGTAGTGCTGTTCTAGGGATTAGATTTCAAGTCAATTCGGCTTGGTTAGTTTTGGGTGGGGCAGCGATTGGCTGGTTGGCATTTTCACTGGGATATTCTGGTAATTTACCGACAGGATAAAATCTTAGGCGTTGCTGATTTAAGGTATGATTTGTCTTTTTGTGCAACTACTGAAATCCCCCAGTCTCCACTTCGACTTCGCTCAGTGCAAGCTAGTCCCCCGTCCCCTAGTCCCCTAGTCCCCCAGTCCCCCACTCTTTCATACATCAATTCAGCAATGCCAAATCTTAGTCGATCCGTTATTCTTGCCCCCTGGGGATACTTGTGTCTGTCGCTGCTCGATGGACACAAGCCCTCTTGGTTAGCGATCGCCAATCACTAGGGGGATCCCTAGAAAAATTAGTACTCGATCGTTACTAATTTTAGCTATTAAAGGTTTTACCGTTAAATGTAGTTTTACTGGTTAATATTTTACTCTGTTTCAATCGCCAACCTTGAGGAGTTTTTGTCCAAAGATCGCTAGATGTTTGATCGATGATAATTTTGTTTATCCCAGCAATGGTTCCTTCTGTGCGCTGCTCGATCGCCACATCTATTTTATCCTGATTGACATTAATATTCTTGATTGTCGCTTTATTAGATGTTAATTTAATATTGAAACGATTGAACAAATTGTTGTAGTGTTTACGAAACTCTTCTAGATTTTGTTTGTCACCTTTTGTGCTAATACTGACATAATCTGGTGTAAAATATTTAGTTGCTCCGTTAATATCTTTACGAACAAATGCCGCATTTATTTGATTGTAACTAGTTTGGATGATCGGTTGAATTTTTGATTTAGTTTGAGCAAATGCTGGTTGACATGAGATGATTGCAACCGACCCAATCGTCGCAGTGAGCAGTATATTCTTTGTGCAGGAGTAGAACATGTTTAATATGATTAATTCTGATGGATAGCATTATCTCAGCAGACGCAAATCGACGCTGACCGGTTCCCCAGTGCAGTAATTTCAAAACGGTATGAGTCTCAGAGATTACGACTCCAGATTTTAGCCGTCCGATCTCGACCAGCCGTAACGATACATTGCCGTTGCTCACAAATATCCATCGCCAAAACTTCTGCGGTATGAGTTGATAAACAATCGATCTCTTGTCCTAATTCTACTTGCCAAAATTTAAGATTGCCATCCCAACTGGCACTAACCAATATCTGTCGATTTGCGAGAAAAGATAGACTGGAAATCGTCCACCGATGAGCCGACAAAGTTTTGATTAGTTTTCGACTATCGATGCTCCAAATTTGAATCAAACCATCATCGCCAGCGGTTGCTAGTAACTGACCATCGAGACTAAATGCGAGAGTTCTCACAGCTTGAGTATGTGCGGTCAGAATACTCAGAGGTGTTTTATTATCTAACCCCCATAATATTACCCGTCGATCGCTACTAACACTGGCAAATTTTACTTTATTCTCGACCGGATTAAATCCAACACAATTCACTGCTAACTGATGAGCCTTGAGGGTAGTTAAACAATTAATCGATCGATAGTTAGTTAGATCTAAACTCCAAATTTTAATCGTGCGATCGCTTCCCCCAGAGATCATTAACTGACCATCAGTACTAATTGCTAGACAATTAATCTTACCTTGCTGACTATCGATCGAGATTAATTCTGACATAGTTTCTACTTGCCATAACTTAATCTGACCAGATCGATCGCCACTAAATAATAACCCCGATTGCTGGGGATGAAAAGTGATCGTTTCCACCGACTTTTGATATCCGGTTAATCTCCCAACTTCTGCACCTGTACTGATATGCCACAGTCGAATCGTCTGATCTTCGCTACCGGTCGCCACTAGGGGGAGATGCGGACTAATCGCGATCGTCTTAATCGCCGCAAAGAGTCCCTGATGTCCAGTTAAAATTTGCCGACAGGCCCAATTTGCTGTCATAGGTGCGAGATGTGGCGCGCAATCTCGTACCGCTGTCATCATCTCTTGTGCAGAACTAAACCGTAAATTGGGGTCTAAATCGATCGCTCGATCGAGAATAGCACCTAATTTAGCATGATTGAATTTGGCTATCTGCTGATCAGAATACCAATAATCTTTCCATATCCAACAACCATTACCCATATCAAATAGTTGAAATGGTCTAATTCCAGTCAGCAAATAAATGCCAATTAGTCCGATACTATAAATATCACTACTGGGGCTAATTGTACCAGCTAGTATTTCTGGAGCACTAAATTCGGGATCGGCACGAATCAGATCGGCAGGCAATATCTGGAGATCGAGCGGCTGCTCTGAAATAATTAATACTCGCTCTGGGGTAATTTGACCGTGGATGTCTTGACTATTCAGCCGCGATCTCAATAATGCGATTAACAAATTGATTGTCATTTCCACCGTAAAAATTCTCTCTGTTTGGAGAGCTTGGCAAAGACTGAAATTTGGTAAAGCTGCTGCAATCAGATCGGGCATAATTTAGTAAATTAAATGTGGAATTTTGAAAAATTCTGATCGAACAGTAAGATCGAGCATAAATAGTATTGATCTCGATCTCACTATTTGAGGTTTATTCTTCAATTTCTGGCTTATTATTCACTGTCAAAATGACATTTGATGGTATTTTTGCGCCATTTGATGGTATTTTTGCGCCATTAGCTGCCACTGGTGATACCGGAAGTTTGTCATCCACAATTGGCGATAATCCAGTTGGTATAATACTGGGATTCTGTGCCCACATCCCTAATAGCGCATCGACTAAGCCATTTCCCCCAGCAGATCCACCATTCGTCACCGAGACATTGGGAACGATTCGCACTTGGCGTTCGCCGACAATTTGCATCACCTGAAGTGCGCCATAGGTATGTTCGCCCAAAGCATCCACACCCGCTTTATAAGCATCTGCTTTGGCTTGACCGATCGATCGAATCGATTCCGCACTTCCTTCTGCTTCCTTCACCTTTGCCGCAGCTTCGAGTTCGGCAATTTTTACACCTTGCTCGGCACTAACAACTTGATTTTGAATTTCCGCTAAGGCGGTGGCGCGAACTAATTCCTGTCGCTGAATTTGGGCGATCTGTTGAACTTCGTAGGTTTTCTCTTGCTCCTGGGCGATTTTGCGATCGGTTAAAGTTTGCATCAATTCTGGGGGTGGTGTAATCATCCCAATTAAAGTATCCACCGCTTGGACATCATATTGCTTCAGAGCTTGACGAATGTGTTCGGCAGCTTCAGCTTGGCGTTCGCTCCGCGCAGTCAGGAAGTCGAGAATTGTGTATTCCTGGGCTGCATTACGGAAGTAGTTCGCCACGATCGGCCGTAAAACTTGGTCGATCAGGTTTTGCATCGAACCGAGACGGGAGATGACTTTAGGGGCATCTAGGGCACCAATGTGGATGATTTGGAACACCTCAATCTCGAAGGTAAAACCATCATGGGAAAGCAGTTTCAAGGCGTGAAGTTCGGTATCGTAGCCGTGTTTGCCTGTAAACCGCGTGGTGAAATTGAGGACGACGTTAGTAGTGGGCACTAGTTGCACTTCCATCACCTGTTTATTGAGCGGATGTTTGCCGGGATAAATCGGTTCCACCCATACCCCTTTATCACCCTTTCTGACGATATTCCCGTGGGTAAAAGCATCGCCACTGACATCGGAATGAGATGTGCCGACATAGGAAATTACTACGCCCACATGCCCGATGGGAACTGTCGTCATCGCGATTTGTTCGACATGGACAAACCAAGGATTGAGATTCCAAGAACCGGATAGAATTACCTGCTCCTGTAAACCACGTCGGCCACCGGCGGTGATGAATTTTTGGACATCTTGATAGTTATCATGATTGGGAATCGGTTCGCCAGCAATTTCCCCCGCTTCGATCGGTTTACCATCTAAGGTGGTGACAATCCCCACTCGTTCGGAGTCGATTTGGTGGAGTCGCATTTGGGCTGGTGTCATCCCATATTTCTCACAATTGACGGAAGTAATTACCTGGAAAATTGCGGTGTTAATTCGATAGTTACCCGTAGTCAAAATATCGATTTGACGACCCTTTTCACCGCCATTTAAGAGGAATGTTCGGGCATCTTGAAATCTGTCACAATCTACTCTTTTTCCTAAGATCCGATCGGCTGGAATTTGACGACCATCATTAGCCACAATCAGACCAATCTCATCTTGGGGAATGGTGACTAAGGGTTCTTTCTTGATGCTATACTGCCAGGGGAAAAACCCAAAGTGCCAACCAGGCGCGAGGGTATCAGCTTGTAATCCAGCTTCGCCATTGAGCGCGGTGAGCTTACCAGGCGAGAGGTTTTTCTGTGAAAATTTCTTGGTGACAATCCCCACTTCTGATTCCCCAACGGAGATTAAGCCAACAATCCAACCAATTTTAGGCAGGAAAATTAGAATGAAGACTCCTCCACCAACAAACCAGATCCAGCCAGGTAAGCCGGATGGTTGACTGGGACTCGTTTGAGCGATGATCGGGGATGTGTTTGCCGCTGTTGCCGGTGGTTGGGTTAAGCTGGCGAGTAGGGTTACGCTAGCGGTGATTGCCAATAGTTGTTTGAACTTCATCTCGATCGCTGCCTCTTGTAAATCTAGGTTTACAATGGTTGTTTATTGCCACAAGTCAAAATTAATTCTTGACGATCAATTTCCAACCATCTGCAATTAGATTGGGTTGGGCGATCTAACTTTATGCAACGATCGGATAAATTAGCCCTGTTGACTTGGATATCCCCAGAGAATTTGCTCGTGCTTGTAGATTACCATGCCAGGTTTTGCACCTTTGGGTTTATAAACGTTTTTGGGAGAAGTATAAACCACGGCAACAGCTTGGCTTTGTCTGGCGCGACTATAATAGGCGACAGCATTTGCCGTAAACTGAAGATCTGCTGTCTCGGCTACCGCTCCAGGTGGAATCCTTAATAAACCATGACTTCCGGCAATTTCTTGGGCGTGGAACCAGAGATCGTAGTCTGTCGCTAGTTTAAAGGTGACTCGATCGTTTTGCCGATTATTGCGCCCGATTAATAATTCAAATCCACTCGGAGTAATCAGGCTGTGCGGTTTTGTCTCGGCGAGTTCAGCTTTGGCAGATCTGTCTGGGGTTGCTAAATATCCGGTATTGATTAATTCTTCTTTAATTTCTAATAGAGTTTGCAACATTTCACCCAGATCGGAGATCCCACTATCTTGGGTTTGCAAAATACTTGCTTCTACTTGTTCGAGATAGTCAATTTCAGCTTGAACTTCACTTAGCAGCGGTAACACGGCCAGTTTTGCTCGCTTTAATTTTTGATGACGTTTGTAGAGAAATTGGGCATTTTGAATGGCATTTTTTTCGGGTTCGAGCCGAATTGTAATTGGTTTTTCTGTCTCAAAATCATTGAGGACGATCGATTTCATGCCCGGTTCCCACTGATGGAGATGTGCCATTAATAAGTCTGCATGAGCGCGATATTCATCGGCTCCAGTTGATTCCTGGAGACGGTTGATAAAGGTGTTGGCTTTGACTCGTAACTTGGCGAGGATCGCGATCAGTTTTTGGGTTAATTGGTGTTTAAGTCGATCGAATTCTTCTCGATCGAGGATCTGAGTATAGTATATATTTAATAACTGATTGACAGTATCAACAGGTGTCACAGATTCCCAGCCCATCACACTGTAACCATTGCTAGTCAACGTGGGCTGAAATTGATAGCCATCAACTCGATTCTCCAAGAGAGAGGCTCCGCCAACGAGGGTTCTCAGCCAAATTTGCCAGTATTCAAAGAGTTTTTCCCAGTCTGCTGGTGAGAGAGTATCAGTGGTTTGATTTGGATCTAATCCGGCGGTAGCAATCATCCCATTGATCAAAATAGTACTCAAGCCGCGATAACTCCTGACTAGTCGGCGATTGAGTCGATCGGGAATCAGACTAATTCGCTCAATCCAGCGATCGATCGGTTCGGCTAGATTTGGTGACGGATCTGTCTGTGATGGCGGAAATTCATAAGGTCTGCCAGTTTCGATCGTCCGCACACTAGATTGTTTATTGCTAACTTGGTGCGCCGTGGTGATAATTAAATTATCCGCATCTGTCAGGGTCAGATTACTGTACTTACCGATCGCTTCGATATATAAATAGTATAGAGGATCTTCACCAGGCCTTCTGGCAAATTTGAGATAGACCATCCGCTCCCAGGCAGATCCCATCGTCATCTCTGTCATGGCTAATCCGCCCAAGACCGAACGCAATTGCTGACTGAGGGTGAACGTGTCTGGAGTTCTAGGTGGCGGGTTTCCAAGGACAATTCGGGCGGCTTGAGGATGCCAGGAAATGGTCATCCACCCCCGCTGATTGAGTGTTCGCAATCCTAATGACAGGGTAAATCGATCTTGTTGATATACCTGCTCTACCCGTGCGGGAACCCACTCAGACTGTAACTCCCTGACCGCCGCAGTTAATGTTGTAAAGTCAACTTGTTGCATTGATTGAGTAATAAGTAATAAAAAATAGGTAATAAGTGACGCTTACTACAATCGAAGTCACAAGATGATTATTTTTTCAATTTTACAATAGGTCTATTCAGGATTGTTCTGACTATTTGAGTTTAAAATGTTTATTGTGAATCATCTAAGATGAATATTCAATTAGTTAATGTTGGATTTGGTAATATTGTTTCAACTCAAAGAATTGTCGCGATCGTCAGTCCTGATTCAGCCCCGATTAAACGAAATATCACTGAGGCAAGGGAACGTGGACAGTTGATTGATGGTACTTATGGTCGGCGGACTCGTGCCGTGTTGATCATGGATTCGGGACACGTCGTTTTGTCTGCAATTCAGCCGGAAACCATTGCTAGTCGGGCACAGGGAGGGTAGAGGGTAGGGAGTAGATGGGGAAAAGAAGAAAACAGAGACTCAATCCTTTTCCCTTTCCCCTTTTCCCTTTCCCCTTTCGACAAGCTCAGGGCATCGCCTTTCCCCTTTCTCTTACTCGTTTAACCAAGTAGAAATAGTTGGTGTCCAACTGACTAATTCTTCGGATTTAAACCAGAGGGCAATTTCATTTTGGGCAGTTTCTACCGCATCAGATCCGTGAATGATGTTCCGACCGATGCTGATCCCTAAATCACCGCGAATAGTTCCTGGCGGAGATGTGAGTGGATTGGTTGCGCCAATTAATAATCGAGAGGCAGCAACAACCCCCTCACCTTGCCAGATCATCGCAACAACTGGGCCAGATGTCATAAACTCTACTAAACCAGTAAAGAAGGGTCTTTCTTTGTGGACTGCATAATGCTGTTCAGCTAATTCGCGGCTGGGGTGTACGAGTTTTAAGCCAACGAGGGTAAAGCCCTTGGTTTCTAAGCGACGAATGATTTCGCCGACTAATCCGCGTTGAACGCCGTCGGGTTTGATCGCGATAAATGTCCGTTCCACCATTAACTCCTGAATTTAGATAAACTTGCCAACCACCGATTATAGTTCTTATCGCGATCCTAAAGTCTAGTATTTTAGGTCAGACGTTGCTAAATTCAGGTATTGCTTGAGGACTGACGATCGAAATATACGGTTCGCTCAAATACTTATCAGCCACAGTTCGTAGCCGATTGGGTGTAAGTTGTTGAATCGCTTCACTAAACTGTCGATCGAAATCCAAACTTAAACCCATTAACTCATACCAACCATAAGTTTGGGCTAACTGTCCATTAGTTTGTTTCCCGAGGGCGTATTGTCCGAGCAGTCGATCTTTCGCTGCTTGCAATTCAGCCGCCGAAAGCTGCGCGATACATAATCGCTCTACTTCCGCCCGCAAACCATTAACTGCAATCCGCGTATTGCTGGCTGCTGTACCCATATACACTGCAAAGTGCGAGGTATCTAACTTAGTTGGATAAAAGGCAGAAACATCATAAGCCAAACCCCGTTTCTCCCGCAGTTCGACAAACAATCGACTAGACATCCCATTCCCCAAATAGCTACTGATTAATTTGAGCGGGATGCAGTCAGGATCGTGCATCGCTGGAGCCAGATAGCCCAACATGACGATCGCTTGTTGAGTGGCTTGATGTTCTAGATGGTACTGCGGTTGAGTCTGAACTTTGGGATTCGAGAGGATTGGTGCTTCTGTCATTGGTTGTTCCCAATCACCGAATACCTGAGTGACTAGTTCGATCGCCTCCTCATGGGTAATTCGCCCAGCAAGGCAGATAATTAATCGATCGGGTCGAATATGGGTTTGATGGTAGTTTACTAAGTCCTGACGACTAATTTGACCTACTGTAGCGGCGATTCCTAGTGGAGATCGAGCGTATGGATGTTCGGCATATAATGACTCCCGCAGTTGGCGATAGGCATTATTAAATGGTTGTTCGGTTTGAGAGCGAATTGCCTGAAGAGTAAATTTTCGTTCGAGTTCTATTTGCTCTGCGGGAAAAGATGGCGTGCGGAGAATCTCTCCAGCTAACTTAAAGATTTTTGGTAAGTCAGCTTTAACTGTCTTGACACTCAACTGAAGATAATCGGTCGTTGCATCGGCACCTAATCCCGCGCCAACTGATTCTACTCGATCGGCAATTTCCAGTGCTGACAATTTTTCCGTTCCCTTGGTTAGTACAGCCGTCAGTAAATGTGCTAATCCAGCTTGTTCGCTAGTTTCCCACCGACTTCCCGCTGGCATAAATAATCGCCCCGCCACGATGTCCGCTGCTGGATTTGCGATCGTCAGGACTACAACACCATTATCTAACTGGCTACGCTGAATTGGGGGATTAATCATTTAGTGTTGGATAGTGAATACTCATCTAATTTAGCTCGAATCGCCTGAATATCTTGCCACATCAACCATTTAGGTTTGCCCACATCTGGTGATGGATTGCGGAGCAAATAAGCAGGGTGGAAAATCGGCATACACCAACGTCCTTCCCATTCAATCCATGTCCCTCTGATTTTGGTAATCCCTTCTTTTTTACCAGTAATCGCTTTGACTGCCGTAGCCCCAGTCAATAAAATGATTTTTGGATCTACTAACCTAATCTGTTCTAATAAATAGGGCTTACAAGCCGCAATTTCTGCTGGAGTTGGAACGCGATTTTCTGGCGGACGACACCGAACCACATTACATATATATACATCTCGATCCACTGTCAGTTTAACCGATGCCAGAATCTTTTCGAGTAACTGACCTGATCGACCGACAAATGGTAAGCCCTGTTCGTCTTCATTTTGCCCTGGTCCTTCGCCAACAATTAAGATCTTGGCTTGTTCGTTTCCCCTCCCGACAACTGCATTAATTCGGGTATTACCCAATTCACAGCGATGGCAAACCTGACAATGGGCGGCAAGTTCACCGATGCTACTATAAGTACCAGGGGGAATTGGCACACTGTTAATTGTGGGGATAAAATCGAAACTACCAGCTAACTTAGTTTCTGTCGGTGAAGTACTAACAGTGCGATCGAACAGGCTCAATTGATCTTCAGTAGACATAACGCGATTCTCTTGCGGAGATACTCCAGGAAAGACTCAAAACTATCAGACCCATCATATTCTATTCGGCACTGCCAGCGATCAGACTTTTGCTGATGGCAAAAAGTCTCGATTTCGCAGAATCTGATACAAGCTAACGTCTCTTTCCAACAAGCAAGCATGACCGCTATCCGGTAAGATCGCCAACTCTCCTTGTGGTAGTTTGCTGAGTAAATATTGGGCATCTGTAACTGATGGTAGCAGTCGATCGGCACCACTAGCGATCGCTAATACTCGATAGGTTAGTTTGTCTAGTGCTAGTCGATCTAGCTCAAAAGCTTGAAGCATGGATAACCGCCAAATTGAGGTAACTTTGGGCACTGTATTCATTGCCGCTAACAGCTTTAATTGATCGACTGGCTCATATCGCTCCAACGCTGCTAACAAAGCCAAAAAGCCAACTGTAGATAATTGGTATGCTAGATCTGGCACCCATTTGCCGATCGATCCAGCCCAACTTAACCATGGCTGACGACTACAAGAGATCGCTGGATTAACTAAAATCAATCGATCGAATAACTCTGGGGCATGAGTTGCCACATTCAAAGCCAGACAACCACCAAAGGATTCACCACACAAGTAAATCGATCTCCGCCAAGATGAGTAATCAGCAATTTCAGCTTTGATTAGCTTGACTACCTGGATCGTTAACTCTTGCCATGATATCAGTAGGGTGGGGGGAATTACCAAACACCGAATATCAAATTCTAAACCCAGTTCGGCAACTTGGTTACGGAGCAATTGTCCAGTACCATCCATTCCTGGTAGGTAGATAAATAAGGGTCGATTGCCAGCAATTGAATGAGGTGTGAGGAAATATGGCTGAGTTTTAACAGTTGACATTAAATAAGCTAGTGTACAGCAGGATGATTATTCAGACGCTCGATCCATAAAAATACTGATGCTTAAAACCAAGTTCTCCGTAGAAATATTGAGAAGTTTATACTTTAGTGACGTAAGTTACAGTCATGTCCTATGTTCATGTCATAATTGAACCATCAAACATCCTTAAAATCAGTAGCCAACGTGTAACTACAGGAGGTCGAGTGAGCATGATTGAAAAAATCGTTTTAGCAATCGCTATCACTTTCTCACTATACTCGATCGTTCAAATCAGACCATCGCAGAGATCTGTCACTATTGCAATCGATTTTTCCCAGGGAATATGGCATGAACTGCCGCAAGTCGTTGCTGTGGGTAAAATTTAATTTGGACTACACATGCAACGATCATCATGTTCTGACATTGACGATCGCGGATGCGATTCTGCTAGAGTAAAAATAGCTAATCGATCTAAGTTGTTATGTCATATATTCGCCATTATCTCCATCGAATCCTCTTCCCCCTCATCCTTGCTACTGTTGCTATTGGGTGTTACGTTCTTCCTGTTCAAGCTACGGCTGTCTATGAAATCCCCTCTGTATCCGCAGGTGTACCAACCTGGATTATCGACAAAGCCGATGTTTTGAGTGTATCTACCGAAAGTAAAGTTAAAGGCACTCTCGAACAACTTGCTAAACAAACTGGTAAAGAAGTCCGGTTTGTGACAATCCATCGACTGGATTATGGCGATACCATCCAAACCTTCACTGACAAACTATTCAGGAAATGGTTTCCCACTGATGCCGAGCAAGCCAACCAAACTCTCGTAGTATTGGATAATGTGACTAATACGATCGGGATTCAAACTGGTGCCGAGACCAAATCAACTCTTAGCACATCAATTGCTGATAGTGTGATCGCGGAGACAATGCCAGCACCCTTACGAGATGGTAATAAATATAATCAAGCCATTGATGATGCGACTAACCGACTAGTTGCAGTATTATCTGGACAAGCAGATCCTGGCCCGCCAGCAATAGTTGCTACCCCAGAACTAGGTAGAACTTACTTGAAAGCAGAAGAAACCGAAGCTAATCGGACTAGCTTTTTAATCATTGTAATTGGCTTACTAATTGCGGCTACCGTCATTCCGATGGCAACCTGGTGGTGGTATCAAAATCAAAGTTAGTGATTGGTTAATTGGTGATTGGATTTATCGCTTTTAGATCGTTCCAGTCGCCAGTATCGACGAACTCTAGTCCTGGATATATTCCGCACCAGACAACAAAGCAATCTCAGCCCGCATGAATTCTCGACCCAAATAAGCGGCATGATTTAACATTCCCAAGGGACAGGGCTGATGTTCTTCCAGTATTTTAACGCACAATTCCTTCGCTGTTCGTCCGGTAAATAAGGTGTTATTAGCTCGCGTTACTTTACCTTTTGCTGGAATCACTTTACCTGTTTCTGGATCGACCGCTAAACCACGGTCGTCAATTACATTAGTATAGTGTTTTGCACAGATTAAGCCGGCTTCTCGATCGACATAAATAATAAAGTAGCCATGGGGATCGAGATCGATATGTCGATTGGATAGTTCGCTATCGATCGTTCTTAAATTTTCTGTTACTAAAGTCATAAATCTCACATGAAATAGTTATATTAGATCTAGATTAACCGATTTATTCCGAATTCGTATCTTTTTTTAGAGAATCATTGATTTTTGGCGATTAATCTTTATTTTTGATTGGTAACGCTTGGTTAATTGCTAAAATCTCCTGCCGTTCTAACTGATTAACTCGATCGAAATGCTCTTGCAAGATACTCCCAAATCGGGGATGGTAAAACCGATGTAAACTATAATTTGCCGTCGCTGGAAAACCTCTACGTTTTTTATGTCTGCCTCCAGCACCAGGATCGAAAATTTTAATTCCGTTTTGAATACCCCATTCGATCGGTGTATAGTAGCAAGCATCAAAGTGAAGACAATCTATCTCCTCACTACTGCCCCAATAACGACCATACATTCGCTCTCCTTTCACAACACAAAAAGACATCCCCACAGGGTCTGCTGACCCTTCTCTATTGGCTGTTACAAACAACACCCGATGATGATCATTTACCTGTAGCTGCTCAAAAAATACCGGAGTTAGATACTTACTCCCCCACCAACCAAACTTATCGCAGGTATCTGCATAAAAATCATACATCTGCGAAAATAACTGAGGTTCAATTTGTCCACCCGTTACCACCGTTAGCGTTAACCCAGCATCTCTGACCGCTTTCCGCTCTCGTTTAATATTCCGCCGTTGATTAGCATTGAATCCACCTAAATAATCATCAAAAGTCTGATAATCCTGATTCTGCCAGACATAATTATGATTGATCCAAGTACTATATCCGTACTTGTGCATCTGCGACTGCCATTGCGGATCGACATACAAAAAATGACAGCCAGATAAACGATGGCTCGTACAAAACTCATCAACTGCCCTGACCATCAATTCTGTAATTTTTTCCTCGTCCTCTCCTGGAGCTATCAAAAATCGATAACCTTCTGCCGGAGTCACCGGAGCCATCCCCACCAATTTAGGATAGTATCGAATCCCCATCCGTTGAGCCAAATCCGCCCACTGATTATCAAATATAAATTCTCCATAACTGTGACCCTTAACATATAAGGGTGCCGCGCCTACTAATTCTGACCCTTGCCATACTGTTAAGTGTGCTGGTAACCACCCAGTTTCCGCTGTAACGCTGCCGGAAGTTTCCAGATTGTTCAACCAATCCCACTCCAAAAATGGAGTCTTTAAGGGTACTGCTAGGCTATCCCAGGCAAATTGCGGAATCTCTGCTAGATGATTGTTCCAGTGGATACTATAGTTCGATTGGGTCATATCTGTCGAAAGTAACTTTAGTAACTTTGATACCCTTTTATGTGTAAACTATTTTGACTAAAATTTGTATCTAAAGAAAAATATAATACCTTTAAACTAAAAGACCCTATCCAATCGGACAGAGTCTTTTAGTTTTAATATTAAGCTTGGCATCGAGCTATTTTGACAGGGGGCAACCCCCCAACTATCGTCGCCGTGCTAGCGTTTCACGTCCGAGTTCGGGAAGGGATCGGTGTGGTTCCACTAGGCGATAGACACCAAGCAGGTGTGAATAAACACACCTTGAAGACTGCAAAGTAATCAACAGAAAATAATAACGTGAGGTCAAGCCCTCGGTCTGTTAGTACTCCTCGACTGCATCCATTACTGGACTTCCATCTAGAGCCTATTAACGGGTGTTCTGCCCGTGACCTTACCTACTTATGTAGTGAGAGTACTCATCTTGAGGTGGGCTTCCCACTTAGATGCTTTCAGCGGTTATCCACTCCGCACATAGCTACCCTGCGTTTACCGTTGGCACGATAA
>JBGSPI010000126.1:0-5100 GCA_041738715.1 Chamaesiphon sp.
TGAAGCTTACCTCCAAATGTTGCATCTGGTACAAGGTCTATTTGACCAAAACCGTAGCTGTGAGCAAGTTTTGGAGGTGCTGATGCCTGCTTGATCTCCTCAATCATATTTTTCTCTGTTCGTAACTTGCCAAGTGCTGTATTAATTACAATCAACAGAAACGAGGACTGATGCAACAGTTATTAACTGGTAAAAAATGCCTGAATTAAAATTTTCACGATCTCAGTACATTACCCCACTAAAAATATGTCACTTACCCAACTCTTACCCACAGTCAACCAATTATCTCATCAAGACAAACTCCGACTCATTCACTTCCTACTATTAGCAGTAGCCAAAGAAGAAGGATGCAGCCTTGAAACCACCGATTCAGAAACTGCCCTGCTAGATCGACTAGCAGCTACCGATGCCGTAGTTTGGTCGCCCCAAACAGACAATCGTTCAGTTCAAGCCCTAGCCGATCTATTAGCCACAGCCCAAGGACAAACAAATGCTTAACGGCCAGCGTTACCCCTTCATCGATCGGATTAATAGCCTCGGACAAACTAGCACCCTGCCCTACCTACCGATCGTCCTCAGCAATGGCAACAACTCGATCGAAGTCATGGCACTGCTCGATACTGGTGCTAGCGTCAGTGTCATCCCCTACAAAATCGGTGTCCAACTGGGTGCCGTCTGGGAAAACCAAAACCTCATCATTCCCCTCAGTGGCAACCTAGCAAGCAGTGAAGCCAGGGGTTTAATCTTAGCTGGAATAGTCGGCACCTTTGCCCCAACCCAATTAGCCTTTGCTTGGAGTAGATCGACTGAAGTTCCCGTCATCCTCGGCCACATGAACTTCTTTGCTGAATTCAACGTGTGTTTTTATCGATATGAATCAGCATTTGAAATCCATCCTAGATCCCAATAACCGCAACATGACACCCTCCTTCATCCCCGAAACCACTCCCCCCTTTTCCGAAGACGACGTTTCCAAACTGCCTGCTCTTGCCCTGCTAATGAAGCTAGGCTACCAATATCTATCACCCCAAGAAACGATCAAACTACGGGGTGGAAAACGATCCAACGTCATTCTGTTCGGTATTTTGGAGCAGCAACTCAGGAAGTTCAACCGAGTTCAATTTCGGGGTGAAGTCATGCCCTTCACCGAAGGTACGATTACTGAGGCGATTCGAGTGCTGAGAGACATCGAAGATGATGGACTCGTTCGCACCAATGAAAAAATTTGGGACTTACTGAGATTGGGTAAATCTTTTCCCCAGAGCGTCAACGGCGATACCAAAAGCTTCGATTTCAATTACATCGATTGGAAAAATCCGCAGAATAATGTTTATCATGTCACCGATGAATTCGCTGTCGCAGCCAATGGCACCGCCGATACTCGCCGACCCGATATTGTCCTATTTGTCAACGGTATTCCCTTCACTGTCATCGAATGCAAGCGGCCTGGACTAGCGGGTAAAGACCCGATCGAGGAAGCTATCAGTCAACAGCTTCGCAACCAGCGCGAAGCGGAAATCCCCCGACTGTTTCACTATGCCCAATTTTTAATGGCTCTAGCCATGAATGCGGCCAGCTATGGAGCCACAGGCACCCCAGCGAAGTTTTGGTCGCGGTGGAAAGAACGACAACCGAATCGAGCTGCTCTAGAGCAAATTGTCAATCGATCGCTCACTGAGGAAGAACTCTCGCGACTGTTTACACCCGATAAATATCGCTTCAAAGGCACCACACCCGAACATACCAGACAATGGTTTGAACAGTTGCAATCAGCAGGTCGGCTCGTTACCGCTCAAGATGAATTACTGCACGATCTGTGCCGACCCGAACGATTGCTAGAAATAGTCGATCGCTTCACCATTTTTGATGCTGGAGAGCGGAAAATCGCTCGATATCAGCAGTATTTTTGCGTCAAGCGGATCATGGAGCGAATTCATCAATTTAACAACGAAGGTATTCGGAATGGTGGCATTGTTTGGCACACTCAAGGTAGTGGTAAGTCAATCACAATGGTGATGCTGGCTAATGCGATCGCTAACGATCCAGATATTCAAGACCCCCAAATTATTCTTGTTACCGATCGCGTAGATCTAGACGATCAAATTTATCGTACCTTCGACCATTGTGGGGTTGAACTAGTCACAGCCAAGACAGGAAAGCATCTCAGAGAACTACTAGACGACCCAAAAGCTAGAATTATCACCACCCTGATTAATAAATTTCAAATTACAGATAAAAAGAATGCTGGAGCAGCCAAAGACGACGCTGGTAATAAACTAGAGAAAGTCCTTGCCAGTCGGGATTATCGCAACGACAACCCGAATATTTTTGTGCTGGTAGATGAAAGCCACCGCACCCAGTTCGGGCCATTACATATATCCATGCGCCGAGTATTGCCAAAAGCCTGTCTGATTGGCTTTACAGGTACACCGATTAGTAAAAAAGATCGCAACACGATCGTCAAATTTGGCGGATTGATCGATAGTTATACGATTAAGCAAGCAGTGGCTGATGGGGCGATCGTCCCATTACTCTATGAAGGTCGTCATGTCCCTCAAGATGTCGATCATCAGCAAATTGATTTATGGTTTAAACGCTATACGGATGGCTTGACTGAAGCACAAATTTCCGACCTCAAACATAAATTCTCAACCGCCCAACAACTCAATCAAACCGAACAGAAAATTCGGACGATTGCCTGGGATATCAGCTCTCACTATCAAAAAGAATGGAAAGGCACTGGTATTAAGGGTCAAGTTGTCACTCCATCTAAATTTGCTGCCATTCTTTATAAAAAGTTTTTAGATGAATTTGGCATGGTGACGAGTGAAGTGCTGATTTCACCTCCCGACACTCGTGAGGGTAATACCGAAGTTAGCGAACTCCGAGATGATTCCCAGCAGTCCCAAATTCAAGCGTTTTGGAAGCATGTTATGGATCGTTATGGCTCTGAAGAAAAGTATCAAAAAGAGCTAATTAGCAGCTACAAAAAAACCGAGGAACCGGAACTGATTATTGTCGTAGACAAGCTGCTCACAGGCTTTGATGCCCCACGGAATACCGTGCTCTATCTCACTCGATCGCTGAAAGATCATAATCTGCTTCAGGCAATTGCTCGTGTCAATCGCTTATTCGACGGCAAAGATTTCGGCTACATCATTGATTATTACGGCGTTCTTCAAAAGTTAGGCAACGCGCTCGATCTATATGGGGCAATGGAAGATGACTTTGAAAACGGTGACTTAGATGACATCCTCACCCCAGTTGCTGAGGAATGGCACAAGCTAGAGCAACGACACAGCGATGTGTGGGAAGTGTTTCAAGGAGTCTTGAATAAACAAGACAATACAGCTATGGAACTATCGCTTGCTGATGAAGGTGTGCGATCGAAGTTCTACGAGCGGTTGTCAGTATTTGCTCGAACTCTCAAACTCGCTCTTTCCAGTCAAGATTTTTATGAGCATGTCCCCGATCTAAAAATTGATCGATATAAGACCGATGTAAAATTTTTCATGGATCTCAGAGCCTCTGTTGCTCGACTTTATGCTGAGAAAATTGACTTTAAGCAGTATCAAAATTCGATTCAAAAGCTGCTGGACACGCATGTCGGGGCTGGTGAAATCGAGACAGTGGTAGAACCTGTCAACATCTTCGACAAAGAAGCTTTCCAAGCCGAGATCGATGGGGCTGGTTCTCCTGTTACCAAAGCTGAGTTAATTGCCAATCGGACTAAAAAAGAAATCGTCGAGCATTTAGAACAAGAAGATCCAGCCTTCTACACCCCATTTTCACAGATGCTCGAAGAAATCATTCAGAATATTCGCGATCGCCGATTTGATGATGCTAATACCGTACTCAGTCAGGTTGAAGCCATCCGCGACAAGGTACGCGATCGCACTGGTGATAATATTCCAAGCAATCTGCGCGATCGGGATGTCGCAAAAGCTTATTATGGTATCGTCCAAGAGAACTTAGCTGGTATCGGAGCGATCGATATAGACTCAAAAAAACTCAGCGCAGAAATTGCCCTGCGAATTGAGTCGATCGTCCAACAACATCGCATTGTCAATTGGTCTCAGAATTCAGATATTCAAAACCAGATCAAGACTGCTATCGAGGATATGCTCTTTGACATCCAGAACGAGCACGATTTTGAACTTGATTTCGATACCATCGATACTATCTTGGAAAAATGTATCAATGTTGCACGGGTGCGAATGCCATGAGCGAACTAACGGTAGAGAGGCTCTCAATCTATGATAAAGGGCGACAACTGAGCTACGATCTGCGCCGCAGCGATCGCAAAACCCTAGCAATTAGCGTATATCCTGATGGTAGAGTAGTGGTCATCGCCCCGCATCATACCGAACTGCACCAGATTGAAGCGAAAATTGGCAAGCGATTCGCTTGGATCGAGCGAAATCTGCGCGAATTTGAACAGCTTCCCCAGGCACCAAGCGATCGACAATGGGTATCGGGTGAAACTCATCGTTATCTGGGAAGACAATATCAATTAAAGGTGGAAATTGGCGATCCCATCTCCGCTAAGCTAAAGGGATCTTGCTTCCAGATTATAGTCCCCAACCAAAAAGATCCAGACTTGATTAGAGCGGTAATGGAATCATGGTATCGAGATCGCGCCAATTATATCTTCAAGCAGCGGCTCAAAAGATGTTTACGCACCAGTAAACCATTTTTAGGGATCGAGTGTGTTAACCTGATCGTGCGTAAGATGAAGAATCGCTGGGGAAGTTGTACGCCAACAGGACGCATCATTCTCAATCTGGATTTAATTCAGGTTCCCATCCAGTGTATTGACTACATTATCATGCACGAGCTTTGTCATCTAGCAGTCATGAATCATAGTTCAAAGTTTTGGCAATTACTTTCGCAATGTATGCCAGATTGGGAGAAAAGACGGCAGACTCTATCTAGGGCTTGCTGAAGAAGACTAGAACCAGCGAAGGGAGACGAATTCAATCGATAACGGGAAGAGCGAAGTCCCAGAAAATTAGCTAAGATCGGTCTAAAGCCTAGTCCAAGGTGTTAATACTCATGTACCGACAAGTTGACAACGACCCAAAACCAGCAGAAAACTTC
>JBGSPI010000127.1:0-44932 GCA_041738715.1 Chamaesiphon sp.
ATATAGTTGTCTAGGTTCAGGTGAAGGTAGTTGGCTCTGTGAGTGGCTTTCGCCGCTTCCTCGTCGCCGTTTCCCTCGACCGCTTTACTAATATAGCTTGTCTATTTCTCCTTGTCAACCCTTTTCTCAATTCTTTTTCGCGCCTTGCTGGGTGGCCATTTTGAGGTGTTTGGATCTGTGAGAGATCTGAGTCCGTCGGAATTATTCTGAATTAAGGGTTGACTCGAACACAGATCGTCCGCTGCTCTCTACATAGCGCAACAATTACATCGATCAAATGCAATTATTATATATAGATGGACTGGTTTGTATCGGGAAATACTAATCAATTAATAACATTCGCGTAGCTTAATTGTGACCAGGCAAATTACCTAACGCAATGAGTGAGACAACCAAAACACTTTGCCCTTACTGTGGTGTTGGCTGTGGGTTGGAGGCTTCGCCCCCTGCCCAGCAGGGTAAACCGATTAATCGGGACAGCAGTGGTACACCAATTTGGAAGGTGATGGGAGATAAAACTCACCCTTCTAGTCAGGGAATGGTATGTGTGAAAGGGGCAACGATTAGCGAATCTTTGTATAAAGATCGACTAATGTACCCAATGGTTAGGGATAGCTTAGATGACCCATTTATACGAGTGAGTTGGGACGAAGCTTATAGTCGGATTGTGCGCCGGATCGAAACTGTCATTGCGACAAGGGGTGGTGATGGCATCTGTATGTACGGTTCGGGACAGTTCCAAACGGAAGATTATTACACTGCTCAAAAACTGCTCAAAGGTTGTTTAGGCACGAATAACTTTGATGCCAATTCTCGGCTGTGTATGTCATCGGCAGTATCCGGCTACATTCAGAGTTTTGGGTCAGATGGACCGCCATGTTGCTATGACGACTTGGAAAAGACGGACTTTGCCTTTTTAATTGGGACAAATACAGCCGAATGTCACCCAATTATCTTTAATCGGTTGCGGAAGTATCACAAAAAACACGATCGAGTGAAAATGGTGGTAGTCGATCCGCGTCGCACTGCTACTGCTGAAGCCGCAGATTTGCATCTGGCGATTACGCCGGGAACGGATATTGACCTATTAAATGGGATTGCTTATTTACTCTTACGTGCTGGCAAAATCGACCAACAGTTTATCGAATCTTGTACGAGTAACTTTGCGGCTTTTGCCGAAGTTATTCAACATTATCCTCCATCTGTTGTCGCTGCCACGTGTGGGATCGAGCAAGCAGATCTAGAAAAGACTGCGAAATGGTGGGGAGCGGCGAATAATGTCCTCTCGTTATGGTCGATGGGCGTGAATCAATCTAGTGAGGGGACGGCAAAAGTTCGCCATATTATCAACCTTCATCTGATGACTGGGCAAATTGGTCGGCCTGGTGCAGGACCATTTTCGCTGACTGGACAACCGAATGCGATGGGTGGAAGGGAAGCGGGGGGACTAGCGCACATTCTCCCTGGCTATCGCCTCGTCAAAAATCCGGCACAACGAGCCGAAATTGAAGAGTTTTGGGGTGTGCCAGCCGGAAGAATCTCCCCTAACACGGGTAAAACAGCCTGGGAGATGATTACTGGCATGGAAACAAATACGGTAGGCTTGCTATGGATTGCCGCTACCAATCCAGCGGTAAGTATGCCGGACTTGGAGCGGACAAAAGCGGCCTTATTGCGATCGCCATTTACAGTCTATCAGGATGCGTATTATCCGACCGAAACATCCAGATTTGCTCACGTCCTGCTCCCCGCTGCTCAATGGAGTGAAAAAACGGGAACGATGACAAATTCCGAACGAACAGTAACCCTTTGCCCGACGTTTAGAAGTCCGCCTGGGGAAGCAAAAGCTGATTGGGAAATATTTGCCGAAGTCGGTCGAAGATTGGGGTTTGAACAGCAATTCCAGTTTGGGAATAGTGCTGATGTCTATGATGAGTTTGCTAGGCTGAGTAAAGATCGTCCCTGTGATATCACGGGATTGAGCCATCAATTTCTCAAAGAAAATGGCCCTACTCAATGGCCACATCCAACGGGTTGTAAAACTCAGTATGGCAAAAGGCTGTATACAGATTTTCTCTTTCATCATCCTGACAAACGCGCTAAATTTGCTGCCTGTCACTCCAAGGGATTAGCCGAACCTGCCGATCCAAATTATCCCTTTGTGCTGACGACAGGTCGATTATACGGTCACTGGCACACCCAAACGCGGACGGGAAGAATTCCCAAAATTCAACAGATGCACCCAGAACCTTTCCTCGAAATTCATCCCCGCGATGCGGCAAAATTGCAGATTGAGAATGGGGAATGGGTGGAAGTTCGGTCGCGGCGAGGGACGGGGCGGTTTCCAGCCTTGGTGACTTTAGCGATTAATCGAGGAACTGTATTTGTGCCGATGCATTGGGGTGATTTGTGGGCAAAAGATGCGGCAGCGAATACGTTTACCCATTCAGCGGCTTGTCCTGATTCGCTCCAACCGGAGTTGAAAGCTTGTGCGGTGCAATTGGTGCCGGTGAAGTTAATTGGATTGGAATCATTACCGGCACAATTTGTGCAGATGGAGCCACAGTCTTCTGGGAGGACTTGAAATGTGTCAATCGATTAATCAAAAACTGTTAGTTAAATCAACATAATTTTACCTAAAACATTCATCCGCGATGATCGTTCACTGTGAATCGATATATATCGTTGCGCCAACACCAGCGGTCGGTAATTTTGCTAATCTGATTGCTGATCAACTTTAAGTACAGAATAACTAGTTTCTTTCGATTGAGATAAAAGTCTGATAATTGAAGAAAATGTATCAATCATTGCAAAAATACTCTAGGGAACTAAGTTATACAACTATCACTAGCAATTCTCTAAATATATTGGGTTGAAACTTACATCACCCTGTAGTTTTAGTGCGGTCAAAATCGATCGAATATATCATTTTTGTGTGAGGCACATAGAAACATAATGTCAGACAATAATTCCTTTGAACTTAATCGACGGAGATTTATTCAGTATGGTTCTCTCGCAGTTGGGTCAGGCATTTTAGCCGCTTGTACTGGTGGTGGCGGTTCGAGTGATAGCGGCAGCCCCAGTCCAGGAAGTAGCCCTGCTGGCTCTGGCGATGTGGGAGCCAATCCGATTAAAGTTGGGGTAATGTATTCAACAACTGGATCGATCGCTATTGTAGAAAAGTCCCTACAAGATGCAACATTCTTGGCGATCGAACAAATCAATACTGGTACAGGTCCTTGGGCTGCTAATGGCAAGGGTATTGGTGGTAGACAAATTCAGAAAGTAGTGGTTAACCCTGACTCAAACTGGGATCTCTACAACCAAATGTCTAAGCGATTGATCGATGAGGATAAAGTAGTTTGTGTCTTAGGTTGTTACACATCTGCCAGTCGGAAATCAGTTTTACCTGTATTTGAAGAAAAGGATTCTCTGCTTTATTACCCCGTTTACTACGAGGGCAACGAATGTAGTTCAAATGTAATCTATACAGGTGCTGCACCTAACCAACAAATTACCGATTCGATTCCCTTCTGCTTCAAAAAATTTGGTCCCAAGGGATTCTTTATCGGTTCTGACTACATCTATCCCAAAGAAAGTAATCGGATTGCCAAAGCCGAACTCGTGAAAGCTGGCGGTAAGGTTGTCGGCGACGAATATGCCGCGCTCGGCACCACTGAATTTATCACCATTATCAACAAAATCAAAGCTGCCAAACCAAACTTTATTTTGAGCAACTTAGTTGGTGATAGTATTCCCGCTTTTTATAGACAATTCAAAGATGCGGGGATTTCTTCCGCAGATATGCCGATTATGGCTTATCCGACAACCGAAGAAGAAATTCAGGCAATGGGTTCGGAATATGCCGCCGGCCACTATTCTAGCTTCAACTACTTCCAATCTGTGGATACACCTGAGAACAAACTGTTTGTCGAACAATTCAAAAAAATGTTTGGCGACACGCGCGTTACCAACGGGGTAATGGAAGCTGCTTATCTCCAAACATTTTTCATGGCTCAAGCGATGCAAGATGTCTTGAAAGCAGGTCAACAAATCACTACTGGAACTCTCCGTGAAGCTACTCGCGGACAAGTATTTAATGCTCCCCAAGGAAAAGTGAAAGTCGATCCGGACAACTACCACACCTATTTGTATTCGCGGATTGGCAAGTGGAAGCCCGATGGACAAGCCGAAATCGTCTTTTCGACTAAATCAGCAGTCAAGCCGATTCCGTGGAGTCAGGCTCTGTATAAAGGTCGTACCTGCGTTCACCCCAAACCTGACGATCGATCGAATCCAACCAAGGAAACAGGTAAAGACTTAGTACCTCAATTCCTCTAAACAGCAAGCAAAGTAAAAGTTAATGAGGTGAGAGTCATATCTCACCTCAATTATTTAATATTTTATGGGATGAACTATTTATGTTAAGTCCGGCTCTTTCGTCAATATCATCCTTTACTTATTTCCTCGCTCAAGCTCAAGCAACCGCTGAGGCGAGTAAGGGATTTAATGTCTACGCAATCGTCAATCAGGCGCTGAATGGGATTGGGATTGTGGGCATTTTGCTACTCACTGGGCTAGGATTAGCCATTACCTTTGGGGTAATGCGGATCATCAACCTTGCCCACGGTGAATTCATCATGTTGGGTGCGTATATTGCGTTTTGGATGCAAAGTACATTTAAACTTGATCTCCTCCTTACCATCCCATTTGCCTTTCTCGGTACCGCGATTATTGGGGCAATTACGGAGCGAACTTTGATTAGAAGGCTTTATGGTCGTCCACTGGAAACCCTGCTAGCTACTTGGGGTTTGAGTATTGTACTGCAAGGTATCGTCAAGCTGATCTTTACTGCTCAGTTGAAGTATGTCAAGTCCCCGAGCTATTTGTCTGGTAACTTAGCACTGGTATCTGACGCAAGTGGTTCACCATTGGTGGCGATTTCTTACTATCGAATGTTCATCATTTTTGTTGCCTTAGCTCTACTAGGATTAACGATGTTCCTTTTTTATGGCACATCCTGGGGTCGTCAAGTCCGAGCAGTAACTCAGAATAGAGACATGGCCAAATGTCTGGGTATCAATACCCAAATGATCGATATGTTGACTTTCTCATACGGCTGTGGACTAGCAGGCATTGCTGGAGCCGTAATTGCGGCACTCAAAAGTGTTGCGCCGCCGATGGGACAAGATTATCTAGTGGATGCCTGGATGGTAGTAGTAACGGGCGGTGTCGATAAGTTGATCGGTATTCTCGCAGGTTCGTTTTTGATTGGCGAGTCAAGCGCGCTATTAGGATTTTTACTCAACGATCCTACTGCCAGAGTAATAGTTTTAGGAGCCGTGATTGTGTTGATCCGCTATCGTCCTGAGGGATTATTTACAGTTCAAAAGCGTGAATAGCTCAATCGGTTTTATTTAAAGAGAAGTTTGAGAGGTAATCCACAGTGACAAATGCGATTTTAGGTCATCAACAGTCTAGTTTTCCGAAAAAGTTGATCCAGATTGGTGGCGTTGTCTTTCTGGTTTTTGCGATTTTACCCTTTTTGATGGGTGAGTTCCAACTAGCTTTGGTTTCTAAGCTGCTACTATTTGGGGCACTGGCAATTTCCCTAGATCTGGTTTGGGGTTTTACAGGGATTCTCAGTTTTGCTCACGGGGTCTTTTTTACCCTCGGTGGGTATGCAATGGCTTACTACCTGAAGCTAAACTTGGCTGCTGGTAATAATAATTATGGCGGTAGCCTGCCAGACTTTATGGTCTGGAATGGTTTAGAAACTCTACCTTGGTTCATTGCACCATTGAAGTTTTTCCCAGTGGCATTACTGGCGATGGTTGGTGTTCCGGCACTGTTTGCCTACATCATCGGTAGCTTTATTTTTCGATCGAAAGTCAGTGGTGTTTATATCACCATTATCACCCTGGCAATTGCCTCAGCATTGACAACTTTCTTTGTCAGTCAACAAGCTTACACTGGCGGAACCAATGGGATTACCGATGTTAGCAAATTGAGCTTGTTTGGAATTATCATCCCACCGATTGGGATCTACTTTATTATTCTGATTTATACGACTCTGTTATTAGTTGGCGGCTGGTGGCTGACTCAATCCAATTTTGGCTTGATTTTGCGATCGATTAAGGAAAACGAAAAGCGGATTGCATTTCTGGGCTATGACGTGGCGCAGTTCAAGATTTTCATCTGGACACTTTCGGCGGCATTAGCCGGAATTGCCGGCGGGTTATTTGTCCCACTCAACAAATTTATTTCCCCAGTCTATTTAGGCGTTGCCTTTGGGACACAAGTGGTAATTTGGGTGGCGATTGGGGGTCGAGGCACCCTGGTTGGGCCATTAGCCGCAGCCATTATTATGGGACAACTTCAAAACTCGGCAGATAAAATTACCCAAGATTGGCAACTAATTGTCGGGATTTTACTGATTGTGGTAGTACTCTTTATCCCGAATGGATTGATGAGTTTAATACCTCAGAGTAAGAAAATGAGCGCGGGTAGTATTCCCCCAGCACCAGTAGTGCCTAAAACATGATTTCTTTAGGGTTGATGATTGGAGGTGTACAGGTCATAACGGATTGAATCTGTCACTTTGAATACAAATATCTCGATCTCATTCGTGATAGATTCAGTCAAATCAATGCTTTGGGAGATTAAAGTAATGGCTACAGTATTATCAGTCAAAGATTTAAACGTAGTTTTTTCGGGATTTAAGGCTCTAAAAGGTGTCAATCTTGAGGTCGATGACTTAGAAATCGTAACCATTATCGGTCCCAACGGTGCTGGTAAAAGTACATTACTAGACGCGATCGTTGGTAAATCTCCAGTGGCATCCGGTCACGTTTATTACCAAGGCAAAGAAATTACCAATCTCAGCCCCCATGAAATTGCTCGCTTAGGCATCGGTCGTAAATTTCAGAACCCCAATGTCTATAACGAACTGACGGTATTTGAAAATGTTGTCCTCGCGCTCAAGGGCACCCACGGGATTATCTCTTCAATCCGGTCTAAATTGACTCCAGCGAAGAAGGATAAAATTTATGCCGTATTAGAAAAAACTGGACTGCTCAACGAAGCATTCTGCGTAGTTGCATCACTTTCCCATGGGCAGAAACAGTGGGTCGAAATTGCGATGGTGCTAGCACAAGATCCATCAATTGTCTTACTTGATGAACCTACAGCCGGAATGACTGCTGAAGAAACGTACCAAACAGGCGAAATCATCAAGAGTATCGCCAACTACCACTCAGTAGTAGTCATCGAGCATGATATGGATTTTGTCAAGCAAATTGCCCAAAGAATTGTGGTATTGCATCAGGGTGAAACTCTCGCCGAAGGGTCAGTTGCCGAAATTCAAAGTAATTCCAAGGTTATGGAGGTTTATCTAGGTCGTGAATCCATCAAACTCGCTGCTTGAAATGACTGATGTGACGGCTGGGTACGGACAAACCCCCGTTTTATTCGATGTCAATATGAATATCAATCGAGGTGAAATTGTCTGTTTACTGGGTCGAAATGGGGTTGGTAAAACAACCTTATTGCGGAGCATTATTGGCTTGAATAAGCTCAATAAAGGCAACATTATCTACGACGACGCAAATATATCTAAATACCCGACTTACCAACGCAGTCGGAAGGGAATTGCCTATATTCCCCAAGGACGGGAGATTATTCCCTATCTGTCAGTATTAGATAATCTCAAACTGGGAATGGCAGCGAGTGGTAAAAAATTGAAAAAAATTCCTAGTGAAATTTTTGAGTTTTTTCCCATGCTCAAACAACACTTGAGCCGTCAGGGTGGATTACTCAGTGGTGGACAACAGCAGCAACTGGCGATCGCTCGTGGCTTGATGTGCAATCCGAAAATTATGCTCTTAGATGAGCCGACAGAGGGAATTCAACCATCAATTGTCGAAGAAATCGAAGGCACACTCCGACGGATCAATCAAGAGAAAGGAATTACGATCGTCGTTGTCGAGCAGAAAATCGAGTTTGCGCGTCAGTTAGCCAATAAGTTCTTCATCATGGAGAAAGGCTCGATTGTCTCTAAAGGTAACACAGCCGATCTAACAGATTCACTCCTGCGCCGCTATCTCGCCGTCTAGTTTACTAGCATCGGGCAGTTAGATCTAATTCTTATTCATGACCTACATCCCCGATTTCTGTGAGAAGTCGGGGATGTGTCATACCACAGGAAAATATACAAAAAAATTTATGGTGCGCTCACTGGTTGGTTCGATTGCTGCTCTCTGGCGATATCCGGTTAAATCTATGCTGGGTGAAGAATTGACTGTTGCAGAAGTAACTGAGCGGGGATTGTACGGCGATCGAGCTTACGCACTTCTAGACACTCAAACTGGTAGAATTGCCAGTGCCAAAAATCCCAAAAAATGGGCAAAGCTGTTAGACTATCAAGCAACTCTTCCCACAACCTCAACAGTTGGTGAATCTGTTCCGCCCGTAAAGGTTATCTTTCCTGATGGACAATCAATTACCAGTGCCAGATCAGATGTTCATGACATTCTATCTACCGCCTTGGCGCGAGATGTCCAACTACTGTCTACCGTACCAACAGCCGCAAGTTTAGAGCAGTATTGGCCCCCAGTCGAGGGTACACCGCAGCAAGAAGCGATCACGCAGCTATTTATGCCGCCAGGAACATTTTTTGATTCTTGTTCGATTCACGCCATGACGACAGCAACTCTGGCACGACTCCAAGAACTGTACCCAGAGGGACAATTCGAGTTCAGCCGTTTTCGACCAAATCTAGTAATTGCACCGACGACAACTGAGATTGACTTTGTAGAAGATGATTGGGTTGGTGGTGTCTTATCGATCGGGGAAACAGTTAAACTCAGGATCGATACTGCCTGTCCTCGGTGTGTGGTGACAACCTTGGCGCAATCAGGATTACCAAATGATTTGAATATCCTCCGCACTACTGCCCAACATAACAATATCATTGCGGGAATTCGGGCTTCAGTGATTCAACCAGGCACGATTGGGCGCGATGACCAGATCTGGCTGGAAAAGGTGATCTAGATCTAAATACTTCTCGGTTCAGTCGTTAGCTGCGCTGATGGGTGAAAATTTGGTGCGGAATTTAATACTTTTAAAGTATCAATAAGACTACTAACAGATATTGGACATCTATAAACAGCATTGACTATAGTAAGGAGATGGCACAGTAACGAATCTAAAACATGGTTAATTTGTGGTCTACCACCGAGCACGCATTGGGATATCTAGCCAAAGCTGATAGCATTCCCCATCGCACTGAGGGGGAAGCTGTATTACTAGATTATATTCCCACAACTGTGCAGCGGATTCTCGATTTGGGTACTGGTGATGGGAGACTGATGGCTTTGCTCAAAATCGATCGACCATCAGTGGGTGGAATTGCGCTAGACTTTTCACCAATTATGCTGGAGAAAGCACAGGCGAGATTTCAAGATGATGATTCAATTCAAGCGATCGGTCATAATTTAGATGACACCTTACCAGATTTAGGTAAATTTGATGCGATCGTTTCTAGCTTTGCCATTCATCATGTGACCCACGATCGCAAAAAATCACTGTATCAAGAAATATTCGATAGGTTAAATCCTGGTGGTGTATTTGCCAATCTCGAACACGTTGCCTCACCCAATCAAAAAGTGCATATTCAGTTTCTAACTAAGATTGGTTATACACCTGAAAACGAAGATCCATCGAATAAATTACTCGATGTCGAAACCCAACTCGGATATCTACGCGAGATTGGATTTGACGACGTAGATTGTTATTGGAAATGGTTAGAATTGGCTCTATTAATTGGGATAAAACCAAGTTAATTGGCTAACGATCTATGGTGGTTTAAGAGGTTGTGTCATCGCCAATTTTGCCCGCTAAATTTCATCAATAATTGTCCAAAGATTTGTATCGATCGTAGTGATAAATACGACAAACTCTTTTTTATTCAGGGTTAGTTTAAATATTATTAGGAAATAAAAATTATGACTAACTCTCGCTCGCGAGTTCGCGAACTATCACAAACATCTTACCAGCAGGGAGATTATACTGGTTGGTTTGAAAAACTATATGCGGAAGCTGCTGGAAATACCGATGCAATTCCGTGGGCAGATCGGGGCTTGAATTATTGGTTATCAGACTGGAGCGAAAAATCTCAGGTAGTTTTGCAAAATCGACGAGTATTAGTTGTTGGTTGTGGCTTGGGCGACGATGCTGAATATCTAGCTAAACTCGGAGCCACAGTAACAGCATTCGATCTGTCTCAAACCGCGATCGATTGGTGTCATCAAAGATTCCCAAACTCGCAGGTAAATTATCAAGTTGCCGATTTATTCACCGCTCCAGCCGATTGGAAATTAAGTTTCGATCTAGTTGTTGAAATTTATACAATTCAAGCTTTACCTGCAAATATTCGCCCCAATGCGATCGATTGTATTGGTAATTTTGTCGCACCAAATGGCAAATTATTAGTCGTCTGTCGCGGTCGCAATCCTGAAGATCCCACTATGGATTTACCACCGTTTTCCCTAACTCATGATGAATTGAATAAATTTATCTCCACCGGATTAACTCAAGTATCCTTTGAAGATTTTATCGATAATGTAGAGTCGGGTTCACCCCGACGATTTCGGATTGTTTATCAACGTTAGTTCTCTTTAACGGTTTTTTCGTATGGGTTTAGATGCACAAGTTATTGCCATTTATTAAGGAGAGTATGTTGTGAAACTCACTAGAATTACAGTCGATCCACATCAAATGGGCGGAGTACCTTGTATTAGAAGTTTACGTATTCAGTAATTAAGCTCGAACTATCCACTATTTACTACCCACTATCCACCACTTAAAACCATGAGTAAAAATACATTATTCGATCGAGTCTGGGACGCACACACCGTCACCACATTACCATCGGGACAAACTCAACTATTCATCGGCTTGCACCTAATCCATGAAGTCACCAGTCCCCAAGCTTTTGCCATGATGCGCGATCGCGGATTGAAAGTTCCCTATCCAGAGCGTACCGTCGCCACTGTCGATCATATCGTACCCACCGAAGACCAATCGCGCCCCCTCGCCGATAGTCTCGCCGAAGAGATGATGCAACATCTGGAAAATAACACCAAAGAGCATGGGATTAGATTTTACAATGTCGGTTCTGGCAGCCAAGGGATCGTCCACGTAATCGCCCCTGAGCAAGGGCTGACGCAGCCAGGAATGACGATCGCTTGTGGAGATAGTCACACCTCCACTCACGGCGCATTTGGTGCCATAGCGTTCGGAATTGGCACTTCTCAGGTGCGGGATGTATTAGCCTCCCAAACTCTGGCTTTAGCAAAATTAAAAGTCCGTAAAATCGAAGTCAATGGCACCCTTCAACCAGGGGTATACGCCAAGGATGTAATTTTACATATCATCCGCAAACTCGGTGTCAAAGGTGGTGTGGGTTATGCATACGAGTTTGCTGGCACTACGTTCGAGCAGATGGACATGGAAGCGCGGATGACTGTCTGTAATATGGCGATCGAAGGTGGCGCACGTTGTGGCTATATTAACCCCGATCGAGTCACCTATGATTATCTCAAAGATCGCGATTTTGCACCCAAAGGTGCGGATTGGGACCAGGCTGTAGCTTGGTGGGAAAGTCTCCGCAGCGATAAAGATGCCGAATATGATGATGTCGTCGTCTTCGATACTGCCGAAATCGCGCCTACAGTCACTTGGGGCATTACCCCTGCCCAGGGAATCGGCGTAGATGAAGCTGTCCCCACGGTAGCCGAAATGCCAGCCGACGAGCAAGCGATCGCTCAAGAAGCCTACAATTACATGGATCTCGCTCCAGGCGCACCAATTATTGGCACCAAGGTCGATGTTTGCTTCGTCGGAAGCTGCACCAACGGACGCATCACCGACTTGCGCGAAGCCGCCAAATTCGCCGCAGGGAAACAAGTAGCCACTGGAGTTAAAGCCTTCATCGTCCCCGGTTCTGAGCGCGTCAAAAAACAAGCCGAAGCCGAAGGGTTAGACGTGGTTTTTAAAAACGCAGGTTTTGAATGGCGCGAGGCTGGTTGCTCGATGTGTTTAGCGATGAATCCCGATAAATTAGTCGGACGACAACTGAGTGCATCGTCTTCCAATCGTAACTTCAAAGGTCGTCAAGGTTCCTCATCGGGGCGAACATTATTAATGTCGCCAGTGATGGTAATAGCGGCGGCGGTGACGGGCAAAGTTACCGACGTGCGGGAATGGATGGCGTAATCGCTTTGGAGATCTGAGAATCGGTGGGCAAAAAAGTATTTTTCAATCCAAGATCGGTCTATCAAGGTTTGCCCACCCTACGATTCTTTTAATTCGGGCGAAACATCAAGAAGATGAAAAACCAAGCAATACCCGATAGGGATAATGAGAGAAAAAAGTTTTCTAGCTGCGGCAAGGAAGAGACTAAAGAGCCTAATATTAGAGGAATAATAAAAGGAATAACAACTGTAAACAAATAGATTGGCGACCACAATGCTTGCTGTAATTGACTTTTAATTTGATTGTTGTGGTAAGTAACTTTAGTTGATTCACCTAAAAACGTAAAGAAATATTCTGTGACAATTTCATCATCTATATATTTAACTATGATAAATTCATTGGAATTATTAAAGAGAGCAAACGTCGGTTTTGGGAAGCTTGTGCCAAAGTTCGGTGAACAATAATTATTGGCAGAAAATATCTGAGTATTACTTGCTTGGCTGGCTTTGAATTTGGCTACATACTTTACCACAAAGCCATAAGTAACACCTAGAAACAATTCCCCTATCATATATCCTATGACACTTAAGTCAATATTTTTAAATATATCCAATAGTCCCACTATTTTTATCTCCATAAGTGGTTGCCAGCCTTAGTATACCCACTTACTACTTTCAATAATAACTGCTCTCTAAATTTTATGCGCCTTTGTAGCTCAATCAAGAACTGTAGAGTAAGCAACTATTTATCCATCGAACTTTGACAGCAACCGATTTATGAGATGTGAATATGTATTAGCTGGGTTCAGCTTGGATTTAATATCGATAATTAGCTACACAAAAGAGGTCTACAATTATGGTTGCCTTAAAAGATAATTTTCCCAGATTTATCCCTGAAGAATACTTTGCTTTAGAGGAACAACAATTAGAACGCCATGAATATATCGATGGCGAAGTTTATGCAATGAGTGGTGGAACTCAAAATCATAGCGATATTGCTGGAAATTTCCTCACTTTAGTTAAATCACATATACGTGGCGGTGGTTGCAAAACATTTAACTCCGATCTCAGAATCAAGATTATTGAAGTTTTATCGCCTATTACTGAAGCTTATGACAGAGGTAATAAGTTCAAGTTGTATCGTAAAAATCCTAGTTTGAGAGATTATGCTCTAGTTGATTCGAGTAAGATGGCGATCGATCTCTATCGCAAAGATGAATCAGGAAACTGGTATATCGGATCGGACAGTGGTTGATGAGTGAGTTTCAAGGGTAATAAATACTGAATTATGAATTCTATTGTTTCCAAGTACCGCGCTGTGATAATACCAATTTTTTACCCTGATAAATGAGGAGTTTCCCGTCTTCACTCACAAAATAGCGATAATTATTATTCCGAAATTCATAGCCCAAAAATTGACAAGGAGTTACCTTGTCTGCACAGAGCCGATGAACAGTCTTACCGGATAACCGGATCGATTTTCTAGTCTTTAAATCCGTCCCTTGATAAGAGACTCGATCGCATGTTACGCTACCTTCTTCGCAATTTCGCTGAATCTTGATTTTAAACTGCTTAGTTGTCAAGGTTTGGGCGATCGCCTGTTCGCCTAATAGCAAGATAAATATTAATGAGATCGGACTAATAAATCGGTTCATGATGTTATTTATTTAATGAAGATTAACTAAAAAATTATGTCAATTACTTACGATCGGTGACAATCCGAGCTTAATATATGTTCCTATCAATTTTACGCGAGAAAGTTACTAACCCATATTCCAGACATCATTAATAATCACACTCAAACAGCGAAAACCCATGTCAGAACGTCAAAATATCTCCACAGGCTCCAAATGGGAACCCATCATTGGTTACTCCCGCGCTGTCAAAATCGGTAACACTATCCACGTCTCCGGTACCACCGCCTCCAACGCCGCAGGCGAACTCGTCGGTATCGGCGATGTATATGCCCAAACCAAACAAATCATCCTCAACATCGAAGCTGCCCTCCACCAAGCTGGAGCCAGCCTCTCAGACGTAGTTCGTACCCGCATCTACTGCACCAACATCGATGAATGGGAACTCATCGGCAAAGCTCACGGCGAATTCTTCAGCGAAATCCGTCCGACGACCGCAATGGTAGAAGTCAGCCGCCTGATTTCCCCTGAAATTCTAGTCGAAATCGAAGCCGAAGCGATTGTGCAGGATTAGTCATTAGCGTAGATCTACCCACCCGGACGCTTTGCATCCTGTCGCTTTGCGCCACCCTTCCTCGGAGGGGATTTTGCCCCTATTCCCTATTCCCTATCCCCTATCCCCTAAAACTATGAACAGCCAAATCACCGTCATCTCCGGTACCGCCATCCCCCTTACCGGAAACGACATCGACACAGATCGGATTATTCCTGCTCGCTTCCTGCGCTGCGTCACCTTTGATGGCTTAGGTGCTAGTGTATTTGAAGACGATCGCATCCAACTAAAAGGACAACACCCCTTTGACTTACCCCAATTTCAGGGCGCGAACATTCTAGTGGTAAATAGTAACTTTGGCTGCGGTTCCAGTCGCGAACATGCACCTCAAGCCTTAGCGAAATGGGGTATCCAAGCGATCGTTGGTGAAAGTTTCTCGGAAATTTTCTTCGGTAATTGCGTCGCGATGGGTATCCCCTGCCTCACAGCAGATCCCGCCACTACTACCCGTCTTCAAGAAATTTTGACAAATAATCCCAAAAACCTCGTTACTGTCGATGTAACAGCCTTACAAGTACAGTGTGGCGAATTTATTGCCCCACTCTCGATCGGTGAAGGTTCTCGCCAACAACTAACTAGTGGTACCTGGGACGCTTGCGGCCAATTGGTAGCAAATGCCGCCCAAATCCAAGCTACTGCTGCTAAATTGCCATATCTAGCCTGGGGGTAGGATTCAAGCAAATTAGCCATCAAATTTATTGGTATGAAATTTAATCGCACCACTTGACTATTAGTCCAAGTTACTAGTTATAGTTTTTTGAGAGATTAGGGGGTAGGGGTTGGATAATCGCGGTGGTGAAGTTCTCGCGGCGGAAAGTATCAAGCGACAACCAAGAGAGGATGATCGATCGATATTAGCTAATGACGATCGATTATCCTCGGATAACTTGGGAAATAAAATTGATGTGAACATTTTCTATTGCCATATTAAAATATCCAGATCGTATCCAAGGCACAACCTAGAAAAATATCTTAGAATATAAGTAATTGAGTTGTGTGCCGTTGTGCACCTAAAATATGATGGAAAATGCAAGATTTATTCCAGAAAATACTCAAACTGTAGCGAATGAATTTGCGGATAAATCCGAGACATTTGCGGCAGCTTGTTTGGCAATGAAACAGGAAAATATTACTGAGGGTCAAAAAATCATCGCCAATCCGCAAACCATGGGCAAACCTCAGACATTCGCCGCAGTTTGTGAAGACATGAAAGACCAAATCGAAGATGAGGCAAAACAAGTTATAGAAAGCTCCACACCAGGGATAAACCAACAGTAAAGCTGATTTAATCTAACTAAATCAATCTTTGCTGCTAGAGGACACTAAATTGATCGACCACTCATTTGGATTTTATGGATTGGTTTTCTTTGGAATTATCCTTGCCAGATATTTAATCTTAGCCGGAGGGGCCGATCTGGTTTTAGAGCGAATTTTTGGTCAATCGATCGTCAATAAAGAAAAATTATCATCACGGTGGCAATCGGTTCGGCGAGATATCAAACTTTCCGTAATCTCCTCGATCGTATTTGCATTTGCCGCAGCCTCGATCGTTTCAGCAGCTAAGTTAGGTATTACCCGTCTATATACGGACGTTCATCAATACCCGCTCTGGTATTTAGGTGTTAGCTACTGCATGACAATCGTTTTGCAAGATACGTATTTTTACTTTTTACATCGATTGTTTCACTACCCATTATTATTCCGTTGGTGTCATCAGGGACATCATCAATCCAATCATCCTACTCCCTGGACATCCTTCGCCTTCGATCCGCCGGAAGCAATTGTTCAATCGCTGTTCCTGGTGGGCATCGTTTTTGTAGTGCCACTCCATTTCATTACCGTCATTGCAGTACTGATCACCATGACAGTCTGGGCGATTGTAAATCACCTTGGACTTGACAGGCTACCCGCTAATTTTCCCCACCATTGGTGTGGTCGTTGGTTTATCGGGCCAGCCCATCACGCGGTGCATCATCGTCAGTACACATTCCACTACGGTTTGTATTTTACCTTTTGGGATCGATATCTTGGTACTCAATCAGCCAATTACGATCGAGAATTTAGCAGTATTTCACAACGTGTCAACTAGTGAAATCGGTCAACAGTGCTGATATATCTTGGGTAGTATCAACCGTTGTCACCAAGACTCGTTCCGCTGGGGTGAAATCCTCCCAAGTAGCTTGTTGAATCGCCAGTAAATCTGCCGTGGCATCGGCAATATCTCCAGTTCGTTGTTGCAATCTGCTGCGTAATACATGATCTGGGGCGGTACAGTGGAGGATCTGGAGCGGGATGCTCTGACTCTGGGCTAAATCGATCGCCGCAACGCGAACAAACCGACGATCGTACTTTGCATCCAAAATGACTGTAAAGCCTTGTGTAGCCAATTTTAGCCCCAATTCTAAGACTCGATCGTAAGTCCGCGCAGTCATTTCTGGAGTGTACAGACTAGCATCCCCCCTCGCGAACAGGGGAATTCCCCCCAAATGCTTGCGGACAGCATCGGAGCGCAACTGGATCGCCCCAATTACTTGAGCGATTTTCTTGCCCAGGGTGCTTTTTCCAGAACCAGACAAACCCGATAGCATGATTAATTTACCCTGACGGGCGCGAGTATATGCCCAAGCTTGGTGATAATAATCTCCCGCTGTCTGAGCGGCGGCATCTTGATCTGCACGGGAAATCAGCGGATCGTCCAGGAGAAAGGATGTAACCTTTGCCCGCACATACGCCTGACGGCTCAAATAGAGCGGTAATACCTGCAATCCTGCCCAATCACCAGTCTGTTCGGCGTAGGTATTTAAAAACCGATTAGCGAAATCTATTCTCCCCCGCGCTTCTAAATCCATTACAGCAAAGGCGACATCATACATCGTATCGACAAACCGAAATGGTTCGTTAAATTCGATGCAATCAAACAATTGAATTTTGTCTTGCCAATAACAGATATTTCGCAAATGTAGATCGCCATGACATTCGCGAATAAATCCCCCAGTAATTCGACTGGTAAATAGTTCTAGATGTTCGCTTAAAAAGCGATCAGTATATGCTTTTGTTTCTGCATATTGGATTTGCGTTTGAGCGCGTCCGATATATTTATTAGTCTGTCTATAGTTGTCCTCGATCGAAGTCCGAATGCACTCTACCGTCCCGAAATTACTAATATATTCATTAGTTTGAGCATGGGCATGAAATTCAGCAACTACCCTACCCATTTCTTCAATATGTTCGATCGTCATCGTTCCTGACTCAAACATATTACTGAGTAATGCCGCTTGGGGAAATTGCACCATTTTTACGGCATAATCGACAATTTCGCCATCATTACCTAAGTGATAAATATTATCGTGTTTGGCGATCGGCAATACTTGTAAATACAATTCTCTAGCACCCCGTTGATTCAGTCGGAGTTCTTCGGTACAAAAGTGCTGACGTTTAGCCAGGGTGGAATAGTCGAGAAAACCAAAATTAACTGGCTTTTTGAGTTTATAAACAAATTCTCCTGTGAGTAACACATAGGAGGCATGAGTTTGCATTAGTTCAATCGGGCTAGTTACCGGATGCGGGTAAAATTCCGGTACTAACATTTGCTGGATTAATTCTGGTAGCGTTGATTCATTGGACATAATTTATCTGTTAATCTACCTCGATACTCAACTCTTTAGGCTTGGCAGCCAATAGATCCGCCCCAAGTCTTCTGCCTCATCTATGTTTTGATTGTAATCGAGGTAAGGGTGTAAGAATAATCAAATAATCGATCGAGAGGTATTCTATCAAGTAGAAATTGTAGGTTGATTAGATGATCCAGTTCACCGAGCCTTTCCATCGAAGGAGAAATCCAACATCCACAAACATTACTGAGTGCGATTGTTGGGTTACTCATTCGATCGATCTAACTAAATACCTTCGATTTCCTCTAATAAAGATCGAACATCTGCTGTCGCCATCCGCGCACCTAGAGTTGTGACTAGTTTAGCCGAAGCTAAAGAACCTAATCGCCCTGCGGTTGCCCAGTCCATGCCATTGGTGATGCCATACAATACACCTCCAGCGTACATGTCTCCAGCCCCAACAGTATCGATCGCTTTGACGGGAAAAGGGTCAATTTCAATTAATGTTTGACCATCAAAAATTAATGAACCTTTAGGGCCGAGGGTGAGGGCAAAAGTCTGGGAAATGGTTTTTAAATACTCGATCGCGGTGGTTAAATCTTGGGTACCAGCTAGTTCCAATGCTTCACTTTCATTAGCAAAGAGCAAATCGACACCAGAACCAATCATATCGAGTAATCCTGGCTTGAAAAACTTTGCCATGTTTTGGTCGGATAGCGTCAATGCGACTTTTTGCCCAGCGGCGGTGGCCATTTCCTTGGCTGTAATTGCCGCTTGCTTACTGTTTTCCCCAGTAACGAGATAGCCCTCAATATAAGTATAAGTGGATGCGGCGATCGCTTCTGGGACTAATTCAGCCGTAGAGAAACTAGAAGAAATGCCTAAAAAGGTATTCATCGTGCGGTCGGCATCTGGTGTGACGAAGACTAGACATTTACCCGTGATGCCAGCTTCAGCAGGATGACTCTGGAGATTGGTATCCACACCACACTGGAGCAAATCGTTGAGATAATATTGTCCGGGTTCATCGCTGGCAACTTTGCAAGAGTAAAACACCTTACCGCCAAACTGACTGATGGCAACGATCGTATTTGCTCCAGAACCGCCACAAGTTCGCTTTGTTGCTGCTCCGTCTAGATGATTGAGAATTTTATTTTGACTGTCTTCATCAAGTAACGTCATCACACCTTTATCGATACCTAAGTTCTGAAGAACTTCTGGAGCGACTTCGCATTCGATGTCGAGTAGGGCGTTGCCAAGTCCATATACGTTGTAGCCTGCCATAGAAGTTTTCACCTAGAAAATAATTACCAACATGGGATACACTCCCCTCGATCTACAATACCTGCTTAGTTGCCGTTTGAAGCAGTTCGTTCAGTGGAGATGGTTTACGAGCGATCACGGTAGGCTTATTTCCGCTGCTTAATACTAGAACATCGAGTTGATAACAAAAATCTGCTTGAGAGAGTTAATTTAACTCTCCAAACAGATTAGGGCTATTAAATATTTTAGACGAGCAGAAATTTAAGTGCGGAACCTGCGCTTATTCTGTCTGTGTCTGGCAATCGCTTTGCGTTTGCGTTTTTCGATTGGCGTTTCAAAGTGCCTGTGCTTCCGCATATCAGGAAAAATCCCCGCTTTGGAGACTTCACGCTTGAATCGGCGGAGTACGGACTCAATGCCTTCACTTTCACCGGGAATTACTTGAGACATCCTAACCTATCCACAAATTGACTGAACTAAAAAGGTTGAAAGAGTTAAACTGTTCCAACTATCTATATTATGCAAAAAAGGACAAACTTGCAGTCTGCCCTCAATGAAATTAGGGGGTTAAACTTGAGGGTTCAAGTTTAGTAACGACGGTTGCCACCACCACCACCAAATGAGCCTTTCTCTTCACGAGGCTTGGCTTTGTTCACTTTGAGGTCGCGACCCATCCATTCAGCACCATCGAGAGCTTCGATAGCCGCAGATTCTTCTGCATCTGTTTCCATTTCGACAAAAGCAAAACCGCGTAGACGACCAGTTTCCCGATCGGTAGGCAATTGAACTCTTTTGACTTTACCGTATTCGGCGAAAGTCTGAGTCAGGTCATCCTGCGTAACTTCGTAGGATAGATTGCCGACGTAAATTGACATGTGCTGTCTCCAGAATCCTGTAGGTGTAGAGAGTTAGATTCGGAGAAAAGCTTGTAAAAAGAACCATACAGCCGAAAATAATCTTCATCTATACATATTAGCATGGAATCGAAGGAATCGATCGATCGGGAATATTATTTATTTTGGGGATACTTTCAGCTAAACAGCTAAACCTTGAAAATCATTGGGTTTCGTAAACTTCATCTGAATTAATTCTGCTCGATCTGAGTTTCTTAACATGATGTTACAATCAGCGGAAACTTTGGTTAATTTGGCATGTGAATAACTTGAGAGTAAATAACAGGTATTGTATCGATAAGTACTCGATCGAAAATTCATCCACTAAATAACTGAAAAATTTGCCGACAAAATTGTTTTAATTTGGCAGCTACTTCCGGGTGAGGTTGAATATCCCCTTCAAATTGCCAGTCGTTGACAGTGGATAACCGCCACTGTTTGCCTCGATAATCGAAGCCAGCAACTTCTAAGCCAATCAAATGGCGGGAAGACTCAATTGAGTCTTCATAAAATCGAATTTGGATCAAAATACTCCGACTTTGCCATCGCCGACTCCAGCCAGGAAAATGAAAACAAAAGTCGATCGAGTCTGGATCGACTAATTCCTGTGTATCTGCATCTTCTGCCCAAGGTTTCAAGTCTACTTTGGCATCGGGAAACTCACTCCGAAACAGACTAACGACGGAGGCAATTTTAGTAGCGAGAGAAATATCTGTAGCTTGTTGAGCAGCATTCACGATTGCAGGGGCAATTACTGATGTGTAGATTAGGTCGATTGAATTTTTTGCGGGGAGTTAATTATTCGATTGATATCGATTCTCATTAACTCGCCCTGGAGACAGCAAAAATTGACGTAAAAATTTAGTAATTAACTGTTAAGTTTTTTGCCTAAAATTTGATTAGCTAATTTAGGTTCCGCACGTCCACCAGTTTGTTTCATCAGTTGACCGACAAAGAAGCCCAGTAGTTTAGTTTTTCCAGCTTTATACTGTGCTAATTCTTTCGGATTAGCAGCAATAATCTCGTCAATAATTTTTTCTAACTCCGCCGGATCGGCAATCGAGATCAAACCTTTACTTTCGACTAGCTCTAGCACCGAACCACCACGTTCAAACAATTCAGGGAGAATTTCTTTGGCGATTTTGCCGCTAATTGTCCCTTTCTCAATCAACCCGATTAATTCAGCTAGGACCGTCGGTGTGAGAGCAATGTCTTTAATCCCGACCTTCTGATTTTTGAGATAGGCAGTAATATCACCCATCACCCAGTTTGCGGCTTGTTTAATATCCGCTCCAGCTACAATTGCTGCTTCTAGATATTCAGCGACAGATCGATCGTCTGTCAAAACCCGCGTATCGTAAGGGGATAACCCAAGTTCATCTTGATACCGATGACGTTTGGCGAAGGGTAATTCTGGTAATTCAGCTTGCCAAGCCGCCTTTTGATTATCTGTTAACACCATCGGGGTTAAATCTGGTTCGGGAAAATAGCGATAGTCGCTCGATCCTTCCTTGCTCCGCATACTGATGGTACGTTGAGTACCTTCTTCCCATAAGCGAGTTTCTTGGAAAATTGGTTCATTATTCCCAATTGCCGTAATCTGTCTGTCAATCTCGTAATCGATCGCTCGTTGAATTGCACTAAAGGAGTTCATATTCTTGATCTCCACTTTAGTGCCAAACTCTTTCCGTCCCACAGGACGCACTGAAATATTCACATCGCACCGGAGAGAACCTTCCTGCATATTGCCATCCCCCACGCCCAAATAGCGGACGATCCGGCGAATTTCTTGAGCGTACTCAGCCGCCTCGATGCCGCTCCGAATATCCGGTTCAGACACGATTTCAACCAACGGTACACCAGTCCGATTGTAATCAACTAGCGAATAACTCGAACCAGCCAATCGGTCGCTCCCACCATGAACGAGTTTGCCAGCATCTTCTTCCATGTGCATCCGCGTGATACCGATTCTTTTGCGGGTAGGATTACCAGCATCATCCAGAATTTCGATTTCTACCCAACCATGTTCGGCAATGGGGAGATCGAATTGAGTAATTTGGTAGTTTTTAGGTAAGTCGGGATAGAAGTACTGTTTTCGATCGAATTTACTATATGCAGCAATCTGGCAATTTAATGCTAAACCAGCTTTGACGGCGTATTCTAGCACCTTCTCGTTGAGAACAGGTAGTACTCCCGGCATTCCCGTACAGACGGGACAAATATTGTGATTTGGCGGCGAACCAAATTCGGTCGAACAGTTACAAAAAATCTTGGTGGCAGTATTTAGTTGACAATGGGTTTCTAATCCAATGACAGCTTCATATTGAGTTTTCGTCGGGGTAGCTACGGTCATGCGGCTAGAGGAGATAAATATAGAGCATTAATTAAGCGATATCTGTTTGATATTGTATCGCGATGCTTGTTGGTTGCGTGGCTTTGCTATGGACGTTCCGTTCGACGCATTAAATTTTCTCAAAAGTGCTGTCAGTGGCAGAGAAAACTATAATAGTTGCGGTATAAATAACGCTTGTGGTTATTTTCAGCAATCATTCAACTTTAAACAATATGGGCGATTGTGAGTCGAGGAAAGGTCAGTCAATTCAGTTTTGCGATCGCAAGGGAGATCTCGATCTGCATCAACTACAAGCGTTGTTCAATAAAAGTGCCTTTTGGGCGATCGATCGACAGATTGAAGATTTGCAGATTGCCATCGATCACAGCGATCCTGTAGTATCTGCCTGGGATGACGATCTCTTAATTGGCTTTGCCAGGGCAACTTCTGATGGCATTTATCGTGCGACAATTTGGGATGTAGTGATCGATTCTGACTACCAGCGGCTTGGCTTAGGTCGCAAGTTAGTCAAAACAGTTCTCGATCATCCTTTGATGATTCGAGTTGAACGGATCTATCTTAGCACCACTCACCAGCAAGGTTTCTATGAACGTATGGGGTTCGAGCCAAATAGCAGTACGACCATGGTATTGGCAAATCCAAATTCTAGGAGGGAGTAGGGGACTAGGGGACTGGGGGACTGTGCTTCTCTTCGAGACGCTACGCTCAGCAAGCAGGGGACGGGGGGATTGTTCACTGTCAACTATGGCTTGCCCCTTTCCCCTCTCAACCCTACCCTCCAACCTCTAATTATTAACATTTGTAAACATTCTGAGGATCGGAGCAAAGGCAGCGACGATCGCCAAAACTGCTGTAACCGTTACGAGCCTAATCATTATGAGATGTTGAAGCGATTCACGAATGTCCAATAAGATTGAAGAGATCGTCTTGCCTCAAGAGGGAAAAGCAGATTAACATAATCATGAGATTATTTAATAATAATAAGATTTCGTAGACACCTATTTTAAGGAGGAGCGTAGTCGATGGGACTACCCTGGTACCGTGTGCATACAGTCGTCCTGAATGACCCAGGTCGGCTGATATCCGTGCATTTAATGCATACAGCTTTAGTTGCTGGTTGGGCGGGTTCGATGGCTTTATTCGAGCTATCTAACTTTGACCCTAGTGACCCAGTTTTCAACCCCATGTGGCGACAAGGGATGTTTGTCCTGCCCTTCATGGCGCGTCTTGGTATCACCAAATCTTGGGGTGGTTGGAGCGTTGTTCCAGGTGAATCGGCAGTAGATGCTGGTGTCTGGTCTTTTGAAGGTGTAGCTACCGCTCACATTATTCTTTCCGGTTTGTTGATGCTAGCGGCCATCTGGCACTGGGTTTACTGGGACTTGGAACTCTTCAGAGATCCTCGGACTGGCGAACCAGCATTAGATTTACCCAAAATGTTTGGGATTCACCTGTTCTTATCCGGTCTACTCTGCTTCGGTTTCGGTGCCTTCCACCTGACTGGTCTATTCGGCCCAGGTATGTGGGTGTCCGACCCATTTGGGATTACCGGACATGTGGCTCCAGTTGCCCCAGAATGGGGACCGGCTGGGTTCAATCCATTTAATCCAGGTGGTGTGGTCGCACACCATATTGCGGCGGGTACCGTCGGGATTATTGCTGGACTGTTCCACCTGACTGTTCGTCCACCAGAACGCCTATATAAAGCGTTGCGGATGGGGAATATCGAGACCGTATTATCTTCAAGTATTTCCGCTGTATTCTTCGCCGCCTTCATCGTTGCCGGGACTATGTGGTATGGAAATGCTACTACCCCGATCGAGTTATTTGGCCCGACGCGTTATCAGTGGGATAGCGGTTATTTCCAACAGGAAATTCAACGGCGCGTTCAATCTAGCATTGAAGATGGTAAGAGTGAAGCTGAGGCTTGGCAGGCAATCCCTGACAAATTGGCATTCTATGACTATGTAGGTAATAGCCCAGCTAAAGGTGGTCTATTCCGCACAGGCCCAATGGTTAAGGGTGATGGGATCGCCCAAGGTTGGCAAGGACACCCAGTATTTAAAGATGCTGAAGGTCGGGTACTCAATGTCCGTCGTCTGCCCAACTTCTTTGAAAGTTTCCCCGTGGTCTTAACTGACTCTGAAGGTGTTGTCCGGGCTGACATCCCCTTCCGACGGGCAGAATCGAGATACAGTTTCGAGCAAGCTGGGATCACCGCTAGCTTCTACGGTGGTGCTTTAAATGGTCAAGTATTTAAAGATCCCGTACAGGTCAAGCAGTTTGCCCGGAAAGCGCAAGGTGGCGAAATTTTTGAATTCGATCGCGAGAAACTGAATTCAGACGGTGTATTCCGTACTAGTCCACGCGGTTGGTTCACTTTTGGTCACGCCGTATTCGCTCTACTATTCTTCTTCGGTCATCTCTGGCACGGTGCGCGGACAATCTACCGTGATGTCTTTGCTGGTGTGGAAGCCGATATGGAAGAACAAGTCGAATTTGGTCTGTTCCAGAAACTAGGCGACCCAACTACTCGGAAAAAAGAAGCCTAAGCATCCATTCAATATCCAAAATTCAAAGTGATGAAATACCCATTTTGAATTTTGGATTCTCTCCCGACCATTTTGTTACAATAATATTACTACCATAGGACTCTGTTACGATGGAAGCAACTATTTATATTTTGGTAACTGCGTTAGCTTTGGGTACAATTTTCTTTGCTATTGCTTTCCGCGAACCACCCAAAATTCCCCGCAAGTAAGTAAATATCTAATTAATCGTTCCAAAATCTGAACCAGGATGTAGAGCAATCTGCACGGTTCGGATTTTGCATTTTATGGGATAGTGGAATGATAATGGATAATCGATCATTCCTAACTTAGAATTTAGATGCAATGCCCATACTGCCAATATACAGATAGCCGTGTCTTGGAATCTCGATCGACAGAAGCGGGACAGAGCATTCGCAGACGGCGGGAGTGTCTCCAGTGTAAGCATCGTTTTACTACTTACGAACGGCTAGAATTTATTCCGGTGACAGTGATTAAGCAAGATTTACGCCGAGAATATTTCGATCGATCTAAATTGCTGCGGGGGATGATCCACGCTTGTCAAAAAACTGGACTTGCACCAGATACTCTCGAAAAGATTGTCGATGATATCGAATCACAACTCCAAGCTAGAACACTCAGAGAAGTAACGACGGCAGAAATCGGGGAATTGGTGTTGACAGAATTACGCCCATTGAGCGAAGTAGCTTATATTCGATTTGCTTCAGTCTATCGGCAATTTCAAGGTATTCGAGACTTCGTAGATACACTACATCAATTAAAAATTACCAGAAACCATGATGCTTAGCTAGGCGTTTCATCGCCCGACCAACCTAGTGGTGATATGTCTGGATCTTCCTTGATCCGGCGAATGGGTAAATTCGCAATTAGTGCAGTCACTCTTTGATTGCTTTCCAAGGAAAAATCTAATCCTTGAGTGTCAATTTCTACATAACGCGAGACGACTTCCAGAATTTCCTGCCGCATCATCTCGACCATTTGAGGGCTGAGATCTGTGCGATCATGGGCAATGACCAGTTGTAACCGACGTTTTACCTTCTCCCGGCTGGACTCATTTGCCATGCGCGGAAATAACATTTCCAAAAATTCGTGAATCATAGTCATAGGTGTACGCGATCCAGGTTGTAACAATATTACTATTTAGTGAAGATTTTACGGAGCCGTGCGAACAAATTATCACGATCGACACCAAGATCTAAATAGGGGACTTTTTCGCCGCACAAGCGGTGGGCGATATTATCAAAAGCTTTGGCGGCGCGAGAGTTGGCGTTAGGATCTAGAACCAGCGGTTCACCTCGGTTGGTAGAAGTGATCACGCGCTCATCCTCAGGCACAACCCCAATCAATTGGACGGCAAGAATTTCGCTCACGTCTTCCACAGACATCATTTCACTCGCCTCAACCATCGCTGGACGCAATCGATTGACAATGAGTCGAGCGGGGGAAATATTATTAGCTTCAAGTAGACCGACTACTCGATCGGCATCACGGACGGCAGATATCTCTGGAGTAGTGACAATCAGAGCTTCCTGGGCAGCCGCGATCGCATTTTTGAAACCCATCTCAATCCCGGCGGGACTATCAATTAAAACGAAATCAAATTGCGGGGCTAACTCACCAATCATCCATTTCATGTGGTTAGGGGTGATCATCTCCGCCTTGCGGTTTTGGGTCGCCGGCAGAAGTACCAATCCTGGTTGCCGTTTATCTCTGACCAATGCTTGATCCAGACGACATTCACCCGCAAGAACTTCCACCGCTGTATAAACGACCCGATTTTCCAATCCTAACAAGAGATCGAGATTGCGAAGTCCAAAGTCACCATCAACCAAGGCGACTCGATAACCCATCTGGGCCAGGGTCATGCCCAAGTTGGCTGTGACTGTGGTTTTACCCACTCCACCCTTACCGGAAGTAATTACAATAATGCGACTCATAGCGGTTATAAGAATATGGCTGGTGGCTAACTACGGGGATGGGGTGATTTATTCACAAGCCCAATCGCCTAGTCCTCGATCGCTAAATTGGATCGAACAAATCGGTGACAATTTCATATTACCGTTGACTGGGAATCCCTTGGACTCGAAAATATCCACAAATAATATTGAACGATTGTTGATGGTAAATTCATTCAGCTAGTTGAATACCCGGAAGTGCCAATTCGCGGAGATAAGGAGTGTTTTTTAGATCCATTGCTCGGGCAATCCGAATGCCCTTGGGTGTGACATAGGCGATTTCTGGTTCAAACTGGGGCGGGGGAGTTTCCGGTGCGCGAGCAACTCGATCAGCAATTCTGAGTTGGGTTGGTTCCATTTGCAGTGCCATAATCAGACACTGAGGATTGTTTGGATAGCCAGCATGAGCCATTCCCCGCAATCTTCCCCAAATAATAATATCGCCTGCCGCAAAAATTTCACCACCGGGATTGACATCACCCATAATTATCACTGTACCCTGATGCCGGATATCCATCCCTGAACGCACTGTCATCTGCAAATAGACTGGTTCGGCGAGCAAGGGTGTTTGTGGTTTCTCTGTTGGCGGCACTATGGGAGCAATCGCCGTTTGCTGGGAGACCGAATAACCAGCAGTAGCAGCAGCTACAGCAGTTTGGCGACGACTGGTGCTAACTAGTTGTAATTCCAGCGCAACATCAGTCAACGCATCGGAGATCGCCTGCAACTGTCTAGCATCTAATAACCGATCATTCGCAATCAGATGGACTGCTGCCAGTGGTTGCCAAAACCTTTTACCACCCTGAAGCCTTTGCTGAAGTTGCTCCCACAAGTCATTCCAACCTGATGAAGCCGGGGTCTCCGCCACTGTCGGCAAAATTAATTTCACCACTCCATCTTCTTGCTTGAGCCGAATTTGCAATTTAGGTTGACTACTGGGAGTAACTTCTGTGGTGTCTGTTTCCCCCTGAGTATTCAGTGTGGGTGAGGTAGATGAGGGGTCAGCGTTCATAGCCTACAGGAGTGGTGTTTATTCATGACAAAAGTGTCTTTCTATCTTACACGTCAAATGGATACTTCGCTGGCAATTGTCGATCGAGTCTTGATCGATCTACCGATGAATCGCAAATAACTAGTAATTGTTAACTGGTACTGAGAAACTAGGCTCCGTGAGCGCGTGGATCATTATTATTAGCGTTTGGTGTTACTTTAGGCACAAATTGGGAAACCTCGCCTGGTTGTGTTGTGATAGCTGGAGTCGTTCCGGCGATTAAAGATGTTAGTTGAGATTCCAAAATCTGCCGAGGTTGTTGACCGATTGCTTGGGCAATAGCTGTGCCAGTACGATCAAAAAAAACAAAATGAGGAATCCCATCGACGCGGTATTTAGTCACCTCTGGCAACCATTTAGTGTTATCGACATTGAGCATTGAAAAATTAACTGTGTCACCAAATTGTGATTTAATCTTTGCCAAATCCTGTGACATTGCCTGACAACTACTGCACCAATTAGCATAAAATTCCATCAGCGTCGGTTTACCATTACTCAGGGCAACATCGATCGATTGAGATTGGGCTGCTTGGGCTTCTAAGCTAGTACTAGAGTTTTGAGTTTTGAATCCCAAGGAGAGAGCTACTACTAAAATGATGGCAACAATTGCGATCGAAAAGTTGCGCATTCGCGTAGCTGGAGAAGTGGACTGCATAAGATAATGATCGATGGCTGATATAAATCAATATATCTAATTTCTCTTGCTTGTTGTCTGAAAGTTGATTCTCGATCGCCTGGGAGGGTCTAAAATAGATTTACCATCCCTCTGCCGAGCTTCTCACTGTGAAAAAACGGGTTACTTTGACTTTCCCCAAGCGCACGATTCAGATGCCAGTGGCTTATCGACTGGCAAAAGACTTTAACGTCGCCGCAAATATTCTCCGCGCCCAGGTTGCACCGAACCAAATCGGTAAACTAGTGGTAGAACTCTCGGGCGATATTGACGAATTAGAAGCCTCTGTAGAGTGGATGCGATCACAAGGCATTCAAGTTTCGACAGCGAACAAGGAAATCTCCGTTGATGAGGAGATCTGCGTCGATTGTGGGCTATGTACTGGCGTATGTCCGACAGAAGCCCTAAATCTTAATCCTGATACCTTTAAGCTCAATTTTACCCGATCTCGCTGTATTGTCTGCGAGCAGTGTATTCCGACTTGTCCAGTTCAAGCGATTTCGACGAATCTTTAGGGGATAGGAGATAGGTTGGTTTCTACAACTGTCTTGTCTTGAACCATCGACCTGCAGGAAACCTCCAGAGCGCGAATCGCTAATCATACTAATCAGCTTAATCTGATCAATCTTAGTCAGATGTTTTATGATAGACAGTAGAATATCAAGATTTATTAAGTATTTTGACTATTACGACTGATATCGGCATTAACTCGATTCGGACTGGCTGGAACGCACTAGATCCAATCTGGGTTGGGGGAACGGAAGTTGTGCAAACAGGATTACCACACCGTCAGTTACCACCTACATGGCAAATTTTATTACTGGGAGATGGTTCGCCAACTCGACATCTACAACTATTGACAGGTGAACCCACAGCAGTAGATGTAATCGACATGTCCGCGATTGGCATGGATGACGATGGTGCCCCCAGTTCGTTAAATATGCTACCAGGGCCAAGAGTCCGTCGTCAGGTATGGTTAAAGACAGCTTCGGGGCAAAGGTTAGCGTATGCAACTTCTTGGTGGGAAGCTAGGCATGTTGATGAGTACCTAGAAAATAAGTCTTTGCCGATTTGGGCAAGTTTAGCAAAATTACGTACCGAATTGTATCGGGATGTCCAGGGTATTTGTTATGGTAATTCACCAATACTAGCTGAGGCATTTGGGGAAACGGGACCCTTTTGGGGTCGTCACTATCTATTCTGGCATCATGGTCAGCCATTAACGCTGATTTATGAGGTATTTTCGCCATATCTCCAAAGATATTTAGGCGAGATTAACCCATAAACGTAACTGATGGATACCTGTTTTCGGTAATAACTAGTGAGATAGAGTGAATACCGATCCAGGTAGAATGCGCGGAGTGATTACAATGAATGGGTAACGAGAAAAAGATTCAATCCTGATTCGCGTTATTTATATAAAAAAAATTTTATTCCCCGTCGCACTATGCAACCTAATAATCCCCAACAATTTACCGAAAAAGCTTGGCAAGCGATTACCCATACCCTAGATATTGCCAAAGCCTCACAGCATCAGCAGATGGAATCAGAGCATCTGCTCAAAGCACTGATTGAGCAGGAAGGCTTGGCAACTAGTATTATCTCTAAGGCGGGGGTAAATCTGACTCAATTCCGTCAAGGGGTGGAAAACTTTATTCAGAAGCAGCCCAAGGTATCCGGGGGGATTAGTTCGGTGTATTTGGGGCGGAGTATCGATACTCTACTCGATCGAGCCGATAATTTTCGCAAGGAATATGGTGATGACTTTATTTCGATCGAACATCTGGTTTTAGCCTACCCACAAGATGATCGATTTGGCAAGCAGTTTTTTGCTGAATTTAAATTAGAAGCAAGTAAATTAAAAACAATAGTCACCCAAATTCGGGGTAGTCAAAAAGTGGACGATCAAAATCCTGAAGGCAAATATGAATCCCTGACTAAATATGGGCGAGATTTAACAGAAGCCGCCCGTCAAGGTAAACTCGATCCCGTAATTGGTCGCGATGATGAAATTCGGCGGACGATTCAGATCCTATCTCGCCGGACTAAAAATAATCCCGTCCTAATTGGTGAACCTGGAGTGGGAAAAACGGCGATCGCCGAAGGATTAGCTCAACGAATTTTGAGTGGAGATGTACCCCAATCACTCAAAGATCGGCAGCTAATTTCTCTCGATATGGGTGCCCTCATTGCTGGGGCAAAATATCGCGGTGAATTTGAAGAAAGACTCAAAGCTGTCCTCAAAGAAGTAACCGAATCTCAAGGTCAAATTATCTTATTTATCGACGAAATTCACACCGTTGTCGGTGCGGGTGCGACCCAAGGAGCAATGGATGCAGGAAATCTGCTCAAACCAATGATGGCGCGGGGTGAGCTACGCTGTATCGGTGCCACCACCCTCGATGAATATCGCAAATATATCGAAAAAGATGCCGCCTTAGAACGACGATTTCAACAGGTATATGTCGATCAACCGACCGTTGAAGATACGATCTCGATCCTGCGGGGATTAAAAGAACGTTATGAAGTCCATCATGGGGTAAAAATTTCAGATAATGCTTTGGTTGCTGCGGCTACATTATCGACTCGCTATATTAGTGACAGGTTTTTACCAGATAAAGCGATCGATCTAATGGATGAAGCTGCCGCTCGGTTGAAGATGGAAATTACCTCCAAGCCGGAAGAATTGGATGAGATCGATCGCAAGGTTCTCCAACTAGAAATGGAGCGACTATCGGTTAATAAAGACACATCAAATCCAGCCCGAGAACGCTTACAAAAGATCGAAAAAGAATTAGCCGATCTCAAAGAAGAACAACGCACCTTAACGGCACAATGGCAATCAGAAAAGGATATTATTAGCGAGATCCAAACCATCAAAGAGGAAATCGATAAAGTTAATATCGAAATCCAACAGGCCGAGCGGGATTATGACCTCAATCGGGCAGCAGAACTCAAGTATGGCAAACTAATCGAACTCCACCGCAAACTGGAAACCACCGAAGTCAAACTCGCCGAATCCCAAACCTCCGGCAAGTCCCTGCTGCGGGAAGAAGTTACCGAAGCCGATATTGCCGAAATCATCTCTAAATGGACGGGAATCCCCCTGACTAAATTAGTCGAAACCGAACGGGAAAAACTCCTTCATCTCGAAGATGAACTTCATCACCGAGTTATCGGTCAAGAAGAAGCTGTAACTGCTGTGGCTGAAGCCATTCAGCGTTCCCGTGCGGGCTTATCTGACCCCAACCGACCGATTGCCAGCTTCATCTTCCTCGGTCCTACTGGGGTCGGGAAAACTGAGCTTGCCAAAACTCTGGCTAATTACCTCTTCGATGCCGAAGATGCCCTGATTCGGATCGATATGTCCGAGTACATGGAGAAACACGCCGTTTCCCGGTTGATTGGCGCGCCTCCCGGCTATGTCGGCTATGAAGAAGGCGGTCAACTAACCGAATCTATCCGCCGTCGTCCCTATGCCGTAATCCTCTTTGATGAAATCGAGAAAGCTCATCCCGACGTATTTAACGTCCTGCTCCAAGTCCTCGATGATGGACGAGTAACTGATTCTCAAGGTCGCACCGTAGACTTCAAGAACACGGTAATTATCATGACCAGTAATATCGGTTCTCAATACATCCTGGATCTAGCTGGGGACGACTCCAAATATGACGAGATGAAATCGCGGGTACTAGAAGCTTTAAGTCATAGTTTCCGCCCAGAATTTCTTAATCGGATCGACGATACAATTATCTTCCACAGTCTCAAAAAAGACCAATTGCGGAATATCGTCAAAATCCAAGTCCGCCGACTCGAACAACGATTAACCGATCGTAAATTATCCCTCAAATTAGCCGAATCTGCCCTCGATTTCCTCGCCGATGTGGGTTATGACCCAGTATATGGCGCACGTCCACTCAAACGAACGATTCAAAAGGAATTAGAGACAATTATCGCCAAAGGGATTCTGCGCGGTGACTTCAAGGAGGGAGATACGGTATTTGTCGAAGTCCAAAACGAACGACTAGCATTCAGTCGCTTGCCTTCGCCTGTTGCTGTACCGTAAGGACACCAATTGTGATCCACAAGTGTGGATTTTTAAAAACTATCGACTAACGATCTATCAGTTAGTCGATGGAAACTATCAAGTTAGTGAAAATAGCCGCTATTTCCCTAATCTTTTAGTTCAAAATATTATCGATTCCTGTTTGACAACTGCCCCAGAAAAAGGTAGAGGTATAGCGATGGGCGAAATTCGTCGAGCGTTAAAATAAGGAGATCTAGAGTAGTTCACAAATTGATACGATCGAGTTAAGGAATCGCGATCGTCAATCATAATCAATAATAGATAGCGGATGCAGTTAGACGCGCAAGGCGCGTTCTGACCCCTAACCTCTAACCCCTATCCTCTAATTTATGACTACTTCCACAGCTACAGTAAATCAGAAAATTTTGATCCAACCCGTTCTGGGTTCGCGCCGCTTTAGTAACTTCTTTTGGGCAGTTGTCGTGTCAATGGGTGGCATTGGCTTTCTATTGACGGGACTCTCTAGTTACCTGCAAGTTAACTTACTCCCCATCAGTCATCCCATCGATTTAGTCTTCTTCCCCCAAGGAGCGGCGTTGACATTCTATGGTGTCGCCGGAACACTCCTAGCGATTTACTTATGGTCGGCAATTCTGCTGGATATCGGTGGTGGATATAATGAATTTAACCAGGAAACTGGATACATCACCATTTTTCGGAATGGTTTCCCTGGCAAAAATCGGCGGATTGAACTCAAAAGTAAAATTGCTGACGCGCAAGCTGTCCGCGTCGATATCCGCGATGGACTCAGCCCGCGCCGGACGCTGTACGTGCGGATCAAGGGTCGGCGCGAAATCCCATTGACTCGCGTTGGCGAACCAATTTCTCTGACGGAGTTGGAGACTCAAGGTGCGAATTTAGCTCGATTTTTGGCAGTCCCACTAGAAGGATTGTAGAGATTGGGACGACGGGGAGACGATCTCTGGCACTCACTAGAGCACTAATTCCGCTGATTAGCGCGAAGTTGACCGCAGGCGGCGGTGGCACCCAATCCTTTGGAGTAGCGCACGCTAACGGCGATGTGGCGTTGCTCCAAGACATCGACAAAAGCTTTAATCTCTTTGGGTGTCGGTCGGTCGTAATCAGCATCCTCGATCGGATTATACGGAATCAGATTTACATGAGTCTGGAAACCACGCAGTTGGCTGGCAAGTTCGACGGCGTGTTTGGGATAATCATTGACTCCAGCCAGGAGAACATATTCCACACTCAATCGTCTACCCGTAATTTGGACATAGTCCCGACACTCATCAAGTAAGTCTTCAATCGGGTAATTATTCGCCGTTGGCACTAGTTCCTGCCGAAGTATTTGATTTGGTGCGTGGAGACTGACAGCGAGGGTGACTTGAAGTTCATATTGGGCGAGTTCGTGGATTTTACCAGGGATGCCCACTGTGGAAATAGTAATCGATCGCTGGGAAATACCCACATCCTGATTTAAACATTTAACCGCCGTCACCACATTGGCCAAATTCGCCAGTGGTTCACCCATCCCCATAAACACAATATGGCTGACCCGCTCTTGAAAATCCGCCTGAACTGTCAACACTTGATCGATAATTTCATGGGGTTGGAGATGGCGCATAAACCCCCCTTTACCCGTCGCGCAAAAAGTACATCCCATCGCACAACCAACTTGGGAAGATACGCACACCGTCAGACGTTTGGCACTGGGAATGCCGACAGTTTCGACGATTTGTCCATCTTGCAGTTGGAGTAAATATTTAATAGCACCATCGGCGGAAACAGCCCGATGATGAATAGTCGAACGACCAATCGGTATATCTTTGACTGTTTCCCGCCACTGTTTGGAAAATACGGTGATATCAGCTAAAGATCTCGCGCCTTGCTGATAAATCCATTGATATAATTGCTTACCACGATAGGCTGGTTGCCCCTGTTCCTGCACCCATGTAGTCAACTCGGCTAGACTCATGCCGAGTAATGGTGCGGTCTGGACAGTGGAATTTGAAGTGATGACAGACATAGTTTAGAAAGTGATGGACAATCGTGGGCATGACACAAGATCATGTCGTCATTGTCCTGATGATCTTACTTCTACAATTCTATGGCAATTCTCGATCAATAGTCCGATCGTGTTGCCTCAGATCCACTCTGTGCCGATCTCGCTAATCATTATAATTGACAGGGATTTGTAATTAATTATCAAATTACATCTAGATAATATTTCGACCGTTTTATACTAGCTACAAAAGCCTAGATCTAAATATTAAAATACTTCAATTCTATCGAAAAAAAGAATATGTCTGGTGTAGAAGGATTTGAGGTTAATCACAGTCTCAATCTCGATCGAATAGATTTAATGCAGATGTGCCCAGTGGAGTTCTGATGAATAATTATTTTCCAATTCTCACCATCTTGAGTGTTGTAGTAGTGTTTGGCAATAAACTGCCATCTGCCGTAGCCCTTTCCCCAGTGGAAGTTCAGCGAATTGCCAATAAAACCACAGTGAGGATTCAAGGGTGTAATCTCGGTTCGGGGGTAATTATTCAAAAAAATCAGAATAGTTATACCGTGTTGACTGCTGCACATGCCATTCAGGAACAGGGTTGTCAAATAGTCACTGCTGACGATCGCGCATATGGTGTGACACAGGTAAAGCCATTAATTAATAATATCGATTTAGCCGTAGTCAACTTTAAGAGTAGTAATACCTATCAAGTTGCTAAATTAACCGATAATTCCGACCGCGTAGAAAGCGGCGAAAATATTTATATATCTGGATTTCCCGTCACCGATACAATCTCCGAGCCAATTTTTACATTTATCCAAGGCAAGGTAATTGGCAATGGGAATAAATTGCAAGATCGAGGCTATTCGATCGTTTATGATAATCCCACCTTACCCGGTCATAGTGGCGGCCCAGTCTGGAATGATCGGGGTGAATTAGTAGCTATTCACGGTCGCGGAGATGTCGATAATCGACTCAAGGAAACAGATAGTCCCAATGTCCGGATCAAAACTGGGTTTAATTTGGGCATTACCATTAATACTTTTATGAAAATAGCTAGGGCAATGGGTCTGACTGATTTGGCTCCAGCCTTAGCAACCGTGGCGACTCAGCCTAAGCCAAAACCAGTAGAAGATTTGATTGCCAGTGCTGTTGCGAAAGAACGCACCGGTGATTATCGGGGGATTCTCAATGATATGAATCAGGCGATCTCGATTAATCCCCAGCAGGATCGATTGTATTATATCAGAGGTAATGCAAAGGCTGAGTTAGGCGATCTGTCAGGTTCTATCGCTGACTATACCAAGGATATTGCCATCAATCCCCGCCGTTCGACATCTTACTACAATCGCGGCAATGTCCAATACAAATCGGGAAATTTAGCTCAAGCACTAGCCGACTACAACAGATCGATCGAAATCGATCCCCAGCGCGTTGCGGCCATTTATAATCGGGCAAATGTCCGGTATCGGTTAAAGGATCGGCAGGGCGCAATTGCCGATTATAGTCGAGCAATTGCACTTAATCCGAAATTAATCGCTGCTTATAGTAGTCGAGGCTGGGTGAAATATCAAATTGGCGACGATCGCGGCTCGATTGCCGATTACAATATTTCGATCGCCATGAAGCATCCACTCTTGGGCAAAATTTACAGTCAGAAGGCTTTGACAGAGTATGAAATGGGCAATATCACTGAGGCAATCGAGTCATGGCGCAAAGCCCTAAGGTTGCAACAGGTAAAGCAAGATAGTCAGATTGGTTTAGCGATCGCGCTCTACCGTCAGGGCAAACAGAATGAAGCTCTCCAACTCGCCATCACTGCTATCAATACCGATCGCCAACTCCGTGAAATCGGTTATTTACGGGACACCAAAAACTGGCGGACAAATATTGTCCAGGATGCTGTTCAATTGTTACAGCATCCTACAATTAGCACTAATTAACGAGCCGCTTCAGTTAACTTACCTAAGATTACCTGTGCAACTTTTTGACCAGCCGGAAGACCTTTGATAAAGTTATCTAATTCAGAAATCGGCTTTTGGGTAATTTGACTGCTGGCGATCGAGTCTTGAAGATAGTTATTGTAGGCACTAACTGCATTTGTCAAGATCACGGGATCGATTGCCCCATTACTCCGACGTAACCCCTGCATCGATTTTGCTAACTGTTGGGCAGCATCATTCCCGCCCAAAGCAGCAGCTAAGGAGGGGACAGCCGGACTTTCCCCACCAGCAGCAGAATTAATCACATCGAAAGCTACTTGTGCCGCATTCGGATCGACTTCAACTGTCGTGTTGCCAACCGTTTGGCTACCACTCAGACTAGTGGCCGAAAATGTCGCACCAACCTCATTAACTTTAGCTTGAATGACAGGGGCAAAACTAGCCGTCTCAGCCACACCAGATTCACTGCTGCGCGGTTCAAAACTTACCAATGTATCAGCCCCAATGGGTGCATTTCCCAGTACATCGCATACTCCAGGTAAGGGGATAGCCAAAACTGGAGTTAAGGGCAATAGTACGGTAGATAGCATCGCTGCTGACAAAACATGTGTGATTTTCATAGGACAAGAAGTTGTAAATGTAGATATTTATTCAATCCAAACCGATCATTGCTTAAAAGCGAATGGCGACACCGCCACCAATCCCAAACCGAGTTTCCTCACCAGCAACCTTATCCCCAGCCACATCTAGCAGGGATGGAGTCACCTGGAAGCCAATATTGTCACCCAGTTTGAGCGAGAGTGGTAAGCCAAGGCTAAAATTACGACCGTTATAATCTGCAACTAGCCCAATATTTTCGGAGACGCGGAAACCGAGACTACCAAAGATACTAGAGGCAGATCGATTATTAAAAATGTCGTCGATCGATCGAAAACGACCATTGCCCACCCCAACGGACGCGGTGAAGTTGTTGGTACTACTGACAGGTAGAACGCTCGTGAGTACCCCATAGAAAGTATCTGTATCAGTTGGATCGCCAGCATCATAGCCATTGCGAATCGCATTTTCCCAACCAGCGGCGATCGCCAAGTTATCACCAAGCTGTTTGTGGAGTTTGAAATTAACACCACCACGACTGAATAGTCCTAAGCTACTACTACCACCAGGCCCACCATCATTTTGGCCAGTACGATAGGAGGTTTCCAAGCCGACAAAATCCCGGCTATTGCCGATCCCAAATCCAGCCGCCACACCAAACGCACTGGTATTCGAGCCACCTCCTAGTAGTGAAGTGGGTGATAGGCTATCTTGATAGCCAGCACCAGCAAAGACAGTACCCCAATTCGCCCCAAACGCGCTGGGAGTTGTCACGCCAGTTACCGGTGCATTCGAGGGTTGGCGCACGACTTCTACCGCCGCCGCTTCCACACTGGGAACGCTGCCAATGCCGATCCGGTTGAGAACATCTTGTTCAGTAATATTCGCAACTGATGGTGTGGTTGGCGCACAGTTGACGATGTATTTTTGGGCGGGACTATCGCCAGCTAGGGCGGGGAGGGTGCCAGCGGCGACTAAAGCCTGATGTATGAAAGCGGCAACATCAGCACGAGTAGCTGTACCTCTGGGGTTGAAGGTTTTGCCATCTGGATAAGAAACACTGACAGCCAGACATTTTCGCGTAGCTGCAATTAAAGCATTACGGCCAAAGCTAGGGACTTGAGCGGCATCGGTAAATAGTTCATCAACTTTGGCAGTCGAACCATCTGGTTGGAGTTTATTTCCATTAGCAATCGAGACCAAAGATTCGATCCGTAGGATGTTATCGTTGGGTTTGAATTGTTTATTTGGATAACCAGCGAGAAAACCCGATTGATATGCTTGATCGATGGCGGATGCACCCCAAAAGTCAGCCTTAACATCAGAGAAAGTTTGGGATGCTCTAATGGGTTGCAAGTCAAAAGCTTTGTTCAATAAAGCCGCAAATTCTGCTCTAGTTACAGCTCGATCTGGTTGAAAAGTTCCATCTGGATAACCAGCGATGATTCCTTTTTGAACCAGCACTTGAATAAACGGTTCTGCCCAGTTGCCAGCTACGTCACTTGCTTGAGCGATCTGAGATGTAGATCGCTCGATCGTTTGCCTTGATTGAGTACTAGCAAAAGCTACTCCGATCGAGATCACGTTAGTACTCAAGATGGTTAATAGTAGCACCAAGTGTTTGATAGTTGCCGGGTATTTATTCTGATTCATTTTAAAAGAAATATTCACTAATAACTAAGATGGTAATTTATTTAATGATTTATTTTTGAATTTATTACCAAAGTTAAAATTAGTAGCTGTGGACTAGTAGTCCATTCACCGCATTGGCGCAAATTTTTTGAGTAACAAAGCCGGGATAATCACTGGAATCCCCGCAGCGATGCAGATTAGAGCTTGCGTCAGATTGAGCGGTTGGGTATTTAAGATGGGGTTGAGCAAGGTTAACTGGCTAAACAGAATTTGAAAGATGACTGCGCAACCAATCCCAATTGCGGGGACATAAGCAATCGGTTGGAGGTATTTCCCTTTGGCTTGTGTGGTTAGATAATCTCTTAACCGAACAAATACAGAGGGAACAAGCTGACTAATACTCAACAGATAAAATGTTTCCGCTGCCACCAGCGAATGCACTGCCATTGTTCGTGCCAGACTGAGATTGCCAGTAGTGCGCATTACCCCTTCAAAGATGCCAAACACAGCGAGCAAATTGAAGGCGGAAATAATCGAGATCCGCCACAGCAATTTGCCAGATAGGAGGGGTTGATTGGGGCGACGGGGCGATCTCGTCATAGTTCCCTTCAAAGTTGGCTCAAATGCTAAGGTGGCAGTAAGCGCGACAGAACTAACCATATTTACCCACAGAATCTGCACGGGTAAAATTGGGAGATTAGCGGAGGCGAGGATGCCGACAAGGATCGTCATTGCTTCACCACCATTGATCGGCAGAATAAATTCAATCGTTTTGAGTAGATTGCTATAGACAGTGCGTCCTTCTTCTACCGCAGCCGCGATCGATGCAAAGTTATCGTCAGTTAAGACCATATCCGCCGCTTCTTTCGCCACTTCCGTACCTGTAATCCCCATAGCGATGCCAATATCGGCTTGCTTGAGGGCAGGGGCATCATTCACCCCATCACCTGTCATGGCGACGATTTCCCCCCGTGACTGCAATGCTTCGACTAGACGCAATTTCTGTTCCGGGGCAACTCTGGCAAACACCGTACTAGTTGCGGCAGCATTCGCTAGATCGACATCATTCATGGCGGCTAGTTGCTCGCCACTGAATACAGGTGGGATTTCATCTTGACTCAAGCCCATTTGACTGGCGATTGTCGCTGCGGTGAGGGCATGATCTCCCGTAATCATTTTGACCCGAATTCCGGCGGTCTGACAAGCCTGGACAGCCGCAATTGCTTCGGTTCTCGGTGGATCGATCATCCCCTGAAGTCCTAAAAAGATTGGAGATCGTTGGCGGAGCCTCCGCTCGGCGGCATCGATTTCCACTCGGTCGATCCGCTCCTGGGTAATGGCTACTTCCTGTTTAGCAAATGCTAGTACCCGTAAGCCCTGGGCGGCCATCTCCTGCATGACTCGCTCGATTTCTGGTCGATTTAAGTCGATCGGGCGACTCTGGGCATCAAGTTGGTAACGGCATCGCTGTAAAATCGCTTCGGCTGAACCCTTGAGATAAATTGTGTTGAAGTCATCACCGGATTTCCGGTGGAGGGTTGCCATATATTGAAATTGTGACTCAAAGGGAATCCCGTCTAGTCGCGATTGCTCCTGTGCCAGATCTGGTAATGTCAATCCCCCTTTTTGCGCCGAGACAATCAATGCGCCTTCAGTTGGATCGCCGACTACCGTTAACTGTCCATCTTGCACTTGGATTTGAGAATCATTGCACAATAAGCCACAGGCTAAACACTCCTGGAGTGGAGTGGATCGTTGGCGTAGCCTCTCTGTTGGCGGCGCGTCCGCCTCAGCAGAGAGAGAATCGAGTTTGACGGCTTGTCCTTGGTCTAAAATTTGACCATCTGGATCGTATCCGCCGCCTGTCACAGTATAGGAAATGCCCCCCGCATAAATAGCCCTCACCGTCATCTGATTTTCGGTGAGAGTTCCCGTTTTATCAGAACAGATTGTGGTAGTACTCCCTAGAGTTTCGACGGCTGGTAGCTTGCGAATAATCGCATTCCGCTTCGCCATCCGCTCTGCGCCGATGGCTAGCGTCACTGTCACCACGGCTGGAAGTCCTTCGGGAATAGCACTTACAGCTAAAGCAACTGCGGCATTTAGCCCCTGGGGCCACTCTCCACCTTTACCGATCACGACCACAAATGTCAGAGCAGCCAAACCTAAAATAATGTAGAGTTGTGCTTGACTGAATGCCTCAATTTTGCGGGTGAGCGGGGTTTCTAGTCCACTGCTTTGTTCCATCAGTTGGGAAATTCGTCCAGTCTCCGTTTGATTCGCGATCGCTACTACTAGCCCCTGGGCTTGCCCAAATGTGACCAAACTTCCGGCATACACCATATTAGTGCGATCTGCGAGCACTGTTGCCCCCGGAAGTGGATCGACTGCTTTTTGAACAGGGAGCGATTCTCCGGTTAATCCAGCTTCACTCACTTGTAAATCGCGCACATTTACCAAGCGCAAATCGGCGGGTACTTTATCGCCAGATGCCAATAACACTAGATCCCCTGGTACTAGTTCGCGAGAATTGAGTCGGATTTTTTGCCCATCCCTGATGAGAGTAGCTTCTGTTGTGACGGATTTGGCGAGAGCGGCGATCGCATTTTCTGCTTTGGATTCTTGGACGAATCCGATCGTGGCGTTAACCAAAGTAACTGCAAAAATTGCGATCGCATCGACCCAATCGTGCAGTAACAATGACACTGTTCCGGCTAGTAATAGCAGATAAATTAACGGTTGATTAAATTCCAGCAGAAATCGCAGGATGAGGCTTTTCCCTTTTTTTCCTTGGATTTCATTTACCCCATACTGCTCTCGACGTTGCGCTATCCCTCCATCTGGCAATCCCGTCGCCAAATCTGTCTTTAAATATTTACTTACCTCCTCGATAGGTAATTGATGCCATTGATGCTCAGTGAGTCGATTGAGCGAATAAGATACCATACTCGATCTGCCTAAATTGTAGATATGCTTCGATCGAACAAAGCATACGACTAGCTTAACTTAAAGCATACATATCCTTTCTGGAATATGGGTGATCGCCAAGATTAATGCGATGATTGAGTGACAGATCATCGATAGAGATCTGTAATGAATTGATATAATATAGTTTGCGCATTCAGCGATCGGTTTGAATCTTTTGTGGGATAAAATAATTGATCAGTAAGTGGTAAAACTTCTGTATCCAAAGTATGACGAAACAAGTTTGCTGGCAAAATTAGTTGAGCAGCATCGCGCAGATCGTGCAGAAATTCTAATTCAAATTTTTCAGGGTTAGATCTGGCAATTGCTAAAGGTTTGACCCAACAGCAAGCAGAGATAGGAATGCTATCGATCATCTCAGCAAATAGGTGTAAATTTCCGAGATCGATACAAACAATCTCATTTACTCTAAATTCGCGTAGTTGATTTTTTTCATTCATAATCGGTGTTGCTAACTCCATTCAGATAAAATCCTTCATATTTTAGCAAATTATTAATGTCAGAAAAAGTTGCATTCTGGGGATTATTTGTCAGTCGATCGATTAGTTTTTCTCTTTTACCCATATTCACCAATACTCACTAAATTTTATGATAGATAACTCTAAGCCTCCCACTACTACCTTCAATGAGATCGATCGAGCAGTTACCACCCTCCAGAATCGCAAAGTTGACTGGGAAGAGGTGACTATTGCCCAGCGGTTAAATTATTTGCAAACCTGTCTCGACCTCACTATCGCAGTTAGAGATGACTGGGTGAGAGCAACTTGTCAAGCCAAAAGAATCGACCCAAAATCGCCGCTGAGTGGCGAAGAGTGGATTGCTGGCCCGATCTCGACCATTCGCCAGATTCGTTTGCTGATGACCAGTTTAGCGGCTGGTGGTCAACAGCCGCCAGTGAGGATCGATCGACGGGATGATGGTCAATTAGTAGCACAAGTATTACCGTCAAATTTACGCGAACGAATCCTACTGCTTGGTTATCGCGGTGAAGTCTGGATTGCCCCGAAACAGCCAGCGACACAGGGGCAAATCTATCGCCAACCAACGCCGAGCAAAGTTGCCCTAATTCTCGGAGCCGGAAATGTATCGGCAATTGTGGCAATGGATATTTTAACCAAGCTGTTTGTTGAAAATCAGGTCGTCATCGTCAAAATGAATCCGGTTAATGCTTATCTTGGGCAGTACTTAGCAGCAGCCTTGGCACCACTAATTGCCGATGGCTTTCTCCATATCGCTTATGGTGATGCCGAAGTGGGTGAATATCTATGTCAGCATCCCCAAATTGAGGCAATTCATATTACTGGTTCCCATCGTACTCATGATGCGATCGTCTGGGGAACAACACCAACTGAACAAGAGGAGCGCAAAGCTGCTAACAATCCGCGCATCGAGAAACCGATTACTTCCGAACTGGGTTGCGTAACACCGATTTTAGTCGTCCCTGGCAAGTGGTCAAAATCAGATCTCACTTTTCAAGCGCGCCAGGTGGCGGCGACGATTGCTCACAATGCTAGCTTTAATTGTGCCGCCGGACAGGTATTGGTAACAGCATCTGGTTGGATGCAACGGCAAGAATTTTTAGCGGCTGTTCGCCATGAATTAAGCCAAACACCCGCTCGGACAGCTTATTATCCAAGTGCCCAGGATCGGTACCAAGCATTTCTCGACAGATACCCCCAATCCGAGGCATTAGGCGCACGCACTGCCGATATTGTTCCCTGGACACTAATTCCCGATGTATCGACCGCAGCGGGCGAATATGCCCTTACTGAAGAAGCATTTTGTGGGGTGTTGGTTGAAGTTGGCATCGAAGCTCAGTCTGCCACTGATTTTCTCACCAAGGCGGTGAATTTTGCTAACGATCGAGTCTGGGGATCATTATCTTGTACAGTCTTAATCGATCGGGCTACTCAACAAAAATATTCACAAGAATTGGATACCGCGATCGCTAATCTTAAGTATGGCGCGATCGGGGTCAATCTCTGGTCAGCAATGTTATTTTATTTTGGTTCAACAACTTGGGGTGCATACCCTGGTAATTCCCTTGTGGACATTGGTTCGGGAATAGGTGTCGTTCACAACAGTTATCTCTTCGACTATCCCCAAAAATCAGTCGTCTATGCCCCATTTCGGATCTTTCCCACCCCTGCTTGGTTTGCAACTCACCAAAATTTGCTGAATATGGCAAAACAACTCCTGAAATTTGAGGCATACCCAAGTTGGAAAAATTTATTGGCAGTAGTGATAGAGGCGATGAAAGGTTAGAGAATGAAAATCTGTAAAGATACATGACAATTTTTATCGAATAATTGAGAAATCTACCATCTTGCAACGAGGGATCTATCGTAGATATACGCACTAGTAGTTTTAGTTGGTGACACCTATGGACAAGCAAAGATATCGCATGAACTGCACTCTCACTTTTAGTGATATCTATGGGCAGATCGTCATCTGGTTAATGGTAATTTTTCTGAGTCTTGCCTCTGCATTGTCACTCTGGAGTACTACGCGCCAAATTTATGCCCTCGCGACAGTGGGCTTGATTTTAGTTCTATCTTTACCCTTCCTTTTATTTGCCTTTGTGACCACACTCCTCAATCACATTGAGTTTGTCCCGTTAGAAGTCAACGAAACCACTAGTAGCAGTACAAATAAGCACAGAGTTCATAAGCCTGAAACAGCAGCAGTTTAGGGAGTTGAGAATCATAGGACTTACGCATTGACAGCAGGCGCAAGATCTGGATTTAGACAGAAATGGGCTGTGGAAGATTGTCAATAATAAACTGACGGATGATCGGCACAAATAAATCGCGGGAAATCTGATACAAATTATCAATCAAGCCCTG
>JBGSPI010000128.1:0-24467 GCA_041738715.1 Chamaesiphon sp.
CAGGGCTTGATTGATAATTTGTATCAGATTTCCCGCGATTTATTTGTGCCGATCATCCGTCAGTTTATTATTGACAATCTTCCACAGCCCATTTCTGTCTAAATCCAGATCTTGCGCCTGCTGTCAATGCGTAAGTCCTAAATATATCTAATCAAGGGTTAGCCGATCGCACATTCAAGCCAAGATCCCAAGAAAAAGCGAGTAGAAATCTACAGACCAGAACAAGAAGTAGAGATGTTAGAAGCCCCTACATCGATCGACTGTAACGAGTTCATGCCTGGTTTCGTGCTGGACATGAGCCGAATTTGGTAAGGTCTTCATCGTCTGAGAGTTAGATCGAATCCTCGATCGTTACCAATCCCGTTTAGTCAAGGTTCTGGCTTGTTGATAGCAGGATTCGGCAGCATCCCACTGTTGGAGACTACTATGGACTTTACCTTTATTAAACCAGAATTCAGGATTTTCTGGTTCTAGGGCAGTAGCTTGTTCAAAGCTAAATAGGGCATTGTCGAACCGATGGAGTTCCAGCAGACAAGTACCGCGATTATTCCAGGCGGGTGCGAGATCGGGATCGAGATTGAGGGTGGTTTCATAGTTGGCGAGTGCGGCTTCAAAGTCGCGTCGCAATAGATAGATATTTCCCCGTCGATACCAAGCAACAGTATATTCTGGATCTAACTTGATGGCTCGATCGAGACTAGCAATCGCTTGATTGAGACTATTTTGCCCCTGTTGGGCGATCGATTGTTTGTACCAGGTAATCGGATCGTCATCCCGCAGTTGAAGGCTAATTTTGTAGCAGTGGAGAGCCTCTGGATACTGTTGGAGGTTGAGATGGATTGTGCCTTGATTGTTCCAGCCGTAGGTGTCACCTGGGGCAACCTCGCTGGCTTGGCGATAGCTATGCAGGGCACCTTCCATATTACCGAGTTGAAATAGGGCATTACCCCGACTATTCCAAGCTCGATCGAGTTGGGGATTGAGGGTGAGGGCGCGATCGTAGCTGGCGATGGCAGCTTCCCACTGACCGAGTTCTAGCAGGGCGTTGCCCCGTTTGTGGTAGGCTTGACTGTCTTCAGGGTTGAGGATGGCGGAGTTGTCATAACAAGCGATCGCATCTTCGTATTTCTGGAGGTGGAAGAGGGCGATACCGCGATTGAGCCACACAAGTGGGTCTTGTTGATTAATATTAACACTTTGCTCATAACATGCTAGGGCTTCCTGCCAGCGTCCGAGATGTTGGAGGGCAATGCCGCGACTATTCCAGGCATTGGCATCTCGATCGTTAATTTCGATGCTCCGTTCGTGGGCAGTAACGGCTTCTTCATATCGTTTGAGGTGAAAGAGAGCTTTGCCCCGATTTTGCCAACTTTGGTAGAATTTAGGTTGTAGTGCTAGTGCCCGATCGTAACTGGCGATCGCGGCTTCAAATCGTTTGAGTGAACCGAGGACATTACCATGATTGTTCCAGATATAATAATCATTGGGATTGAGTGCCAAGGCGCGATCGTAGCTGGCAAGAGCCTGCTCCAGTTGTCCGCTTTGAAACAACATATTCCCCTGCTGATACCAGGCGGGTGCATAGTCAGGATTTAACGCCAGACAGCGATGATAACTAGCAATCACCTCTGGCATGGGCTGGCGACACTCAAATTGAACCTGTCCCCGGTGGAACCAAGCGAGGGCAAAATTGGGGTCAAATTCGATCGCGCGATCGTAGCTTTCCAGGGCATCTGACCAGCGTTCTAAATTACTTAGCAGTTGACCGCGATGGTACCAGGTTTCGGCGCGATCTGGTTGGATCTGAATCGCCATCCGATAGGCACTCAAAGCCTCAACAAATTGTCCCTGCTGGTAAAGACTCTGACCCAATAGTTGCCAGCTTCCAGCCCGTTCTGGATCGATCTGGGTGGCTGTTTTCAGGCTATCGATCGCGGCGGGATATTCGCCAAGTTCGAGCAGGACGCGCCCATGCTGTTCCCACACAGCCGGATCTTGGGGCGCAAGTTCGATCGCTTGGCTGCAAGCTTCTAGGGCGGTTGTCCATCGACCTTGAGCCGCTTGAACTTGGCTCTGGTGATAGAAAATTGACTGATTATTCGGATCGAGAGCTAGAGCTTTTTCATAGCAACTATTGGACTCCTCCCAACGTTGGAGGGCGGCAAGGGTTAAACCTTTGGCATACCAAGCTTCGGCAGCACTGCCATTGAGGATGATCGCTGTATCATAGCAAGCAAGGGCATCTGACCACCGCCGCAATTGGGACAAAACCTGACCGTGACTATAGCACAGATCGTAACTAGTCGATTCGAGTTCGCTGGCACGGGCGTAGCATTTGACCGATTGTTGCCAGTCCTGGAGTTGTTGATGGGCTTTCCCTTGACGATACCAGGCTTGGTAGCGATGAGGTTGGAGATTTGTCACCTGTTGATAGGCATAAGCGGCATCTGAGAGTTTGCCAAATTGCCAGAGGAGATTGCCCAATCCATACCAGGTATCGGGATCTTGGGGTTGAAATTCGATCGCTTGATAGTAGGCGGCGAGTGCGCCTTCGCCATCACCTATTTGGGTTAGTTCTTTACCTAAGTTGTGCCAAGCGGGATGGTAATCGGGTTTGATTTCGACGGCTTTTTGATAGCTCTTAATCGCTTCCTCTGGTTGTCCGAGATGGGCGAGGGTTAAACCGCGATCGTTCCAACTGTGATAATCTTCTAGATTAAGCTTGAGCGCGCGATCGTAAGCGTCCAAGGCTGCCGCATACTGTTGGAGTTTGAGCAAAGTTTTACCCTGGAAGTACCAGGCAGTGGCAGCGGCTGGCTCTATTTTGACGGCTTGTTGGTAGCTGTAGAGGGCATCCGACCAGCGTTCGAGGTTGGAGAAGGCATAACCACGCTGGCACCAACATTCAAAGTTATTCGCCTGTTCGGTGAGAGCGAGATCGTAACTAGTAATTGCTTCTGGATAACGACCGAGTTTGAATAGTACCTGTCCCCTGCCTTGGTGGGCAAGGTTAAAGGTCGGGGGGAACGGCTGACCATTTGCGCTAGCACTAGCGATCGCTTTATCGTAGTTGGTTAGGGCATACTCAGATCGACCCAATTCAGCCAGCACATTGCCGCGCTCATACCAAGCTTCATGAAAATCGGGATCAATGGCGATCGCTTTATCGTAACTTTCCAAGGCAGCAGAGTACTGTTTTTGCAAGGCTTGGACGATGCCATAGCTATGCCAGATGGTGGGATCTTGAGGATTGGCTTGGAGAGTCCGCTCGAAACTAATCACAGCTTCAGCATATTGACCCAATTCGGTCTGGGACTTACCCCGGTGATACCAGAGGTCGGGGTCTTCGATTTGCAGTTCGATGGCTTTATCGTAGCAAGTTAGGGCTTCTTGATGGCGACCTAACAGGGCGAATGCTTGACCCTGACTGCTCCAAATATAGGGATCGTTGGGCTGATAACTTAAAGCTTTGTCGTAGCTTTGAATCGCCTCAGGATATTCGCCGAGTCGGGAGAGGGCGACACCTCGATTGTACCAAGCCGGATAAAAATCGGGCTGAAGTTTGATGGTATGAGTGTAACTATTGATGGCTTCTTCAAACCGGCCTAAATGGAACAGGACATAGCCTAAATTATTCCAGGCTTGATAATAATTTGGTTTGAGCTTGAGGGTTTGATCGTAACACGCTAGAGCTTGCTCATATTTATTAACATGAAACAGAGCCACCCCCTTGTTGTACCAAGCTTGGTGAAACTGGGGCTGGAGCTTGAGGGTCCGATCGTAACTATTAATTGCTGAGTCGTAACGTTGCAGTTGAAACTGAGCCACGCCTAGATTATTCCAGGCGGCGTAGAACTCTGGTTGGATTCTCGTCGCCTGTTCGTAGCAACTAATCGCCGCCTCAAATTTGCCTAATCTAAATAGGGCTTTGCCTTGATTATTCCAGGCATCACTGTGACTTGGTTCGAGTTGAGTAGCTTTCCGATAACAGTCGAGGGCATGTTCGTAGCGAGATATTTGGAACATGGCTTTGCCCCGATTATTCCACCCATCAGCATCTTGCGGCTGTAAATTGGTAACTTGGGTAAAGCAGTTGAGGGCTTCCTGGGGACGTTCAAGTTGGGCGAGAATATTGCCGCGATTTGTCCAACCTTCGGCTAATTGGGGCTGTAATTTAGTCAACACCTCATAATGTTCGAGTGCGGCAGACAATTTGCCCTGATGAAACAGAATATTCCCGCAGTGATTCCATGCCTGATAAAAGTCAGGTTGAATTTTGGTGACTCTAGTATAGGATTCCAGCGCACTATCAAAGTTGCCCAAAAAGAATAGTACTTTGCCCTGGTTGTACCATGCTTGCTGAAAATTGGGGGCAAGATCGATCGCGTAACGGTAGCAGCGGAGCGCATCTTGAAAACTCTTTTGCTCGAAGTGAGCAACACCCAAATTATTCCAAGCCTGATAAAACTTGGCATCAATTTCGATCGCTTTTTGATAACAGCCAATCGCTTCTTTCAGTCGCCCCAACTGAAATAATGCCTGTCCTTGATTATTCCAAGCAAATTTATCACTGGGATCGATCTCTAAACTTCGCTCGTAACAAGCACAGGCTTCTTGAGCTTGTCCAACATGAAATAATAACCAGCCTTTTTGGGTCCAAGTTAGATTATCATCTGGCTTAAGTTCGATTGCTCGATCGTAAGCGGCTAGTGCTTGAGCATAATTTTGTCGCTCGAATAGTGCCCGTCCCTGCTGATACCAGGCAAAATAGTCGTGGGGATTGAGTTCGACCGACCTAGCACAACTCTCTACTGCCTCAGCATAACGCTCCAATTGAAATAAGACCCAACCTTGATTGGCCCAAGCCTCGGCATCTTGGGGTTTTAGATCGATCGCTTGTTGATAACAGTCCAATGCCTCCGGCAATCTTCCCAAGCCCACTAATACCCAAGCCAAATTTGACCAGGCTTCTTGCTTGTGGGGTTGTAATTCGATCGTCTTGTTGTAGCAAGCTAAAGCTACATCTAGTTTGCCCGCATTCCGATATAAGTTGCCTTGCCGATACCAGGCTTCGGGATCGTCTGTGGCGATGGGTATGTGTGATGGTTCCACATCTGCGGGGAAATCCTGTTTCATAGTCTCATGCTCGGCGATTGGCGGTTCGATAACTGAATTGATTGATTGCCCACCAGAATTAGCGGTTGCACTCCAGTCATCAATCTGTGATTCTTGACTATTACCGTTACGCCAAAACCTACTGAACATAATTATCACGGATTTTTAGGTATTTCAAGTGGCATTCTCCACGCACTTGGGGATAGCTGATTTTGGACTGAGCAGAGACCATATAAACCCAAATCTATCTTCTCTTCAATCTACCCTAGTAGCAATCTAGTTGTCTAGTTTACCTTACGTAAGATCTTCAGACTGTGAGCCGATTACTAGCAATCTAGAGTCTAACTGGTCTGCTATAAATTGTTTGTTCATTTCACTACCATTTTTAGATGAAGGGAAAAGATGTATTTTTGCTACCAATTGTGGTTGAGAAGAGGATTTTAAAAGGATGATTGAAGACTAGCAAAACTCATATTAAGGTATTCCAGCAGGCTATCATAAAAATACCCAAATTATTCAGGTCGGAATACTGAAATTACAGAAATTAATTTACACCAGAGTTCTAATTAGTAACGGAATTATATCGATCCAGATAATACTTGAGAATGAGATCCAATCTAGTTGAATCTTCCGGTTGTAGTCGATCGATACCGGAGATTTCCAAGCCATCTAATTGGCTGCCCAGATAACTAAAAGATCTGTCGATTGGTTGTAAGAATTTGACACTGACTCCTTCAATCTGCCGAAGATGTGCCGCTAGTTCGCGATATACGGCGAGGGGGATGTGGGGGTTACGGATTGTTTTCATGGGAGACGGGGAGACTGGGGGACGGGGGGACGGGGAGACTGGGGGACGGGGGGACTGGGGAACGATCATTTCCGATGCCCTAACCCCTAACCCCTAATCCCTAATCCCTACTGAACTAAAACCTTTGCTGCGGCAGCGACTCCGGCACCTGGTGTAAACCCAGTATGACCGAGTTCAATCAGGGTTGCTTCGAGGGCTGAGACAGCCGTGAGGATGTCTCGATCGCAAACAAAGCCCAAATGACCGATTCGGAAGATTTTGCCACTCAGGTCATCCTGACCGCCAGCGAGGACGATATCAAATTTCTTCTTCATCACATTGCGAATTTTTTCAGCTTCTATCGTAGTCGGTGCAACCGCTGTAATTGCCGGACTCCCATGTCCTTCCGGCGCATACAGAGGTAAGCCTAACGCAGTCATCGCGGCGCGAGTGGCGTGCATGTGGCGGAGGTGACGGGCGAAGATATTTTCTAAACCTTCCGCTTTCATCATCTTGAGGGCAGCTTGGAGAGCGACAATCAGATTGACAGGTGGGGTGAACGGCGTGGTGTTTTTGGCTGCGGCTTTGCTATATTTACCCAAATCTAGATAATGGCGGGGTAATTTAGCCACCTTGTAAGCCTCCCAAGCCTTGGGGCTGACAGTGACAAAACCCATCCCTGGCGGTACCATAAACCCTTTCTGAGAGCCAGAACACACCACATCTAAACCCCAAGCATCGATCGGCACATTCACCGCACTGAGGCTAGTAACGGCATCAACGATGATGAGTGCGCCATGTGCTTTGACGTGTTTACTGATAGTTTCAAGGTCATTTAAGACACCTGTGGATGTCTCGCTGTGAGTGACAATGACACCTTTAATCGCTTTAGCAGTATCGGCGGCGAGTGCTGCTTGGACATCAGCGGGATTAATCGGCTGTCCCCAGGGTGCGCTGACTTCCTGAACATCTAAACCAAATGCTGTAGAAATTTCCGCCCACCGTTCGCCAAATTTACCATTGTGGACGACCAAGACGCGATCTCCGGGGCTGAAGAAGTTAATGATTCCGGCTTCTACGGCTCCTGTGCCGGAAACTGTCAACATTAAGACATCATTTTCAGTTTGGTGCAACCATTTGAGATTTGCAGTTACCTCTGCCATGATTTGGCTAAATTCGCCACTCCGATGACCGATCGGATGTTTGGCTAGTGCTAATAATACATTTTCTGGTACCGGAGTAGGCCCAGGAATCATTAACATTAATTTATTTTCCACGATCTTTATTCCTTTAAATAATAGTTAAACTGTTGGACTGACTTAATTTTGCAGACTGTTAATTTTAGCTCAAGATGGGGACGAGGGGACTGGGAGACTGGGGGACTAGGGACGGGGGGACGAGGGGACTGTCCACTTTCAGCTTTCAACTTTCAACTGTTCCCTACACCTTATACCCTACACCCTAGATTATTTCTCTAAGTACTTGAGAGCAGATAAAATTACTACAGTCATCAGCGTTGCAACTAGAGCTAATTCCCACAATCCAGAGCCAGCGACGACTCCAATTGCGGCTGTCACCCAAATCGAAGCAGCCGAAGTTAGCCCCTTCACTCGTGCTGGAGTATCTTGGGGAGTAGACATAGATGAATGGACAATTTCACCTGTACCTAAAAATCCGACTCCCACTGCAATCCCTTGAATTACCCGACTTAAACTATCAGTATCTGTGCGATCGGTTAATGCTGTGGGCACAATGGTAAAGAGTGCTGCACCTAAGCTAACTAGCATGTGGGTTCTGAGTCCACCAGCCTTGTGATGGATGTATCGATCGAAACCAATCGATCCGCCAGCGATAATTGCGACGCTCAATCTCATCGTCAGATCTAGCAAATTGTGAGTATCCACAGGCAAGACTCCGCCCACACTAAGAATGGTTGTATTCATCTGGGCTAGCTAGAAGATAGTGTGGCATCATGTTAATGGTATATTCTCAAAATCTTTAATAATCAAAAAATTTATGACAAATAATCTTACTCCTTATGATTGTAGTGATGACGATGTAATCGCTTTTGGTGACGCAATGTTTCGTTCTGGCAAACTAAAAAAAGCGATCGCCCAATCTTTTGATGGTTCGGTTGGTCGAGCGATCGATCAAAAGCTACGACAACATGGATTGGAAATTCCGGTGCGGATGATCGGTTCGACCAGGTTGGCAAATGAGCATTGTCAATGGTTCGATGAAGGGATTAATTGTGAAATTCTCGATCTCGCCACCCGTCGCTGGCGCAAAGGGAAAGTTCGAGTGCAAGTTGCCGTTGAATTTTATGTGGATGATGCTGGCGAGAAAATGTTACTCCCTGGCGAACGGGACAATTCTGCTGGTCATGTGGATAGTTTACGCAGCGATCGATTAAGTCCTCCCGACAGTCTATCTGCGGATCTTTCAAATGATGAGTTTACTGGTGAATACGTATTCACCAATATTAATCATAATAATCAGTAAGCATAAATGTCTATTTTCAGAGGGTGCAGATTGGTATCTAAGAATTAGAGTTTATCCGTAAATTTTAGCGATTGTAGACTAGTTGATTGAAGTGTTAATTTGAGTGGATTCAACAGGAAAGTTAAATTATAAAATTTAGAAAAGTATGAACCATCGATTCGGTCTATTTTCTCAATTACTGACACTTGACAGATATTTGTCGATCGTAAAATCCTAGAATGCTGTTTGAACATTTCTTAAAATAAGAAATAACGTTGAGCCATCGGTAAATTCGTCGCTGGTTCACAAGTGAGCAGTTCCCCATCTGCTCTGACCTCGTAAGTTTCTGGATTGACTTCAATTTGGGGGAGTGCATCATTGAGCTTCATCTGACGTTTAGTCACTTGACGAGTGCCAGATACCGCCAAGGCTGGTTTTTGTAATTGTAACTGCTCGGGTAAATTTCGCTCTAAGGCTACTTGGGAAACAAAGGTAAATGCTGTCTTAGTTCTCGCCCCACCGTAACTGCCAAACATCGGACGCATGTGTACGGGTTGGGGGGTTGGAATACTCGCATTCGCATCGCCCATCTGTGCCCAAGCAATTAAGCCACCTTTAATGACCGTTTCTGGCTTAACTCCAAAAAAAGCGGGTTTCCACAGAACTAAATCGGCGATTTTTCCAGCTTCGATCGAACCGACATAATTAGCAATCCCGTGAGCGATCGCGGGATTGATTGTATATTTAGCAATATAACGTTTTGCCCGTAAATTATCTGCTGGTTGGCTGTCTTGGGGTAAATTGCCCCGTTGAATTTTCATTTTATGGGCTGTTTGCCAAGTCCGAATAATTGTCTCGCCAATTCTGCCCATGGCTTGGGAGTCGGAGGAAATCATACTAAATGCACCCAAATCGTGCAAGATATCCTCAGCCGCGATCGTTTCGCGACGAATGCGGGACTCGGCAAAAGAGACATCTTCGGGAATACTGGGGCTGAGATGGTGACAAACCATCAACATATCTAAATGTTCATCCAGAGTATTTAAGGTGTACGGACGGGTCGGATTGGTGGAAGATGGCAGTACATTAGCTTCTCCACACACCCGAATAATATCCGGCGCGTGACCCCCGCCAGCACCTTCGGTATGATAAGTATGAATTGTCCGCCCTTTAAAAGCAGCGATCGTGGTTTCGACAAATCCGGCTTCATTCAATGTATCGGTGTGAATTGCCACTTGGACATCGTACTCATCCGCCACACTCAAGCAAGTATCGATCGTGGCTGGAGTAGTCCCCCAGTCTTCATGCAATTTTAGCCCCATTGCGCCCGCCTCCACCTGCTCTACCAAGCCCTGGGGTTGAGAGCTATTTCCTTTACCCAATAAGCCGATATTCATCGGAAACGCATCTGCTGATTGGAGTATTCGGTGCATATTCCAGACACCCGGTGTACAGGTAGTCGCACTCGTACCCGCTGCTGGCCCAGTTCCACCACCAATCATCGTCGTAATTCCTGACGCGATCGCAACTTCAATCTGCTGCGGACAGATAAAATGGATGTGGGAATCAATCCCTCCCGCCGTCAGAATCGACCCTTCCCCGGCGATAATTTCTGTCCCTGGGCCGATAATAATGTCAACGTTGTCTTGAATATAGGGATTCCCCGCCTTGCCAATCTTGTAGATCTTCCCGTCCTTAATTCCCACGTCAGCTTTGATAATTCCCCACCAATCCAAAATAACTGCATTAGTAATGACAGTATCCACCGCCCCATCTGCATTAGAAATTGGTGATTGTCCCATCCCATCACGAATTACCTTACCACCGCCAAATTTGACTTCATCTCCATAAGTGGTCAAATCCCGTTCAATTTCGATTAGCAGTTCTGTGTCCGCCAGCCGGACACGATCGCCTGTAGTCGGACCGTAGGTTTGTGCATAGGCCAGGCGATCCATTCTGTAGCTCATAGTTGATAATTAGTTGGAGTTTTTGCGATCGATCGGACTAAACGATTATCTCTTTTTGCTTCCCGCCGCAATACACCAACTCTCCTGAGAACTATTGCTCACCGGCTCTGGATTAACATAGAGATACAGGTTTTTCGGCTGTTGCTGGCTGGACTGAATCATTTGATTCTTGGGAAGTTTGACGATGATATCAGCATTACCCCGGGTAAGATTGTTCACCTCAATCAAATGTAAACTTTTCGCCTTGGCTAAGACTAAGGAAATCTCTTGGGCTGAACCACACCAAGCCTTTTGCTCTGGCAGTTGTGTCAGCCGATCGATATACTTGTAAGCAAGTTTCCTAATCCCTTGGGCATCGGTTTGAGTGCCAGTAAAATCTTGGAGCCAATTCTCACCATTTAATTCACTCTGCTGCTCTAGCTCATTATCAACTAGGAAAACAGTTTTAGCAGCAAGAGTACCACCAACCAACAAACAGATAATGCCAGCCGATAGCCATTGGGGAAAAATGTTGGGATGGATCATGTTGATTTCGATCGTCTTGAGACGAAGTGTAAGCTTCCAGGAAAAAGGGTTTGAGCGATCTCATCGCTGATCGTCGATCAAATTTCTTGCGCGCTCGATCCCGACGACTCAAATATTCTAACTTGACTTGTCAGAACTTAGATCGTCTCGATCTGATTGGCTCACATTACGAAATATATCGATTTGGTAGGGCAAATCAGTTGAATTAATTTATTTAATACACCAGATTTACGTTTAAATGCGGATACGAGTAGTTAAACTGACAGTGTTAGAATGTGGAGGAGCATATACAACAGTCCCCGCATAGAGCATATGGATGAAATTGCACAATATTGGCTAGTACTCAAACGTCGGTGGTTGCCTGCTGCCCTGGTATTTGCCCTGACGACCGCTTTAGCGGCAGCCTATACTTTTAAGCAAACACCAATCTACCAAGCAAAAGGTCAAGTCATCCTCAAAAAGACTAACAAGACTAGTGCCTTGTTAAGTAGTGCAAATATGCCGGGGGGGATTGGCGATTTGGAAGGTTTAACTGGTAGTAGTCCAGTTACCACCCAGGCAGAAATTCTCAAGTCGATGACGACCATCAGAGGTGTACTGAAGGAACTCCTCGAAGGTAAATATGCCGCAGCATCACCCGAACGGAAGCGGTTGCTGAAGTTTAACAAAGAAGTCGAAACATTTATTCCGCAACTGAAAGTTTCCAGCATTAAAGGGACAGATATCCTGGAGGTCAGTTTCCAAGATCCTAGTGCCAAGCTGGCGCAGGACATGGTTGAAAAAATCATGTCAGTCTACACCAGTGACGACCAAGAAAACCAACGACGTGAAGCTCAAGCTGCTCGTCAGTTTGTTACCAAGGAACTTCCCCGAATTGAAGCTGAAGTTCAAAAAGCCGAAAACGACGTTCGGTTATTTAAAGAGCAGTATAATGTCGTTGACCTACCGACTGAAGCTGAGAAATCAGTCGAAACAATTACTAACCTCAACAAAGAAATTACCTCTGCTTCTGCACAGCTAGCTGCTGAAACATCCAGATTAGAAGGGCTAAAGAATCTCTTTGGCGGGCAAGACGCTCAATCGACAATTCAGTCTGGACTGGTTAGCGAATCTCCAGGACTCCAAAAATCAATCCGAGAGCTACAGGATGTTGAATCAAGACTAGCTCTCCAAAAAACTCGGTTCAGTGAAAATGACCCTAGCATCCAAGGGTTAATTGAGCAGCGACAAGCGTTGGTTGAAATCCTTCAAAAACGCTTTAAGCAGAGCTTGGTCGGTGATAAGCAGTTTCAAGGTAAAGTGGTCGAGCTTCAGGCAACAGGCATTCAGAGCAATCTAATTTCTGACTATGCCAAGAGTGAAGCCCAGCGGACAAGTCTCCAAAAGCAGATTGCTGCATTAGTATATGTTGTTGATGCCTACAAAAAACGGATGGAAGCCATCCCTAAATTAGAGCAGCAGCAGAATGCTCTTGGCCGTAAATTGGAAATGGCGCGAACGAACTATAAGACGCTATTGAGCAAACTCCAAGAAATCGAAATTGCCGAAAACCAAACTTTAGGTAACTCGCGAATTCAGACTCATGCAGAGTTACCCCAAAAGCCAATTTCACCGAAAAAAGCCCAAAATATTGCCATCGGTGGTTTCTTAGGTCTATTTCTGGGTGCAGCAACAGCTTTCGCTCTCGATAGTGCTGACAAGCGGATCAAAACTGGAGAAGAAGCCAGACAATTACTGCCTGGTTATCCAGTGCTCGGTCAAATTCCCGTATTTGAAAAGGCGCGCCAATTACCTAAATTGGGCAAAGCAGGTCGGGATCCTGGTCAACTAGTCCTCAATGGAGCAACTAGTGGGATTGAAGGTGAGTCTTTTCGCATGTTGCAGACCAATCTTCAATTTATGAATGCTGATAACAGCCTCAGGGTTGTGGTGGTGTCTAGTTCTCAATCAGGTGAAGGGAAATCAACTGTTTCGGCGAACCTGGCATTGGCTGTTGCCGAACTAGGAAAAAGAGTTCTACTTGTCGATGCAGATATGCGGAAACCAACTCAGCATCGGGTGTGGCGACAAGACAACTATGAAGGTTTGAGTAATGTTCTGAGTGGACAGTGCGACCAGCAATCCGCCATCAAGGAACTTCAGTCAAATCTCTTTCTCCTTACTGCGGGAGTAGTCCCACCCAATCCCGTCGTCTTGATTGATTCAGCCCAAATGGGTCATTTGATTGAAGATTGGTCGGAGAGTTACGATCTAGTCATCATTGACGCACCACCAATTACAGTAGCGGCTGATGCGACGATGCTGGGGACTCAAGCTGGTGGGTTGATCTTTGTGCTGCGACCGAACGTGGCAGATAAGGAATCGGTAGAGTATGCTCAAGAAATCCTCACCCAGGCGAAACTCAAAGTATTGGGCATGGTGCTCAATGGCGTGGAAATCGACAACCAAAAACGCTACAACAGCTATTACTATTCAGCCAGAGCGGGCAACGACGATCGAGGAAATCCTGGTTCTAAATTACTAGCGGGAGTTACTTCTACTCGCGATCGATAATATATTAGCTCTGATTTGAGTATTGCTTAACCAAAAGCCAGTCACAATATTGTGACTGGCTTTTGGTTATTGTTCGCTTCACTTATTTAGTCCAAGGTACAGGAATCGAACCTGTCTAGAGGTTCCCCTCGCGGATTATGCTTACTACTATAGTTTTCACTACCAGCTATCCCAACTGTTTGTAGTCTGGACTTTATCTTCACCATTTTACAGGTGTTCTCCGTCAAGTCTCTGCACGTTCTAACGTATAACTTATACGTTAGCTTCGCTCAGTATTAGCATATAGTTTACAAACGTTATTCATAAACTCTTTAGCCTTCACTGAATTTGAAGAAATACTATACTATGGTTTCCCATAATAAGCCCCTCAAGGAATGTTTCTCTTGCTCAAAGATCCTAATCGGCTATCAAAGCAAGTATTGTTCGATCAAATGTAAGAATAAATATCAGCCAAACATTCATTATTCATACCAAAAAGCTAAAGCTTACAGCAGAAAGGCACAACTAATAGAAATGAAGGGGGGCAAGTGTGAAGTATGTGGTTATTGCAAAAGCTACAGAGCACTCACCTTCCACCATACCGATCCTAACGCTAAAGAATTAAAGCTAGATGCTAGATCTCTCGCGGGTCACAAATGGGATTCCATCATTACAGAGGCACATAAATGTCAGCTACTTTGTATGAATTGTCACATGGAGATTCACGAACAATGGGAAAAAACAAACCTTATTGAGTCCGCTGCCTAAACCGATCGGCCAACCTTGGATATACTTGACTATTTTAGCATCGACTGCCAAAAATTGACCATGACAAGTATGAATTATTCATCCAATAGTGCGCCGACGGTACCATGTCGCTGTACCGATTAACATGCCGATGAGAGCTAAAGCGACAAGAATAGGTAAGACATTCCCTTGTTTGAGTGCGGTTAAACCTGCACCCATCATCACAAAAGGGAGAATTCCTGGCACGGTACCTAGAAGTGTCCCAAAGAAATAATCTCTAAATTTAATCGCCGTTAATCCCGCCGCAAAGTTAACAATGCCGTAGGGAATTAGTGGTAACAGTCGAATGGCAAACATGTAAAAGAAGCCACCTTGCTGCATTTCTCGATCGATCGATTGCCATTTACCCGCCAACTTTTGTTCGACTAAATTACGCCCGATTGTCCGACTAAAACCAAAGGATAAAACTGCGGCTAAAATAGCAGCGATACTCGTCCAAACAGTTCCCCACACCGAACCAAAAATTGCTCCACCACTGAGATTGAGGGGTGTGGACGGCAAAATACAGATCGTGGCGATCGAATAAATTAAAACATAAATGATCGGTGCCCAAATTCCCATTTTTTGCAACCATAATTGCAACTGCTGTTGATTGATACCACCGAGCAAATAAATTCCGATAACTGTGGCGATTATACAAAATAACGCGATCGCCAAAATCGTAGTTTTAGACTTCATCTACCATTCACCATATCTTTAATTAATAATTAATAATTAATAATTAATAATTATTAATTATCCCCGCACCAAAGAATTGGTTCTAATCTGCTCAACTAGGTCACTGAGGGAGTCTCGATCGAGTCGATAACTGAGCGGATGAGCAATCAGCCGCGCACTGCTGTAGAATAGGGTCTCAATCTCAATTAGACCATTCTCCTTGAGTGTTTTACCAGTGGAGACTAAATCGACAATTGCTTCCGACATACCAGTAATGGGACCTAATTCGACCGAACCATAGAGGGGCACGATTTCGATCGGTAAATCGATGCTATCAAAATATTCTCTAGCACAATGAACGAACTTAGACGCAACTCGACCATGTGCGGGTAAATCTAAACTAGTCCGATAGGGACTGTCGGCTTTGACAGCGACAGATAGCCGACAAGGACCAAAGCCAAGATCGACTAATTGTGCCACGTGGGGAGTTTTTTCCCGCAAGACATCATAACCAGCAATCCCCAGTTGCGCTTGCCCGTATTCTACATAAACCGGAACATCATGGGTGCGGACAAGTAAAGCTTTGGCGCGATTGGTGGGATCGGTAATTTGTAGTTGGCGATTAGTTGGATCTAAAAAGGCACTAAAATCTAAACCAACAGACTGAAATAGGCGGATACAATCTTTTAGTAATCCACCCTTGGGTAAAGCTACAGTAATCATCAAAAAAGTTATAAATTATGAGTTACGAACTGTGGATCGGCGATCAGCTAGTTCTTTGATTCGATCGATACTACCGATCGGGATGGAAGAAATTAACTTGCGAGTATAATCAGTTTGGGGTGACTGATAGATGGCATCAGCATTATCGATTTCTTCGATTTTACCTTGATTCATCACCATAATTCGATCGCTCATAAACTTGACCACGCTCAAGTCATGGGAGATAAAGATATAAGTGAGATCGAATTCACTCTGTAACTCTTTAAGTAAGTTCAATACCTGTGCCTGAATCGAGACATCTAGTGCGGAGACAGATTCATCACAAATGATAAATTTAGGATTGAGTGCAAGCGCACGAGCGATACATACTCGTTGACGTTGACCGCCGGAAAGTTGGTGAGGATAGCATTTGAGGAAGTCCAAGTTCAAACCAACTCGATTGAGTAAATATTCGGCTCGTTCTCGGCGTTGTATCTTATTTTTGAGCGTGCGATGGATCACCAATGGTTCAACAATTAGGTCACAAATATTCATCCGAGGATTGAGCGCGCTAAACGGATTTTGGAAGACAATTTGCAACTCCCGACGCAGCACTTGCATTTTTTCACCATCCAGTTTAGTAATATCTTGACCCTGAAATTTGATCGATCCTTGTTGAGGCTCAATTAAGCGGAGAATAGTTCGAGCTAGAGTACTTTTTCCACATCCAGATTCGCCCACTAGACCGAGTGTTTCGCCGGGATAAACTGAAAAGGAAATATCATTCACAGCCCAATTATATTCTTGCTGATATTCCCCAAATATGCCCTGGATTGGAAAGCCAACTTTTAAGTGATGAACTGCTAAAATGGGATCTGGTCTGCTGGTGATATTCGGCAACTGAACACTAGGATATTCAGATTTAATTACTGGTTTTGATGATATTTTTTCAATAATTTCAATTCTCCCATCAGGTAATATTCGCTCTTCCATAAAATCAGCAATCGTCGGCAGGATTTTGGCAGATCGATCGAGTCTAGGCCGACAGGCTAACAGGCTTTTTGTATAAGGGTGTTGAGGATTTTGAAATAGGTCTAGGATTGGTTGACACTCAACTATTTTGCCTTTATACATTACGGCAACTGTATCGGCAATTTCTGCAATAATTCCTAAATCATGGGTAATAAAAATCATCGCCATATCACGATTATCCCGCAACTCTTGGAGTAGTTCGAGAATCGTAGCTTGAACGGTAACATCTAAAGCAGTAGTCGGTTCATCCGCAATTAACAGTGCCGGATTACAAGAAATAGCGATCGCAATCATCACCCGTTGTAATTGTCCGCCAGAAAGTTGATGAGGGTAACGTTCTAACCAGGCTAATTTTTGCTGATTTATACCTTGATTAATTTCTCGTTCGCTAACTTGATTGAACTCTCGGTTAATAGATATTTGATTAGTTAAATACTGCTCGCGTAGTTGATCGTCGCTAGGTAATAACTTAACTTCTTGCAATAAGTAAACGGCTCTCCGCCTCGCCTCAGCTTGGGAAATTGATTGATGTTGAATAATTGCTTCAATCAGTTGATAACCAATCGTAAATACCGGATTGAGCGAACTCATCGGCTCTTGAAAAATCATCGCCATCTGTTTGCCCCGATAGTGTGCAAGTTGTGATGGCGATAATGTCAGTAAATCTTTTGGTTGACTTGGCACTGATGTTGATTCATCAGTGAGGATCGATCGATCCTCAGAAGCCTCCTGAAACCAGACTTCACCCTGGGTAACTTGCCCTGGATTTGGCAGCAGTCCCATCACCGCCAAAGAGGTAATCGATTTACCCGAACCCGACTCACCCACAATACCCAACGTCTGTCCCCGTTGGAGTTTGAAGGAAATTTCCTGAGCGACGGGTTGTCGGACACCAGGGAATTCTACCCGCAAACTACGCACATCAAGGACAGGATGGCGATCGATCGAAGCGGAGCTATCGGTCATAAGAAAATAGGGTGAGGAGCGATCGAACTTTAAATATTTTCTTCATAATACTCCAATCTTCAAGATTTCCAGTCGTCAACACTGACGATCGACAGCAATGGTATCATCAACCGAGTATTTTCCACACTTTCTGCTCGATCGATGATTGTGGAACAATACTTACTTGACTGGTTTCTCAAAGCATTTACAGCAAACAAATTAATGATTGGAATCTTAGCTGTGCTGTCAGTATCCGCTGCGGCTGGAATGCGCATCGCACTACCACTTCTGGTCATCGGGTTGACACAAGGTGACTTATGGAGACAAGTACCACTGCTCAGTCTGATTCAACCGCAAGTTGTCATTGCGATCCTCACTACCTGGACATGCCTCGAACTATTTATCTCGAAGCAACTTTGGGGTCAACGATTGCTGCAAGTTGTGGCACTAGTCTTTAGCCCATTAGTCGGCGCGGTAATGGCGATGGCTGTTGCCAGGATACTGCAATTTGAACCATCTCAACTGATTTGGTTGATGGGTGTAGTCGGTGGCTTGTTTGCCCTTGTCTTGCGCCTGGTACAAATCGGTTGGTTCTATCGACTCCAAGGATTGCCGATTTGGGCGGTAGTAGTGGAGGATATCCTATGTATTTTACTGGTGCTATTTGCCTTCAAAGCACCCAATTCTGGCGGTTTAATTGCTCTGTTACTCTTGTGGTTAGCGATTCGCAGTTCTCAGAGTTGGTACCAGTGGTATCAAGGTGGTAGAAATAAGAGCTAGAGGGTAAAATGGTGAAAATTACGCTAATTGTTATAAAAATATATAATTTGTCTGTTTAATCACAAACTCTGAGATTTTAATTCGTTACCATAGAAAGTAATCGGGTCAAATTAGAGGTCTGATTTCGATCGAATCTAGCCAAGATCGTTCATCACCATAACGCAGTCATCAGCGTAATATCTGCGCCCTATGAACTGTCTAGATCGAGATCGGTTCAGGGTCTCACCCAACTTTTTGGAGATCGTTAATATGTCATTATCTAAAGGCGTAGAAATCCACCCCCTCACATCGGTAAAAGCTGGGATGATTAAGTTTTATACTCCCCAAGCTAGTCATGAAACCATGTTGGTGCAGATTCCTCCCAACACGATCGATGATATGTTTGTCCACAAGTATCAAACTGACCAATTAATGGTGGTTCGGGGTAGTTTAGTATTGGTGGTTTTGCATAATGGTAAATATGAGTATATTCTGTTGAGTGAATCTGAACCTAGTGTTGTAACAATTCCACCAATGATTCCCCACTCAGCAATTCACCTTAATCATGAACCTTGTATGTTAATTAATGCTGTGATTCGGCATGGTGAAGCTCACCCATTTGATTATCGGCCACTTAAGGCACCTTTTGCCTATGATTTGGATTTAGCTAGAAAGGTGGCCAATCATTCAATTGTCAGTCAAGATTATCTAATGGCTGCGTAGCAGTTAGATCTGAAAATAAGTCTAACGGTAGATGACCAAACATGGCATTTAACTTGCTCAAATCTTCAGATTGGGCCGCAATAAGCACCCCTTGATCGAGACCATGATAAATCGAAGCATAGCAATTAGATCTTTGAGGATTGAACTTAATATATACTGCACCAGTTAGCTCTGGGGTGGGTAATAGTAGGGGCAAATCTAATGCTTGAGTGTATTGTTCTAATGCCAGAATGCCCTCAGCCCAACTGCTCGCACAAATACCCAGCATCATACAATCGATCGCTGGCAATAGTGTCATTAGTGCTTGACGTGTTGTTTCTTTCGATGGTAGCGTTGTTGATTTTTCATACTCCACTAACAAAGATCGAGCCGCAATTATCTGAGGGTCAGTTAAATCTATCATCAAAAAATAGTGGAAATCTGCTGAGTTAATTAAATTATGGTTGATAAGGACTAATCCCTGTCAAATCAAGATCTAGGTGCTGGCGAATTTCCGTCAGAGAACGATCCCAATGATCTTCCCATCGTTCGGCTAGTAAAGGTTTGGCTTTGGCACCCATCCGATAACCGACGGCGATCCGTTCTAATAATCGGTCGAGATCCTGGGGTGATTGAATTAACACCTTCATCAACCCGCCAGCCAATAAAATAATCGGCAAGGGAATCCGAATCTGTGCCAAGCAGAAGGCTTGTAATCCTAATTCACCAGCTACATCACTTTCAAATCCGGTCACTAAGTGCCAAATATCATGAGTCTGACGCAATCGGGTCAGAATGTAGCTAGTATCATCCGCGATCGGCAGGGCACGATAATAATTAGGATCGAAGCCTGTTTTCTTAATATAAGCAGCAAAACTTTCGCCTAGTGAACCGACTGGACACTGCGCTAAGGCTTCCAGATTCGGAGGTGGAGCTAGATAACGATCCCTAACGATTTCGGCAACACCGGGCTTAGTTTTGACGTACTCGATAGCCAGTTGAGTAGCTTTGAGTTTGCTCAAGCCGTCTTCAATATCTGGGGTGGCATCTGCCCGACTAGGATCGAGAAGTAGGGTGACTGCACCTTTGATCGTGGTGATAAACTCTAGATTTAGAGGATTGAATAGACCAAAAGACATAATTGCTTTTCCGACAGGACTGTCAATCGAGAATACTAAGCGATCTGAATTAATCTCTATCCCATTAATATAACTCGATCGATTACATGAATTATCCCATTATCTGCCTCGATATCTGGCATAATTACGGTAGAATTTTTGACCTCGAAGGCATCACTACAATTAATCGGAATTGGTGAACCTTCTAGAGATTCAACTGTACTAAGTTTTGCCAAATCAGCTTGTGTAAACTTTCCAGCAACCACATGAAATTTGAGGATGCGGGCTAATTGGGGTGGATTTTGGACGAGGGTTTGGACAGTTCCAGGTGGTAAAGCAGCAAAGGCAGCATCAACTGGAGCAAACACCGTAAATGGCCCTGGGGACTGTAAGGCTTCAAGTAATCCCGCAGCTTGGACGGCGGCAACTAGAGTTGTAAAGTTATCATTACCAACGGCGATTTCTACAATATTTGGCATTCTCTTAATTTTTGTAATTTTATATTAACTTAATAGCAGCTTGTTGAAGAATTATACTTTTATTTTGCGTACTTTTTTGAATATCCAGTAACCAAATAGACCGATCAAGCCAAATAGAACCAGTTTAGAAACAGGAGCTAGATAATTCTCGATCGAAGAGTAGTTTTCACCTAATAAATATCCAGCAGCAGTTAAGGCTAATGTCCAGATTAATGTACCTACCGTTGAGTAAATAGTAAATTTAGTAAAAGACATTTTATTCATCCCCGCAGGCAGAGAAATCAACGTCCTAATACCTGGCACCATTCGACCAAAAAAGATCGCATTTTTTCCATGTGTATTAAACCAATCATTCACTCGATCGATATCTTTGGCAGATACCCCAATCCACTTGCCGTAGCGATCTGCTAGAACTGCCAGCCGTTGATAATTTACTAAAATTCCGAGGTAATACCAGGCATAAGTACCCAACATTGTCCCGACAGTACCCGCAATTACTGCCAAGGTAAAATCCATCTTACCTTGAGCAACAGTAAATCCAGCTAATGGCATAATTAGCTCAGAAGGAATTGGTGGAAATAGATTTTCTAAAAACATCAGTAGCCCGATCCCCCAGTATCCGAGACCACTCATTAAGCCATTAATCCATTCCACCATACTAAAAAAAACTCACTAACGATAGGATTGATTTTGAATATCACTTAACCGGGCTTCAGGACGCTTAAACCTGTCGATCTGTGCCTCGAAAAATTGACGATTTGCCTCTAGATGTTTGGGATTAGTATCATCAAGGGGATATAATAGTGCAGCGCGTAAAGCTTGAATCACCGCCGAAGTAACACAATACATCGATCGCTGGAAACTCACGCCCAATTGAATTAGCATATCATCCTTACCCCGACAATGTTGCTGATAGTAATCGAGCAAATATGGAGGCAAGAAATGATACATATCATCCATTAATAATGTCGGTGGAATTCCGGCACTGCCAACTGGATTGACATCTGCATATAAAATTCCATAGTGAAAATCTTTTTGTTCGGCGGGGACTTGCTCTGCTTGAGCATTATATGATTTCGTGCCGCGAAATGGGGCAGTACGATAAAATACTGCTTCGACGTATGGCAAAGCTGCCTCGTACAGCCAGGTAAACCCGCAAGATTTGGGGATAATTTCAAACATTTCCCCATTGATATAAACATGATGATAAATCGGTCTGCCAGCGACAGCAAAAATCCCATTAACGAGGAAATTCATCGCATCAGGGACGGATTTGATTTTACCCTCATCATAAAGATCGCTCATTTCAAAGAATACGGGAGCCATCACTTCCCAAAATAGTCCCAAGTTAGAGTAATAAGACATCACCCGCACCTGTTCGATAAACATATCAGGGAAGAGTTTATACAAGCCTAGCATCGCTGGATTGCCTTTAAAATAGGCTTTAATGGCTCGATCGGCGTTTTGCTTGTATTCTTCTGTATCGAGGTAAGGATCGAATTTCCCGCCCATGCCACGATGCCAGTACATCGCTTGCATACAAGCTTCGGCAAACTCCATATTAATCCGATCGTGCAGCAGGTGATGGAAGAGTTTGGGCATTTTGGTACTGCGCCCATTTTCGATAAATTCGAGTAATTCGGGGTGGGCGGAAGCCGCACCTTTTTGCCAGATGCGTAAGTCAGCGGTATCTCCGGCGTAGTGGTTGGGTAAGTCTAGATATTCTTGGGGCAGGAAGTATTTAAAAACCGGCAGGGGATTGAGGAAGACTTGTTCGGCGATATAGAGCAAATCGCGCCAGTAGAAGTCCATCGGGACGGCGTAGGCTTTATATAAGCCGATGATTTGCATTAAGTTTTCGGGGGTGTCGGGGAGCATCGCACCTCCTGCTTCGAGGCGATGGATGACTTCGGCGAATTGGTGAGTGGATGGGGGGAGTTGGGTTGTGGTTGCTGTCATGGTTGATGATTTTATGTAAGTGTAACTTGTCGAAATATAGATTCGTAGGGGCAGGTTTATGTGATTAATGTTGTTAGTGCTGGAGATTGAGTTCAAAACCTGCCCTTCCCACCAGTCAATGTGGTTACATATCCCCTAACTTGGCGATTTGGGTGGTGGAATGAGGAATTGTGGCGACGATGTTGTCGGTGGTGATTTGGGTGTGGGAGATGAGGATGTTGGGTTGGATGCCGAGGATGATGATTAGGATGGTGAGGATGATAGCGGGAATCCGTTCGTAGGCTTGGACTTTGGGGATATAGACGAGATTATTTTCCAGTTTGCCGAAGAGGGCGCGATTGATAATGATGATGAAGTAGACGGAGGTTAATCCGGTACTAGCAAGACAGATGAGCGTGGCGATGGGGAAGGCGGTGTAACTACCTTGGAAGGAGAGGAATTCACCGATAAAGCCTACCATGCCAGGGATTCCCGCACTTGCCATCGTTGCCAAGACTAGGAGGGAGCCTGTGAAGGGTAAACCGCGTTTGGGGTTGAGTAAACCGTGGAGTTGATTTAAATCACGGGTTCCTGTTTTGGCTTCGATGATGCCGACGAGGTTGAAGAGGAGGGCGAGAATTAAGCCGTGGGCAACCATTTGACAGACAGCACCTAAGACACTAAGGGAATTGCCCGCAGCGGTGGCGAGGAGAACGTAACTTAAATGGGCGACGGAACTATAGGCGACAGTTTTTTTAATATCGGTTTGCGCGATCGCGACTAGACTACCATAGACGGCAGTAACTACGGCAATGATGGATAACCAGGGGGCGACAACTACCCAAGCATCGGGAAATAAACCGAGGGCGAAGCGGAGTAAACCGTAAGTACCTAATTTAGAGATAATTCCACCCAATAGCATCGAGACAGGTGTAGATGCTTCCACATAAGCATCCGGTAGCCAAGTGTGGAAGGGTACCAAGGGCATTTTAATCCCAAAGCCGAGGAGAATAATGCACAGGAATAGCAGTTGTAAGTTAGCTGGTAAATGAGTAGCGGCTAAGGCTTGATAGTCAAAATTACCAGCCTTGGTGAACCACGCCCAACTCAGGAAACCTGCGAGTAAAATCATCCCCGATAGAGCTTGATAAATCAGGAATTTAGTTGCCGCATAACCGCGTTTTTCCCCGCCCCAGATAGCGATGAGGAGATATAGGGGGATTAATTCCAATTCATAGAACAGGAAGAATAGTAATAAATTCTGTGATAGGAACGCGCCAGTGACTGCCACACTCACTAATAGGAGGAGTGAATAGAACAATCTGGGTCGTTCCACATCTTTACTAGTCGCTTGTACAGACAATAAAACTAGTAAAGCATTGAGAATTATCAACGGTAAAGATAAGCCATCAATCCCCAAATGATAATCCAAGCCTAATGGCTCGATCCAGGTAAAGTGCTCGACAAATTGCAAGCCACTATCTTGATAATTAAAAATAGCCGCGATCGCGAGTGTCACAATCAAACTTACACCCGAAAACGCCAAGGCAATTATTCTACTAAAATTCGGTAAAATTCCAATTAACAATGCCCCCAAAGCAGGCAACCACACGATCGAACTTAACATCAATTTACTCCTCCTATTCCCAAATTAAGCATCAACACTAATTATTTACATCCTTATGCGTTAAAAAGTTAGATTATACCAACAAACCCATCAACAAACCCAACAAGATTACGCCAGTAAAAGCCAACAAAATATAAAGCTGAGACTGTCCAGAAGCTGGTTGACTGACAAAAGTCAGTGAAGATAGCAGAAAAAGCAGACCCAGAGTGGATTAGAGAGGAAAAGAGTGGGTAAACTGTTTTTAACCAAAAAACCAGTATGAATCGAAATGCTCGAAAACCCCTCTCACCTTCA
>JBGSPI010000039.1:0-3971 GCA_041738715.1 Chamaesiphon sp.
ACTGGCAGCTTGGCAACAAGAACGGAACCGAGAACATGCTAAAGTAAAATGGCAATTTACCACCGCAGATGCTCGAATTAAACTGCATCATCTTTACCCACAGTTTTAGTCCGGTCACGCCAGTAGGGTGGGCACTGCCCATCGCTTTAAATTAAGAGACAGCAACGATTCCGGCTTATTCTTTCGATCGCCGCAGACAGCGCGTAAACTTCAATTTGGTGTCATACTCGATCGCACCTGATATTTTTTCGATCGCAAGGGTGGAATTAACGACCAATCCGTGAGATACATAGACAAAGAGCAGGAAGTGGAGATGATGCTAGATTTCTCGATCGAGCGGCAACTGTTGGATACTTATGGTTCGCCGTTATATCTGTGTGATACTATCAGGTTGAGGAATATATTACTCAAGGAATTCCCTATCCCCAGGGAATAAACCAGTAGTGGCTTTGCTGACTTGTCACCAAAGTAAGATATAGTATAATCGATTATCAATAGTACGCTACACAATCGAGACATCAGTAAATTTTAGATAAATGACTCAATTAAAATCAAAACGTCAAGTTTTGCTTTATCCTGGCGAAGATGGTTATTTTGTTGCAGAGGTACCAAGTTTATCGGGTTGTGTCAGCCAAGGTAAAACCCGTGCAGAGGCTTTAGTTAATATCGAGGAAGCAATCTCACTGTATATCGAAGTTTTACAACATCGAGGCGAACCTATTCCCCCTGAGGTTGAAGTTGTGCTGGTATGAGTAGGCTACCTGTAATTTCAGGAGCAGTATGTATTAAATTACTTGCAAAAATTGGTTTTGTTATCGACCGACAACGCGGCAGTCATGTTATTTTAGTGCGAGAAGATCCCCGCGCGACCGTTTGTGTGCCAGACCATCAGGAATTAGATCGAGGTACTTTACGCGCAATCATTCGGCAGGTGGGTTTAAGTGTAGATGAATTTGTAGATTTACTGTAAATTCGTTCGAGTAGCGTGCCATCGGCAGTCGAATCAAAATAGATCGATTGAGTGATGCCGAAATCATCCCCAGTGAAAAAGCAGGAAGTGGAGATAATGCTAGATTTCTCGATCGAGCGGCAACTGTTGGATACTTATGGTTCGCCGTTATATGTGTATGATGGCGACAGGTTGAGGCGGACAATCGAATATATTAGTCAATCGATTCCCTATGCCGACACTCAACTTCGGTTTGCGAGTGTGACAAATGGCAATGTCACGCTGTTGCAAATTTTTCGAGATGCTGGTTGGGGGCTGCATGGAAATACACCAGGGGATATTTATTTGGGGCTGAAGGCAGGGTTTGCACCAGATAATATTGTCTATAGTGGCAGCAATCTCGATCGAGCAGAAATGGCTCAGGTATTACAATGGGGCGTTCGCACGCTCAATTTGGATAGTGTGGCGCAGGTGCAATTGTGCGGTGAGGTATATCAAGAGCTATCGGCGACTATTCTAGCACCCCAGATTGGGTTACGGCTAAATTTAGCAGAGTTGACTGGAGAAAGTCGCATTGGTGTTCGTCCAGATGAATTTTCTGCGGCAATTTCGATCGCCAAATCTTGCGGTTTAAAGATTGAGGGTTTACATTTTTATCGTGGTACGGGAACGAATGCAACTAGAGCATTTACACAGGTCATCGATCGATTATGTTCGATCGCCAAACAGTTACCAGATTGGCACTATTTGGACTTTGGCGGCGGCTTTGGCTATCCGTACAAGGGGGGAAGCGGTTTTGACTGGTCAGAGTTTGGAGCGGCTTTAACTGCCAAATTAGAGTCTCTCCCCCACAAGATTAAGTTAATTATTGAACCTGGACGAGCGGCGATCGCTGATTGTGGTACACTTTTGGCAACGGTTGTGTCTGTCAAATGGCAAGATGATCGACAAATTGTCGGAGTTGATACCACTGTTGCCAATCTTTCGGTACCAACTGTACATGGTGGATATCGTCAAATTGTCGCTGTCAATCCTCGTGAATCTGCTTCACTTTTTACCACAGATATCTGTGGAAATACCACATATTCTCGCGACTATTTAGGGCGAAATTGTCAACTGCCACAACTAGAAATCGGCGATCCGATCGCTATTTTAGACGTTGGTGCTTATGGTTATGCAATGTCTTCTCATTTTCTCCATCGTCTTCGTCCCGCAGAGGTATTGTTAGAGCAAAATACCCATCGGCTGATTCGCGATCGAGATGATTATAGTATTCTATTAACTAATCAACGCTTTAATCAGAATTTACACGATTTTTAGATCTACAGAATTAGGCGATCTTCACCAACTTTTCCCTTTTCCCTTTCCACTGATTGCCGAGCGGAGCCGAGGCATCCACTTTCCCCTTTCCCCTTGACCCTTTCCACTTTCCCCTTTCCCCTTTCTTATGAAGTGTATTCAATGCGGTACAGAAAATAATCTCAAAGATCGTACCGCCAATCAGGGGCGATGTAAAAGTTGTCAGCATCCCTTCGCCTTTGAGCCAACGGCGATGAAGGAAGTGAAAATTACCGATCCATTGTTCGTGAAAGCGATCGCAGATATTTCAGTTAATGATACTTTATTTTTCACGCCTAAACAATTTTTATACTTTCTGGATAAGCGATCGAAGCGCAAAGGATTTTCTTGGATTGGGGCAATTTTTGCATATATCTTTTTTGCTATTTGGACAACGGGGTTTGTTGGCGGTTTTTTGTCAATGGCGATCGGCAAGATTTCTTTCTTGATTGTGATTATTGCTTTTCATCTTTTATGTATATACTTACTATTTAATGGTAGTAATTCACCAAGATCTAATTATCAAAATCGAAAATCTTGTGCTACCGGATTACAAATTCTGGGAATCTTAATTCTGATTGTTGGTGGATTCTTGAGCCTGAAAAATAACTTTGGGTTGGGCTATATTTTAACGCCGCTCATCGGGATCACCGCATTATCTCTCGGCACTACCCAAAAAAGGCGGACGGCGGATATTGCTGACTCGTTTCTAATTAGTCCAGCCCAAATGCAAGACTGGCTGAATAGTTGGGCAAGATCGAATGGATCGATCGCTAAATTGTTACCACAACCAGAGACAGCTTTACCAGCGAACATCGAGCCGCAGGGGCAAAATGCTGATGTTACTGACTATAGTTTCGATCGATTAGTGGTGTGCAATAGTGCGGAAGTCGCCCAAATTTTGATCGCCAATAACTTCCACTTTGAAAATAACTGTGCGATTTTGAGCATTACTGGTTATCCGGCGACGATCTTCGATACCGTCTTGCAAATGTTGCGCCGCAATCCCGATTTAATGGTGTACGCCTTTCACGATGCTAGTCCAGAAGGTGTCCAACTCGTCCACCAACTTCGCACTAGTCCCACTTGGTTTCAGGAGAGTAATGTCACGATTATTGATTTGGGCTTATTACCCCGCCAAGTATTAGCCAATTCCAGCAATCTATTTGTCCATCGCACAACTAGTTCTGGAGCCGCTGCAACCAGGCTGGAATCAGAAATATGTCAAAACTTAACACCCGCCGAGTTAGCTTGGCTAGCAGCGGGTAATTATGTCGAATTAGAGAGTTTTACACCCCAAAGGTTGATTCAGATTCTCAATCGCGGTATCGCCAGTAGTCGAGAATTAGATACTAGTGATACTGGGGGAATGATTTGGGTAGATAACAGTTCCGGTAGCAGTGTCTATGCGATCGAAAGTTTTGGCTGATCTGTTACTGTTGAATGAATTTTCTATTTTGACCTGATCGTGACTTCAACATCTTGTATAGAAGTATAACGAGTAGGAGAGATAGATAATGAGTCGATATTCGATTTTAGTGATTAGACCTCCTGCGAAAGTCCGATCGAGTCGTAAAATAGATAAAAAATCAACTAATCGAAAGTGAGCTACAACCAAGTTAAAAATTTAGAGCCGACAGAGTTCAAACGCCTATGTGGTGTCACTCCAGCAACATTTGAGCAA
>JBGSPI010000048.1:0-8300 GCA_041738715.1 Chamaesiphon sp.
TCGATTCAATGTCTAGTAATTGGCAGGTTGTTGTTGAATTAATGTCTTTATCCCCACACAAACTACCTAATTATCAACAAGGCTTGAGAGCTATGAGGCTTATTCTATCAGCTTTATAGGCGGCTTGTCGCCCCGACAGGGCTTTTTCAGGTCTGACAAACCTTGAGTCGCCTGGGTTCTAATCCCAATCTTGGCTTGCTCGGCTAGTCCTAACCGTTGCAAGTATTTACTTTTGAGCAGTTCGACCCCAGAAAGCGATCGAGATTTACTCAAAGCTGCCTGAATGATGCTCAGGTCGCCCAACTCAATGCCCGATTTACTCGCAACTGGACTAAATTGAGTTGAGGCAATTCCATCCTCCTTGGGTAATAGTGGATATTTGGCAAAATCATCTCGGGCTACTTGGACTGATTGAGCGATGGTTTGCCCTTTACTATTGGCGATTAGATAGAAGCTCGCATTGGGCTTGAGATCTTTAGCTACCTGGAGAAAAGATCTCAGCTTGGCTTGTTGAGCCGTGGTCGTCGCTGGATCGTCAAGATTGATTCCGGCTGCTGTTACAGACTGGGCGAGGATGTTGGAACTATCCTTAATCTGGCGCGTTTCAGACTCGATCGACTTGTCCAAAATCAGTAGGTCTGTTCTCAATGTCTCCTTGAGGTTACTCAGTGCTGATTCTCTCGCTAAACCGACAATCCCTTGAGTAGCAACAACTACCGGAATCGTCGCTCCTGTTACCAATAAAATGGTAATTTTTGCCCGAATCGATAGGTTATTCCAAGACAGCACTGGTTTTTGCCACCAAGAGCTAGTTGTCGGGGTTACTGCCAGTTGGGAGTCTGGTGTGGAAAAGTGGTTTGGTTGGTCGGGATTGTTAATATCCTGATTCATGGTCATAAGTTCTATTCCTCTAAATATGGGCAGTCGTTGAAATATAGATAGATAAATATGTCTGAATTGAGTCTCGATCGATTGTCACAGGAGTTAAACCGAGACCATGGGATTCTGGAATAGAGTTGGAGCATTAGCGATCGCGGCTGTGTCTAGGACTAAGATCTGATCGTCCGCTTCGATCAAACAGCCCATCTGATAAGGGGTTAAGCATTCGGGGAACTCCTTGTCTGCTGGTGGTTGTAGTGTTCCTGACTCGAATCGTGCGACCCCACGCACTCGGCGGACAGCCAGCCCCAGATATTTCCCCTCAGACATGCCTGTTGTCGCGCTCGTTTCAGTTCCCGGTGCCAATAGATTAATCACCACAACTTGATAATCCTGAATATTTGTCGGCAGCGACGGCAACCCCAAAAGCTGACCTAAATCAACGACACAAAAAATGCGATCGCGAGCATTCATGATGCCAATAGTAAAGTCAGGCATATTCGGCAATGCTGAGATCGCGCTAGTTGGGACGAGTAGAGCTTCTTGAACTTGCTTCATCGACAACAGCGCGGGGATCTCTGGCGTAAGTTGGAAGCGCAGATATAGATCGCCAGACACTTCTACTGGCTGAAATAATTGAGGTAAAAGTTGCTGAAGTCTAGCGAGGGTAGTATTTGCCGTCATCGATTTAACCTGTGACTTCTTGAACCGCTTTGACTAAATCTTCCGCCGTATAGGGTTTAGTCAGATACACCTTAACGCCCTGCTTCATCGCCCAAATCCTGTCTACTTCGCGATTTTTGGCTGTGCAAGCAACAATTGGAATATTCGCCGTCTCTGCCTGTTTTTTGAGATGACGACACAGATCCAGCCCGCCCATGACAGGCATCATCCAATCGGTGACGATCGCATCTGGTTGATTTTCTCTCGCTTGATGTAGTGCTTCTTCCCCATTGGCAGCCGTCAGAACTGTGTGTCCTGCTTTAGTTAGATACTGACAAATCAGATCCAATTCAGCCTGCATATCATCTACTACTAAAATCTTAGACATTTGGGTAATGCTCGATAAAGAAATTGAGTTCTCCATCTACCGAAGTAACTCTTGGGCTTATCATGCCCACGGACAACACGAATTAGCTCACTCTTTGGCTAAATATTTTTCCACCAACCCTAACAGATCTGCCTCCGTAAATGGTTTGGTTAGATAATCTGTAGCACCAACTATTTTGGCTCTAGCTTTATCAATCAATCCTTTATTACCCGTGACGATGATAATCGGTGTATCTTTCAAGGTCGCACTATTTCTAAATAGATAGCAAAGTTGATAACCATTAATATTCGGCATGGTGATGTCCATTAAAATCAGGTCTGGTTTGAGCCGAAAAATTAACGAGGAAGCCTTGATCGGATCTTCAATTTTTGTGAGTAAATAGCTACTGTTTGTTTGTAAAAACCGCTCCAGTTCATTGAGGACTAGTGGGCTATCATCAATGCAGGCAATTTTATATGTTTTGGTTTTACCGCCGATTGCCCGAGCATTTAGATCGAGGGTAGCAACTTCGTCACCTGCCAAAGCGTTAGTTAAATTCAGTTCAGGCACCTGGGGGAGTTGCTGGCAGGCGGCTGACGGCTCGCGTAAAGAAATGACATTCTCGCGCAGATAGGGAATTAAAATCTGAATGACTTTCAACTCATCTTGCTTGAGCAACAGTGATAGTTCCCGTAGACTGACACCACGCATGAATTGAGCGATCTGTCGCAAGGCTTTGGAACTAAGGGTACCTGCTACCACAGGTTTGTCCAACAATTGTTCATTCATTAAATATGGACGTTGGTGTGGCGACTGGACAATGGTAATGTGGTTTTGCCAAATTACTAGCCGCTGGTGATAATATGCGATTAATTTGGCTAAATCTAACCGATATTCAGGATTCTTGATCGCTAATCTGGTGCCTAATTCTTTTTCCCGCCACTGATATGTACCAGTTTCCAACCATAGCAAAGACTCCAAAATTTCTTTCGTCACATCGGTGGAGATCTGAATCCCTAGAGTCAAATCTAGCAGATCCTCCAGAACCAGCCGATCTATTTCCTGCTGGATGAAATTCTCGCTTGGTGAATACTTGCCACTGACAGCTAGAGTATTTACGGCTTTTGCAGCGGCATCACAACCGCATTGACGCAACCGATAAATCAGCGATCCCAAAGATGGCACTGAGCAGTCTATGCCCAATAATTTCCCAAACTGGAGAAACACACTCCATTTGATATTATTTCCCGTTACTTCCAGGCAGCCGGTACTTTGAGAGCTAGCTAACTGTCTAAGCACGCTGCCAATATTTTGGTCTGCGGTCAAAGTGTGAGAAGAATCGATCTCTACTTTCATATTTCTTGATGAAACTCTATCCATCCTAGAGTTCCCGTCTATCTGCCAAAATCAGCGATCCACCGCTACCAATCCAACTCATTTATACTTCCTGCTGACACAGCTTGAAGTTAGAAGAGCGACAGCGCAGTCGGCAAATTCAACCTACAAATTGATACTTCCGGTGCCACATATGTTAACTTCTTTATCAAAATTTGGGAACTATCAAATAAGAACTTGTATCTTAAACGTACCGATTATCTGTATTCATTTATGTTTACCGATCCAAGAGATACTCAGATCTCTTTTTTAGCTACATTTTTAAGTTTGGGGATTATGACCAGAGATTGGTCGATTAGGCCAGAATTAATTTTAACTTTATTGATAACTTGTTGCCTAACTCAATTCATCGCCACGTCTCTATTTAAACCCGCTGAAAATCCCTGGTTCGCGCTCAAGAGTGCTTTAATTACTAGTTTAGGTTTAGCACTCTTGTTGCGTGCCGATCGGGTGAGTACAATGATCTTGGCAGGGATACTGGCGATTGCCAGTAAGTTTATTTTCACCACCAATTTCAAACATTGGTTTAATCCAGCTAATTTCGGGATTATTATTGCCTTATTAATTACCCCCGATGCCTGGGTTTCACCTGGTCAGTGGGGGGATGATTGGTGGTATTTACTCCTATTTATTGGCACAGGAGGAGTCGTTCTCAAGCAAGTTGGTAGATGGGATACCAGTGTGGCATTCTTATCTGTCTACGCCCTACTTGAAGCTGCTCGAAATTTATGGCTAGGATGGACTTGGGATGTTTACGGACATAAATTAATGAGCGGTTCACTATTATTATTTACGTTGTTTATGATTACCGACCCTCGATCGATTCCCAATGCTCGAACAGCCAGAACTGTCTGGGCGATCGCCATCGCTGGATTGACTTTTATTTTGCGCAACTATTTTTATATTAATGAAGGGGTATTTATTGCTCTATTTGCACTTTCACCACTCACAATATTACTCGATCGCATCTGGATAGCTCCTCGGTTTGCTTGGCAGCGAGATACTTATACCGACAATCTCGATCGGAATTTATTCTATCGTCCGCGAATTGGTGGACTTTGAAATAAAGCTTTACCTATGTTTTTGTCAACCTTACCAGCTTATTCTTACAACATTCATGTTTAAACCACATCAAATAATTATTAGTTTATGTCTTGCTTGTTTACTCGTGCTTTCTTGTGCAACTCAAGCATTAGCTTTTTGCGGGTTTTATGTGGGCGGCGCAGATGCTAAATTATTTAATAAAGCATCTCAGGTCGTCATCGCTCGAAATGGCGATCGAACTATCCTGACAATGGCAAATGATTTTCAGGGAGCAGTCAAGGATTTTGCCATGGTTGTCCCCGTTCCAGTCGCAATTAAAAAAGAACAAGTTCATGTCGGTAAACGTACCGCGATCGAAAAATTAGATGCCTTTAGTCAGCCACGATTAGTTGAATATTTCGATCCCGATCCTTGTTCATCGATCGCTGAGAGGGATATGATGAGTGCGGGCGCACCGCGCCCAGCCGCACCATCAATGCAAAGATCGAGAAAAGCTGAGGCAAATCTGGGCGTAACAGTTGAAGATCGGTTTAAAGTTAATGAATATGAGATTGTAATTCTCAGTGCTAAAGAATCCAGTGGACTAGAAACATGGTTGCGCCAAAGTGGATATAATATTCCCAAAGGTGCCAGCGAACTATTACGTCCTTACATCAAACAAAATCTCAAGTTTTTTGTTGCTAAAATCGATATTGAAGAGTTCAATAAAATTGGCGGTAATTTGTTGCGACCCCTCCAAATTGCTTATCAGTCACCTAAATTTATGTTGCCAATTCGGTTGGGAATGATTAACTCTCGTGGCGAACAAGACTTAGTTATTTATTTACTGTCACCAAAAGGACGAGTGGAGTTAACTAATTATCGCACTGTCAAAGTTCCCACCGATAAACAAATTCCTGAATATATCAAAAATGAATTTGGGGCATTTTATCAAGCAACATTTCAGAAATCATACGAGCGTGAACAGAAAAAAGTGGCTTTCCTGGAATATGCCTGGAATGCTGGTAGCTGCGATCCTTGTTCCACCGAACCACCAAATCAAACTGAACTAAAAGAAGCAGGCGTATTTTGGTTAGATAATAGTGGTATGTCCAGAAATATTTCACCTAGCTCTCGCCGACCGATGCCCCAAAGCAGCACATTTATTACTCGACTCCATGTTCGCTATACCCGGGATAAGTTTCCAGAAGATTTAATGTTTCAAGAAACTGGAAATCAAGAAAATTTTCAAGGTCGTTATGTGATGAATCACCCATTTAAAGGTAATCTCAGTTGTGAAGCTGGTAAAAAATACCAACAGACATTACGCCCCCGATTTGAAAAAGAAGCTGGTACTTTAGCTAATTTAACTGGTTGGAGTATTCGCGATATTTATCGCAAAATGGATTTTTCTAGCACTCAACCCCAAAAGGATGGTCCTACTAATTTCTGGCAGAATGTTTGGGGGGATTGATAAATCAGGTACTTGAAGGTTGGGCAAAATAGAGCAACTCAACCTTCTAGGGTTCTTATCTACCACAATGGTCTTCTAAAATTACTGTCTATTAATAAATTCCAGGAATTAGTTTTTTAACCTGCGATCGATAGGCATCATAATCAGAGAATTTATTACTTAACCATGATTCTTCTTTTCTAGCTTTAATATCAAAAAATACCAAGAACATGATTGCGCCGATCGCGTGAGTAAGACTCAATTGCCAACAGCTATAAGCGATTGCCAGAAAAATTACGCCACTATAAATAGGATGTCTGACTACTCCATAAACTCCACTAGTGACTAATTCTCCATCATTTTTAGGGTGAGGTAATGGAGTTAAATTTTTGCCTAGTTTCAGGCTGCCCAAAATTAATAATGAGACTGCTATTAGACTAAACAGCCCCGTGAATCCCCAGCTTAGATATTGCCAAATTGGGGATAAACCACCTAGATTAGTAATTGGATGAATCGGTAATAACATAAATCCAACGAAGAGGATAACTTGAGCAACTACCCAATATTCACCTCTTTCACCTCGCCACCATTGCGCTGAAAATCCCCATGCTTTAAGTTGATTCATATGAGATGTAGAACTTTGCCTAGTTTATTCAAATCGATCGCTATCCCCATCCTCTAACAACCCAATTATTAATTATTAACTATTAATTATTAATTAATTTAACAGGGTGATGCTGGATTCTTGCAAGATTCGCGACAGCAACGCCACACTTTCCAAACGGTAACAACCAGCACCAGGAGTTGAAATCGCCCAGGAGCCAAGGCAAGACTGAGGCACACACTAATCACGGCGATAATTGTGGATAAGAGTCTGATAATTTCTTCCTGATTGTGAGACCGAATATAGATAGCAATCAGGGCGATCGCTAGGGGAATTAAGAAGGATATTGCCATATACCTAAATAATAAGTAAATAAGTAAAAGATTAAGCGACCAACTCTGCCATTAACTCAGCCACAGGAATGATCCGTTGGGCACGTCCGGCATTACTTCCAGAAAAAACCAGTCCATGTTCAATATCTCCGCGTGCGGCTTTATCTAATGCCTGAACAATGCAAAAATATTGCTTTTGATCGCGGCACTTGCAAGCATGAAGACAATTTAACAAACATCGTTTTTCCAAATCGGGGGAACCCGCAATCGCCTGATCTACGAACGCATTCCGCAACGCTCGTCCTGGTAGTCCCACTGGACTAGAAATCACCACCACATCTTCTGGTTTAGCATGGAGGTGAAATTCTTTGTAGCGAATATCCGCATCACACTCGTCTGTAGTAATAAAGCGCGTGCCCATCTGTACGCCACTAGCTTCTAATGCCAGCATCTTGTCAATATCTGCCCGATCCCACACCCCACCTGCGGCGATCACCGGAATGGCTTGACCGAATTCCTGTTGCAAATATGCTACTAATTCGGGGATTACCTGTTCTGCTTCTAAGGCGCGATCGCCCAGATCCCCCAATTTTGCGCCCAAATGCCCACCTGCCGAGTTGGGGCTTTCCACTACAAAAGCATCCGGTAGCCGTCCATACTGACGTTCCCACTTCCGGCAAATAATTCGTGCTGCGCGAGTGGTAGAGACGATCGGTACTAATGCCACCTCTGGGTAATCTGCGACATATTCTGGCAATTGCAGCGGCAATCCCGCACCAGAAATAATCAGATTTATCCCCTGTTCCGCCGCTGTCCGCACCTGCGTTTCATAATCTAGGGCAACCACCATGGCATTAATACCCAAAATTCCGTGCGGGCTTAAAGTTCGGGCTGTGCTAATTTCATCAATTAACGCTAACCGATTTGCCTCGAAAAACTGTTCTCTCCGCTGGCGAACATTTGGCTGGGTGATATCGAAATAGGCAGAATTCAGCCCCAAAGCAACCGCAGATATGACCCCAATGCCACCTGCATTGGCAACAGCGGCGGCAAGCTGTGCGCCGGAGATGCGGATACCCATACCGCCCTGAATGATTGGATAGCGGGCAATATGTTGCCCAATCTGGAGTGAGGGTAATTGTGGTGGCATACAGGTATGGGTTTAGATCTGCTTTTAATTATATAGCCATAAAGTTATAGAATAAATAGATGTGTTGTATCTTCCTAAAAATCTTAATGATTGACTAGACCTCCTGCGAAAGTCCGATCGAGTTGTAAAATAGATAAAAAATCAACTAATCGAAAGTGAGCTACAACCAAGTTAAAAATTTAGAGCCGACAGAGTTCAAACGCCTATGTGGTGTCACTCCAGCAACATTTGAGCAAATGGTGAAGGTTGTGGCAGCAGAAAAAGTCTTGGCAAAAAAGAGTGGTAGACCAAGCAAGTTAAGCATTGAAGACCAAGTGTTAATGACATTAGAATACTGGAGAGAGTATCGTACTCATTTTCATATAGGTGTGAGTTGGGGTTTGGATGAAACAAATGTGCTCAGAAACATCAGAAAAGTTGAGAATATATTGATT
>JBGSPI010000088.1:0-16123 GCA_041738715.1 Chamaesiphon sp.
CCGGAATGGTTAAGTCGGTGAAGGATAACCGGAAGTTACCCAGTTTTAAATCACCTGTGACTTCAATCTCTTCTTCAATACTGCTACTCCGTCCGTTGGTATCGACTGCTGTGAGTCGGACTGTGTAGGTGTCGTTTTCTAGCAGAGATGGGTCAAATTTGCCCAGGGTGCCGTTAGTAACTGAATTATTACCTCGGAACACTTCTTGGAAGTTATCCGACCCTAATCGGGCAACTTCGAGGGTGTAGTAGTCGAGGTTGGTGTCGGTGACTGTACCGTTAATGTCGGTTCTACCTGTAATGATGCCGTTGGTTATCCCACTCAAGTCTAGTTTGACTGTTGGTGCTTCGACATCGGTGGGGTCGATGATATTGGTAGTGGTACTAGCAGTGCTGATATTCCCATTAATATCGGTGACAATCGCTTGCGCTGTGACTACTCCAGCAGCAGTGACTTTGTATATACCCACGCCATTACTATCGAGGGTAACGGCTTGATTATCAATCAGCAGTTGTTTGGATTTAATCCCAACATTATCTGTCGCCTGTACTTGGAAAGAGATGGTTTCCCCAATATCGGCGATATTCGTCCCGCGTACTAGATTAATCACTGGCGCGGTATTATCAGCGAGTACTTCCAGGTTATAGGTTTGAGTTACTGTCGCACCATTGGCATCGGTGACAGTGACGGTAACGGGTTTGATGCCGATATTTGTAATTGTGGGTTTCCAGTTTATCCGCCCAAATTTATCAATGCTGACTCCGGCTGCTATAGAGATGTTATCGAGGCTATATGTCAGCGTATCGTTGTCACTATCTTTAGCAATTACGTCATAGCGATAGGTATTGCCAATGGTGACTTGGGTTTTGGGGGTGGAGTTAATTATTGGTGGGTTATTTTGTTTACCTGTGAGCGTATATCCCTGTACTGCGACTGCTCCACTAGTGTCGGTGGCGGTAATTTGGATGTTGGTGGTGCCGAGGGTGGGGTTATCCCAAGTGATTAATCCGGTACTTGCATCGATAACCATGCCCGTCGGTGCGGTGGTTAAGGCGTAAGTAATCTGACTATTTTCGGGGTCTGTTCCGACTACTTGATACTGATATTGACTATTAATATCGGCAGTAAATTTCGGCTGGGAGGTAATGGTTGGTGCTTGGTTGATTGGGGTATTTCCCACTACCAAGTTATAAGTCTGTGTGCTAGTCGCTCCTTGAGCGTCAGTGACTAAGACATCAATGGTTTGATTACCGATTTGGGTGGCATTTGGTGTCCAAGTAATCAACCCAGTATCACTATTAACTACCATCCCCTGGGGACTACGACCGAGGCTATATTTGAGTGTGTCGCCTTCTGTGTCTACGGCTTTAACTTGATACTTGTAGGGCGAATTTAAGCCACCGACAGTATTGGGTGAAGATTGAATTTGGGGTGGTGTATTGACACCGTTAACTTTGAGCGTATACTCCTGTCCAACATACAATCCATAGGCATCGGTGAGCCGCACGGCGATGGTGTGGGTGCCGATTTGAGAGCTAGTCGGATTCCATTTAAGGATGCCAGTAGTCGCGTCAATGACCATGCCTGTGGGGGCACTATCGAGACTCCAAATCAGGGTATCGTTATCGCTATCTGCACCCACAAGTTGATAACTGTAAGTCTTACCTAAATTAGTAGTAAATTGCGGTCTAGAGGTAATTTCGGGACTGTGGTTGACAATACTTCCCGCACTCACGACATCTAACCCAAACTGTTGGCTAGTAATCCCACCCCGTCCATCACTGACTTGAATTTGAATGGTCGATTGTCCAATTTGAGTGGGGTTCGGTGTCCAGGTTAATAGTCCCTGGTTATTAATGCTCATCCCCGCTGGTGGATTGATTAAACTGTAGGTTAAGGGGTCGGAGTTTGGCTCTGTAGCAGTAATTTGATAAATGTATGTTTCGCCGACTGATGTTTGCTTGCGCGGTGTCGAAGCAATAACTGGAGCAAGATTAATAGCAGGGGTAATACTATTCGTTAATTCGAGGGTAAAGGTTTGAATATTTTCTGCACCTTGATTATCTACTACGCCTACCGTAGCTGAATAAAAGCCTAATGCTTGTCCCGTTGTATTCCAAGTTAATAATCCAGTATTCGCATCGATACTTACTCCAAGAGTATTAATATTATTACCTGTTTGACTATTGAAGGATTTAATTCGGTAACTAATCGGATCGCTATCGGGGTCTAGTCCTTTGAATTGGAATCGATAGGTGTCTCCAGCCGCTACTTTCACTACTGCTGGAGCCTGACTTGTTCCTGTAAATCCAGGAACGTCATTGATGAATCCAGGGGCTAGATTAGGTTGAGTAACATCAATTGAAAAAGCTTGGAGATCCACACCACCTTTACCATCGGATACGCGAATAACTGCATTGGTTTTACCTAACTGATTGGCTGTTGGTATCCAAGTAACTACCCCAGTTTTCGAGTCGATAATCATCTCGTCTGGATTGACTACCAAATCGTAAGTCAAGGGGTCAAAGTTATCATCTTTGGCTACTGCTTGATAGCGATATTTTTTGCCGATATTTGCGGTTAATAAGGGGTTACTGAGAAACTCTGGTGCAGTTTGAGCGAATGATGAGTCGATAAGATTGGCAAAATCTAAACCGCCGATCGATTGACCGTTTCTCACGGTAACATTATAAGTACGACTGGTTGGTTTAGTGTTAATTAAGCCCTGCGGTAAAACTTGCGCGACTGTATAGTTTCCTGGAGTTAAATTAAAACTATAATTTCCGTTTGAATCGGTTAATGTTGAAACTTCTCCAGCATCCAGTATCCCATTTGTATTATTGTCGAGATAAATTGTTTGGCTTGGCAGATCTCGTTTAGGAACGCCTACACTCACCTTGACATTATCTAAACTCCAACTTTCATTAGCAATTGATTCATCAGTACCGCCGATAAAATCTAGTGCTAGATCGCGATTGGTATGGTCGAAAGTAAATGATAATCGATAAACTCCATCTCCCCAAGGATCGGTTAGATAATAGCCTAGAGTTCGTGTTTCTGAGGCTCCAGTACCGCTGGGAAATAACGTACTAATCGGTTGCAGCGGATCGTAGTTATTAGGATAAGACTGAACTAAACTTCCGTAAGTCTGATAACCACTAGCAAAAGTGGTATGTAATAGAGTTTGACCGCCGACAACCTTTAAGTCCCAAAGATCGGGAGAATAACTTCCCGTACTACCATTCCAAGAATCATTAACATATAGATCGAAAGATACGGTTACATTTTCATGGTCTGGTAAATTATTTAGACTCAGCCTTGTTTGTTTATCACTAAGGTTTGGATAAGCTGTACCTCCATATTGACCTAAGAAACGACGATTTCCAATTGGTGTTACACCAGTACGGGCATTCGACCATTCAGTTAAACTACGGCTGGAATTCTCAAAGTCATTAAAATAAACTACGTTATCGCGTGATATTCCATCATCAAAATAGACAGTTCCACTAATTTTGTTGTCGATTAGATTGGGAGCGATAGTTTCCAACAAACCAACATTTACATTATTAAGTGTCTGACCGCTACCTAAAATAATTGCACCAGTTCCACCTGTCACCTTCCAGCCAACCCGATCTTCAACTTCGATCTTATAAGCTCCAGATGGCAAGTTTTTAAATACATAATTGCCATTAATATCTGTAGTAGTAGAAACCTCATCAAGATTTCGTTGACTATCTAGATTCTCATCAATATATATAGTTCGACCTTGTAAACCGATTTCATCGATATTCTTAGTGGCATTTTCATTAGCATCCCGATACACTGTTCCCCGAATTTCACCAGGATTGCTAGATACGACGTTCAGATCGAAACTTTGAGTGGCAATACCACCTTGAGCGTCTGTCACTTTAACAGTAATTGGATAAGTATTTTGTTGACTGAGTTTTGGTCGCCAAGAAATTAGTCCGGCTTCATCAATTTGCATCCCTATCGGTGCTTGCAGAAGTTCATATTTTAATAATTCTGCTTCGGCATCATCAGCTCGAACTTGATAAAAATATCCCGAACCAAAATCGATACTAGTCTGTAATCTCAAAGTCGATCCCTCAGTATAACGCTCCGCTGAGAATAGATCGAAAGCATAAGTCTTACCTTGAGTAAGTCCGAGCGTATCTAGCGCAACACTTGCACTCAGTGGTGGATGCGTTCCACCTAAATCGACAACTAATTTATTATCAATAAATACCCAAACATCATCATCGCCAGTAAAATTGAATACTTCTCCACCTTGATAGGTAAAATTGGCATGAGTTTCAACAGTGAAAGAGAAATTATGACCATAACCTTGGTTGCCATAACCTTGATTATCGATCGGGAAGAAACTACCATTTTGATATTGCCAAATCCCCGAACCTGGCGTAGTTTCAGTTAAGGTTAGCGGCACATCTACTCTTTGGTTGACACCAGGAACATCGCGATACCACTGGTTAAAAGTTGTAGCACTAGTAACTCCAACACCATCTGGTTTGATGAAAACTGGTTTACCATCGTTACCAAGTGTATTGCTCACCATCCCCTTCATACTACTACCTATGAATCTTTGAAAGTCTGGATGACCATTTGGTGTTCCCCACATCCGAAAATCTCTGACAATAGTTTGCAGATTGGCTGTCGCTGCTCCATTCGCTGTACCTAAAATTCCAAATTCGGTAATTGGGGTACTGGTGATAATTGGAGCATTATTCCCTAGTGCATTTCCGACGGCAATTTTGTATGCCTGATTAGCTACAGCACCTTTGCCATCATCGACTTTTACCGTGACATCATAATTGCCAAACTGCTGACTGTTAGGAGTCCACTTGATTACTCCAGTACTAGCATCAATTACCATCCCAGTTGGCTGAGTTACCAACGAGAATGTGAGTAGATCTCCATCTAAGTCTTGAGCAATTGCCTGGTATTGATACTCGGAGTTAATATTCGCATCCACTCCTGGATTACTTGTAAATACGGGCGGACGATTTGGCGGTGTATTAATCACCGCTAAATTATAATTCTGTTGAGTAATTCCCCCGCGTCCATCACTCACTTCTACCGCTAATTGATAATTGCCAATTTCACCAGCACTAGTGTTCCAACTCACCAACCCAGTCGTAGGATCGATTGACATCCCACTTGGGGCAGTCAATAATTTATAACTCAAACGATCGCCATTGGGATCTTCAGCCTGCACCTGATACTGATATTGTTTCCCACCAATTACTTCTAACTCCGGCTGGGATTTAATTACAGGTGCGGCATTAATTTCCGCCAACACGCTTAAATCGTAACTAAATTGCACCCCATTCGGGTTTTTAAATACTAAAGTCTGTTGATCCGTTACTTGGTTCGGATCTAATTTGCCGTTACTCGCACTAAAGGTATAGTAGGGCAACCCTTCCGGTGTAAATCCATCGGCATTTTTAACGCTCACGCTCGGATCGCTAATATTATTAACTACCACTACTAACGTCCCATTCAAACCATAACTACCCTGATTCTTCAGAGCTACATTTACATCCAGTTCCTTGGTTGTTGCATTAAAACTAGTCCGGTGATAATCGGCAAGGATGCTGGGGGATACGTCGGTGGCACTGTTGAAGAAGGTGGGGCTGATTAATTGAGAATTGAGAATTGAGAATTGAGAATTGGGATTTACTGGAGAGTTAGCAGAATTAGGGGATAGGGTGACATCGGTTACTGTGACGGTGGTGGTGGTGTCTGTGTCGTTGTTGATGAGGCGGAAGAGGAGATTGGCTGCGCCCGGTTTGACTCCGGTTAGATCTAGAGTGACGATTCCGCTTGTCGCATCGTAAGTTGCGGTTTTACCCGTGACAACATTCTCGCCTTCTGTCCAATTGAAGAAGGTATCTCTGCCAGATTGGAAGGGGGTGACTAGAGATTTACCAGTAGCATCAACTAGAGCAACTTCTAAGGCATCATTAATCCCCTGGAGGTCATTTAGATCGAAATTAAGATCGGCTAGTTTAAAGCTTAATTTACCCCCAGTAGCCGGGATCGTCAGCGGGATTTCTAACCGTTGATTGAAACTGGTACCTTCTACCAGAGTACTCACGACTCTCAGGTTAAAATCTTGGACACTTTTGAGTCCCCCAGCGTCGGTGACGGTTAGACTGAGCGGGTAGTGCTGTAAGTCTGCTAGAGTCGGATTTCCGGTTAATGTTGCCGTACCATCGCCATTGTCTACCAGTTGCAACCAGTTAGGTAACGGATAATTGGTACTGATTTGCCGCGTATCTCCGGTGTCGGGATCTGCGGTGATCATGGTGTAACTATAGGGTTTACCAACTTCCGCCGTTAAGATGGGCTGACTGGTGAACAGGGGAGCTTCATTGACATCAGTGATATTTACGTTTAAGACGCGATCGAATGTCAAGCCCTCGCGATCACTCACTCTCACCCGCAAGCTATAATTATTCTGCGCTTCAAAGTCGGGTGAGTTATTAATAACTAACTGAGTACCGACAATCGTAAAGTCACTATTATTTGTGTCCCCAGTACCAGGGATTAAACTAAAGGTTTGAGTGTCATTAGCATCGGGATCGATCGCGCTTAGATTACCAACTACCGTACCAGCGGGTATATTTTCTACTAGGGTATTATTGGTAATATTTACATCAGTTGGAGCCTCATTAATATCACTGATATTAACAGTAAAAGCTTGCTCATAACTTAGTCCACCAGCATCGGTGACTTTAACTCGAAGCTGATAGGTAGATTTAGTTTCAAAGTCAGCACTGGCTTTAAGTTGAAGTTTGTCATCGACGATCGTAAATTGGCTATTATTGTTATCTCCAACCCCACTAGTCAGCGTATAAGTGCGAGTATCCCCTAAATCTGGATCTGCGCTAGTGAAAGTACCAATAACACCATTTACTTCAATATTCTCAGCAACAGTACTGTTACTCAAAGTCAAACTAGTTGGTGCTTCATTGACATTACTAACACTAATCGTCACCTGCTTCTCATAAATCAATCCACCCGTATCGGTAGTCTTGAGGCGAATGGTATAACTCGATTGCGTCTCAAAATCCGGTGAATTTTGAATAACTAACTTATCACCAGCAATGACAAACTTACTATTATCTTCATCCCCAATTCCAGCTACCAAACCATAACTAAAACTATCTCCAGCATCAGGATCTGTACTGGTAATTTGCCCAACGATCGTATGATTCGGACTATTCTCGATAATAACCGTCGGCAATACTAATAAATTACTCGGCGACTCATTAACATTGAGTACTGAAATCTCGATCGTTTGAAGATAACTATCCCCCTCACTATCTGTCGTGCGAACTTGAATTTGATGTTGAGGATTGGCTTCAAAATCTAGCAGACTCCCATTCGCTACCTGAATCTTATCCCCAACTAATTTGAATCTCCCATTGGCATCATCTACCAACGAATAAGTATAACTATCTCCGCCATCAGGATCGATTGTATTTAATGCCCCCACTACGGTATTTGTGGCACTATTCTCCAACACTTGCGGCGTAGCTAAATTAACCGCTGTCGGTGGTGAGGTACGGTAGACAACTTGGGTATAGGTTTGCTGATTTCCCGCAATATCTGTCGCCGTGACGGTAAATGAGTTATTCCCCACACCCAGAGGGACATTCGTGAAGGTATAATTCCCCAAACTATCCGCCGTCACGGGGGTGGGATTCCCACTCAACAATACCCGCGCATTTGCCTCTGTTTGCCCTGTCAGCGTCACCAGCGGTGATTTAGTCCGAAAATCCCCAATTACACCTGTATCGCTGCTAGCTGCCAAATTAACGGTGGGTACGGGAATAGTTGTGTCGAGGGTAAAAGTAACGGGATAAACGCTCGATTGATTGCCAGATTGGTCTGTGGCAATTAGATTTAAAGTATGGGTACCATCGGGCATCGTCCCCCCATAAATCTGCTCTAATTGAGCTTTAGTCAAACTGAAACTGCCATTTTGCAGATCGGGCAGCACATTTGTATAGTTAGCGATCGCTTGGTTATTAAATCCAGCTTTAAATTCACTAATTTGACTGGCATCGGTGACAGTACCACTAATCCGTGCGTCGTTGGTAATTTTATCGGTATTTGTCGTGTTATCTGGGGCACTATCGCGGACTAATCCTGCCAAAATTACAGGTGCCGTGGTATCACTGGAGTTAAGAATATTGGCATAGATAATTGTGCTAGAACCATTGAAGATAATATTCTGTTTGCTACTGACAGTACCGTAGATTTGGGCATTGCCATTCGCTGTAAAAGTTCCTTGACTGATAAAACTGCCTCGTGTTACCGCACTACCATTAAAGGTGAGATTGCCAGCACTAATTACTCGCAAGTTATCTGTTGCCGTTATTCCTTTCGTCGCTCCATTAAAGGTGATATTTCCCGTGCCATTGGCAAGTAAACTACTGCCGCCAAATTTGGCACTGCTATGATGATTAATCGTGCCAGAAGCTAGGGCTGAAAGATTGTCGGACTGAACTGAATTTAAATTAATATTGCCGTTATTGGCAACTAAAGTAACATTACTGAGATTGCCAGATCCATTAAAGTTTATATCACCACTATTGACAATAATCACATAATTGTTCAAGTTAACATTCCCTGGAATGTTCAAGCCACCACCAGTAACTGTGACGACTCGCGGTTGACTGGTGGTACCAGCGGGAGGGAATTTCTGTGCCCATTGTGTGGCATTATTAATCGGATTTTGACTGACATTAAAGGTTGTTCCTGTTGTACCAGTCGGATTGCGCCGATTTAATTCTTGCTGTTTGATATCTGCAAAAGTTGGCACGATGACTGTTTCTGTCGCTACGATTTGTGGTGGAGTCAATCCGGCATATTTATTCTTGGTATTCCCATTCACATTTGCCTGTAAATATCCCGCCGCTACGGTAATAGCTCGATCGACTAAAACGAATTTACCCTGACTATCTTTAATCGGCTTGCCACTAGCATCGTATTTAACTGGCAGAATACTATTGCCATTCAATGAAAAACCTTTACCCCCATAAATCAGCGCGTCGTCACTGAGATCTAACGGGTTGCCATCGAGATCGGTACTGCCATTAAAAGATACCGTTCCTTCAGCTTTAATTGCATAGGCAGTATTGACGGATTGTTCGATAACAGTGGACTGTTTATTTAAAATTATTGTTGTGCGATCGTCTTCGTTAATTAGGGTGACGTATTCGGCGGCTGAGATGTCTACGCCGCGTACTAATTTAGCGAAGATCGCGCCTTCATCTCCAGGAGCATCACTATCTGGGTGAATTTGACTATCTAAATAGTGACCGATTTCTTCGATGATGACGGGGACGATTTCGGATATTTTACCGCGATAGGTTAGGTTACTCGATAGGTAAATTTTGTGATGAATCGGGTCGAATCCGCCGTCGGCTTTGCCTAAAATCTGTGAGGAGAGGATTTCGATGTCGGGCAGTTTTTGACCCTCTTGCCAATCGCTAATGATGCGCTCGATTTTATCGGTATTAACATCTTGTCCGAAGGCAATTTTAAACTGTTCTAGTCGCTCTGAGCGATTGAAGAAATCTTGAATTTGACTGATGGCTCTAGCTCTACTCAGATCGACTATGATTGGTTCTACTTCTTGGAGCGGAGAAACTGATTGTAGTTGAGCCGCTGGCTGGGGAAATAGCGACTTGAGTAATGCTACTGGGGGGATGACTGGGGTATTTATTGGGGTGACATCTGCCCAGATGGTTTCCGGGGTGCTGACGACTTCTGCGAGTGGTGCTGCCGCAAGCTGCCATCGTTCGATAATTGCGGCTTCTTTAATCAGTTGTTCGTCATTGGCAAACAATGATGTTACTGGTGGCTTTGAGTCTGGAGTTAGGGAATCACCTGGCAGAATTAATTGAGGATGTAGTTCACTCTCATGAGTGAGTTTTTTACCGTTGAGTGATTCCATAAATATGTTTGTGGTAGCGCGATGGCAAGTCTATCCGCGAGGGATTTAGATTGTCACGAATAATACAGTTACTTCGCGATCGTACTCACTTCTGTAGTCGATCCGCATCAGTGAAACTACGGTTTTTTGGACTCATTTGTCTGAGTTGATGTTTGAGTAGCAACTGTACCCAAAGTGCCGTAAGTCCATAAAGCATACAGAACAACGTTTTTAGGCTGTTTTTAGGCTAATGACGAGGCTTTGATTAAACCTATAATACCTTTATGATTTAAAGGTATGCTAATATAAAGACTTATTAATATAAAGATTTATAGCTATAATGACTATATGTAATTAATTCTTAAACCTTTAAAGTCTTTCATGCTTTAAAGGTTTAAGCTATCTATCGTTAATAAAATGCTGAAAATAGCCGTTTTTAACTTCAAAGGCGGGACGGGGAAAAGTACCAGTACTCTGAATCTGGGCGCAGTTCTCGCCCAGTTTGGCATTAAGACCTTGGCGATCGATCTGGATGGACAACGGACTCTATCTTTTGGTTTGGGTGTGGAAGGACTATCCCCGACTGCCTATCAATGGCTGACTAGCTCCACCCCAACCACACCAACCGCTACTAATTTCAAACATCTGGCAGTATTGCCAGGGGACATTAAGATGTTCGGGTTAGGTGCGACTGGGGATATCTTTGCCAGTCCACTTAAAGGGTTAATACCTTTAAGGTATCAGGTGGTGTTGATGGATTGTCCGCCAGGACTGGGAGTAGCGTCGGTGCAAGCGATTTTAAATAGTGATCGGGTGTTAGTGCCAACTTTGTGCGAACCTGCTGCGCTTAAGGGATTATCCGAGGCGATCGATCTGATTCGGGGGGAAAACCAAAACCTGCCGATCGATGTGCTGCGGAATCGCTACAAGCCTCGTCTAGTCTTAACTCGTGAATCGGACGATCTGTTAATTAGTAGTGCGGCGGATTTAAATTACCGTCTATTGCACACGACGATTCCTGACAATATCCAAGTGGCGGAATCGATCGCTGGGCAACAACCGATAACTACCTATGCCAGTAAATCGGCAGGGGCTTTAGCTTACAAATCGCTCGGCAAGGAATTGATCAAAATTTGGGGGTTAAAATCATGAGTCGGATGGGCAAAATGGGCAAACTCAGCGATTTTGGGCAGTCTCCTTCAGTACCAGTAACACCAGTGGCGGAAACTAGCATTACCCCAGTGGCAGTAACGGAGTCAGTCCCCTCACCAATTGCTGTTGAATTACCAACAGACAAGCCACCAGGGGAAGGTCAGCCAACTGAAATCATGGTCAATGTCAATATCAAAATGTCCCAGAGTCAGCAGGAATGGTTGGCGGCTACGGCTAAGATGGTGCGCCGTAATAATTCTTTACCTGTGCCAGCCAAGGAGCGAGTTTATCCCCAGCATTTGATTAGTTTGGCGGTGGAACTACTCCAATCTGCAAATGTGGATTGGTCGGAGGTGAAAACGATCGCGGATTTAAGGGAGCGGCTCGCGCTCCTCGGCTCTGCCGTATCGCCAGAGGCGAGGCGCAGCCAACGCGCAGCGTCTCCGAAGGAGAGGGTTTAGCGAGACAAGACAGCGGTTAAAATAAGTCGTCAATTGTCGGGTTAATGTAGTTTCACCCAGTTTGAGCAGACAATTCGTACTACGAGGATCTGTATTATCACCAACGGTAAAGCAATAAGATAGCAATTCGGCGAGATTAGATGTTCGCATCCATAACTAACGCCTAGAACCCTGATGGGAAGTAAGGTAGAAAATTAAGGATGTGATAATGCACGTTTTCACTCTTTAACTTTGGGATCTCCAGCCTCATCAGTCCAATCATCCAGCCAGTCACCTTCAACATCTTCCACATACCGCTCGACCCGATTCAAACCAAGAGTAAGCTTATCCTGCTGGTATCTGCGATTAGCTTTTAACGTTTCTAGGGCACTATCAACTTTTTTGCTCTGACTCAAGATAACCTGTTCGAGATTCATATTATCCTCTTTTAGTTTTGGCAAGTGAGATTACTTATAATGTGTTATTTATTTGTAGATATATCTACAACGTAGCAGCCATCATTTAAACTGTCACTACGTTCGAGCAGAGATTTTGCGGATTCCTCAATCGAATGGTTTGGCGACTGGCTGAACAATACCCCCCGCTTAATATCCCAATAGATAAGTGTTTCTCTCCAATTATTTTGTTTTTCGTCTAGTATTTTTGGATTACTGATGGTCAGTTGGATTGCTAATGACTTCTTCAACTGACCGCTAATCATCAAATCGGTTGCCATCGATAGGTCTAGGATATACCTATAAAACGTTGGTGCCCCCAGATTATCAAATTCATTAGCAAATTTTGAGATTGTGGAGCTATCACTATTTGGAAATTCTTCAGCCATCAGTTTCTTAGTCCAAGTAGTTAATTTTGGATCTGGAGTTTTAAACCATGTGGGGAAAAGTGTTTCATACCAATATCTTTCTGGTGGTGTTAATTGGGCTTGGTGATCAAATGCGATTTTTTCGTCGGGAGTGAGATCTTTAATCTTGAGCCAAAATTTGGCATCCTGCATTACCTCAATTATCAGATCCATTACCAATCGCTTTTTAGTCAGTAATCCTGGTTTCTTATCCTTGATCCAACGTGATAGCTGGCGCAGTTTTTGGGCTAGTTGTGGCTCAGTATTCTCGGCATCTGCAATAACACTATCGAGTTCGGCTTTAATTTGATTAGCATCGATGCGGTTTGACATTATAACAAGGTCGGGAATAGCAGTGGCACACTCGATCGATTTATGAAAGATGGTCGGTGTTTGCTATTATATCACTGGGCAGTAATTAGGCTTGTTCGCACTGTGTTTGTCATCTAGATTCTAGTTGCCAGCATTAAAATCCACACATCGGGGTTGACGGAGAATATCCCAATTCAATCCCAGAGGTGATTGCTTGCCAAACATTTTCAAGCTTGAAGTCAATCTCAACCGGAGCGGCAAGCAGTCGCTGGCGGGTTTCTTTTCAATCGCACTCAGCCCAAGCAATTACATCTTCATGCCGTAACCTCTTTTTTGTTCGTTTTCGACTTGTGGGACTGGTACTCGGACGACTAGATTCGGGCTGGATTCGCCATGTCGGTAACGCCATTGTTCGGCTAGATTGGGTTCTCCTCTTAATCTCTGCCATTCCTCGAAGCTGGGGAATGGTGGATATTTTTCGCGGAGGTTTTGACGCTCTAAATCTTGCTGTTGTTGGAGGATCTTTTTTGCTTCTTTTTGGTCGCTGGCTAGTGTACTGCGAAGGGCATTTAAAATCGCACCTTTGCCTTTCCATCTGCCGGATAATAGTTCTTCTCGTTGTTGCTGTTGTTGTGCTGCCAGTTGTCTCTTTTGGTCGTCCCATCGTTCTCGAAATTTATCTGCATCTGTACTTTTATTGGTGTGGTAGCTTGTCCGCAGTTGGGTATATTCTGCCCAGCCTGATGGCATATTCTCGGTTAGTGGTTGTGGATCGATCGCGGTAATTTGGAGGTGTTCAATCGGTGGTTCGTAAGTGCCGATTCTTTTTTCTAATGTGCCTAAGCTGGCGGCACGATCGGCACTACTGGCTTTGATGGCAGTCTCGCCGACGATTAGAACTGCGCCGCTGCCTTTTTTGCGATATTGGATGCCGATGTTGGCGAGTTGTTGATGGAGTTGTTGCCAGTCGTTAGCTTGTTTGACGATCGGGGCTACTGCTTCGATGCCGATGCGTTGGGCTGATTTTTGACCCGTGCGATTCTCGAAGTCGGCGGCTCGTTGTTGGGGTTTACGCTGTTGCTTACGCTCGGCATTGACTTCGACTACCTCTCCATCTTCTAGCACTTTATATCTAGCATTTTCTAGGGGCTTCCAGCCTTGAAGGTGTTCGATTTTAACGACAGCCCGATGGAGGGGGTCGAGATCGAATCCTTTATTAATCTCGATCGATTTATTGGTGTCTGGGTGAATCCGGTTGATGACGATGTGAACGTGGATGTTATTGGTATCATGGTGGGCGGAGTAGATGGCTTGATGCTCGTTCATGCCCATCTCGTCTAGGGTAATTTGGACGGCTTGGTCGATCTGTTCGGTGGTTGGTTTTTCGTCTTCTCGCCAACTGAGGATATAGTGATTGATTGGATTTTTACTCAGGGGGTTGCTACTGGCTAGTGCGCTCATTTCTAGTTTCTGTGCGGCTGGATTTGTGGTGATGAAGCCGACTCCGCCGGAGTGCATTATTTTCCCCTTTTTGTTGTCTGAGATATAGTCTACTAGGTTGCCAGCGTGTCCGGCGGCATTGTTGGCTTTTGCTGCTTTTACTCGTTTACCAATCATCTTTTTTCACTCTTTTACAGATCGTGTTTGCTGCTTTCACTCGACTAGAAGTAGCTGAAACTAACAATCGCCAGTGGCGATCCATATTAGTCCACATTAGCGATCGAGGTGGGATGTCGCTATTTATCTTTGATGCTTTGATAAATCGATCGATCGATTTATCAGTCAATCGACTATTTATTGACGGTGAAACTGACGATCGCTTTTTGGATTTCGCTCAGAGTATTGGCGGTGAGGTCGCTGTATGCGCCACCACTTTCGTTGTGAATATGTTTGAGTAAGCCACCGATCCGGCGGAGTTCTCGAATCATGATTAAATCTACGTTGGCGGCGATTTTACGACCGAGGGCGCGACGGCGGACATAGGTGCTAACGGTTATTCCAGCGATGTTGGCGGCTTCTTTGAGTTCGGCTAATTCGGTGGGGGTGAAGCGGATATTGCATTGAGCGGAGAGAGGTTCGGATTGGGTTAGTTTGGGTGCCATGACATTTTTAGATCTGGTGGGGGTCGGGGGGCTATGCCCCCGCAAGATGAGCCTGGAGTGAGAAGCTTGCGCCGAACGGAAGGCGGATATGTGTAGCATATCCTATCTTGTTTGAGATTGGTTAAATTGTAATTTGGATGTAGAGGTGGTGTATTTTGGCAGCAAAGTATACGGGATAAGGAGTGTAGAGAGATTAGGGGGAATAGATTTTAGCGAAAAATGGAGGTAAATTGAAGATTGTTAAATCTAGTGTAAATTGTGGGTATATTTAGAGCAAGGTATACTAATTCGATCTGGTGGAGAGGAGAGTGAATTATATGGGGTATACAGCGGCACAGGTTGAGGAGATAGCAGGTAAGTTACGGGCGTTACCTGCAATTGAGCCACCACCGAAAGATCTAACAAAACAAGAGGTCGTGAAGATGTTGGCTAAGGAGATTAAGTCTCTCCAGAAGCGGGGTTATAGTTTAGAGCAAATTGCCAGTAGTTTAAAGGGTGAGGGATTGGATATTTCTACTCCAACTCTGAAGAGCTACTTGCAACGAACTAAGACTGCTTCTAAGCCAAAAGCAGCATTATCAGAGCGGAAAAAATTAGGATCGACTTCATCACCTATCACTGTGACAAGAGATGGCTTATCGGATGAGAAGATCGTTGATTCTTCAGACGGGAAGGTAGATCATTCTTTGGATGAGAAGGTTGAGAGTTTGTCCGACGAGCGAAAGAAAAGTGGCAAGAGTAAACTTACTCCTAGACCAGATTCAGAACTTTAAGGAGATGAGTAAATGAACCCAATTTACATGGTTAGCGGTAGTAAGGGTGGGGTAGGGAAAAGTATTGTAGCGATGGCACTTTTAGATTATTTATGTCAGATTGGCAAAGAATGTTTATTGATTGAAACTGATAATAGCAATCCCGATGTTTACAAGGCATACGAGCAAACTGTTCAGTGTGAGATCTTAAATTTAGATAAGTCAGATGGGTGGATGGATTTGGTGAATCTTTGCGATGAGCCGGAAAATCGGGGGAAGGTGATCGTGATTAATGGCGCGGCGAGAAGTAGCGATGGGGTGGATAAGTTTGGGGAAATATTGAAAGGCATTCTTCAGGAGTTAAATCGAGAGTTGATTACTTTGTGGGTGATTAAGGGGGAAACGCAGAATTCGGACAAAATAGCACGTTAAGGCTGAAAGCCTGTCAGGAAGAGGCTTTCAAAGAAGTACCTTGAGAACAGGAAAAAGCCATAGTTTGTCATTCTGGGGTGTACCCCAATCTGATGTCAACCTAA
>JBGSPI010000096.1:0-18941 GCA_041738715.1 Chamaesiphon sp.
TGTTCTTCCCTGAGAAAAGAGGTTTACGACCCAAGAGCCTTCCTCCCTCACGCGGTATTGCTCCGTCAGGCTTGCGCCCATTGCGGAAAATTCCCCACTGCTGCCTCCCGTAGGAGTCTGGGCCGTGTCTCAGTCCCAGTGTGGCTGCTCATCCTCTCAGACCAGCTACAGATCGTCGCCATGGTGCGCCTTTACCACACCATCTAGCTAATCTGACGCGAGCTCATCTCCAGGCGATAAATCTTTCACATCGCTGCATATCGGGTATTAGCAGTCGTTTCCAACTGTTGTCCCCATCCTGAAGGCAGATTCTCACGCGTTACTCACCCGTCCGCCACTAAACCCGAAGGTTCCGTTCGACTTGCATGTGTTAGGCATACCGCCAGCGTTCATCCTGAGCCAGGATCAAACTCTCCATGATATTGAAGAGCCAAAATCAGGCTCGGTTTGTATTTTTTTAAGACTTTACTCGTCTTGGTCTTCCCAGAAACTGGGTTGACCTGTTATAATCGTTGTTAACGAAATTAACGAGGTTGAATAGGCTTTCAAACTATATAGTTGTCTAGGTTCAGGTGAAGGTAGTTGGCTCTGTGAGTGGCTTTCGCCGCTTCCTCGTCGCCGTTTCCCTCGACCGCTTTACTAATATAGCTTGTCTACTTCTCCTTGTCAATACCTTGGCCAAATTCTTTCTTTCCGTTGCTGGGTGGGTATTTTGGCTTCTTTTATCGATGTAAGTGCCAATAATTTCTAAAAAAAGTTTTTCGATTTATAGAAACTAACTCTAACTAAAAAGCCTACAAGTTCTGTATAGCAAGACTTGTAGGCTTTTTCGGCTGAGAAAATTTTCTAGAGTTCCAGATCCTCAACAAATTTAGGTACGGCAGCGGTGAGGACTTCGTTGCCAGTCTCAGTGACTAAGACATCATCTTCGATGCGAACTCCAATCCCTTTCCAACAATCATCAATGGTGGGCTGTCCTTCAGCGGGTTCAATGTCGGGGGAGATATAGATCCCTGGTTCGACGGTGATGACGTTGCCGGGTTGGAATTGGTACCAGGATTCTTCGCCGTGCATATAGGTGCCCACGTCATGGACATCTAAGCCTAACCAATGTCCGGTACCATGCATATAAAAGTTTTTGTACATCCCTTCTTCAATCAAGGTGGTAACATCACCTGTGAGAAGTTCAAGGTTGACTAACCCTTCCGTGATAATTTGGACGGAAGTGGCATGGAAGTCTTTCCAAGTAGTGCCCGGTTTGACTTGCTCGATCGCCGCCATTTGTGCATCGAGAACTAGTTCGTAGATAATTTTCTGTTCGGTGGTAAATTTACCATTGACTGGGAAGGTGCGGGTAACATCGGAGTTATAATAGCCAACGGCACAACCCGCATCGATTAGCAGGAGATCGCCGTCTTGGAGGACACTATTATTGTCTATATAGTGCAGGATACAAGCATTGGCTCCAGAAGCCACGATCGAGGGATAAGCTACCCCCATTGAGCCATGTTTGTGGAAGATATATTCGATTTCAGCGGCGATTTCGTACTCATTTTTGCCCGGTTTGGCAAATTGACGGGCGTGGTTGTGGGCAATGGCGGCAATATCGGCGGCTTTTCGCATCAGAGCTAATTCTGCTTCACTCTTGATCATCCGCAGAGGATGAAGAGTGAGAAAGGGATCTTCGATCGAGATCGGTCCGGTGCCACGTTTAGCATAAGAACGGAGGAGGCGTTGCCAATGGGTGACGACTTTATCATTGAGATCCCGATCTCGCCCCATGTGATAGTAGATTTTATCGGACTTTTCTAGGTATTGGGGGAGTTTCTCGTCAAGTTCGCTAATTAGATAGGCTTCGTCTGCCCCATATTGGGATTTGGCCGCCTCGACACCAACGCGATAACCTGTCCAGATCTCTTTTTCGCGTTCTTTGGGTTGAACGAAGAGGATAAATTTGTGTTCGGGGTGATGAGGTGCGAGAACGATGACAGCATTGGGTTCGTTGAATCCAGTCAGGTAGTAGAAGTCGCTGTCTTGACGATAGGTATATTCAACATCATTGTGCATGACAGCCATTGGCGCGCTACCGACAATTGCTGTGCCATTGCCGATTTTGGACATGAACTGTTCTCGACGTTGGCGGTATTCTGCTTGCATTGTCTCTAAATCTTGGCGGAGAGGTGATCTGATGCAATACGGTTCGGTTTGCCAGCGACTAAAGTCGCCGCTGGTGATGCAAAGTCCGCCTGTCTTGACGCACACAACTGGGAGGAAACCTCCCAGTCGATGCGTCGCTACGCGGACTAATATGACAAAAATATTTGATTAACCGAACCGTATTGGGGTCTGATGAATATGATTTTGACACTATTCTAGCCGATCCACCTCGACGCTGTAATAGTTAAGCAAAAATAGGGGTATGGAAACTGCCCTACCCCTAATGGAAATAACCGATTTTCAGACTATTTAGAGTGGCGTAATACTAGCGATTTTACCGCCCTGACGCTGGACTCTTTGCATGTGAGCGGTTAGCTCTTCATAGGGAATCACAACGGCTTTGTTCACCCGACGGACTTTAGGATAGCCCGGTTTGCTAATTGCGGCAACTTCAACTCGGAACATCCGACCACCGCCAAACGCCTTCGAGCCACCGAAAGCACTATAGGCAGCATCGCCTTTAGCCGCTGAGAGGAAGGCAAAACCGCCAGCACCACCCGAAGGAGGTACTACTGCGGAAGAGGTGTTTCTGGCCAGATCCTTGACTAATCGGGGCGCATTGCCAATTAACTGCGCTCGATCGCTATTGGCATAACCGCGATAAAGTTGAAGTAGGCGGGGGAAGCCAACCGATCGTTGACCTTCTCCTGTCGTAGTTAAATCGCGGTAGTAGGGAACGATATATTCACCAAAACTGGTTTGGTATTCCGGTGAATCAATGTAGGAATCAATATCTGCATCAAAACCTTTGGACTGGTACAGATTCATGTGGTCGGTGATTTCCGACTGGTCGTAGGGTGCGCGTCCGAGTAGATGCTTGTAGTTCAACTCGATCGTCCGGCTTTGGAAACTGTTGTGGAAAAACTTCTCTTTATACAGATCCGATTTAGCCACTTGACGGACAAATTCCTGCACGGTAATCTTGCGATCGCGCAGTAGCGATTCCGAGATGGTTAAACGTTCGGATTTGAGGAGATGCGGATTGCCCAACACCTGCTGATAAACAGCCAGAATAACTGCTTCAATTTCTCCCTGAGTTGCCTGGGGACGTAGTTCTAACGGGGCGGCATCACTAAATGCCTCCGTGCCCAATCGAGATGCTGCTGTTGTAATAGCCACCTAGAATTCTCCTTCAATCAATCAATAATTAATCATTGATGGATTGGAGATCGAGCAGGATGGAAATGAGGATCGGATGGATGAGAAGATTTGATATTCTCACTCGATAATTTCCCAACTTTCCCAACCAGCCGCGCTCCCTCAACCCACTCTCTCGCTAGACAGGGCTAACGCTAATTACCTTAATCCCAGAACGACTTAACTGTTGGAGTTTAGTCGTCAATTGGTCGTAGGAAACCAATATTTCAGTCGTCATTTGCCGCAGTAGAACTGGAGTCGAACTAGTCGCAGAGCGCATGACCCGCAGACGGTAGACATCACCGCGAGAACCACCCAAAGCACCAGAGATCGAACCGATCGAAGGAGAAGAGACTGGAGTTGCTGTGTTTTTGGCAACTTCCCAGGTTAACCGAGGTTGTTTTTGTCCCTGCGCCCGATCGCTGCCAGCGTAGCCGCGTTGGAGATGCAACAAACGGCTAAAACCGACCGCTCTTTGTCCGGGCCGATCGGCTTCAAAATCTTGATAATAGGGAACGATATTGTCCCCAAAGCTGTTTTGATATTCTGCGGAACCAAGGTAAGAGTCAATCTCAGCTTCGTATCCTTTAGAAATGAATAGATCCAGATGATAAGAAATTTCAGTCTGGTCGTAAGGTGCGCGTCCGAGTAGATGCTTGTAGTTCAACTCGATGAATCGCACATGAAAGTTGGGATATAAAAATTTCTGGCGATAGAGTTCTGATTGGGCGATCGCCCGGACAAAATCTCGCACCAAGATCTCGCCCCTCATTAATAGTGACTCAGCCCCGACTAATCGATCGCTTGTCATTAGGTGTTCGTTGCCCAACACCTGTCGGTAAGCTGCCGAAATTACTGACTGGACATCATCTTGAGTCCGCAATTCAACGGGTGCTGATTCTTCAAAGGGTTTAATGCCCAATCTCCCCGCCGCTTGTAAGCCTGCCATGTTTATTTCCTCTATATAACCGATCGGTAAACAGATTTTCTAACAGATTTTAATTTTATTGCTTATAAAGTTGCCCGGAAGGATCGCCAAAACCATCGGATCGATAGCTCTGTCGCTCCTTCTGGGCGCAACCCGCTCTAGAGCGCGTTAATCATGTAGTCAATGTAGGAGTTGAGTTCCAATCCAGGGTCGCCAGAAAGACCGTGGTTAGCTTTGATATACTTGAGGGCTTCAGCATACCAACCAGGAACTAGTTCAAAGCTGCTGTGCATTTCCGCCAACCCGGCGAGGAGGTATTCATCAGCAGGCCCAGTACCACCAGCAATCAGGCAATATTGGAGAATACGAACATAGTAACCGATGTCGCGTAAGCACTTGGCTTTACCACGACTATCCGAAGCATAGTTCTTGCCTTGCATTTGAGTGGTGTAGGTGAACTTTTGGTAAACGGCATTCGCCGCACCATCAGCCAACTGACCAGCTTTAGCACCTAAAACTTTTGCTGCTTCTAAGTCCGCAGCCGCCAACCGGAGGCGACCAAAAGCAACTTGAAGTTCGGTGTTACCTAAGTAACGACCTTGAGAATCAGCGGTAGCAACCGCTTCGGTCAATTGCGTTTTCATCGAAATGATATCTCCCTATTGATTGTAGAAAGTTGGAACTTGGATCGAACCTTTGCTGGAACTGATTCAGACGAACGAGACCAGCAGTTAACAATTTTGTCGTCGAGACGATTAGCCTACTGCTGCGGCAGCCCGATCGAAGTAACCGGACAATTCGGCGATCAAAGAGCTACAATCGCCTGGTTGAATATTGTTACGATCGTTAGCAATGGCAATTGCAGCTTCCTTCATTTTGAGGATGCTGGTAGCCATCGAAGAGCTAGGAACGCCCAAAGCTACATAGGTTTCACGCAAGCCATTCAAGCATCGATCGTCCAGCGCACTGGAGTCGCCCAAAAATACGGCGTATGTAACATAGCGCAGAATGATGTCCATGTCGCGCATACAGGCAGAAACCCGACGGTTGGTGTAAGCATTGCCACCAGGAGCAATTAGTTGGGGCTGCTCTTCAAACAATGCACGAGCGGCATTGGTGACGATCGCTGAAGAGTTGCTGGTAATCCGGTTCACAACATCGGTACGTTTCGCACCATCTTTAACCATCGCTAACAAAGCGTCAAGTTGAGTATCGCTGACTAACTGACCTTGATTGTCGGCCTGGGAAACAACCTTAGTAAAGGCATCTAACATCGATCCAATCTCCTGAATTTATTCGATTGAGTAAACTTCTTTTTCAAAACTGAGAGATTCAGTAATAGTCATTAGAGCAATTTATTTGTGCAAAATTTGTGCAATTTTGACAATAATAGTCACCTAACTAATTAAGAAATATGAAGCGATAGTAAAATATGTTTTAGAGAGATCTATTTCAATATTGATTGAAGTTTATTTTCGAGTTATTTGCGATCAAAATATAATATGTGCAGCTAGAACTATTCAACAAAGAGCGTTACAAGATTTTTAGCTAATTAATTTAAATCTTTTTTAATAGCTCTACTCTCACATCACTTAAGCTGATTAGCCAATATATATAAGGTTAAGAACTGTAAAGTTTTGGAAAACCAGGATGGGTTGATCCCCTCAATCTTGTACGATCGAAATGCCATTTTCTAACGTTTTGTAATGATGGGGTTTGTGTAACGTGGCTATTCCTCTCTTAGCGTATGCTCCTTCTTGTCCAAATCAACGAGTAGCCGCACTAGGTGCTCCTGATGACCAAGCGACCGTCTATTCAACCGACGATCTGTTTTCACCAACAGACATCGGGAATCTGATTAATGCAGCCTATCGCCAGATTTTCTTCCATGCCTTTAAGTGGGATCGGGAAATTGTGCTGGAATCTCAACTCCGCAACAGACAGATTACGGTGCGTGACTTCATCCGTGGGTTAATGCTCTCGAATACCTTTCTCGATAGCTTCTACGACAAAAACAGTAACTATCGCTTTGTCGAACACTGCATCCAAAAGGTTTTGGGTCGCCGAGTTTACAGTGAAGCTGAGAAGATTTCCTGGTCGGCAATAGTCATGACTAAGGGGGTCAAGGGGTTTATTGATGACCTCCTCAATAGTGATGAATATATCGAAAACTTCGGTGAAAATACCGTTCCCTATCACCGCCGCCGGACTCTACCCAGTCGGGCGATCGGGGAAACGCCTTTCAACATTACCTCACCTCGGTATGATGCTTATCACCGCGCACAATTGGGCTTTCCCCAAGCGATCTGGCAAGAGGCTGTCCGCACTTTCCGCTCCTACGACCAAAAACCCAAGACTGGCGATCCCAGTTTGTTCCTCAATATGGCAAAGAGCATCAGCCCCAGATCTGGCTCACCGAGTCGTCTTTCTGCCTTCAACATTGACATTGAAAAGACAGTTCCCTACCGCAATCGTTAAGGGGTCGATGCTAGTTGAGAGTAATTGATTCTTTCAATGTGGCATCTTTTGTCAATTCTTCACTCTGATAAATAACCCTTGTAAACTCAAATTTTGCAACTTTTACATTAATTGCCTATCATTAGCTTGTTGAAAATTAACTCAGCAAGCTATAAATGGGTAAGATCGGCGATAAAATTAAGTTAAATATTTTTTAAAAATTATGGAAACATCATTACGCAGTAAACAGTATCCTTTGATTAGACAGTTGGCCGATAGAATTGAAAGTATCTGGCAACAGCACTTAGATTTAGCACCTTATCAAATTCCTGGCGATCTCGGCTATGTTGAAGGTGCCCTCGAAGGCGAACGATTAGTGATTGAAAATCGGTGTTACCAAACGCCACAATTTCGCAAACTACACCTCGAACTCGCCCAAGTAGGTAACAGTTTAGATATTCTCCACTGTGTTATTTTCCCCAATCCTGAATATTCTCTGCCAATTTTCGGGGCGGATATTGTCGCTGGTAGAGGAGCAATTAGTGCGGCAATTGTCGATTTATCACCAGTTAATGCCAATCGATCTTTACCGCAGAGCTACCAATCTCGTCTTGCCGAACTCGATATTCATGAATTTTCTCAGCCTCGCGATTTACCACCTTGGGGCGATATTTTTTCCGATTATTGTCTATTTGTGCGCCCAACAGATGCCTCGGAAGAAGCAGCTTTTCTCCACCGTGTCGAGGAGTTTCTCTTAATTCATTGTCAAATTGCCAGTCAAACCCAACCCCTAACATCTCAATCGCAAATCACGGATATTTTGGCTGGACAACAGCACTATTGCGATCGACAACAACAGAATGATAAAACTCGTCGGGTATTGGAAAAATCCTTTGGGACTGAATGGGCTGATCGCTATATGACAACAATGTTGTTTGATTATGTAGCCTAGAGTAAGTCGTGTGTCCATCGGGTAACTAGCAACTTGGGCTAGTTACTAGTATTAAGCGGCGGAAATCAGCCTACCATTTCTTTCTCCCCGACCATCCGTCCCTCACTTCTCCTGTGGGAGAGGCTACTTCTGCTAAGGCAGAGGCTACGCCAACGGCTACGCTCAGTACAAGTGCGCCAAGAACTTCGTATCGCCAGAGGCGAGGCTACGCCAACAGTGCAAGTCAGTGCAAGCGATCCCCCAGTCGCTCGCCAAAATAGTAGCTAAATTTATACCGGAGACTACTAGACTCACATCTCCCACATCCGACCAAACAAATTTCCCACCGTGGGGACTAAGGATGCTAGGATCGCAACAACAAGAGAAGAAGTGAAGAAAAAAAGGATAATCGAATGGCAGAGATAAATAAGTCAATATCCTTTGACGGTAGGGATATTCGACTTAAGGTTGGCGTATTTGCACCCCAAGCTGGTGGTTGCGTCTTAATCGAATCCGGCGATACAAGTGTTTTAGTTACCGCAACACGCGCCAAAGGGAGAGAAGGAATTGATTTCCTACCCTTACTAGTAGACTATGAAGAACGGCTCTACTCAGCCGGCAAGATTCCGGGTGGTTTTTTGCGACGAGAAGGCAGAGCACCAGAAAAAGTGACGCTGATTAGCCGCTTGATCGATCGACCAATGCGTCCGTTGTTTCCCGACTGGATTCGCGATGATATTCAGATTGTGGCAACCACCATGTCCTTAGATGAATTGGTGCCACCTGATGTCCTGGCGGTGACAGGAGCCTCGATCGCCACCCTCTTGGCTAAAATTCCCTTTATGGGACCAATGGCGGCTGTACGGGTCGGTTTAGTGGGGGATGACTTCATTATCAATCCCACCTATCGCGAAATCGAAATTGGCGACCTCGATCTAGTAGTTGCTGGTTCCCCCGATGGTGTGATCATGGTGGAAGCAGGGGCAAATCAGTTGCCCGAACAAGATGTGATTGAAGCGATCGATTTTGGGTATGAAGCAGTTCAAGAGCTAATTACCGCCCAGCGCGAACTTCTTGCCGAACTAGGGATCGAAATCGTCCATGAAGAAAAACCGCCCGTAGATGAGACACTAGAGAATTTCATTAAAGAGCGCACTACTGTCAGCATTCAAGGCATTCTCGCCAAATGCGAACCAGATAAAGCAATTCGGGAAGCTGCACTCGATGAAGTCAAAGCCAAAGTAGTCGAAGAAATCGCCAGTCTACCAGAGACCGATCCGCTTCAGGTTGCTGTAGCCAGCGATAGCCGCGCCATTAGTAGCGTGTTCAAAAGCGTTACTAAAACCATGATGCGCCAACAGGTGATCGAAACTGGACTGCGGGTAGATGGACGGAAACTCGATCAAGTTCGCCCCATCTCCTGTGCTGTCGGCGTTTTACCCCGTCGCGTGCATGGGACAGGCTTATTCAATCGCGGTCAAACTCAAGTTCTGTCTGCATGTACCCTCGGGACACCTGGCGATGCTCAAGATCTAGGTGACGATCTCAATCCTGAGAATACCAAACGGTATATGCACCACTATAATTTTCCCCCCTACTCCGTGGGTGAAACTCGTCCCATGCGTGCCCCAGGACGGCGGGAAATTGGTCATGGTGCCCTGGCAGAACGGGCGATTATTCCCGTACTTCCTCCCAGAGAACAGTTCCCCTATGTGTTGCGGGTTGTTTCAGAAGTTTTATCATCCAACGGTTCGACTTCGATGGGTTCTGTCTGTGGCTCGACACTGGCACTAATGGATGCTGGTGTACCGATTACCAAACCAGTCAGTGGTGCGGCAATGGGACTAATCAAAGAAGGCGATGAAGTGCGAATTCTGACTGATATTCAGGGAATTGAAGACTTCCTCGGCGATATGGATTTCAAAGTCGCTGGTACCGATACTGGAATTACTGCCTTGCAAATGGACATGAAAATTAGTGGTTTGGCAATGACAACCATCGCCGATGCCATTAATCAAGCACGTCCCGCCCGACTACACATTTTAGAGAAAATGTTAGCCACGATCGATAAACCGCGTGAAGAAATGTCCCCCTTTGCGCCCCGTTTACTCACCTTCAAAATTGAGCCAGAATTAATCGGTTTGGTAATTGGCCCTGGTGGGAAGACAATTAAAGGAATTACGGAAGAAACTGGAGCGAAAATCGATATTGACGATGACGGTACTGTCACAGTTTCCGCCGCTGATAATGACAAAGCTAAACGAGCTATCCAAATCGTTCAAGGCTTAACCCGCCGCCTGAATGAAGGAGATGTCTATGCTGGACGTGTAACCCGAATTATTCCGATCGGAGCCTTCGTGGAGCTTCTACCGGGCAAAGAGGGGATGATTCATATCTCCCAACTCGCTGATTATCGTGTCGGTAAAGTGGAAGATGAAGTGGGTGTCGGCGATGAAGTGATTGTCAAAGTTCGCGAAATCGACAACAAAGGACGAGTCAACCTCACTCGTCTAGGTATTCATCCTGATGAAGCCGCCGCAGCCAGAAAGGGCTAAATTCTCACATCGATTCAACGAGTAATAAATCAATCAAAAGACCGCCCAATTTAGATCTAAATTGGGCGGCTTTTTGATTGCTGAAAACTGCTAAATCGACGAGTTGTCTAGCTTTCTAGAACTTGAACAGTGTTCTCACCGTACCAACATACGCAGTTGGGTTGGCACTATTGTGTTCTGGATTTGTCACAATGAACATCCCTGGGGTAACCTCAATGTTATCAGTCAGCTTGATCCTGTAGATAGCTTCTAAGTGATAGGAAGTGTCAGGATTGCCTGTTGTTGCCGCAGTACTGAGAGAGTTGAGCTTTGGTGGAATGCCAAAGGCAAATCCCAGCATATTACCCTTTGCGCCAAAGTTAGGGAAAGCTAAGGTAATTGCATAGTTACTGATACTTGCACTTCCACCAGCAGCAGTCTCTCTGTTAGCGTCGATAAAACCAGCCCAACCGGAAATAGTAGCAGCATCACTAAGCTTATAACTAGCCATAAATGAGTAGTGATTAGCTGTAGTTGGGACAGTTGCACCGAAGGGGTTAGCAGCGGCACTACTACCAGTCGATCCGGTGAGATTAGTTGTCCCAGCAGGGTTGTAAGAACGACCATACAATGCTGCCAGACTTAAATCCTTCATTGGCGAGTATGTCACCTGAGATAGGAAAACATTTTGACCTTTAAAGAATCCGTTACTTGGTGTTACAGTAGCTGCTGTAGTACCGGGCACCGCATAGCCCAAGTCTACACTCAACTCTTGGCTAAATTTGTGGGCGATATTCACCGCTGCACCATCACCACTCAGGCGAAGGATCGGATTGTAGCGACCAAACCGTGAAATCAGCCCACTGCCAGAACTATTCAAGAGTGGGTTTAGTGTTGGCTGGTTATCATTGAACTCATAACCAACAGTTGCGATTCTGACTTTAGTTTCATCACTCAGTGGTAAGTCATACTGAAACAGAGATAAAACGCTATCATTGGTGTCATTCCCATCAAAGCCCAGGCGGGTCATGTTTGTCCCTGTCGTCCCCGCTCCACTAAGTTGGGTAGTATTTCTTGCTTGCAACCTACTTCTGAGACGATCCTTACCCGTGAAGCTAGTATCAAAATTTAGTCTGAGTCGATCCGTGAAGAAATTATTACTATCAAGTCTTGTAGCATTTGCCGTTATACCACCATAACCACTAAAAGCCATAATCCCTTCACCAACTAATTTAGTTGTTGTCGAGAAACTATCTTTTTTGAGCGCGACCTTGGAATCCAAGGCTTGAAGCTCCTCACCAAAAGCATTGATTAATGATTTGATGCCGTCGAGATCCTGTTGTGTGATCGGATCTTCTGGTGCTTCGCTGCTCTCTACAGGTTCTGGCGGTGGCAAAATCGGCATTGGAGCCGGTGGTGCAGGCACAACTTGAGGCAAAGGTTCTGGAGCAACCTCAACTTGTTGTGGGACTGGTCTTACCCTTTTTGGGGTAACTCTTCTCTTAACAGGTCTGCGAGGTCTACTGGCGACTATTTCCTCGATCGATTGGATACAGCTGTTGATCCCAACCGCAAAGTCTGCGCGACTAATAACTTGTTTCTTAGTATTGAAAATTGGACTGTTAGAAGGAATACAATCATATTTTGCATTCAATTCTTGCAATGTTTGATATGCTGCGTCAGTGCGCCGAATATCAGCAGTCTTGAACTCTGGTGCGGACAAATCTGGTGTGTTTTGAGCTTGTGCTACACTATGACCAGTTAATAGAAAGGTCGTTGCGAATACAACCGAAGATTTCTTGCTGAGCTTAAATAAAAACTTATACATCACTAACCTATTACTACCTCACGCCTAAATATAAAGAAGTTACCGAGTCGATCCTTTAGCTCAGTAACTCCACCCTGATGTCATCGCTAGTCGCACTAGAACTAGTGATAGCTTAGTGGGTCTAGGTTAGGAACAGTTAAGCAATAGGTTATCGATCGATTATGATTTGGTTAACTCACCGGTTGCGTTGAAACATAGTTATTAGTGGATAGTGATGAAAATGGGAGTTGGGCGGCTCGACTATTTTGGTCGATCGAGAATCTGACCAAGAAAGCTAGAATAAACATATTCATGGGAACTGAAGATCGAAATCATCTTCAACCCATTTAACCTTAGCCCTAGCCCCTAATCCCTCAATGTCTTCTCAGCCGCCCAAAAAGACACTCCTGGCTCAACTGACACAAGCCATTCAGCAAACGAAAGTTAACTTCACTCGGTTGGCCCTCAAGCCCAATGCCAGAGTGCCCAAACTACTGGTGCAAGATGCCGATGCTCCTGAGCCGGATGTTTTCCCCCTGTTGGGTGAGAAGTACACACTGGGTAGGAGTTCCCAATCCTGTGACATCGTGGTGCGAAATGAGATTGTCGGGCGAGTACATTTGTCACTGACGCGAGATCGTCAGAAGGGGACAACCTTCCTGATGAAAGACGAGGGTTCAACCAACGGGATTTATCGGGGTAAAAAACGGGTCGATCGAATTACACTAAGAAATGGTGATACATTTACCCTTGGCCCACCAGAACTCAAAGCCGCAGTCAAAATCACCTACCTCGATCCGCCACCCGTGTATATGCGAGTGTTACGGTATGGATTGTATGGAACTGGCGGAATCTTGAGTGTATTACTACTGGCAGTTTTAGCAGAATCTAGCAAAGTTGATGTTAGCCCTCTCCCTGATAGTACTGGACCCGTTGTCGTGTATTCGGAAGATCTGGAAATGCCCCTCCGTCCGCCACGAGTCCAAGCCCACCGAGATCTAGAACAACTTACCGACTTCTCGCCCTATCTAATCAAAGCGTTAATTGCTTCTGAAGATAGTCGCTTCTACTGGCACTTTGGCATCGATCCTTGGGGTGTGGCGCGGGCATTAATGGTGGCGAAGCAAAAGGGGAAAGCGACACAGGGTGCCAGTACTCTCTCCCAACAAGTAGCCCGGAGCTTATTTCGTAAGTACGTCGGCACAGAGGACAGCTTACAACGTAAGATGAAAGAGGCAGTAGTCTCACTCAAATTGGAAGCTAATTACAGCAAAGATAAAATTCTCCTTACCTATCTCAACCGCGTCTTTTTAGGTGTTGATGCCCACGGCTTCGAGGATGCCGCCCAACACTATCTCGGCAAATCTGCTAAAGATCTCACCCTCCAAGATTCAGCCATGTTAGTCGGCATTTTACCTGGCCCAAATATCTTCAATCCCTGTGTGGAAGATAAACAAGGGCGGCGTGGGATGAAAGCCACCGAACGGCGCAATCTGGTTTTGGGTCGAATGCTCGAAACAGGTGTGATTAGCCAACAAGAAGCTAGAGAAGCCCGCAGATCCCGACTAGAATACCGTCAGGAAGCCTGTTTGCCCAGTACGAATGCCAAGGCTCCCTATCTCTATGGCTATGTCTTCCAAGAACTGCAAGAACTATTAGGCACGGAGACAGCCAAAGAAGGTAATTTTGCGATCGAAACAGGCTTGGATCTAAAAATGCAGGCAAAAGCCGAAGCAGCACTACGCCAGAATATTGCTAATGCTGGCAAGAATTATCGGTTTTCCCAAGGGGGCATCGTCAGTATCGATAGTACCACTGGCATTGTCAAAGCGATGGTCGGCGGTGTGGACTACCAAAAGAGTCAATTCAATCGGGCCACAGATGCTCAACGCCAGCCCGGATCGACATTTAAGCTGTTTGGCTATGCAGCCGCGATCGAAGGTGGTATATCGCCGGGAAAGACCTATTCCTGCGATCCAATCAGTTGGGAGGGTCGGCGATTTCCTGGTTGTAACCACGGTGCATCGGGATCGGCTAATATGTACACGGGCTTTACCCTGTCAGAAAATGTCACGGCTTTACGGGTGACACAGGATATCGGTATAGACAAAACGATCGAAACTGCCCGCAAGATGGGCATTAGATCGAAACTCGATCCAGTTCCAGCATTGATTTTGGGTCAAAGTGAAGTAAATATGCTGGAGATCGTCGGCTCCTATGGTGCGGTTGCCGATCGCGGGATCTGGCATCAGCCCCGTGTGATTAAACGGGTGTATGATACGAGCAACTGCGATATTAAACAGATCAAACAGTGTCGGTTGATCTATGATCATTCCACAGATCGACAATCTACTCGGCGTGTACTTCGCACCGGAATTGCTGATACGCTCACAACTATGATGCGGGGAGTTGTCACCAGTGGCACGGGCAAAAATGCCGCGATTGGACTAGGTGAAGTGGGTAAAACGGGTACGACCAATGATAATGTCGATCTCTGGTTTATTGGCTTTATCCCCAGTAAAAAAGTTGTCACGGGGGTCTGGCTGGGCAATGATGATAATTCACCCACTAGGGGCAGCAGTGCCCAAGCTGCACAGGTGTGGGGTAATTATATGGGATCTGTCTATCGATAGCGATCGGGTTGGAGGGTTTGCGCGAACACTCAATCGGAGAGTCTAAAGCAGTTTCATAGATGTGGGATTACGTCCCGTAAGTTGGGTTTCGAGGCTCAACCCAACAACCCCATCTGATCGGTTAAAATTATCAGGTACCGCTACATCTTCCCGAACAAGAATATCTGAGAGCATTCAATCCTGTTCGATCGCATAGCGTACTGTAGCTCCTCGATGTTGATGCTGTTGGGTTTCGCTTCTCTCAACCCAACCTAGGCTGAATACGCTGAATACTACTCCCTATTCACTATTCACTATTCACTCTCACAATCCCCTTGCCACACCTTCCCCACGGGGATCTGCGGCACCTTCCAAACGGCCATCGGGTAACTGTTGAATCGCATTGGCATTACCCCAGTTGTCTCGCGTCTCGATCGAGTGTCCCCGACGGCGTAATTCTGCTAGAGTAGCAATATCCAAGCCCCACGGCTCAACATTTACCTTGTCGGGGAGCCATTGGTGATGAATTCGCCCTGCGCTTACCGCCGCGCCGACATCCTGCTTGTATTCCAACACATTGAGCAGGATTTGCAAGACGGTAGTAATAATCGTACTGCCCCCAGGCGCACCCATGGCTAACCGAAATTGACCGTTTTCAGTAACGATCGTGGGTGTCATACTAGACAGTGGTGTCTTCCCTGGCGCGATCGAGTTTGCCTCACCACCCACTAAACCAAAGACATTTGGCACACCGGGCGCAGCCGCAAAATCATCCATCTCGTTATTTAATAATATCCCCGTCCCCGGTACTACTACCCCCGCCCCAAAGCGGTAATTAACTGTAAATGTCAGACTGACGACATTTCGCTGTCGATCTACAACTGTCAGGTGGCTGGTTTCGGGTGATTCGGGTGATAGTTGAGGTGTTGATACCCTACCCGCTGGGATTGGAGATCGATCGAATTGTTGTAAAGTCTCCGGCGATACTGGTGCTACGCTACTTGAAGGGCGTGCTGTCTCCAATTTAATTTCCCGCCGACGGTAGGCTGCATAGGCTGGATTAGTTAGAGCCGCTACAGGTACCTTGATAAAATCAGGATCGCCCAGATATTGCGATCGATCCGCATAGGCAATTCGCATCGACTCAATCAGCAGGTGGAGCGAGTCGGGGCTGCGCCAACCCTGCGCAGCCAAGTCCGTACTCTCGATTGTATTTAAAATCTGCAACAGATGTACGCCACCAGAAGAGGGGGGAGCCATCGAACATACTCTATACTTGCGGAAATTGCCACAGAGCGGCTCTCGCCACTTGGGTTGATAGGCTTGGAGATCTGCGCGGGTAATTAAGCCCTTGTTCGCCCGCATATCGCGATCGATCGCCCGCGCAATCCAACCCGTATAAAAGTTTTGAGGCTGCCGCGCTACCGCCATCAGTGTTCGGGCTAAATCCCTTTGGATTAACCGCTCCCCTGGTTGTAAGGGTTGCCCATTGCGCGTAAAAATTTGCCGAGCGGCGAGATTATTCGTGAGGATTTTCTGTTTCGATTTCGCCTGTGCCGTATAGATTTCGCTGACATTAAACCCATCTCGCGCCAACTTAATTGCCGGAGCGACAACCCTTGCCCACGGTAACTTACCATACTTTTGGTGTGCAGCCGCTAATCCGGCGATCGTCCCTGGCACTCCCGCCGCCAAATGCCCTTCCAGACTGGCATTTGGACGAACTTTTCCCTGCGCATCCAGATACATATTGCGCGAAGCTTTCTGGGGTGCGCGTTCGCGAAAATCGAGGGATTCAACCTCCTGACCCACCTTCAACAGCATAAAACCCCCGCCACCAATTCCCGCCGAGAAAGGTTCGACAACCGAAATCGCTAAAGTGGTAGCTACAGCAGCATCGATCGCATTACCGCCTTGTTTGAGCATCTCCACGCCCGCTTGAGTCGCCAATGGATGCGCGGATGCCACCATCCCATTCTGACTGCGAATTGGACGCGGAAATGCCGCTAAACCAGGAGCCGAAATAGTTAAAACTAGCAGCGAACTAACTGTCGCCAAATATCGGAGCATCCTGAATCTTACCCTGTCGTCATCGGATAGGAGATCCATCGATCGCTGCTTCCACACGCAATCACAGTATGGCGAATCGTAGCCCATAGTGTTTGGAGAATATTTTCTCGCTAATAACTATGCTTCAATTTTACGCTTCATTCGATCGATCGTGTTAAATCACCTTAGTTACTAGTCACGGGAGAGCCGACGATCGAAATTACTCGATTCTAAATTTAATATACCGATACGGACGAATATGAATCGATTGATTCTCAAACGCTGGGATTGTTGAGTTTCGTTTCTCAACTCAACCTACTGAAAGAACTTTTACTAATTTTCAACATTTGGTTTCCACCTTTCTGAAACTCGTAAGCAACAGTTTGAACTTGTGTATTGTAACCTTTGGCGGATAAATCTTCCATCACTAGCTCAAGGTATGAAGATCTCTCACCATCAAGTTTAAGCAACGGAAAAATTCTTATCTCTGAGGAAACTCGCAGGAGTTCATGAATCGAAGCCAGATGAAAATCAAGGGATAATTGCTGTGAATACAAGAAGAGTAAATGAGAGCATACACACAGATCAAACTGATTATTAGAAAATTCTAAGCTTGGCAAAGATTGATTTGAATATCGTTCCGAAATTTTTCCTGTTTCATAGTCCAATAAAAACTTCTCCATTGCGTTTAAACGAGCTTTGCCAAGTTCATCAGCATCTTGAAAGTTCTTCCAAATATAGTTGTGGGCATTTTGCTTTACTTGTGAAATTACCTGTTCATAAGTCGCTCGAACACGCTGCTCGATTTGTTCAGCAGAAAACTGATAAACCGGATCGATAGACACGACAGAGTGTGATAACTCAGTCATTTCGGCATTGAAGCTAGCTGGGCCATCACCACATCCAAGAATTTTTTTGCTTAAATCTGTCTCTGACAAACTAAACATTGACTTGTATTCTTCTAGTGTTCTGCCCCAAGGGACAACTTCATCAAGCTTCATCAACACATAACCTCAAGACATCGCTTTTACAAAAACGTCGAAGATGTGGGATACTAGAGCCGAATCCCTTTGGCGTAGCCTCTGTGCAAGAGAATCGAGTCCTAATGTCAACTGAGTCAGATCGTTAGAACCGATCGCATCGGGAGTTATTGGTGGGGTAACGGTTTGAAAATTACTCGATCCATGCTAGATGCTCGCTCGCGATCGTTAAATTTAGGGTACTTCTGGCTCGATGCCTAGAGCGCGTAATTGAGCCGCCAATCGCTCAGCTCTTTGACTCTCCGAATCGGCTCTTTGACTTTCCACAGTTGCTTTTCGGCGTTCGAGTTCGATTTGTTCGCTGGGGCTAGGATAACGCTGGTTACTCTCGTCGTACCAATACAACCAATCGCGCGTCAACCCGCTATAGTTAACACGTTCGTTGCCGATACCCAAGCCAATTTCTGGCATCCATAAGGGATTAGCTGCTTGCAGTTCGTAGCTGCCGTTGACGAGTTTGTAGATCTCTAGTTTGGCTTTGCGGCGACGCTTGGGATTGCGAAAAGTGCGGTCTTGGGGTTTCCCCAAGTGGAGCACCTTTTCAAGAGAGTAGATAACGTAGTAGAGTACGCCCATCTGTGCGTAACGGTCGAGTTTAGTGGTGTATTCCCCACCGATGGTATTTGAAACTACTTCTAGTACCAAGATTGGAGATACTTCTTCTTCCCATAGCACGTAACTCGGACGCAGATCTTCATCGTAGAATCGCTCGACATTCAAGCTCAAGAAACCATCGGGGACGATGGGGGGCTGCTCTGGATGGTAATAGATGCCCATATCGATCCCAAAAAACCAGTCCAGGCGATCGCCCCAAAGAATTTGTAAGATCGATTTGAGCAGGCTGGGAATGAGTTCTTGAAGTTCGTTATCCACGGGGGTATCGTCGGAGCAAGGCAGTTCGTCGGCGGTGGGAAGGTATCGCGGTAGCTCGTACTGGTACATGACAAAAGACACTCAAACAAGCGGCATAGATCTATTGTATCATCCATTCTGGATTTATCCTTCTGCCTCTGGGAGGGCGATCGATCGACTATCGTAGGAAATAAATGGATATCTTTCGGCGTTAGGCATGGTCTTGATCTGCGGACATCAGAAGTGTTGAATGTTAGAACGTACACCTCCTAAGAATGGGTACACCATTCCTACGAAAGACTATTGTCGTAGCTAGAATACTATCTTTCTAAACCAATGTACATAGCTAATATTTTCACACATGAAAGCTTGTAAAT
>JBGSPI010000159.1:0-49035 GCA_041738715.1 Chamaesiphon sp.
TTCTTAAAAGTGAACTGGCAGCTTGGCAACAAGAACGGAACCGAGAACATGCTAAAGTAAAATGGCAATTTACCACCGCAGATGCTCGAATTAAACTGCATCATCTTTACCCACAGTTTTAGTCCGGTCACGCCACTACTGGCTACTGATGACTGCTATAGCTGTTTTCGATATTTTAACTGATGTTTCTCCTGAAATAATCAATCAAAACCTAAATAATATTTGGATTGGTCAACAGGCTAATGCAATCCTTTTTGATCAGAGAAAAATGGCTAATTGTAGTTTAATGTATTTTTATAGTTATGTTATAACAGATCCAGATCACATAGAATCAGTCAGAAATGTTGTTGATTACCTTCTTAGCATTTCTAAAAAAGGATTAATTTTTTATTATCCAGACTATGAAGTGTATACTCAGAGTGGTTCTGATGATAATGAAGCAATGGAAATTTCTATTGATGATATCTTCATGGAAGAATATGAGCCTTCCCTAAATTCTCCATTTGGATATGCGAGATTTATAATTAAGAAACAGTAGTCCCATTAGGGTGGGCACTGCCCACCGACCATATATAACCAACGCAAAAAGTTAAGTTCGAGACGATAAAGCAATCCTTGCAGTCCCCAGCGATATAATTTAATTAACGAGATTGGCACAAGTATGGTAACATCAATATCGCTCAACCGGATCAAAATTAGCCCCGGACAGAGAATCTATTTACCCGATGTTAGTTGGGAAGAATTCGAGCAGATCTTAGCAGAATTGGGAGAAAAAAGATTTACTAGGATTGCTTATTATGCAGGGGAACTAGAGATTAGAATGCCATTGCCAGAACACGAACGAATTAAGGTCTTAATTAGTAATTTGCTCGTCGTGTTACTAGAAGAGTTGGATTTACCGTGGGAGTCACTGGGTTCTGCTACATTCAAAAATTCTAGGATGAAAACGGGGGTCGAACCTGATGATTGCTTTTATATCAAAAATTCTCCAGCAATAGTTGGTAAAAAAAGACTGGATTTAGAAATCGATCCGCCGCCAGATTTGGTGATAGAAATCGATTTAACTTCGCCTACTCAACTCGGTGCTTATGAAGCATTAGGTGTACCAGAAATTTGGCGGTATCAACAAGGTAAGTTAGCAATATTTATCCTCGTAGATGGGCATTATCTCGAATCTGTCACTAGTTCCTTATTTCCCACATTACCGATTCATGAAGGATTCACCAGAATTTTAGAGCGCAGTTCAGAAATATTGATGAGTGAAGCCAGAAAAGAATTTCGACAATGGGTGAGAAATAATTGCGAGTGAGATTTCTCTCAATATACAAGGTTGGGTTGAAGCCCGCAAAACCCAACAATCCCAGTGTTTGAGGCTCGTTCGCGTAGCCTACCGTTAGGTAATCGCCATTGAGGAGTATCTTTATATCCTGTTGGGATTATCGATCGATTAATTTGGGGCCAGACGAGTTTGTCCCAATTCTTCGCGTAACACTCGTCTCAATGTTGATTCTAGAGGCTCATGCTGCTTGTGAATATGGGTTCGCAGTGCTTCATTCATTAAAGTTTGATAGTTTCCTCCTCCTGCTTGATGAACTTGCTCCCGAAACCAATCTAAAACATCATCATCAATCCGAATCGTAATCCGCGTTTTTCCTGTAGCAATCGGATCGATGGCACCTCGTTTCCCTTGGCTGAAATCATATTCTACTTCTACAGAATCGTGTTCTACTTCCATGATTTATCCCTCTTCATACTGTCTTCGTTCTTGACGGGTAGCGGATAGCCGAAATCAACCTAATTTCTCGATCGCGCCAGGTATACACCACCACCAGCACTCGACCTAGACCATCTAGCCCAATAGTAATAAATCGCTCTTCATCGAATCGTTCATCTAGTGTCGTGATTGCAAGATCGTCCGAGAATACAGAAACTGCATCAGCGAAATCAATCCCGTGCTTATCGAGGTTTGTTGCTACTTTGTTTTTGTCCCAATTTATCTATTGTATGCACAATCGTACATGCGATCCACATTCCACTATCGACGTTGCATCACTTTTGGAGCAGCGACAGGGATGGCGTAAGGAATGGCAGATTGCTGACTCGGTGGCAATAAACCGACGGGCGTTTCGCTGTTGACAGAATAGACACCTGCCCACCCATTGAGGAGATTTTCGGCGGCTGTCATCCACTGTTCTCGTTGTGGCGTGGCGAGTAAGCCATTGAGAGGGATACCTGTAGAACTATTATGAACTCCGGCGAGGATGCCGGTGAGGGCGCAAGTGAGGGGAGATCGAGCTTCAATCTGGTGGGCGCGGCGGATGGCGAGGCTGAAGTCTTCAGGGGTGCAGAGGAAGCAATAAATAGCTAAGACTGTGGGGGTGATAATTGGGTGTGGGGCGATCGCTAGTTTTTGGGTGACTTGAGTTAAACTGCTAGACTGTTCGAGGAGTCGATCGATCATACTCAGTTGCTGAAATAATAGGGGATGGAGATTGGTCATCTCATCTAACAGTTGAACGATAATCGCAGTAGGTGATAGGGTTTCACAGAGCGATCGAGATATCAGATAGCCAATGGAGACGGCACTAGAACAAGTTTCCCAGTCTAGTTCCCAGGTGTGGCTGACATTGAGGATAATCTCCCGTAATTTGACGCGATCGTCATGAAAAAATAACATCAATGGGAGCATCGCCACAATTGCCCGTTGGGGATCTCGATCGATGATTGATGTGCTCTGGAGCCAATCCTGGGCTTCAAAGCCACCACACCGGATCGAGCTATCAATCCCGCCCATTAATGCTGGAGTCGTCTCGGTCATCAGTGGATTTGGGGCAATCTGTTGTGGGGTAAAATAAATAATATTACCGCCAATTAATGCCCCTTGAAATCTAGTTAATAATAAATGATTCATTAAGTTGTCAGTAAAAACTATTGTATTTACCACTCTCATTGCTAGTCTAAATTACCAAATCAGATAAATCAATGTCTAATCCTCATCTTTCTCAACCGCCGATCGTTGCTGAACCGATTACTGGATATGCGATCGGCGATCGGCTGAGTGGGTTGGTAGAGGTATTAGTAGATTGTCCCGGCATTCAAGCTTTATATACTTATAATGTGCCCGATCGATTTAATGTTCAAGTTGGGGATATTTTGAGTGTTCCTTTGGGTGGACAAGTAGTTGGTGGGATCGCGATTCGGTTTATCGATCAAATGTCAATTGATTTTCCGATCGATCAGATTAAAGATATTGAGGATGTGGTGGCTTCGGGCTTATTTAAGCCCAATTATTGGCAGTGGTTAATCCAGATTGCTGACTACTATTATACACCATTAATTCAAGTAATTAGGGTGGCTTTACCACCAGGATTATTAGCTCGATCTCATCGACGAATTAAGCTCACAGCTACAATTTTAGATTCAGATGTTTTCTTGAGTGAAACTGCCAAAAAAATCTATCGCTTATTGCAGTCGCAAGCAGATGGCAATTATAGCTGGCAACATATCCAAAAACAGGTAACGACAGGTGCAAGAAGAGGTTTGCGGGAATTACTCGATCGAGGTTTAGTTGAATCTTATTTGGAATCAGGACAAACACAAAAAGCAAAGTTACAAAAAGCCGTCATTCTCACGGGCGATAGTTTAGCTAGTGATTTAACCGATCGACAGCGCGAGATTATTAGTATCTTAAAACAACATGGCGGTGAATTATGGCAACCAGAATTGATCAAACTTGCTCAGACTAGTCCAGAAACTTTAAAGAAGATTGCCGAAAAAGGTTATCTGGCGATCGTTAATAAAGAAAAATTACGTTCAGATCAAGACTTTGGTATCTTTCAACAAGAACCCGCCAAAAAATTAACAGACGATCAAGCGACTGCCCTAAGTATAATCGATCGATTGGATGGATTTGCCGAAGTCTTATTACATGGAGTCACTGGTTCTGGTAAAACCGAAGTTTATTTACAAGCCATTGCCAAAATTTTAGATCGAGGCAAATCAGCCCTCGTCCTAGTACCGGAAATCGGCTTAACACCACAACTAACAGATCGCTTTCGATCGAAATTTGGTGATAAAGTAGCTGTCTATCATAGTGCCCTCAGCGATGGCGAACGCTACGATACCTGGCGCAAAATGTTGACCGAAACTAATCAAATTGTCATCGGTACCAGGTCGGCAATTTTTTCCCCCTTGCCGAACTTGGGTCTAATTATCCTCGACGAAGAACACGACTCCAGTTTCAAACAAGACCAACCCGCACCCACCTATCATGCCAGAGACATCGCCAGATGGCGCGCCAAATTAGAACCCTGTCCCCTGATCCTCGGCTCCGCCACCCCTGCCCTCGAAACCTGGCACAGAATCGCTAAGAACGCCCCACAACTCTCCCCCAGTCCCCCAGTCTCCCAGTCCCCCAGTCCCCTAGTCTCCCAGTCCCCCAGTCCCCCCGTCCCCCAGTCCCACTACCTCCCCCTCCCCACCAGAGTCCAATCTCGCTCCCTCCCCCCAGTAGAAATTGTAGACATGCGACAGGAGCTAAAGCTCGGCAATCGGAGCATGTTTAGCCAACCACTTCAACAAGCCTTGCGCCAGATGCAAGCCCACAAACAGCAAGGCATATTATTTATCCATCGACGCGGACATAGTACCTTCGTCTCCTGTCGCAGTTGTGGCTATGTCGCCGAGTGTCCCCACTGCGATGTATCCCTTGCCTATCATCAACCAGGAGCCGCCGCAAATGCCCTACTCCGCTGTCATTACTGTAATTACAGTCAACCCCAGCCGCGCAGATGTCCAGAGTGCGATTCGCTGTACTTTAAGTTCTTTGGCAGCGGTACCCAAAAAATTGTCGAAGAGTTAAACCGCCAGTTTCCCGAACTGCGATGTTTGCGGTTTGATAGCGATACTACCAGTGCCAAGGGCGCACATCGGCGGATTCTGACCGAATTTGTCCAAGGCGATGCCGATTTACTTGTCGGTACCCAAATGCTCACCAAGGGACTAGATTTGCCCCAAGTTACCCTAGTTGGAGTAGTTGCCGCCGATGGCTTATTACATCTATCGGATTATCGCGCCGCCGAACGGACTTTTCAAACGCTTACCCAAGTAGCGGGACGATGTGGACGGGGCGATGAAGCTGGCAAGGTAATTATTCAAACCTATAATCCAGAACATCCAGTCCTCCATGCCGTAACCAAGCACGATTACCAGGCATTTATTGCCGCAGAGTTACCAGAACGCCAAGTCCTCGATTATCCACCCTACGGCAGACTGATTTTACTCAGATTTAGTAGTCTCGATGCCGCAGTCGTCGAACAAACCGTGACAGAAATCGGCTTAATGCTAAATGAGGGTGCAATTGCCGGACGATACGAGTTATTAGGCCCCGCACCAGCTACAGTGATGCGGGTAAATAATCGCTACCGTTGGCAAATTATGCTTAAATATTTACCCGATGGTAGTGTTAGACTACCCAATTGGGAATTACTCCGCAATAAATGCTCAAATGTGATCAAAATGACCATCGATGTCGATCCCCAGAACTTTTTGTAAAAAGATTACAAAATATGAAGAATTGATCCTGTAAGATTAAGCTAGGTAAATTAATCCCTAACTATCATCCCGATCGCAAATATGAGTGATATATCCATAGATACCGAGCCGACAGCCGAACCGACGATGGCAGCGGAAACCCCGCCCACAGAGGCAGAACTGAAGGAGAAGTTTGTCAAGTATGCCATGAAAAACATGGTTAAAAAGCGAAGTAAATCACTCCAACACTTCTTCTTGAGCACTATCGGCTTATTAACCCTGTTCATCGGGTTAGCCTATCTCACTAGATAGATCCTCGGTATTAGCAAGTGATTAATTATACTAGTTAGTAGCCACCAGCCACTATTCACTTCAGATGAATCTAGAACTAATCGTCCAAGACTTATATCAGCCGAGCGTAGTTACCGCAGCTACCTGGGCGGTTTGGTTTAAAGATTGGTTGCAAACACCAGGATTAGATTTACCACCAGCCGCAACCTATGAATTAAGTCTCCGCCTCACCACCGATGCCGAAATTCAGGCGTTAAATGCCCAATTTCGCGACCAAGACAAACCCACAGATGTATTGTCCTTTGCGGCAATGGAAGTAGATTTCCCCCAAATCGAGACAGATATTGGGGAATCATCACTTTATTTGGGTGACATTATTATTTCTGTCGATACCGCTAGTAGACAGAGCGCAGAACATGGGTATTCTCTAACTAAGGAACTAGCTTGGCTAGCTAGTCATGGACTACTACACTTGTTGGGATGGGATCACCCTGATGAACCCAGTCTAACTATTATGCTAGATCAGCAGGAAACTTTTCTCGCTCGTAGTGGTCTATAGATCTTATTTGACACCCTATAAATAAGCTACTAAGCCATAACTGTGAGATTTTCGATCGATAAATCATTCTTTTTCCCGTGGGAGTAAATCGTGTATGCAGATTAAACTGGATGAATCGTCAAGTTCTACGAGTCTCCAATCAGATATGACCGGTAAAATATCTACCAAAATTCACAAACAATTAGGCAGTGGACAGAACCGCGTTCAGGCTTGGCGGGTAGCAACAAATATTGGGGTAAGTTTTCGATACGCTGCGGCTGGAGTCACCTACGCTTTTAATACCCAGCGAAACTTCCGCATTCACTGTATCATGGGCACCGTGGCGATTAGCTTAGGTGCTCTTTTGCGTCTGAGTGGTGTCGAAATGGCCGTAATTTGCATTACTAGTGGTTTAGTTTTGACCCTCGAATTACTCAACACGGCGATCGAATCCGTCGTCGATCTCACGGTTCAACAAACCTATCACGAACTGGCTAAAGTTGCCAAAGATTGTGCGGCTGGGGCTGTGCTGATTTCTGCGCTCGCTTCTGTGCTCGTCGCCAGTTGGCTAATCCTGCCTAAAGCAATTTTAGTGCTGACAAACTATAGAATATGGTAGATTTACTATATATGGCTATTCCTCATGGTTGAAAGTTAACAGTGGATAGTAGGTAGATGCTATTGGTGTATACTCGGATGGCGATTGAAGCTTGGTGAAAACGTTAGACCATCTGTGTTAATAGCTCATAACTCATAATTCCATGATTTTAGTCATTGATAATTACGACAGCTTCACCTATAATCTCGTTCAGTATTTGGGCGAACTCGGACAGGAACTACCCATTGCGGCAGATATTCGTGTCTATCGGAATGACCAAATTACTGTCGAAGAGATGAAAAGGATAGATCCTGATGGGATCTTAATCTCACCAGGGCCAGGTCGCCCTGAAGATGCAGGGATTTCGCTAGAAATTATCAGTAAATTGGGTGCTGATTATCCGATTTTGGGTGTATGTTTAGGACATCAAAGTATCGGGCAGGTTTTTGGTGGTGATGTTGTGTCCGCACCAATTTTAATGCATGGCAAAACTTCGCAAGTTTACCACAACGGAACGGGAGTATTTGCAGGTTTAGATAACCCTTTTACAGCAACTCGATATCATAGTTTAGTCATCGATCGAGCCACTTGTCCAGATTGTCTGGAAATTAATGCTTGGGTAGAGGACGGAACGATTATGGGTGTTCGCCATCGTGATTATCCCCATATCGAAGGAGTGCAGTTTCACCCTGAAAGTATTTTGACTAATTCCGGTAAGCAGCTACTGCGGAATTTTTTGCTATCGTTAAAAACTAAGGTTGTGAATAGTTAAGAAATGATCGATAAGCTTGACAATTACGATCCTAGTGGTGTCGGTCAAGTCAATGGCAACTTATTTGGACTGCCATTTGATTATGCCTCAGCTAACTCGATCGTCTTTGGTGTCCCGTGGGAAGTGACTGTTTCTTACCGTCCTGGCACCGCCGCCGCGCCACAACGGATTTTAGACGCTTCGCCACAATTAGACTTGTATGATTTTGACAACCCAGATGGTTGGCAAAGTGGAATTTATCTGCCAACCATCGATGCAGATTTGTGGGCAAAAAACAATTACTATCGCCAACAAGCCAAATTAATTATCGATCGATTGGAACAAGGTCAATCCCTCAATTCAGCCCCAGATCTAACTCCGGTCTTAGCAGAAATTAATCAAGCCTGTCAATCGGTTAATCAATGGTTATTCGATCGCTGTATCACAGCAATTGCTGATGGTAAAAAAGTTGGTGTCATTGGCGGAGATCATAGTGTGCCCTTAGGCTATCTGCAAGCCTTAGCTACCCACTATCCCGACTTTGGCATTTTGCACATCGATGCTCATGCAGACTTGCGCGATGCTTATGAAGGCTTCGAGTTTTCTCATGCCTCGATTATGTTTAATGCGCTGAAAATCCCGCAAATTTCTAAGCTGGTACAGGTAGGCATCAGGGATATTTCTCAACTAGAAATCAACACGATCGAGCAATCCAACGGACGAATTATCGCCTATTATGATGCGCAGATCAAACAGGATATGTATGCAGGTAAAACTTGGATGCAGATTGTCCACTCAGCGATCGCCCATCTTCCCCAACAAGTTTATATCAGTTTCGATGTTGATGGACTAGATCCCAAGCTCTGTCCACAAACAGGTACTCCTGTCCCTGGTGGCTTAGAATTGGAACAAGCTGTTTGTCTATGTCGCGAAATCATTCGCAGTGGTAGACAAATAATTGGCTTCGATCTTTGTGAGGTGGGAAATGCGGAATGGGATGGGAATGTGGGGGCAAGAATTGTTTATAAGCTAGTCAATTTGATGAATTTGACTGCTCTCACCGCCAAACCGGGGTAATATTCTGGCGGGAGTGCCTCGCCGTCAGGATGGAGGAGGGGAAGGTTAGTCAGCCTGAAAGACAACAGAAAGATTATTCGCGGGCATCGGCACGATTTTTTTCAGTATCAGGTTTTGGTTTTCTGCCAGATCCACCACCTCGTCCAAATCCCGAACACCCCATTCAGGATTTTGGCGTTGGAGACTCTCATCAAAGGCAGCATTACTAGCCGAAGTATGAACTCCACCCTGTTTAAATGGGCCGTAAAGGTACAAAACACCTCCTCTGGGTAGAATCCGCTTTGCACCAGCAATTAGACCCAAACAAGCCGATTTAGGGGCAATATGAATCATATTAATATTGACGATCGCGGTAATTGGCTGTTGTTGCAAGTTGCAGTTAGGGAGATAGTCAGTAAGCTCGGCTGACTCTACCAACCACCGCTCGCTACTAGCATCTAACTCGATCGGCGGATACAATCGATTACATGGAGGGGAATGCTGTTGCCAAGCAGTGATACTGATGCGGGCAGATGGATCTAGATCCGATGGCAGCCAATAACGCGGAGCTAGTTGAGGCACGAAGAAGATGCAATGTTCGCCCGTACCACTGGAAATTTCCAAGACAGTGCCTGTTGGTGGCAGGACTTGGAGTAACACTTCGAGAATCGGCTGCCGATTACGCCCGGTGGCAGGTGCATAGCGTCGCAGATCTAAAGACTCATCCATACAGGTTAGATCGTCAAATGATCTCACTTTAACATTCTCTCTTTCTCCCCTCGATCGCCTAAATCACCGATAATAAATAGCTTGTTGTCGATCGATTGGTATGCAAGTTAATGGGTAAGATTACTAATTTCCGCCGCTTCCTACTTTGTGGGCTGTTAGGGCTGGTATTGACTGGAGTGGTAAGTTGTCTCAAATCTCCGACAGCAACAGCACCGCAGCTAGAATTTTGGACAATGCAGCTTCAGCCGAAATTTAATGATTATTTTAAAGACGCGATCGGCAAATTTGAAGCTGCCAATCCAGGAATTAAAGTGAACTGGGTAGATGTACCCTGGAGTGCGATGCAGGGCAAAATTCAAGCCGCTATGGGTGCCAAAACTGCCCCCGATGTAGTTAATCTCAATCCTGATTTTGCCAGCCAATTAGCGACGAGAAATGCCTGGTTAGATCTCGATCCTGTGTTGAAAAACGGCGAAAATAAACAATATTTACCACGGATCTGGCAAGCTGGCACCCTCGATGGTAAAGCCTTTAGTTTCCCCTGGTATCTCACCACCAACATTACGATTTACAATCAAGATCTCTTCACCAAGGCGGGGATTGCCAAACCGCCCACTACTTACCAAGAATTAGCCCAAGCAGCCAAGCAAATCAAAGCCAAAACTGGTAAATACGCCCTCTTCACCACCTTTAGTCCTGAAGATAGTAATGATGTCCTCGAATCATTTGTCCAGATGGGCGTTCAACTGGTAGATGGAAATGGTAAAGCTGCCTTTAATACACCTGCAGGCAAAGCTGCCTTTCAATATTGGGTCGATCTTTACAAACAAGGCTTACTGCCCAAGGAAGCCTTAACCCAGGGACATCAGCAGGGGATTCAACTCTATCAAGCTGGTGAAACAGCGATGCTCTCGGCAGGGGCACCATTTATTGATACGATCGCCAAAAATGCCCCGCAAATTGCCAAAGTCTCCGCAGTTGCTCCCCAAATTTCTGGACAAACTGGTAAAAAAGGCGTGGCTGTGATGAATCTGGTCATTCCCCGCAGCACAAAAATGCCGGACGCAGCGGTGAAGTTTGCTTTATTTATCACTAATGCCACTAATCAACTTGCTTTCGCGCAAGCGTCGGATACATTGCCGTCTAATACTCAAGCTGTGACGGATTATAAGACTAAATTGGGCAGCACTGGGGATAAATCGGCGATCGCCCAAGGCAAAATTATTAGTGCAGAGCAGTTATCCCAGGCGGATGTGTTGATTCCCCCACTAAAAAATCTCAATTTGCTAAAGAAAGCCATCTACGACAATCTTCAAGCAGCAATGTTGGGGGAGAAAACTGTCGAACAAGCTATTACGCTTGCAGCCAGTGATTGGGATGCAGTTAAATAAGGTGGACTCCGTGATTCGATCATCGTCAGTAGTAGCGGATCGATACTTAGCCAGATCGATCTGAACTTAGATTGAGAGTTCTAGCCTAAATATAGATAAAAAGTAGTATGAATTCAGATAGAATTAGTTCAGAGATTGGTGGCTTGGAGCGATCGAGTCCTCAAATATTATCTTCGATTCCACAAGGTGGATTACTATCACTCACGATTGATGTTTTGTGCTGGAAATCTGGGCATTATGAAATGAGACCGATCCGCAGCTAGGTTGACTGACACAATGTTCGGATAGCTAGCCTTGAATGGATAGTAACAACTAGATAGGATTGTTAAAAAGCGAGCGATCGACCCAAATCAGATTTATACTCGTAAGGCAGATTCACCGAATTAGTTTCTGGAAATCTCCCAAGGATCGATCGTTAGCTCACACTAAGATCTAGTATCGAAAATTGCCTAGCAGTCTGTTAACTGGAATGAATGAATGATGAGCGAAACCCCACAACAACACAGTAGAGCAGATGATGAAACAACTTCATCATCACTACCTTCCGAAAATCTTGAACCTCAAGTCAATCCGGCAGCAGGATCGGGAACTTCGCCCGCGGCTGAATCAGATCCCGAAACAACACCAGCGGCTGTAGCAGAAGCAGCAACTAATGCCGAGCAAGTAGCTACAACGCCAGTTGAACCGCCCCCAGCAACTGAGGCTGTAACACCGGAATCTGACGCTAGTAATAGTTCTGGGTCGGAAATTCAGATATTAACAGCCAAATTAGCCGAAGTTTCCAATCAACGGGATGCATTTCAAAGCCAGTACTTACGGATTGCCGCCGATTTTGATAACTTCCGCAAGCGTAGTAGTAAGGAGAAAGAAGATATTGAAGTGCGGGTAAAATGCACTACAATCGTCGAACTCCTGAGTGTGGTCGATAACTTCGAGCGGGCACGCACCCAAATCAAGCCCCAAAATGAGGGCGAGATGGGGATTCACAAGAGCTATCAGGGTGTATACAAGCAGTTGGTCGAAGGTCTCAAGCGGATTGGGGTCTCACCCATGCGTCCAGAAGGACAACAATTTGACCCCAACCTCCATGAAGCAGTGATGCGCGAACCCACAGAAGAATATCCTGAAGGTACTGTAATGGAAGAACTTCAGCGCGGCTACTACCTTGGCGATCGCATTTTACGTCACTCCCTAGTTAAAGTTGCCGCTCCCCCAGAGCAGTTATCCGCAGAGGATGCTGCCGGTTTTGATTCTGTAGAAAATTAAATTTCTTCTTTGCGAGTATTGGAACTTTAAGCGTTGGCTATTTAGTGAACCATCATGGTTCCAGTCAACGCCCAACACGGCAACTTCTCTCACCCTTTTTGCATACATAAAATTATTGCCTCAAGTTTATGGCAAAAGTCATCGGCATCGACCTTGGTACTACTAATTGCTGCGTCTCCGTCCTTGAAGGCGGTCATCCAGTGGTCATTTCTAACGCTGAGGGTGGTCGTACCACCCCCAGTATCGTTGGGTTTGCCAAAGGTGGTGAGCAATTAGTTGGTCAACTAGCCAAACGGCAAGGTGTAACTAATGCGGAAAATACTGTGTACAGTATCAAACGCTTCATCGGCCGTCGCTGGGAAGATACAGAGACAGAACGTAATCGCGTCCCATACAATTGCCTCAAGGGTCGGGATAACACTGTTGATGTCCAGATTCGCGGACGCACGTACACCCCCCAGGAAGTATCCGCGATGATTCTCCAAAAGCTCAAAAAGGATGCCCAAAACTTCTTGGGACAGGAAGTAGATCAAGCTGTGATTACAGTCCCGGCTTATTTTACGGATGCTCAACGTCAGGCAACTAAAGATGCGGGGACAATTGCCGGACTGGAAGTACTACGGATTATCAATGAGCCGACAGCGGCGGCATTGGCTTACGGTTTAGATAAAGCTGAAACTGAGCAAAAAATTCTGGTGGTGGACTTGGGTGGGGGCACATTTGATGTCTCGGTGTTGCAACTAGGTAATGGTATCTATGAAGTTAAAGCCACCTCTGGGAATAACCATTTGGGTGGAGACGATTTTGATAATGAAATTGTCCGCTGGATGATCAAACACTTTCGCACCACTGAAAATATCGATCTGTTGCGGGATAAGATGGCTCTCCAACGCTTGCGCGAAGCTGCTGAGAAGGCCAAAATCGAACTTTCAACGATGATGAATACTTCGATCAATCTTCCCTTTATTGCTGCTGATGCCAGCGGTCCCAAGCATTTGGAGATCGAACTAACTCGGACTAAATTTGAGGAGATGGTTGGCAAATTAGTGGAATCAACTCTCGAACCGATCGATCGCGCGCTCAAAGATGCCGATCTCCAACCAAAAGATATCGATCGCATTCTCCTCGTTGGCGGTTCCACGCGAATTCCCGCAGTTCAGCGCGCAATTCAAAACTTTTTTGGTGGTAAGGAACTCGATCGATCTGTCAATCCTGATGAGGCTGTGGCAATGGGTGCTGCGGTTCAAGCTGGCGTTGTCAGCGGTGATGTCAAAGATGTCTTACTCCTTGATGTCACCCCCCTCTCTCTGGGAATTGAAACCTTGGGCGAAGTTTTCACCAAAATTATTGAACGTAATACCACCATCCCCACCAGTAAAGGTCAAGAATTTTCCACCGCTACCGATGGTCAAACCTCTGTGGAAATCCACGTCCTCCAGGGCGAACGGGCAATGGCAAAAGATAACAAGAGCCTCGGGAGATTTTTACTCACAGGCATCCCGCCTGCGCCCAGGGGCGTGCCCAAAATCGAAGTTTCCTTTGAAATCGATGTAAATGGTATTCTGAAGGTTTCGGCCCAAGATCGGGGTACTGGCAGAGAGCAGACCGTCTCGATTACTAATACTGGCGGATTGAATAAAGTCGATATCGATCGAATGCGATCGGAAGCCGAAACCTATGCGCAAGATGACTGGCGCAGACTCCAGTTGGTCGAACTCAAAAATCAAGCCGATGGATTATTCCACACTTACGAGACAACCCTCAAAGATAATGGTCATCTGATTAGTGAAGACCTCCGTCAGCCAGCCGAAACGGTCTTGCGCGAACTGCAAATGTTGCTCCTCGAACCTTCTGCGAGCCTAGAAAATGTTCAGCAGTTGATCGATCGACTACAACAGCAGATTTTTGCGATGGGTACCGCTGTCTATCAACAAGGCACTACTCCATATTCTAACTCTAGCTCCACATCTAGCTCCAATCCTACTGATAGTCCCAGACATACGCCCCTCAGTCGGGCAGCGGCGCCACCGCCACCGCCTCCAGCCGCCAAGAAAGTTGCTAGTACTCTAACATTAGACCTAGATGACGAGACAGAGGCTACGGACTATGAAGCCGTGGAGTAGGGAATAGAGTGACAGGCGGCTTTAAGCTCAAAACTATTCTCTATTCAAGAAATTTACGGTTAACACCCGATCTCGAAGACCTGATTCCTTTACAATGGATAGGAAATTCTGAAATTAACGTAGGGAGTAACCTTGCTCCTCTATGACTGCTGCCAATCGATCTGTCAAACGGCGATGGATAAGTCACCGGAAATCTCGAACCGCAAGTCCGTCGGCAGGTTGTCAAGTCTGATTGTTGCTGGCAATCATCAAATCATCGATCCTCAGCCCCAACTTTAGCTTCCTAACACTCCTTGTAAGATAGAACTTCTCTATGGCACGCGACTATTACGAAATCCTTGGCACTTCACGGGATGCCGATCAGGAAGAAATTAAACGCGCCTATCGCCGACTGGCGCGGAAATACCACCCAGATGTTAACAAAGAGCCTGGGGCAGAAGAAAAGTTCAAAGAAATTAATCGCGCCAACGAAGTTCTATCGGAACCAGAACTCCGTGCGCGTTACGACAGGTTTGGCGAAGCAGGGGTCTCAACAGGCGGTGCGGCTCCAGGCTATGGTGATATGGGCGATATGGGCGGCTTTGCCGATATCTTTGATGCCTTCTTTAATGGCTTTGGTGGTGCCGGTGGTCCACAACAACAAACTCGTCGCCGCAGCGGACCAACCAGAGGTGAGGATCTCCGTCTCGATCTCAAACTAGAATTTCAAGAAGCGATCTTTGGTGGCGAGAAGGAAATTCGTATTCCTCACCTTGAAGCTTGTAACGTATGTAAAGGTACTGGAGCAAAACCTGGCTCTCAACCCCAAACTTGCGGTACCTGTGGCGGACAAGGCCAAGTTCGACGGAATACCCGTACTCCCTTTGGTAACTTTACTCAGGTCTCCGTCTGCCCTACCTGTAATGGTGAGGGTCAAGTGATTGAGGATAAATGCGAAGCTTGTAATGGTGCCGGACGCAAGCAGGAAACGAAAAAACTCAAAATCACAATCCCCAAAGGTGTGGATAACGGTACAAAACTAAGGATCGGTCGCGAAGGTGATGCGGGCTTGCGTGGTGGACCACCAGGGGATCTGTATGTATATTTACATGTCGAGGAGGATCTGGAATTCCGCCGTGAAGGGATTAATATTCTCTCCCAAGTCAAGATTAGTTATCTCCAAGCTATTCTCGGTAGTCATATTCAAATCAACACCGTTGATGGCCCAACAGAATTAAATATTCCCGCAGGCATTCAGCCGAATACTGTCCTCAAACTAGAGCAAAAAGGTGTGCCTCGGTTGGGGAATGAAGTCAGTCGCGGGGATCATTTGCTGACTATTCAAATTGAGATTCCCACTAAAGTTAGTGCCGAAGAACGCGAACTCCTCGAAAAACTTGCTAAAATTCGCGGTGAACGGGTTGGTAAGGGAGGTATTGGTAGTATTTTTGGCAATGTCTTTAAGTAGGGAGTAGAGAGTAGAGGATGGAGGGTAGAGAAGATGCAATATTTGCCAGTTATCCTCAACCCTAATTATCCTGTACTGCTTGCCCCCTATCGCCGACCCTCTACCCTCTAGACAAATGACTCAACTAGACCTCCGTGGAACACCTTGCCCGATTAATTTTGTGCGCACCAAAATAAAGCTCGAACAGATGAGTTCAGGTGAGTTACTGGAAGTATTCTTAGATGCTGGCGAACCGATCGAACAAGTCCCTGATAGTCTAAAAATGGCAGGTTACACGATCGAACAAATAATAGATCGTCAGGAGTATTTCCTGCTCCAAGTTCGTAGTTAATCATCGTCAGATCGATATCTGCTCAAATCGCCTGAAATCGAGATGATGGAAATTTTCCACCATCTACTCTACCCTCCACCCTCTACCATCTAATTCATGAAATTTGTCTGCACTCAGCACGAGCTAAATGTCAACCTTGCGTTAGTTAGTCGTGCTGTTCCGGCTCGCCCCACTCATCCAGTGTTAGCAAATATCAAAATCGAAGCTACCGCAAATCCACCACAAATTAGGTTAACTGGTTTCGATCTGAGTTTAGGGCTACAGACGAGCTTTGGCGCGGAAATTGCAGAGGTAGGCACATTGACACTTCCAGCCAAGCTGCTGAATGATATCGTCGCTAAACTACCGCCGGGGGAAATTACCCTCGATGATCAAGCTGGGGAAAATCTGGTAACTATTACATCTGCTTCAGGGCGATATCAAGTGCGGGGGATGAGTGCCGAAGAATTTCCCGAACTACCTTCGATTGAAGATGGCGAGACTAATCAACTTTCCGCCAGTGCCTTTATTGATGGCTTGAAGGGGTCGCTAATCGCCTGTAGCCAGGACGAAACAAAACAAATCCTCACGGGGGTATATCTCAAAGTTAATCCTGAGTGCTTGGAATTTGCCGCTACTGACGGGCATCGGCTGGGGATTGTCGAAGTATATCCCAGTGAAAACCAAGTACAGGCGACCTCAAAGGATGGCGGCTCATTTGAAGTGACTGTTCCGGCAAAAGCTTTGCGCGAACTGGACAAGATGCTGGGATCTCGTCAAGATGGGGACAAATTAGAATTGCAGTTGGAGCAGGGACAAGTAGTATTTGCCTGGGGCGAACAAAAATTAACTACCCGCACCTTAGAAGGACGATATCCTGATTATCGACTACTGATTCCCAAACAATTTCAAAGACAAGTGACACTTGATCGCAAGCAACTACTCAATGCTCTAGAACGGATTGCTGTCCTTGCAGACCAAACTAATCTGGTTAAATTTAGTATCGATAGTAATGGTCAATCGATCTCACTATCTGTAGAAGCTCAAGATCGTGGAAGTGGGCGGGAATCGATGGTGGCACAGATTTCTGGTGCCGACTTGGATATTGCTTTCAATGTGAAGTATCTGATGGACGGGTTGAAAACTCTCCCCACTCAGGAAATCACAATCAGTTTAAATGGCCCCCTCGAACCTGTGATTCTCACTCCGTTGGGAGGGTTAAAAATGACCTATTTGGTAATGCCTGTTCAATTACGCAGCTAGCTCTGGGTGGTATAAATTCAGTTACTAGTTTGGGAAGGGATGGGAGATAATCGCCGAGTTTATTCTAGTACTAGTGCTGGATATCTCAAGAGCAGTTTTTCAACTATCAGAATCAAGCGTAAACTTAATTTGAATTTTTGGCCCAGATGTTGCAAGCCGAACGATCATTCCATCTTCAACTGTCATGGTTTTAATTGGTTCGCCATTGAGATATGTGCCGTTGGGACTGATATTTACAATCTGCCAACCACTGTCTTCGCTCCATCTCAGTTCGGCATGGTGTCGAGAGACAACAGCACTGAATAGAACCACATTATTATCTGTAGCTCGCCCGATACAAATGACTTCTTCAGACACAAATGTCCAAGTCTGCATCGGAATTGAATTAAGTAGATTTAGTACGATCACAAATAGCAATAAATGTTAACTAGTCTAAATTTAATCAAGAAGATTCAGTTATATTGCCCACAACTATAGATATTAAACAACTAATTATGAGTGTAATGAGTTAAATTATCATCAACTGTTGATAATGGGTGATGAACAAATCTTGACACTGTTAGAATTGGTCTAATCTTTGGCTCAGGAGATCCCAGACTAGACCAAGTATTGTCAGGACTAATTCTAATTAGATTGAAAGATAAACGTGACTAAATCTCCTTTGCCTAGACTAATTCGGTCTCCAGAACGTAATAAATGGCGATTACCCTTTGCTAGTGCATTATGGTTGATATAAGTACCATTCGCACTGCCTAGATCCTCAATATAGTAGTTTTCTCCTTCCACTCGAATACTCGCATGAATCCGAGAAACCACTTCTGAGCAGGGAAACCCAGACACATCAATATCTGGAGGAGACTTATCATTAGGCTTTCCCAGATAGACTACTTGGAGATGAGGGGGAATTTCTAATACTGTATTGGTTTGCAAATGTAGTAAATTATGGGCAGATGGCTGCAATTGCGTTTCGATCGGTGATAAGCTCACCACTGGTGTTGGGGATTCTGTTGTCGCAACTTCAGTAGCTGGCAGAACTGTGGCAGGTAAATCAGTCCGGGATGATTCGACCTCCTGTGTGGCAGCGGCAATACTTGGAGTAGATGCAGATTGACTGGGGGACAATACAGTTGGTGGTAGTCCGCTAACTGCACCTAGAGGTTCTACCAGCGGGTTAGGTGGTGTGGAGACTGGAGATTCGAGCGGAGAAGCTGAGTTTTCCCCGGGTTGTAAGATCTGACCGCACTGTCCGCAAAATGTAGCGTCAAGTTGAACCGATGCCCCACAGGCTGGGCAAGCTTTAGTTGCTGGCAATGCTGTATAACAAGCCTCGCAGTTGAGTGCGCCTTCGGGATTGATGTGGCTACAGTTTGGACAGACTATCATAAAAAGGTTGGATTTTTAGTGTGAGCGATTTAGTCTAGTGCTGGTAAAATTTCGATGGCTAGTCTGAGTTTACCTTAAATTTGACGCTCCTCATTCTCTATATTACCTATTACCGTAAAAATTGAGGTGCGGAAGGTAGATTAGATTTCAAAATTTTGACTTCTGCACTAGTCAAATCGCGCCATTCACCCAGAGATAAACCCTCACATGAGAGAGAACCGATTGCCACTCTGACTAGTCGCAGGGTCGGAAAACCAACAGATGCAGTCATCCGCCGCACCTGACGATTTTTGCCCTCAGTTAGCGTTAGTTCCAGCCAAGCTGTAGGGATATTTTTTCGTTCGCGAATCGGTGGTTCTCTCGGTGGTAATGCTGGTTCTGTGAGTAGTAACTTTACCTGGGCAGGTTTAGTCCGGTAGGCTTGAATCTCGACTCCTGCGGCTAGCTGCACCAAAGCCGCCTCATCAGGACAACGCTCGACTTGCACCCAATAGGTGCGCGGATGACCGTATTTAGGGTCGCTTAGGCGATGTTGGAGTCGTCCATCATCAGTAAGTAAGATTAGTCCTTCGCTATCCCAATCTAATCGCCCGACTGGGTATACATCCATAATCGGAATAAAGTCTTTGAGGGTTTTGCGACCCTGATCATCAGTAAACTGACTCAGAACGCCGTAAGGTTTATAGAATAGGAGATAGCGCACGTTATCAATTTAATATTCAAGATGGACAACGCTTCTCAATTATCGTTGATGATGTCTCTATCGCAACTGTGGAAATTTTCTCGTCCTCACACCATTATTGGGACTAGTCTGAGTATTTTAGCAATCTATTGGATCGCCTTATCCAGCACTCATAGTTCGATTGCTGTCGCAGACGGCACACCGTTCGAGTGGACAAATCTTTGGCAATTATTGGGAGTTTGGATTGCTTGTCTGTGCGGGAATGTTTATATCGTTGGGTTGAACCAATTATATGATGTCGAGATCGATCGTGTAAATAAACCCGATTTACCTTTAGCTAGTGGTAAATTGTCGATGATTTCCGGTTGGTCGATTGTTGGCTTAACTGGATTTCTGGCGATCGCCATTGCGCTAATTTTAGGTCAGTGGTTATTTATCACAGTAGCAACAAGTCTGGCGATTGGGACAGCTTATTCATTACCGCCAATTAGATTAAAACAGTTTCCATTACTCGCGGCTTTTTGTATTCTGACGGTTCGAGGTTGTATTGTCAATCTTGGACTTTTTGCCCATTTTAATCATATTTTGGGTGGGAATGAAAAGTTACCTCTAAGTATTTGGATCTTAACTGGATTTATTTTAGTCTTTACAATCGCGATCGCAATTTTTAAAGATGTTCCAGATCTTGAAGGAGATCGTCAGTATCAAATTCAGACTTTTACACTAATCCTGGGAAAATCAACCGTATTTAATCTCACTTGCTGGGCAATTGTCTTGGCTTATTTAGGGACAATCAGCGCAGGCATATTTCTATTGCCGATGGTTAATACTTGGTTCTTTGTGGGGATTCATATCATTTTATTAGCTGTATTATGGTGGCGCAGTCAAGATGTAGATTTAGAACAGAAAGTAGCGATCGCAGATTTCTATCAATTTATTTGGCAGCTATTTTTTCTAGAATATCTACTCTTCCCCTTAGCTTGTTCGATTACTTAAATGGAGATTAACTCTTGCAAACACCCCATAGTGGTTATCATTGGAATGGCTCGGAACGAGGCTTTTTTGAAGGTTGGTATTTTCGGCTAACCTTGCCGAAAATTGGTGAATCGTTTGCCTTTATGTACTCGATTGAAGATCCCAGCGGTGACGATTCCCATAGTGGTGGAGCCGCGCAGATGCTTGGAATTGATGAGGAATATCGATGGTGTACTTTTCCAGATGTGCGGAAGTTTTGGGCGGATAAAAATCAGTTGGGTGTAGGTCATTGGGGCGAGACAAATTTAGCAATTGAGCCGCAACTATTATCAATTGATGAATTTAACAATCATATTACTGAAGGCTATCAAGCTACTGCCACTTTACATCAAGGATCTTTACCCACACAAAACTGCCGTTGGTGCTATCAGACTATTCCCGTTTATGGCTGGGGACATGTTCATCAATTCCAACAATCTACTGCTGGATTATTATCTTTTTTCCCCATCTTTGAACCAGGATGGCAGATTTTGATGGCACATGGGCTGGCAACAGGTTGGATTGAATGGCAAGGACAACGGTATGAATTTAATCAAACTCCAGCCTACAGTGAGAAAAATTGGGGTCGAGCTTTTCCAGAAAAGTGGTTTTGGGTTAATTGCAATAGTTTTGATGGTTCTATCGGGTTAGCCGTAACCGCAGGTGGTGGTAAACGAAAAGTTCTGTGGATGACGGAAGAAGTCGGGATGATTGGCATCCATTATCGGGGTCAATTTTATGAATTTGTGCCGTGGAACTCGCAAATCGATTGGCAAATCAAACCTTGGGGTGAATGGCGAATACAGGCGAGAAACGAGAATTTTCAAGTCGAACTCATAGGTACAACTGATCTCAGCGGAACCATGGTACGCACGCCTACAGCACAGGGATTGAGCCTTTGTTGCCGAGATACACTTAAAGGGAGATTAGAGCTAGACTTACGAACTCGTCAGGGGGAACAGATTGTGAGCGCGAATAGTTCCCTGGCTGGTTTAGAAGTTGGCGGTAGCTACCTATGAAGATCTGGGTATATTAGCTTAGGTCTCGATATTATGGGAGTAGTCGCAATTAATGCTAAAAGATTATATCAAACAGGCAGGTAGAAGTTTAGGTGTTGAAATTCGTGGATTTAATATTAGTATATCTGACTACGCTAGACTCAAACATTTCTTGGATTATTATCAGATCGATCTAGTGTTTGATGTTGGGGCTAATATCGGTCAATATGCCACATCTTTAAGAGATCTAGGTTATCACAAAAGAATCGTATCATTTGAGCCATTATCCGCTGCTCACACTCAACTTCAAAAAATTAGTCATAAAGACCCACTCTGGCAAATTGCCGATCGAACAGCAATTGGCGATCGCGATGATCAAATTACAATTAATATTGCCAGCAATAGTGTGAGTAGCTCCATTTTACCGATGGTGGATCTCCACTTAAATGCGGCACCAGCTTCTGCCTATGTAGCCCAGGAAACTGTTAAACTTAGTAAAATAGATACTATTGCCCATCAATATCTACAGGGTGATCGGAATATTTTTCTCAAAGTTGATGTCCAAGGTTTTGAACAACAAGTACTAGCAGGCGCAGTCCAAACATTTCCCCAGATTCAAGGTATCCAGTTAGAAATGTCTATCGCTCCACTCTATGAAGGTGAATTAGTACTCCAAGATATGTTAGCATTAATGCAGAAATACAACTATAGTCTACACAGTGTGATCCCTGGATTTGCAGATACAGAAACAGGTAGATTATTACAGATCGATGGCATCTTTTTTAGAGATTTAGGTAATTGAAAATTATAAATTTATCCCTCGATTCTTGACCTAATTTCAATGCAATGATCGGAATTACTCACAGGTTCTTCCGATCGATTTACCTAGTCGGATACAAAAAGCCCCAACTTACACAAGGTAAGTCAGGGACAAATAATCAGGGTGCATCTACCACTCCTATATCCGTAGCCTTCCTGCACAGATCCGGATGAAAGTGAAAAATAATCCAATCTTCATCAAGCTCACTTGGCAGCATACAAAAAGCCCCAACTTACACAAGGTAAGTCAGGGACAAATAATCAGGGTGCATCTACCACTCCTATATCCGCAGCCCTCATACCCCTGTCAGGACGAATTTGTCTAATTTTATGGGGTATTCTTAAGATTGAGAAAGTCAAGGAAATAATCGAGAACTCCTTGAATAATGCGTTAAACTTACAACGGGAATCCGTCTAATGGGGCGAATCAGACAGGTAGTAGGGAAGAAAAAGATGGAAGTAGGGTTAACAGATGCAAGCGTAGCTGCTGAATTGAATGAACTGCTCAATAGTACTGTAGATCCAAAAGGTGAAGCCGTGGGTGTCAAACCGCATCATCAAGCTCGAATAAAAAAAGAAGCTTGGACGATCGAAGACAGCGAAAATGAATATCGGATTCAAGGGTGGGGCGAACCATATTTTTCGATCAATGCTGCTGGACATGTGACTGTATCACCACAAGGAGATCGCGGTGGCTCTCTTGACCTCTACGATCTCGTCACAGCGCTAAAACAGCGTAATCTCTCCCTACCACTGCTAATTCGATTTTCAGACATCCTAGAGCACCGGATCGAGCGGCTGAATGCTTGTTTTGCGAAAGCGATCGCCCGTTACAATTATGATGGTGTGTATAAGGGTGTATTCCCTGTCAAGTGTAATCAACAGAAACACTTAGTTGAAGATCTGGTCAAATTTGGTAGACCCTATCAGTTTGGTTTGGAAGCGGGTTCCAAGCCAGAATTAATGATTGCGATCGCGATGTTAAACAATCCAGGCTCGTTGTTAATTTGCAACGGCTACAAGGATCGTGAATATATTGAAACAGCCATCCTCGCTCAAAAACTAGATCATACACCAATTGTCGTCCTCGAACAGATCGAAGAAGTCGAAATCGCGATCGCGGCGGCTCAGTCCCTGGGGATTAAACCCAATCTCGGGGTTAGAGCTAAACTCAATGCCAAAGGGATTGGTCGGTGGGGTGTGTCTAGCGGAGATCGTGCTAAGTTTGGGCTGACGATTCCCGAAATTATTATGGTGGTAAATCGGCTCAAGGAAGTCGATATGCTCGACTCACTCCAACTGCTCCACTTTCACATCGGCTCGCAAATTTCCTCGATCTCCGTGATCAAAGATGCCATTGGTGAAGCAAGTAAAATCTACGTCGAACTCGCCCAATTAGGCGCAAAGATGAAGTATCTTGATGTGGGTGGTGGTTTGGGCATCGATTATGATGGTTCTCAGACAAATTTCCACGCCTCGAAAAACTACGATCTCCAAAATTACGCCAATGATATCGTCGCGGAAGTCCGAGAAACCTGCGCCGAGAAAAACATCCCGGTGCCAACTTTAATTAGTGAGAGTGGACGGGCAATTGCCTCCCATCAATCCGCCCTAATTTTTGATGTTCTCAGCACCTGTGAAGTCCGCACAGACTTACCTCAGCCCACCACAGATCCTGAACATCAAATCATTCGGAATTTGTGGGAAACCTATGAAAGTATTACTCCTGAAAATTTTCGAGAAGCTTTCTACGATGCCAATCAATTTAAGGAAGAAGCACTGAGTCGGTTTAAACTTGGCTATTTAACACTCACCGAACGTTCTCGCGCCGAACAACTCTACTGGGCTTGCTGTCAAAAAATCCTCGACATCGCCAAGCAAGAGGAATACATGCCCGAAGACTTGGAAGAACTCGAACAGATCATGGCTTCGATCTACTATATTAATCTGTCAGTATTTCAGTCAGCACCAGATAGTTGGGCGATCGATCAATTATTTCCAATTATGCCGATTCATCGGCTAGATGAAGAACCAACCCGTCGCGGTATTCTTGCTGATCTCACCTGCGATAGTGATGGCAAGATCGATCAATTCATCGATCTCAAAGATGTCAAACATGTTCTTGAATTGCATCCGATGGAAGCCGATAAACCTTATTATTTAGGGTTATTTCTTGGTGGTGCTTATCAAGAGACAATGGGAAACCTTCACAATCTATTTGGCGATACGAATGCTGTCCACATTAAACTTACTCCTAAAGGATACAAAATCGAACACGTAGTTAAGGGCGACACGATGAAAGAGGTGTTAGGCTATGTGCAGTATGATATCGAGGATCTGATTGAAAGTATTCGACAAAAAGCCGAACAAGCACTGCTAGATAAACGGATCACGATCGAAGAATCTCAACGCCTATTACAGAACTACGAGCGCAGTCTCGAACAGTATACTTATCTGTCTCCATAGGGGATGGGGACTGGGGGACGAGGGGACTGGGGGACTGGAATTAGCGAACGATCTGTTACCTAAAGGCTAAAGTCTAAAGTCTAAAGTCTAAAGTTTAAAGTCTAAAGCCTACCCCGTACCTCTTACCCCTTACCCTCTATCCTCTACCCTCTAACCTTATGTTCGATCCCCTCTTCGCCCGTGCAGGTATTCTCTGGTCGGAAATTATTAGTTTTATCCAAACGGCTGAAGGGAGTACGGCGACAGCCCTGGAGACCTTTACCGCACAGCAATTAATCCGGCATCCCCAATTAGATGCTGGGCAGCGTAAATTATTAACGTATCGGTTTGCGATCGAGGGTGAAATTGATGCCCAAACGCCCTTAGAATTATTTCTCGCCCAGCGAACTGATTTAACACCCCAGGATCGTCAGCTAATCATCAGTTGGCGGCGGAGTTTCGTGGGGTTATTTGGAGTTGTCCAAATCTTTCCCAATGGCTTGGAAGTGATGAATTGGCTCACAGCCAAACATTACCGGATTCAGTTTGCCGATATCGAAGCTCAAACGGCAATGACCAGATTGAAAGTTGGGGATGTGATTATTACCCAGATTAACCCAATTGAAGGCATCGATTGGGCGATGTTGAGTCCGTGGATTGCCTTGGGTCGATTGGGTAGACCAAAATTAGCCGTAGCTGTGGGTACATTTCGCCAAAATTATCCCCATTATCTGTATAGTGATGCGCCGGAAACACTGGCCGCAGCTTGGGAATCAGTCGCTGTATATCACGATCGATTTGTCGAATTTTTTGGTAGCGATGAAATCACCCTGACAGGTAAAGAATTGCAATCGCGGATTGGTGAATTTCAAACTTGGCTGGTGGATAAACAGTTAGAGACTGCGGGAATCGATCGATCGAAATCTCTTGCCGAGCTAGCCACGGATGCAGGCGTAGAGGCGGATGATTTGCAGGCTTTGACTACCACCCTTGGATTGACTGACGCAAGCACCCCCCAGACGGAAACAGCCGCCCTGGGCAAGATGATTCCACCCAATGTCGAGTTACCAGCACAACTCAGACATTCAGCCGCTGTCACCGCACTCAGTCATCCTTACTGGGGGCAAATGTTTTTAGCAAATTATGCAGAAATTCAGCAATTATTAGCAGACACGACAACTCAACAACTGACAACAGTTCAAATTTCCAGTCTCCAGAAGGCTCTAGCTGACGCACAGATGAATGCCTTTGTCTGGCGAAGACTGGCGGCGGAATTTCCCCAACAACTGGAAACGGCAATCGGGCAAATACCAGAACAAGCTGGTTTTAATTTGTCAACCGATCTTGACTTAATCTTGACTAAATTTAATAAATATTTAGAACCAGATTTACCCGATCTCGCTAGCGTTCCCATTCATTTACACGAGCTATTTCAGTCAGCAGTCTTGGAAGTTAGTAAGGAAAAATCCAAGTCTAAGTCCCAACCGAAGAAGACTGGGTTCGGAGCTAAAAGTTAAGAATTAATTAACCAATTAGTTTCCGATTGAACCGATCCATTAGAATGGGGATAGCCGACCTCTGAGGGAGTTTAAATACTCAATTAAACTCGATAAAATATATAAACCATCTACTTAAACATTAGAACTGGAGCAGCTATGAACATTATTGGTTGGGTCGTATTAGGTTTAATTGCTGGCGCGCTCGCCAAAATGATTTATCCTGGTAGCCAAGGCGGTGGGTTGCTTGCCACGATGGTATTAGGGATTGTTGGTGCATTTATTGGTGGTACTTTATACACATTAATCTCAACGGGTAAATTCGCGATCGCTTCAGCGACAGCCGTTACTGCTGGAGCGTTAATTCCCTCTTTGATTTTTGCAGTATTAGGTTCGATGGTCGCAATTTTCCTGTGGGGTTTAGTTACCCGGAGTGCGTAGATAATTGATACTAAATGTCTAGTTAACTAGATATTTAATACAATCGATCGCCTCATAGAGACGTTTTAACAAAACGTCTCTATTTTTATGGATTAGGAATAAGCAGCATAAGTTTAACTAATATTCAGATATGCTCAAGACGCTCAAGAAGTAGTCGAGTGTAAGCCGACAAATACTAGTCGGTCTGGGCTAAATGTTTTCAACAGTTATGTAGTTTGATTGGTATGCTATATAGATAATATAGTGAGTTCAATTGAGTGTTTATGACATCAGCCTTGTGCCGTCGTTTGCTGTGTCTCGGTTTTCCAATCTTGCTGTCAGCTTGTGCATCTAGTGGTAGTGCCCCTAGTTCTAGTGAGTCTGGGGGTGCCATCCCGATTGGCATTGGTGTTGCCCAAACCAGTAATGTTGCATTGTTGGGACAAGAGCAAGTTGCTGGAGCTAAATTAGCCGAGAAATATTTTAACGATCAAGGCGGTGTCAACGGCACGCCGATTAAGCTAGTATTGCAAGATACTTCTGGCGATGAACAAGGGGCGATTAACGCATTTCAAACTTTAATTAATCGCGATCGAGTAGTGGGAATTGTTGGCCCAACTCTCTCCCAGCAAGCATTTAGTGCCAGTCCGATCGCCGATCGAGCTAAAGTTCCCGTTTTGGCTCCCTCCAATACAGCCAAAGGAATTCCAGAGATCGGGGACTTCATAGCGCGGGTGTCCGCGCCAATCGCCGTCGTCGCTCCCAATGCAGTTAAAGCTGCTTTAAAAATTAATCCTCAGATTAAAAAAGTTGCCGTATTCTACGCCCAAAATGATGCTTTCAGCAAATCTGAAACCGAAATTTTTCAGCAGACAGTCACAGCGCAAAAGCTTGAACTCGCCACTGTCCAAAAATTTCAGACTACCGACACCGACTTTCAATCCCAAGCAACAGCAGGGATGAATGCCAAACCGGATTTAGTAATCATTTCTGGATTGGCTGCCGACGGTGGTAATCTGGTGCGACAATTACGGGAATTAGGCTACAAAGGGCTAATTATTGGTGGCAACGGTTTGAATACTTCCAACCTCTTCCCTGTCTGTAAGAAACTCTGTGACGGAATCTTGATTGCCCAAGCATATAATCCCGTTCAACCTAATCCCATCAATCAGACATTCAGAGATGCTTATCTGGCACAATACAAGAAAGAACCACCTCAATTTAGTGCCCAAGCTTTTACTGGAGTACAAGTCTTTGTTGAAGCCTTGAATGCCTTAGTAAAAGCGAATCCCACTACAAAAATTAGCACGCAACCAATTGCTGATGTGCGGGTGGGTTTGAATAAACAGCTGTTAGTTGGTAAGTATACTACGCCGCTAGGTAATATCTCATTCACGCCGATCGGTGAAATCGTCCAGCAGGATTTCTATGTAGCGCAAATCAAAATGGATGTAGATGGGACAAATGGTAAATTTACGTTTTTGAAATAAGCCTCATCGAGCCGCGAGATTCCCGACTACTGGCACAATTCGGGATCTGTCTGATGATAATAATTAAAATTATGACGGTATTTCTACAGAATTTATTAGGCGGTTTATCGATCGGCAGTGTTTATGCTATTTTTGCACTGGGTTATACATTAGTTTTCTCAATTTTAGGCATTATTAATTTCGCACATGGGGCAATTTTTACCCTCGGGGCTTACTTTACTTACGCCTTAATGGGTGGTCAATTTGGCTTCAATGGGTTGCTAGCAAACTTTTCATTGGGAATCAAACTGCCATTTTGGGCTGCGGCAATCTTGGCGGCAATATTAGCGGGTGGAGTGGCGATCGCCATCGAACGATTAGCCTATCGTCCACTCCGGCGGAAACAATCAGATCCTTTACTAATGGTCGTTTCTAGCTTAGGTGTTGCTCTGATGGTGGTGAATTTAATTCAATATCTAGTTGGAGCCGAAAACTATACATTCCCTGGCAATACTTATGGTGACTTACCCACGGCGATTAACTTTGGCACTGCCGCAAATCCGATCGCAATTCGGACTGTTCAGATCGTCATCTTTATCGTCTCCGGTGTAATTCTTGCTGGATTAACCTATTTCATCACTGGCACCAAACATGGTAAGGCGATGCGCGCCGTAGCGGAAGATCCTACCACCGCGAGTTTGTTAGGCATCGATACCGAACGGTTTATCATCTTGTCGTTTTTTGTCAGTGGCTTTCTAGGTAGTATCGCAGGGACACTAGTTGGTTCTAGTTTTGGGATTGCCGGACCATATTTTGGTATTGGTTTCGGTCTGAAAGGCTTGGCAGTAATCGTTCTCGGCGGCTTGGGGAGTATTCCCGGTTCCGTTCTAGGCGGTTTGCTAATTGGGCTGGTCGAATCCTTTGTCCCCGATTCGGGGTATAAAGATGCTGTTGCCTTTGCGATTCTGTTTACGATCCTCTTGGTTCGACCGCAAGGGATCCTCGGACAGAAATTAATCCAAAAAGTATGAATGATTTCCTCTCTACCTACGGTTTTTTAATCGTCTCGATGCTGTTTGGCTCGATGTTGGGCATTTCCCTATATTTACCACTGATGGCAGGTCAATTGTCACTGGCTAGTCCAGCTTTTTATGCCGTTGGTGGTTATATTGCGGCGATTTTATCAACTAAAGTATTTATCACGACTGGAGCATTTCCCATCCCATTATTGCTGCTAGAAATGGCGATCGCGGGTATCGTTTGCGGCATTTTAGGAATTATGATTGGAGTGCCTGCGCTCAGATTAAGGGGCATTTATTTGGCGATTGCGACGATTGCAACGATCGAAATTTTGCGAATTCTCGCCCTCAATCTAGAAATTACTGGTGGCGCGGTAGGAATTTTTGGAATTCCACAGCCATTTAATAGCCCGATCGAGTATTTATGGATCGCCTTACCATTATTGTTACTGAGCATGGGATTTGTCTACCGACTCGAAAATATTCGCGCGGGCAGAGCACTGATCGCGATTCGCGAAGATGAATTAGCTGCTGATGCGATGGGGATTAATCCTACCTATTACAAGGTACTAGCTTTCACTTTAGGGGCTGTTCTCGCTGGTATTGTCGGTGCTGTGAGTGCGCATTTTTTGAATACCTGGAATGCTCGACAGGGTACTTTTGATGCGAGTATTGTCTACTTAACTTTTGTCTTAATTGGTGGTTCACGGAGCTTTTTGGGCGCGGTATTGGGTGGGATGGTATTTACGGCAATGCCTGAACTGCTTAGATTTGCAGCAGATACGCCCAATTTACCTTTATTTGTCGCGCAGTTTCTCCGGGATGGACGATTGATTATTTTTGGACTATTAATTGTGTTAGGTACGATCTTTTTTCCACAGGGATTGGTGCCGGCAGGATTGTTCAAACGGAAATAGTGATTTTTCACTTTGAGTTATAAAATTCAACTTAATTGCCCAAATTTGCTGTTATTGAACAATTCTAAAACCAGCGTGCTGATGAAAATTAGGGCGAAACCAGTTGCGGTAATACTTTGAAGCTTCTGTACCGTTAGTGATCCAAGATCCACCTAACATCATATAATGTTTGGTATCAAAAAATATAGCAGAATTGTCTTCATATAGAAAGTGAGGTTTATATCCTGACAACGGGTTTAAATTATCACTCAACCATTCCCACACATTACCCCGTAAATCGTACAATCCAGAGTGACTTTTAGCTGTTTCTAGCATCCCAACTGGACTAGGTGAACCAAATATTAAATTGAGATTATAATTTTCCAGATCTTTGATTAAACCGTTACCATAAGTTGCTAAATTGTATTCAGCTTCACTCATTAAACGGGTATCTTTACCTTGCCAACGACAGTAAGCCATTGCTTCATAGTGATTGACTTCGACAGGCCAATCTAGAGGTAAATTAATTTCATCAAACATGGCTCGATATTTATAATTGCCATTTTCAGTGAGCCAAAACTTGGGATATTTGATGTTGTTTTCAGTTTTCCAGATCCAAGATTCTTTATCCCAATAATCTTTATTTTCGTAGCCTCCACCCTTGACAAAACAGAGAAAATCAGCGTTAGTAATCAGATATTGACTTGCTAAAAAAGGTGCAACTTCAACAGTGCGATCGCCATAATCAATATCCCACCCATAGGTCGCATCATCCAACGCTTTGCCGAGTTTTATTACCCCCCCGCTTACTTCTACCATTTTATTCTGAGAAGTGTAAATATTAGCCGGAGCATATTCCCAATTTTGAGGACGTTTTAATCTCTCAATTGGCAGTTGGCGAATTAACATCGAAGAAGTTTCAATGTGAACACGTTGGTGCTCAATCCCCATAATCAATGCCCAAAGCGGATGATTAGGCTGAATTGGCAGAGTAATTGGGGTGGTTTTAATAAATTTGGAAATTATCGAGTATGCTTGTTCTCGATATGCCCAAGTCTTAGCAACTTCTGGCCATTTCAGATGTGCGATCACTTGATTTAATTCCTCTGGTTTTTCTGGATCGACCCCAATTTCAAACAAGATTTCATAGTTTGAATTAAGGCGTTTTTCTAATAAACCTACTTGGATTAACTTATTGATATAAAAAACAGGCGAATGACCTAGATAAAAAATGAGAGGATTTCTGAGAGGATCGGGGTTAAGATAAAATGCTTCTTCGCCGACTAGACTTTCCAAAAGTCTATCTTCGAGTCGCCAAGCACGATCGAAGTAATCGAAAATATCTTGGTTATTACAACTATCAAGTTTGAGCAGTTCAGTGGATTGAATAATTTTCATTACTTTTGTCGGTTTTCGATGGCATTTCGAGTTTTTTAATAGTTCTTATGGATCTTACACTGAGCGGCTTGTACTGAATAGAATATCTACATATAAGGTTTTCTCCTTTTAGCTATATTTTTATCCATGAAACAATCAGATTCAAGCTTGACAAAGAATTAAGGCAAACCATTTCTTGGGGTCTGTCCAAGTCTTGATAGTTTTAAGTCCTTGCACCTCCAATTCTTGTTGGATATTGTCTAAATCAAACTTACGCGAAATTTCGGTAAGAATACTTTCGCCTGCTTCCAAAAAAACTTTTAAATCCAAGGCTTCTAGAGATACCCAATGGCTCTTGTGGCAATGCAGATACATTTCAATTTGAGCATCCGCTTGATTGTAAATTGCCTGATGAGCGAATGAATCAAGATCGAAATTACCTTGAAATCGCCAATTTAAATGGGAAAGCATATTTAAATTAAAAGCAGCCGTTACTCCTTGATTGTCGTTATACGCCGCTTCTAAAATATCTTTGGGTTTTTGCAAATCAATTCCAAGTAAAAAGTAGTCATCTGGGTTTAAACTTTGAGAAACTTGTTGCAAGAAATACGCTGAATCTTGTGGGGTAAAATTTCCGATCGAACTTCCCAGAAAGAAAATCATCCGCGATGGCATTCCTCCTTGTGTAGCTGATTGCGAAGCAGTAGATGCTAGGATCGCTAATGCTTGTTCATAAGTTCCGACTAAACCCTCAACAGACAAACCAGGATATTTTTTTTGTAGTTTTAGCACACTGGCTTTGAGGATTCCGCCACTGACATCAACAGGGACATATCTAAATAAATTGGACTTATTTTGGTAAGCATCTAAAAGTGTCAGAGTTTTGGTAGAACTGCCACTACCTAATTCTATAAGCTCACATTTATCTGTGATCTGAGCAATTTCATCGGCAAATTGGCTTAAAATCCATGCTTCTGTTCTTGTAGGATAATATTCTGGCAATTCACAAATTTGTTCAAATAATGCCGATCCGCGATCGTCATAAAAATATTTGGCTGGTAAATTCTTTGGTGTTTGTTTTAATCCTTGAATTATATCATCATCATGATTTATCAAACCTTGATGATGCTGGATAATAGTTTTGAAAGACTTTATTGTCATTATAAAATTGTCTGAATTAGTAGACTAGACTTCAATGATAACATAAAAATTATCACCTAAAGCGTTGCATCTAACATCAATTCACCAAAGATTAAGATATTTTTTATTTCATGAATCTTCTTGTCTGGAATTTCCTTGTTGAAAGTATATCTAGATATCATAACAATAATATTTTTTAACTAATTCTTTGGCAATATGCTGACTAATTCTTTTTGAGATTTACCACGCGCTTAGTAACTTTTGACACAATAGGAGACGATCAAATTCAAAAAAAAAGGTAGAATAAATAATATTGATTAGTTATACTACCTATTTTATTTAAATCCAGAAAACTGATTTTCAGTTTTAACTAAATACGAACTGGCTGGCATTAGCAGGAGTTAAGCTGCTGGCTTGAATGCCTGTCAGGACTGCCAAAGTTTGACCGCTAAAGTTAATCGTGGTGTCTGCACCGACTTGAGTTAATGTCAAGCTAGTTGCGCTAATCCCCAGACTCTTAGCACCCTGGATGCCGATAACATCCGTACCGATTTGGAAATCGAGGATCGTATTGGCAGCATTAGGAAGCTCGGCATTAGCAATCCAGAATTGGTCGGCACCAGCACCACCAGAGAGGATATTGCCACCACCAGTACCGACAAATAACTTATCGTTACCGTCGCCACCTAAGCTGCGACCGTTGGTACCAAGATATAAGGTATCGTTGCCAGTACCCGCAGAGATCCGATAGTCTTGGGCATCATTCGCCTCGAAGATATCGTCGCCTGTGTTGCCAAAAGCGCGATCGCCATTAGCAACATAGATGATGTCATTACCACTACCAAGATCGAGCCGATTGTTACCAGCATTAGCACCGGAAATCGGGATGTCTACGCTGTCGTTACCAGAACCAGTAAAGACATTATCGTTAAAACCGTCGAATCCTGGAGTGATGCCAGCGATGAGATTATCGGCACCCGCAGTCCCAGCAATTAGAGTCGGTGCTACATTATTAGGAATGACTTCAAATTGGCTGACGACCTTCGGCTGACGGCTGGTAATTGCGTCGGGATTGGCTTCGAGTTCGGCACGAGTATAAGGATCGATACCGTAGGTGGTGACGGTGAGTTTTTGGGTTTGTTTGTCGATATTAAACTCAGTCCAGCCGTAGACGTGGGTGGCAACGTAGTCGCCTTGGAGGAGCTTGGCGTTAATTAAGCCGTTAGCTTGGGAGAGGTTTTTGTCTAAACCGAGCGGGTCGTAACCTAATGGTTGCAGTCCGTTATCGACGACTCCTTTGATGAAGGAGTCTTTTCCATCGGTGGGGAGCGAGTCATAGAAGGCTTTCTGTTGCGGTGTAATTACGCCCAGATCCGTGCCTAATTGGGCGACAGTCTGACCGAAAGGCTGGGAGTAAGCAACAGAACCCGTGGTGATTTCAAAGGCACTGGTGGCGATTTGGGCTTGACCTGGGGCATTTTGGTAAGTCAGGTTGTTGACTAAGGTACCGTGAATATCGGCGGCAACGAAGACGACGTTCTCAATTTTGTTGTCATTGACAAACTTGAGGATTTCCGTGCGCTCGGCAGCATAACCTTCAAATCGATCGGCTGCTGCGAGTACGCCGATATTTTGAATCGGTTCGGGCACCATGATAAATTTCCAGGTCACGCCATTTTTCTGGGATTGGAGCAGATCCCGTTTGAGATCTTCGACCTGTTGTTTGCCCAACATCGTCCGCGTGGGATTGAAGGCATCAACGAGGAATTTACCGACTTGGGCTTGGTCTGCCAAATTGGTGACATCGGGTAACTCTCGATCGCGGAAGGAACGCGCATCGAGGATGAAGGTGGCGGCATCGTTACCGAAGGTATTGGCGCGATAGAGCTTGCGTTCGCCGTCGGTACGCGCATCACTTGGGGTATTGTAGGTGAGATCGCGAATCGGGTTGTATTCCTGGAAGGCTTGCAACCCGTTTTCATATAGGGGCGAATCATTGATTAACCCTGTTTTGGCACCATAGAGAGCTTGCTCGGCGGCACTGGCGGTCGCTAAACTTTCGCCACCTGCGAAATCGTTGGTGACTTCGTGATCGTCGATGGTGGCGAGGATCGAGGTAGATGCGCGTAAGTCGTCCCAAGTATTTTGACCGAGGCGACTGCTATAGACTTCAGCATTTTTAGCCCGATAATCAGCTAGGGTAGTCGCTTGGGATTTTTCGGTACCGTCAGGGTTTTCGACGGCGGGGGAAGCTACGTCACCGTAGATCGTATCGCCGAGTTCGATGAAGAATTTGAGGTTAGCATTATCTGCATTACTAATCGCAGGATAGGGTGCGAGTTCGCCGCGCCAGTCGCCGGATACACCGAATTTTAAGCCAGTCTGTTGACCTAGTGCTGCTGCGGTGCTAAATTTACCGTTTGTTTTGGTGCCATTGGCATCGGTGACGCGGTAGAAGTAGTTGGTATTGGCATTCAATCCAGTGACATCGACTTTGACTGGTTGTAAGGGGTTGGTAACGGTGGCGGTCTGGGTACCGGAGATCGAGCTAAAATCGGCTTTGGTGGAGTATTCAAAGGTCACTTTACCAGGGACAGTCGATCGCGTCCACAACACTGTAGAATTTTGGGTGGTATCGCCACTGGCTACGCCATTGGGGAAGGCTGACTCGACTACACCCAACCGCGCTACGGGATTGCGGGGGTTATAACTGGTCGTGTCAATCTTTAGCGGTGTAGGGAAGGTATTGGCAATATTTTCAAACGGTACGAATTTGAAGTTGGAGCTAATATTTTCACCATCGACAATTTTTGCGGGGTCGTTGCTACCATCTTGGGTAATAAATAAACCGTTCGGGAAATTCGCACCTAATGGGAGGTTAATTACTTCCGCACCGTCAGACTCTTGGACGCTATCGATCGATCCATTACTCCCCACGCCAAACCGTCCGATAAACTCGTTATTACCTTCGCGGGTATAAGCGGCAAAAGTATTATCGCCTTGACTGGAGGCAAGTAAATAACCCGTCCCATTTTTACCGTAGTAAATAGTCAAACCTTCGACATCATTGGTGAGATTTTGACCGCCTTCGGCTTTGACTTTCTCAATCAAGGTACCGAATTTACCACCTGTGGGTTCGGCGTTATATTTCCAGATGCCGACATCTTCTTGACCGATGTATAATAATCCGGTTTCTTGGTCGGCGACGATACCTTCGGTTTGAGGTGTTGCGTCAGCGGTTGTAGAGGAAGGTACGGTAAAGTTCCTCACTAGTTCATAACCGATTTTGCCGTTCCCTTTATCGACCAATTTAAGTTGGGCGACATCGCCAGTTTGACGGCGAGTAGTGAAGGCATAGTAGTCGTTGCTGACGGGGCTACGGTAGAGTGCTAAACCATAGGCACTCGTCGCCGATGCCGAGAATGGCGCGGTAAAGGGTGCGCTCTGGAAGATTGTCGCCGCGCTGGTGTCGGTAATATTTTCGAGGTAATTCCCACCCGTGCCAGCCGGATTAATCTTGAAGATTGCTAGTTTATCGTTATTGCGATCGCTGGCGACGGCGATATCGATTTTTTGACCGCCCAGTGTAAAGCCATATTGCAGATCGACGTTGTTGTAACGAATGTCGGGACTGCTGGGATTGATGGTTTGAATCAGATTGCCGGATAGGTCATAAACCCGCAAGCCGCCATTTTTAACGCTGGTAACTACTAAGCTTTTCGCCGAATCTGTCCCGTTGACATAGATTGCCGGATCGTCAGCATCCGCCCGCTGACTGAAGGGTAGCGCATCATCGTCTAAGAGCGCAGGACGAGTTTCGACAGTCGGTGTCGCGGTGGGTACTAAGTCAGCACCCAAGGTCATAATCTGGGTAAACTGGGTGGCACTGAAGTTATTATCGCTAACTAGCACGATCGATTGGCGACCGTCGGCAAGTTTGGGGCCAAATGCCAAGCCTTCAATATTATCCGTCCCCGTGGGGTGGTTGCCATCACTATTCGGCAGCTTGAGCGAGTCTAGATCCAAGATTAACCGTTTTTGGATCGGTGCAATTGCGCTGAGTCGATCGGCAGTTAAGCCATTTAGTGAATCAACTGCGCTGATATCTGTAGCACCTTGGAGGGAAATCTCATAGATTTTAATGGTGTTGCCGACCCCAGAACCAAAGGAACGCTCTAATGCTAACAGTGTGCCGCGATCGTCGATCGCGAGCAAATCAACCAAGCCATTATCATTAAAATTTGGGGGCGTGGTAGAGGCTTTGGCGATCGGATCGGTAATATAGAGATATTCTTTTTCTGGTTGTCCGCTCACTAAATTGTATTGGACGATCCGCGATCGACTACCAGCGGCAAGGGTAGCCAAACCACCATCTAGGAATAAGGCGTTTTCCGTAGCAGTATAGAGATTTTTTTGGTTAGGGGAAATGGTTAAACTCTCGAACGCTTGGTTATTTCTGACTCCGGCTGTTTGGGTATCTCCCGTATCGACGATCCCATTACCATTGGTATCGGTGACTTTGGGCAAGAATTTAGTCGGTACGGTTAGCGATCTGATTTCGGTTCCGGTAGCTAGGGAAAACTCTTTGACGAATGGATTGGAAACACGTCCTGCGGCTGGATTTGCTTCACCTTCAGAGGAAATAAATACCGTACCATTCTGCGTCAATGCGATTCCTTCGGGGTCGAGACTATTGAGGGCGAACGGATTACCGCTGGCATCCTTGAGTTGGACGACATTGGTAAAAGTTACGTCGTTAGTAACTGGATTAAGGGTAAAAGTATAGAACCGCGCATTGGACGTTCGATCGTCAGAAATCGCATAATACTGGTTTTTAGCCACATCGTAAGTTACGCCCGACAGACCACCCAGGGACACATCTACACCATTAATTTTCCCTGCCGCACCTGCGGGAATAAATCCAGTCGGGAAAGTCGTTTGACCGACAAAACTGGTATCAGCGGTCGATTTTCCACTCGGCGTAATACCCACTTGGACATCGGCAAATACTAGACGGTGATCGGAAGTCGCAAAGCCACCAGGTAAAGCCCCATTAAATACGCCCACAGGTGCGAACGTCGGATCGGTATTTAATGGCCAAAACACGCTGCTATTATTAATCGTCAAATCTGCCGAAGGCAACACATAATCAGCCCGCAAATTACCAGGATTGGTACCGCTATCAGCAAAATCCGCCGTATCAAACGCCGGATTACCAGTTTGGGTATTATTAACAGCACCCTGAAGCGTAGCTTGTTGGGGCGCACCCGCACTAGTCGGGATCGAATTAGTATTAATATTGGGATTCCGCAATAACTGTGAGACGGCATTATTGTAGCTATCGCCATCGCGGGGGTCGGCATTTTGGTCGCCCATAATCACAAAACTAGAGCCGCCAGCGATGCCCCCTTTGCCACCTTGATCATCATAAATATAGCCCCCTTGACCTGGCGAAACATAATCCGCCCAGAACCGAATTTCATCAGCATTTCGCTTCCCATTGCGGTCTTCAGTGCCATCAAAAACAGGCGGCGTGGGGTGACTAACTAGCGCGTGAACTGTTTCGCCATTGACTTTAATCGGCACATCCCAATGGCTCTTGGAAGATAACCGCAATTTCTCAATTTCAGCCGCGGAATAGAAACCATTCAGATTTTCATTAACTGGCGTAGTCGGATTATCTACTGTCGGATCGGTGGTGAGTAAATTTCCTGGCATATCTTTCCAGAGAAAATTCTGAAAGGTTCGCACGTTAGGCGTATCAATCTCGTATTTCGATAACACCACCATCCCAAATTGACCGGGGAAGTTACCAAACCCAAATGAGTCATCACCATAACCGTTATCGCCGATGCCATCGGTCAGAGTCGTAACAGTACTGCCATTATTATTTAGATCGAAACCCGATGGAATACCAGTATTACTCGGCGCGATATAAAAATATTTGTAATAAACTGGACTGGCTCCATTCTGTCCAACCTTGAGGAAATTATTAATAAATAGTTCGACAGCTTTAGTAGGATTTGCCGTATTAAAATCGAATTCATTAATCAATAACACATCGGGATTATTGCGTTGAATGATTTCGGCGGCATTTTTGGCTTGCTGTACTCGCAATGCTTGATTTCGGTTGGGACTATCGGCCGCCCCGATCGCTCTTGTATCGGGAATTACAGGGTTGGATAGATCGTTAATCAGTTGACCGTCAGCGTTACGGTTTAGAGACGCATTAAACTGAGCGAAGCGAATATTGGTGCCATTAGCAGTATTCATAGCTTATTGTCAGAATGGAGAACTTGAATAAAAGCAGACTCGGTAGATCGATCTTGCTATTGCGGTGAATATCGATCGGTTAAGCTTCTAGTAAACTGTTAATCTCAAATGAGTGCTGTATAAAAATGATCGCGTTTACTGAAGATCTATAGCGATTGCCGATCTTCTAGTTCTTCTTAACTACTACTTAATCTCTTGACAATCTTTTTACTTAGTTTCGATCACAAAACACGAAAAAATAGGCATAATCGATAATCTCATTTGTCAATCACGCCTATTTTATTTAAACAAGAAAACTGATTTACAATTAAGCAAATACAAATTGACTAGCATTACCTAGAGTCAAACTACTAGCTTGAATACCTGTAAGAATTGCCAAAGTCTGAGAACCAAAACTAATCGCAGTATCAGATCCAACTTGATTTAATTTAATCGTGGTGGCACTGATGCCCAAACTCTTGGCACCCTGAATCCCGATCGCATCAGTACCGATTTGGAAGTCCAAAATCGTATTCGCTGCCCCAGGAATTTCTGCATTAGCAATCCAGAATTCATCGGCACCAGCACCACCGGAAAGGAGGTTATTGCCACCACTACCTGCGAAGAACTTGTCATTACCATCACCACCTAAAGCGCGACCATTTGCACCCAGGAAGAGGGTATCTTGACCTGCGCCGCCAGAGAGTCGATAGTCTTTGGCATCATTCGCCTCGAAGATATCATCACCAGCACTGCCGAAGGCTTTGTCGCCATTCCCCACAAAAATCGTGTCGGCACCGCTCCCCGTATCGATCCGGTTGTCGCCCGTCGCGGCACCCCCAATCGGTACATCAACTGTATCGTTACCAGTACCAGTAAAGATGCGATCGTTAAAACCGTCGAATCCTGGTGTTACCTTGGCGATCAGGCGATCGCTACCTGTCGTCCCCGATACTTGAGTAATTACCGATAGCGGTTTGGCTAGCTCCAAAATAATCGATTCATTATTGTCGGGTGCAGTCGCCGAACGTCCGGTGGAGAAGGGATAGTTGTTATCGTTAGCAACCAGGATCGTGTTGTTATCGAGGACGACTACATCTTCGATCGTCACGAAGGGGAAGGTAAATTTGGTGCTACCATCTTTATTCAAGTCGTTGGGGTCTTGAATATTCAGTAGATCGACGACTTCTTCTTTGTAGACATTACCGTTAGCATCTTTTTTGGAGATATCTACTTTGTAGATCTTCTTAAATAGAGCCGTTGCCCCTTGTCCGTTATCGCGTTCGATGACGAGGTATTCATTTTTATTGATGACCGAGAAATCGCCGATCGCATTTCCGGCTGCTTCCATTTTGTAGAAGCCGAGTTGACCTTTGTATTGCTCGGTAGAAACATCAAATTCATAGATACGGAGCGAACCAGCCGGATCGCCAAATACCGTACCTTCGAGTAAGGGATACAGGGTGGACTTATCGGGTGAAATTGCCATCCCTTCAAAGCCCTTAGAACCGCCGAGATCGGCTACCGCAGGCGTGCCGACAAATTTGTCGCGTACCAAGTCGCCAGTACCAGGGAAGTCCGTGAAGAAGGCATCGACACCCAGATTGATGAACTGTTCTAATTCTTTTTTCGGATCGCCTTTGTAGTCCGACGCGAGGAAGAAACCTTCGCTGCGGAAGGTATAAGGATGTACCTGTAAACCAGCCTTGTGAGCATCGGTAACTAACGTAGTGGGCGTACCCAAAATGCGATCGGCATCACTGATTTGACCGTCACCATTGAGGTCGTCTGGCGTACCATTTTTGTCTGCATCTACCGTAGCAGCAGGGACAATCAGGCGTTTGTCGGGGCCGATACCTGCTGCATATTTGGCGATATTGGTTAACTCTGCGGGCTTGGTGAGGTCGCCATAGTTACGTGCATCGCCACTAAGGGTGAAATCATAAGGTTTACCCGCAGCACCACCGAATAACTGTACCAAGGGTAAGTCAATCTTGGCGGCGGGCATGATTTTGTCATTAATCTCTTTGAGGTTGGCAACTTCAAAGGATTGGATAAATACTCGTTTGGGGTCGGTAAAGTTGTTAGCAACTAAGGTATCAACGAGTTTTTGACCGAGATTGACATTAATCTTGGTCGTACCGTCAAGAAGCGTTCCTTGAGATGCAAAGTAGCTGGGGTGCTTAGTTTCGGGGTAGATGCCGATCTTACGTCCGGTATCTTTTTCGACCTGCTTGACTAAATCGATCACTTCTTGCAGAGTAGGAACTTTTAAACCATCATTGTCAAACGCCGTACCGCGTAAGGCTGGCAGACGCTCGATCGCATTGAGGGTCTTGATTTCAGCCAGGGTGAAGTCTTCAGCAAACCAACCACCAACTTTGACACCATCGAGGGTTTTGACGGTGAGACGGCTAGCAAATTCGGGTTTGAGATGAACATTGGTGCTGGTATTGGTGGTGGTAATTTCCAATTTACCAGCAGCATCGCGCTTGATCGTACCGTCGGTATTTAAAGCAACAACCGCCAACATCGGCTCGTGACGGGCGATTAATACGCCATCCTTAGTTACAACCAAATCAGGTTCGATAAAATCTGCACCATCCGCGATCGCCAGTTTATAAGCCTCTAATGTATGTTCGGGACGATTGCCACTTGCACCGCGATGTCCGAGGACTAGGGGAGCATTGCCATCGAGCGTTTGGAACTTGGTTTTAGCCAGAACATCGGGATTTTGGGGCGATCGCACAACCGCACTAGTAAGTTGGTCGCGCACCAAGTCCGCAGTGCCAGGGAAGTCGGAGAAGAAGCCATCAACGCCAGCATTGATGAAGGCTTTATATTCTTCGGCGGGGTTGCCGTTGTAGTCTGATGCTAACCGTCGCGCTTCGTTACGGAAGGTATAAGCGTGAACGAGCAGACCATTAGCATGAGCGTCGGCAACTAATGACGAAGGCGGGAGTAAAGTTCGATCTCGTTCGTCTACCAAGCCATCTTTATTGACATCATCAGCTTTACCATCCCCATTGGCATCGACACCCTTGCTGGAGATAATCATCGGTTTCCAGGGGCCAATTCCATCGGCGTAGGTGGCAATTTCTGCCAAGCCTGCTTTGGTCTGTAAGTCGGCGTAGGTGCGCTTGTCACCCTTGACGGTGAAATCATAGGGTTGTTTGTTGACATCCTGATAAATTAGCGAACCATCGAGGGCAACATCATAAGCATCCAATAACTGTACCAAGGGTAGATTAGTTTTGCCATTGAGTTCCTTGAGGTTGGACACTTCAAAGGATTGAATAAAGACGCGGGTGGGGTCAGTAAAGCCAGTCTTTTGGAGAGTCGCCAGGAGGGGTTCTTCCAACGATAATTTGAGATTATCGTGAAAAGTGGGGTGTTTGGTTTCAGGATAGATGCCGATCTTCTTACCAGTGTCGGCTTCTACTTGTTTGACTAGACCGATGATTTCTTCGAGTGTGGGAATTTCGTACAAGTTATTAAAGACTTGCGACCGTTCGCTGGCAGGTTGAATCGCCCGAATGGTCTTAATTTCTGCCAAAGTGAAGTCGGAAGCAAAAAAGCCTTCTTCGGCTACACCATCGACGATTTTGGTGGTCTTACGACTAGCAAATTGTGGTAGATCCTTAACGTTGGTAGTGTTAATCATATTCGGTTCATGCCGAGCAATTAACACACCATCTTTGGTCGAAACTAAGTCTGGTTCGATGAAGTCCGCGCCACGTTCGATCGCGAGTTTATAAGCACCTAAAGTGTGTTCTGGTAACTCGCCACTAGCACCACGATGTCCGATCGCGATCGGCGTTTTGCCACCCAATGTTTTGAGCATCGTCGCCGCTGGATTGGGAGTCGGAATTGGTGCATCCAACAATTTACCAGTCGCATCAAAATGGAGTAAATAGGGGCCGAATTCTTCACCAACCCAGAATGTACCATCTTTGGCGATCGTGAAGGATTCTAGGTCAAAATCGGCACCAGTTAGGAGGCGATCGCTGGTATTTTGATTCGTAATATTGAAGGGTACTTTCTTGTCAGGATCGGAGAATTGAATGAAATTTAAGACTTTAACGCTGCCATCACCTTGAGCTTCATAACCTTGGAAGCTAGGATCTAAACGATACAATCGCAAGAGGAAATCAGCACTATTATCCTTAGCCCCAAAACCGTTGTCCGCTAAATACCAAAAAGAATTGCCATCAGCAGCTTGAACGCCACTAAATCCTTGGACTGGTTGAGCCGCAAATGGCACGGTTTTGCCATTGGTATTTCCGGTAATAGCCTTACCCGACTGTGGGCCAGCCGCGAATGTGTCAGCGGGGAGAGATGCAAAACCTGTGAGCGTAACGATCGGAGTTTCCATGATGAGCTTATCTAGTTATCTTCGGTTAGCAAATGTAGCTGGAGAATTGATATTACTATTCGGTTTTGACACGTCAAACTATGACAAGCTCAGAATATCAGCACTAGGTTAAGGATGAGTTATTGAAAAAATATTTTGCATTTTGCTGGTGTTTTTCGATCACGAAAAGTGTTGTCTTTTACACGCTCTCGATCGAGACAAATAAATACAAACACTCCAGACATTCATCTGGTGAATCGATCGATACTTTAAACAGCACCAAGACTTTTCAGCGTCGCAATCTCACCCGCTGTTAGTCCAGTTATCCCAGCGATGTTCGTGCCTTCATAAAGTCGATCGGGACGGAATATATTCAGACATTCGCCCGTTTTTAGATCCCACAATCGAATCGTACCATCAAAACTAGCACTTGCCAGAATTGGTGATGAATTGTCAGTCGATAGAAAGCCGACTGACGTAACACCGTTGGTATGACCTGTTAATACGTGCAAACACTCACCAGTATCCACATCCCACAGCCGAACGGTGCGATCGCTATTCATGTGTCCGCTGGCTAACCATTTACCTTGGGGATGAAAGGCAATCGTCCAGGTATTTGAGTTGCGAACGGTAAGTTTTTGGAGACATTTTCCGGTTGGCTGGTAAGATTCGGAGCGATCGCCTAGATCCCATAGATCGATTCACTCATCCCCCCACTGGCGAATAATAGCCGATCGGGATGGATTGCTAAGGCGCGAATCCCCGTACCACCACCCTGAATGGTTTTCAGACAATGACCAGAAATCGAGGCTGGATCGATCGACAGTGGATCGCAATACTTCTCGGTTAAGCTAAAAATTAATTAGTCCGCGTCGGCGGACTTTGCATCACTAGCAGCGACTTCAGTCGCTAGCATTTCTTAACCGAGAAGTATTGCAGTGGATCGGATCGGTACTGGTGACTGACATCCCAAAACTTCATGGCGCGATCCAATCCGATACTCACGAGGACTTGTCCAGCGATCAAACTACCCAATCTCTGCGTGGAACCAAGATAACCTGCGGTAAATTCTACCGCCCAAACTGAATCTAGGTGTCCTTGCAATACTTTCAGACATTTGCCACTTACAATGTCCCACAGCCGAGCGGTGCGATCTGCACAGGCACTGACTAATAAATGACCGTCGGGACTGAATCTAACTCTAGATACTTCTTTGGTATGACCACCTAGTGTCTGGAGACAAGCACCCGTTGTTACATCCCAAATCTTGATGGAACGATCGAAGCTACAGGTCGCAAATCGATCGCCTTGAGGATGAAAACACACCGACCAAATCTGTCCGGTATGTTCGGTCAAAGTATGCAGGCAATCGCCACTTTCGACATCCCAAATCTTCACTACAGAATCTTGCCCGGTCGTCACCATCAGTTGTCGATTGTCGATGGGGTGTGGGGCACAAGCAATGCCACAGACTGGGGCAGAATGCCCGATGAAGATTTTCAGACATTCTGCCGTCCGCACATCCCAAATACAAATCGAGTGATCGAGATCGCTCAACCCCGCCGCTAATAATCGCCCGTCGGGACTAAAAGCCAATGTCCAGATTCTGCCTTTGTCCCACGTCTGCTGACATTCACCCGTATTCACATCCCAGAATTTAATTCCACCACCGATACAGCCACTCACTAACATTTTGCCATCGGGACTAAAAGTCAGAGCCAAAACAAAGGTTGTATGCGCTTGGATGGCGAATAATAGTTGCCCTGTCGCTGCTTGCCAGATCTGTACCATCCCATCCTGCCCGCCAATCGCGAGCAGTTCGCCACAGGCTTCGTAGTCTTGACGATAGACTCCGGCAAATTCCCCGCTCTGCAAAATGGTTTCGCCATTGTCTAACACCAGCAAACAGCGATACGATCGCAAGTAATACAGCAACCGATTTAAGAGGGTGGGAATCGGCACCGAGACTAAATTCTCTTGCTGACAGGACAGCACTTGGATGATGTCAATTAGTAGCGATTCTAGGGGTGGAGTATTGCGAAGCGTGCGCCAGACGATGAATTCAAAGTGTCGATTGGTTTGCAGGAGTTGCTGGGCGATTTTGACCGATAGAGCGGTTTTGCCAATCCCCCCCATACTCAACAGGGCAATCAGGCGACAGTTATCCTGTTGAATCCAAGTTGTCAGCGTAGTAATTTCTGGATCTCGCCCGTAAAACATCGAAACATTGATCGCTTCACCCCAATCGATTACTTGTGTTGCTGAGGAATCGGTCTGAATCTCTGCTGGTTCCTCATTCTGCTCGGGCTGCTGATAATCGGCGCGTTCCATCTGCAACCCAAAAGCCACAAACACCAGATCCAATGTTTGCTTATCCACGCCGATCCGAGCGGCTAAAACCTTTGTCATGGTCGAGAGATAACCGCGATCGTTCGCTGAGTTCTTCGATCGTGAACCTGTCGCCTGCATTCTCTGTTTTCTCCAGTTCTCGCCGTGCATTTTCAATCCAGTGAAGGACTAGGGATTAGAGCGACTGGAACAGTGATATCCAGATTGGGAGGAAGCATAATCAATGCTTATCACCGCAGACAAAATCACTATGCCAAGGTTGTTAAAGGATTACAGAGAGCTTTAGATGTCCAACGATTAATTCACAACTGGGTTCGACCCCATTGGGGCTTATCGAAAAACCAGACTCCAGCTATGGCGATGGGCTATCTTCCTCGACCCATGACTATGCTTGAACTCCTTTCCTTCCGTGGCTTTCAATATACCACTCTTTAACTGAACAGTGCCCAGCACAATCTTACTCATCTCTTAACCGCTTGTCGAATAAACCCAAAATTGCCTGCCTAGCTTTATGAGGGTATGTTACATTTCCTCTGGTGAATTTTGTTGAGCCAACATCGGCGAAAGATAGGCAACTAAAACCCCGATCGCAAATCCAGAACAATTTCGCAGTAGGGGCAACCATTCAGAGGTACGGGTAATCACAGGTGCGATGCCAAAAGCAATAAATAGAATCCCCCACAATGGTGAAAAAATCAATGCCCACTGCCAAGAAAATCCCCCTTCAGTCTTGCTCCGAGATTGTCCGGCAAAACCGCAGACTACCCCACCCAGAATCGACGTAGTGAGGGTGAGCAACCACTGTTCTTTTGGCAATCCGGGCACAACATTGCAGCCACCCTGCACTAGACAAGTTTTAACGGCGGCTAGAGAGTCTAGAATCGCGTTATCCTCGCCATTTTCCCGAACATAGTATAAGTTTCCAAATCTGGTCTGAAGTTCGATCCAGAAGGTTCTGGGCATGAGCTTGTACACATCATCGCCGACGCGGAAGTTGAGAATATTACCCCCGCGAGTGTCGGCTACGACTAGGACGCTTTTCTCATCTAGGTTCCAATATTGACTTACTGCACGTCCAGGAGTGCGATCGTATTGAGTTAAGATCCGTAGTTTCCAGCCCGTGTCAGCTTCAAAGGCATCGATTTCCTTGACTAATTTATGTTCCTGAATAGCGGTAAAACTCTTAGCAAGATCGATGATGGGGGTTTGCTCTTTGGGCAAAAGCTCGGGGTTGTCATAGGCTTGCGCGGGCGAAGCGATCGACCATAGAGACAGGCTCAACACGATCGCAATTACAGATCCTAACAGACGGCGTAATATCATTTACAAAGGAAGATTAATCTATTATTAATTTAATTTACAATACTTTACCTTAGCAGAAAAAGCTGTCAGTTGCATTAGGGAACACGGATTAGTGCTTTGGTCATAATTCTGTGAGCGAACTCTGTCACAGAATCGACATACTGACTATAATATTGATGATAACTGATAAGTAGTTTTGTGTTACAAAGCAAGGCTATGTGTATTCACTCAGTGACTGTATAACCCAGACCTCTCTGATGAATAATCTGTGGGATGACCGATATAGTCAACCCGAATTTAAGCAATCGATCGGGTGATTCGGTATTAAAAACCTCAGTGTAGCAATTTAATAACTCATCTTGAGTAAAGGTTACATGGTGCGGCAAAAAAATGAATTATGAAATGCAAGATTCAAAGAATCGATCTGAGATCGAGCGTAAACCCAGGGAGTACATCCTCACCGCTCAGACTAACCGGAGATTGTAGCACATTCACATCCCGACCCAGACGGTAAATTTCAACCTGCTGCTGTTGCGGATTAATCAACCAACCTAAGCGCACTCCCACTCGACGATATTCTTCCATCTTGGTTTGCACATCCTTGAGCGGGTCACTTTTCGAGCGCAGTTCGATGACAAAATCGGGCACGACTGGAATAAAGCCAGAAATATCGATCCCCTCTAGCCGCGACTTCTCGATCCAGGAAACATCTGGCGATGGATTTCTGCCACCAAATGCTGAAAAGTCATAGCCCGTTGAGGAATCAAAGACCTCACCTAGTCCAGTCTGCTCATTCCAGACTACAAGTCGAGCATTAAGTTTTGAGTTTCGTTTTCCACAGGAGTTACGCAGTTGGAGGAGAAATGAGCTAGCATCAGAGGAATGAACCTAGCCAAATACACAGCGATAGAGTACATCGACTTTCTCATCGCCACGCAAAAGGTCTATAGTTGCAGCGAAGCCGAAAGAGTACAACCACTAACAGATAGTAGCGCATCTCATGATGCCATCAACAGGCTGTTACATCGAGTAGAACCAGACCCAGAAGAGTTATGGCAAGAGTCAAAAGCCTTTGTCAATCTGACAAAAGGAATACTGGTGCTAGACGATACGATGATGGACAAATGGTTTGCCAAAAAGATGGACTTAGTGTCGCGGCAGTGGTCGGGAAGACACAAACGAGTAGTGCGCGGCATTAACTTGACTACTCTGCTATGGTCGGACGGGGATAAACACATCCCCTGCGACTATCGGCTCTATGAGAAGCAAGTAGATGGAGCGACTAAAAACGACCTTTTCGAGTAATGCTGGCAACAGCCAAGGAGAGAGGATTTCAACCCCAATGCGTGGCATTTGACAGTTGGTTTAGTGGTTTAGAAAATCTCAAACTGATTAACACCTATGGCTGGACGTGGTTAACTCGACTCAAATGCAATCGACAGGTCAATCCCGACCGGATGGGCAATCGCCCCATTAGTGAGGTGGAAATCTCCCCCAATGGTACTGTGGTTCATCTCAAAGGTTACGGTTTTGTGCTCGTATTCAAGATTGTTGCTCCAGACGGTGACATTGATTATTGGGCTACAAACAACCTATCAATGAATCAGCTACAACGCCTGCAATGGGCGGAATATGAGTGGTCGATTGAGGAATACCATCGCGGCTTAAAACAGTGTTGCGGTGTTGATAAATGTTTTGCTCGCTCGGCTCGCGCCCAACGCAACCATATTGGCTTCTCCATTCGTGCTTTCCTGCGCCTGGAAATGCACTGGTTCAACACTGGCATCAGTTGGTATGAGTCCAAACTCAGTATCGTTCGTGATGCTGTTCGCTCTTATTTGACTGCTCCTTTGTTTACTCTTTCTCCAACTGCGTAACTCCTGTTCCAGTTTCACCACCAGTAGGAGGCCTAACAATTAATTCTCCATCGTTGGTTAACTCTAATCGCAGGTCGCGATTTAGTTCACAGAGCCGAGCAAACTCCTCCGGCGTAACCCGCAGCTTCAAATCGGCAACGTTTAGCAATACTGGTTTTACTTCTAGCGATCGCATCATACTCCTTAAACAAAGATGACAAGATAAACAGAGCAACGCCTCATCCTCTTGACTTCAAACTCCGTCAGATCTCGATCGAGCCATGAAGTCATCGGTTTATTTGCTACCAAATCCTATAAAGATATTTTCCACAGCACTTGGCAAGTTACGAACAGAGAAAAATATGATTGAGGAGATCAAGCAGGCATCAGCACCTCCAAAACTTGCTCACAGCTACGGTTTTGGTCAAATAGACCTTGTACCAGATGCAACATTTGGAGGTAAGCTTCA
>JBGSPI010000015.1:0-9955 GCA_041738715.1 Chamaesiphon sp.
TCTGGACGCGATGTAAGACCAAAATACAAACTTGTTTGCATGGCGGCAATGGCGGTTGAAACACGAAGTCTAGGGATTTGAAGCCCACGTTCTACCGCTTCGGTGAGCGTTGGGTTGACTAAACACTAGATATGTCACGATAGGGTTGATCCAGCCAAATTGATGATCTAAAATCGAGTCACCTGGTTTGGTTAAATTCCTGGAAAAGACTTTATAGCAACCACAATTAGATCGGCATTCACACTTTTGTCCAGCTTCTGGCAGGGTGGCGATCGGTTGCCAGCCCATTTCAGCGTAGGTGTAGCAAGATTCGCAAGAATTGATTTTGGTGCGAAGTCGTTTTTCCCATAAATAGCCAGCCTTCTTATGATTTTTAGCTCTGGCTAATTCGTGGGTCGTACCTCCACTCGAAGCATATTGAGCCATCCTCGCGCGTAATTGGGCTTCGCTTAATTCTCCCCGTATCAATTCTTGCGCTAGCTCTCGGAGGTAACCGTACTCCTGTTTGAGCTTTTGACCTAGTGCCCCATAATCGGATTGGGTCATCTGCTTTTCTCCCCCAGCACCAAGGAGGTAGTTCCAGGTGTGAAGATTTTTTAGGGCTGCTTGACTGGCTGATTCCCATGCTTTGACTTCGATTTTCCCTTCAATTAATAGATCGGTGATTGTTCTAAGATCGTTCTCGACTTGGACGATCGCTTTAACCGTTAAATTTTCGACTGCTTTCTTGCCAACGAACTTACCGCTGTCTTTGTAACGATATCTTTGAGAGATTTTGTCGAAGATAAACTCTAACATCAGGAATCGGGTTCGGCGGTGAGGATATTTGTAAAATCTGCATCAGGTGGGTTAGCGACCCAAGCTTCGATCGCTTGTCTGACGGTTTCAGAATTCACCACTGGGTCGATTAAATCTGGCAGCGGTGATTGATTGGTGAAGGTAAGTTTGTCCAATTAGCTATCCTCGTCGGTAATTAATGTGGTTTCGTCGATTGGTGTACTAGAACTCCTGCCGTAGGGATTAACACCAATGCGCGGATAGGTAATCGAGTACTGCCATCGTTCTTTGGGCAAGCCGTGTAAGGCTAGTTCTAGATCGCAGATTTGCCGGATTCCACTGGTGATTTGCCTGCGGATGGAGTTGATAAATCTGGCGTAGGCAAGAGCAGGTTGTCCAGCGATTTCTTTGGCTCCAGGGTTGTGGATGCCCACCAAGTAAGTTGGCACCCTAGAACTCATAATGATGCGCTGTCGCCAGAGCAAAACGTTATTTGCTAGGGCCGTGAGGTCAGGATTAAGGTTGCCGACTTTGGCAACATCGGCTGTGGGCATGAGGTAGAAATCGGTGACACTGCCCAGTCGTTTGGCTGCTTCGTATTGGTCTTTATACGCCTTGGCATACTCTTCATCGCATCCATCTGGCAACCTATGCACGTTGGGGTTGATGCCGATCGATCTTGCTGCTTTAGCCAAGTCCTCGACTGCATCCTTGAGCCGACACCAATCGTCGATCGACTCTTTATAGAGCGATCGACCGTAGAGCATTTTGCGCCGATATCGCCAGTGGCAAACAGTTAGAGGGTGAAATAGTCCGAATTCATGGTCTGACAAATACTTGCGCTGCTCGTAGCCTAGTAACCTGGCTTGATTATCTTCAATCCGAAACATCTCCCAGGTGGGCAGGAAAGTTAACCTGTCGATTTGCATCAGCTTGGTGTTCACTCCAATCCCCCCAAAAGCATCACCCCACTGAAGCATTCGTTCGGCTGCCAGTTCGAGCGTTGTGCCACCAATTACTTCATCAATTAGCCTGTCCAGAATTTTTTTAACTTCTGGGTCGATGTTTACTCCTGGTGTTATCTCGTCGGATAAGCTAAACCCTAAGTCATCCCCATCATCACTGGCCCAGATTGACCCACAGATTTCATTCAGGGTTGTGGTTACTTCGGGGCAATACTCCATCATTTCTGCCAAGGGAGTAGCGATGTCTGGCGATCTGACGATCGGCTCACTAATTTCGAGGTCGTAGTTGCGCCCAATATCGGTTTGGTCACTGCTAACCATGTAGTTTGAGACTGGTCGCATTTGCCCTGGCGTGGGGGTTTGGAAGATGCTGGTTAAGCCGTTCCAAATTCTTTCTAGGATCGGTGGAGTGGTGAAGGTAGCCAAGGTTCGGGATTAATCGGGATGAGCGATTATGGCTTGGTTGACTCGATTGGTTCTAGTGTGCAAAATCGCACGGTGCGAATTCCACTCAGCAATCCCACACCCTAGAGGGAAAGTGGGATTGGACATAGACTGGGGCATTATTTCCAACACCCTCCGATGGATTTTGCCACCAGCGTTATCGCCTATATGAAGAAGATGGGTTACACCATCCTCTGTCGCAACCAAGTATTTGTCGAGGATTGTGACGAGAATGGGAACCCTGTCCCCAATGAATTTCGGAAAGATCGGTGGAACGATCGAGCATTGATCATTGACTATGATGCCGACACCGATAAAGCGACGATGGTGCATAATGCCTCGGCTACTTGTGAGCCTGGAGTGTTTTACACCACCAACAGGATGAACCCACAGGGGGCATTCAGGATTAAATTTGGGCAATATACGGCGTGGGAAATTGGATCGCATTTTAAACAATATCCAGCGTTGCGTCAGTGTCGATCGATTCGAGGCTACCGAGACAACAACGAGGATGGGACTCGGATTGGGGATGTTGAGGTAAGCGGCAATTATGGCGTAAATGTTCACTATGGCTATGAGGCTGACACCATTAACAAAGATTCGGCTGGTTGCTTAGTGCGGAAGTTTAAAACTGCTCACTACAAGGCGATGCAGTTGATTCAACAATATCCACCCCAGGACGGAATTTACACCGTGACTATCTTGCCTGGAGATTTAGTATTTGCGGGTAAACAGTGAAGCGATCGAGTGTATTTACTCTTCCACCAGAAATCAAAGCAGAGCTAGATAAGCGGCTGCTCAATTCTGGTTTTCAAAATTACACTGGTTTAGCAGAGTGGCTGAACGACAATGATTACAAAATTTCTCGATCCTCTGTCCATCGGTATGGCAAGGACTTTCAGGAAAGCTTGTCCCAAATCAAGACCATTACGGAACAGGCGAAAGCAATCTGTGCAGAGGTTGGAGATGATGAAAATGCCCTTTCTGATGCTGTCATTCGACTGACTCAACAGAAGGCTTTTCAGTTCCTGCTGAACCTCGATCTTGACGATGAGAATCACGAGAAATTGACGATTAAAGATGTGGGGACGATGGTTGCTTCCTTGAGTCGATCGTCTGTTACTGTGCGAGATCATCGAGTCAAGATGCTCGCAGCGATCGAGAAGAAGTTTAAGGAGATGGAATCAGCACCAGGAGATAAACGAAAGGTCAGTCCAGAGGCTTTAAGAATAGTCCGTGAAGAAATCTACGGAATTTTTGAGGAAGCGAAATGAGCCTAACAAACCTAATTCAGGATGCCAAAGTCCATCTGTATGAAATCGATTTAGCTGCTTTGGGAGTGGCTGATAAATATCGCTTTCATGCTGAAAATAAGGTTGGTGCAATTATTTTTGACAACCAATCCTTTCAAGAATTGCCTGTAAAAGTTGAGGGCTTTGAGATATCTGGGCGGGGACAATTACCAACTCCCACATTAACTGTCTCGAACGTATTCGGACTATTTAGCGACTTAATCAGTGAATATGATGGGTTAGTTGGAGCGACGGTAACGAGGTTTGTAACTACTCCAGATCATCTCAATCAAGTTGGAGATAATTACACAATTACAGAGCCAGATATTTGGTTTATTAGTGGCTATAGTGAAAACCAATTATCAGTATCTTTTGATTTGCGGAGTTCTTTTGATTTGCAAGGCTGTAAATTACCAAACAGGGTGATTTTAAGAGATATTTGTGGTTGGATTTACAAGAGTAGTGAATGTGGCTATACGGGAAGTCTGCCTACTTGTGCGAAAACATTAACAGACTGCGAGGCTCACTTTCCTAGTCCACAGCTAGTTAACTTTTCTGGATTCCCCGGCGTGGATTTACTTCGTAAAACTTAAAACCAATGCTAACTGAAGAAATTAAGCAACGAATTAGATATTTAGCAGGTAAATCTTACCCAGAGGAGGTATGTGGATTCCTGACTAACAAAGGGATAATGCCGATCGACAACACTGCTGCTGAACCATTGCATTTTGCTGAAATCGATCCGCTCAGTTATGCCAAGGCGGAAGCGGAAGGGATTGTTTTCATGTACCACTCTCACGCAAAAGATTCTAACTTCTCTCAACAGGATGTTTTGGTTTGTAAGCAGCTTAATATCCCATTTGTTCTCTATTGTGTGGAGTCAGATAAGTTTATTATTGGTAATCCCACTGGTGGGGATTTTGTGGGACGGGATTGGATTTATGGCTTGCAGGATTGTTACGCTCTGGTTCGAGATTGGTATTTTCATTGCCGAGGGATTAGGCTGGATGATTTCGCACGGTGCGAATCTGGAGAGACGAGGCGAGAGGATTGGAATGTGTTTTGCGAGAGTTTTGAGGGGCAAGGATTCACCAGACTTTCACCTTATGGGATTAGATTTCAGGCTGGGGATGTATTGTTGATGCAGATTGCTAGTCCTAATCCGAATCATTTGGGGTTGATATTCGATTCGGACAAGCAAGAGTTTATGCACCATGGTCTCGATCGCAAGTCAAGCATTGAGCCGTACGGGGGATTCTGGGAGCGGCATGTTGTGGGGGTACTCAGATATGTTGGTCGAGGTTAAGCTACTGGGTGCATTAGGGCAGCGATTTGGGCGCAAATATCGACTAGATATCAACACTCCGGCTGAGGCATTTAGAGCGTTGGCAGCGCAATTAGATGGTTTTCTGGACTATCTGTATGATGCGGCTAAGGCTGGTGTGGGTTGGCAAATAGTTGATGACGATCCGCTGGGAATGGTGGCTGATGGTTTAGATCTCAGGATGAAAACCGATCGGCTGATTATTGCTCCACGGGTTAAGGTGGGGGATGGGGTTGGGCGGATTATTGCCGGGATTGCATTGATTGGATTTTCGTTTCTGCTGCCTGGTGGATTTTTGTTATCTGCCAGTACCTTTGGTTTGGTTGGTGCCAAACTTGCTTTAGATGGTTTGGCGCAATTACTCACTCCCACGCCTGATAACCGGAAGGCAGACAGCCAGACGATCGACAGAGCAGCGCAGCGGGGGTATCAAGGTTTGGCTGTGCCGATTCTCTATGGTAAGTGCTATATCAACGATCTGATTCCGATTAGTGCGACGGTTTACAGTGAGGACATCCCATTAGGTGATGCGGCTGGCGGTGTTGGTTGGGCTGGTGGTTTGACTCCAGAGGTAGATCCCTATCCTACGGCAACGAAGATGTTGTTGCATCTGGACGGGAATCTGACTGATGCGAAGGGTAATACTGTCCCTGGTGGGGTGGTGAGTTCGGCATTCTCATCCACCACCAAGAAATTCGGCTCGCACAGTTTCTACATGAGTGGGGTGGCTGGTGGATCTTATATCTCTGTCCCAGCAACTACGGCGTTATTAGCTGGTGGCAGTAGTGTAACGATCGAAGGGCAATACCAGATTTATACTCCAGATGCATCAAATACGCTCAACCAGACCACGTTAATGAGTCGATACGACTTTGCTACTAATCTGGGTTATTACTGGCTGTACGACCACACGACCCAAGAGTTTAGGTTTGTGAGTGATACGTTTACGGCTAACTGGGCCTATACTCTCTCGACTGTTTCACCAGTCTTTAAACATCTAGCTGTCTGTGTGGATACGGTGGCAGATACGATTAATTGCTTTGTGGATGGGGTGCCATTAGGTTCGATCGCCTATACAGGATCTCTGGGTAATCCGGCTCTACCTTTCCTAATTGGCATTACTCAAGATGTGAGTACGCTCAATCGTCGATTGTTGGGCTATATCGATGAATTTAGATTTACCGTTGGAGTTGCTCGATATGTCTCAACCTTCACTGTTCCCACAGCCAGCTTCGCCAATTCGTAATCCCATTCTCCTTGCTGGCGGTGGTGGCGGCGGGGGAACAGAAGAGCCTAATACCCTCCGCAGCCGTGATTATTTGCGGGTGTTAATGTTGGTGTGCGAAGGCTCAGTCTTAGGCCCTGTCGATGGGGATGTGTTCAAGAGTTTTTACATCGATGACACCCCAATTAAAAATCCAGATAACACCATTAATTTCCCCGCTGGGAATTACGTCATCAATTACACTCTCGGAACTCAAAGCCAAGCAGCCATTGGGGGCTTCAATTCGATCGAAGCTGATACTGATGTCCAGGTAGAAATTTCGGCTAGTCGGGGGGCGGTAACGCGGCAATTTTCAGGAACTCTGGATTCGGTCAGAATTCGATTCGTGGCTCCAGAGTTTCGGAATATTGACGACCAAGGGAACATTCGATCGACTAGCGTACAGTACAAAATTGAACTGTCTACTAACTTTGGGGCGTTTGTAGAGGTGGTGAATCGTACCGAGTCGGGGAAAGCGGCTGGGTTTTATTCCTGGAACGATACGATTACCCTTCCAGGCGGAACAGCAACGTGGCAGATTCGAGTTACCCGACTCACAACAGACCCACCAGTTACGGGTACTGGGGACAAAAATAAGATCTACTGGCAAACGTACACTTCACTCAAAGCTAGTCGGCTTAGGTATCCGAATAGTTCGCTGTTGGGACTGAGTGTGGATGCTGAATATTTTCGCCAATCGCCCAAGGTAGCGGTGATGTGGCAGGGTAAAAACGATCTCAAGTACCCCAGTAACTATAATCCGACTACTCGCACCTATACAGGGATTTGGGATGGGACATTTGCCGTTGGTTACACCAATAATCCAGCCTGGGTTTACTACGATCTGCTCACTTCTACCAGGTACGGAGCAGGGCGGTATATCAACGCGGCTGCCGTCGATAAGTGGAGCCTGTATAAGATTGCTCAGTACTGCGATCAGTTGGTGGATAATGGGGCTGCTGGGACTGAACCACGCTTTACCTGCAATGTTTACATTCGCTCCCAAGAGGACGCTTTCAAGGTAATTAATAATCTCTCATCGATATTTCGGGGGATGAGTTATTGGAGCGGGGGGCAAGTTTATGTGACTCAGGATGCTCCAGGGACGGCGGAGCCACGGATCTACACTGAGGCGAATACCGTCACTGAATTTGATGATAATGGGATGATGACCAGTGCCCCATTTAACTATAAATCTACCGATTTAGCTGTGCGACACACGGCCGCGATCGTTAGTTGGATTGACGTAAATGATTATGGGAAAATCAAGCTGGAATCAGTATTGGATGACCCGAATATCCTTAAATATGGGTATCGCCCGATCGAACTTGAGGCGTATGGTTGTACGAGTGCGGGACAGGCTAAACGGACGGCTAAATGGGTGTTAGCTACCGAACAATTAGAGAAGGAAACTGTGAGTTTTCGGGTAGGTGCTGAGGGGGCGTTAATCCGTCCTGGGGAAATTATCAAGATTGCTGATAGTACCAGGCTGAGGAAGCGGATTGGTGGTCGGGTAATTTCGGCAACAGCTAATAATATTGCTTTGGATGCTCCGGTGGAGTTATTAGCTGGACAGGTTTATTACCTATATGTGGTTAATGATTTGGGTATCCAAACTTTACTCCACACCTTTACCCCGACGACTGCTAGCAGTACTGATATTATCAATTATGGTACCAGCCTTACTGTTATCCCCGATCCTGGTACAATTTGGCTATTAGCTGGGGATATCGTCCCACAATTATTTCGGGTGTTAGCTATCTCTGAATCAGAGGAAAACTTTACGGTAACAGCTACGGCTCACGCTCCAAGTAAGTATGCGATCGCCGATAGTACTGGAACGTTAAATATTGCGGCTCCGGTGCGTCCGTTTCCGACAATTCCCGATACACCTGGAATTGTGCAGGTAGAAATTAATACTGGTTTTGTAACGGTGTTCTGGGAGCCAGCCACGAGCTTTGGAATTAAGGAATATCGGATAGAATATCAATTAAATGGTGGTCTGTGGGTCTGGGCGGATACGACCTCTTATAATGATTTAGATATTGCTTTAGTCGCAGGAAATTATTTGGTGAGGGTGAGAGCAGTGGACATGCTCGATCGTTATTCTGGTTGGGTTGAGAGTGGAGGCTTTACAGTAAGTTGAAAAACAAATCACTAGTTACAACCATGACTATGCTGGCAGTGTTCGATGCCATAACATATCATGAAAGATTGCCAAATCTTGCTAAACATATTATTTCGATAGATCGAGTTTTGACAACATCAAGCAAGAGTCAATCTCATCAAACTAAAAGGCAAAAGCGGCGCAATAGGAGAAGTTAACAATGCAAGCAAATACAATTACTTTTAACGATTCAGAACTCCATGCAGTTTTGATTAACCATACTCGCTATTGTCTAACGAGACGTAGTTATGCCGTGGGCGAATGTTGCGATCTACTCAGATCTAAATGGACGGAAATACCTGAGAATACTCAAGTTATTATTAGGCGAGATATCAAAGAAGCGATCGAGGATGATAATCGAACGATCGAAATAATTAAAGACAAGTTAGCTGATATCGACAATCGCGAACAAGATGTATCTATTTATCGACGGATGGATAAGTGCGCTCGACAAAGTTGGGATAGAATTTATTTCTCAGCCTGAACAACCTAAGCAACCTGAACAACCTTGCAATTATCGCCGAAGGGACGAAATAAAAGATTTTTATGACAAACTAAGAAGCTAAAATTTGAATAAGAATCGAGCTTATTTTAGTTTTTGGCTAAAATCTAAAATAGTCCAGATGCTTTTGAAACTATTTAGAAAACTTTTGACCTTTTCAATTACTTTGCCAACCAGCCGATGAATAGTTGCTTCTTTTCTCAAGCTCTCATTTTCTTTAACTAGTCCGGTGATTCGATCGGTTAAACATTGAATCTCACCGCGCAGTTGAATATTCTTCCGTTCTAGATAGTTGATGTCTGTTGCTGCGGTGACTTCGATTTCTTTTTCTAGCATGATTTTTGAGGTTGGGTTGTTGGATTTATTATCAATAACGGTACATACATCGGTATGCTTCATCAAAATCCTTACTTGTTGCTGTGCAAAAATCTGCCCGATATTGCGTATCTTCATGCAACATTTTTTTATGTTGTTTTTGCTCTGGGCTATCAAACGCACCACAAGATCCAGCAATCCAAGGAATTCCGACAAATAGACAAAGTAGAGTTGCTGTTGTATTGGACATTTTGATTGTTGCTAACTTTTTTATTCAACGACATTTTCGAGTAACTGATTCAATAATTAGTATTGTTTCTTCCTTGATTTTTCTTGTGTTAATTTCATCTGCTAATTCATTTTCAGATCGTGCATATTTTACAACTGTTTCATCCATGCTTGACTCAATTTGAAGATGAGGTTGTAATTTTGCATTGTTTGTTACAAGATCCCATATATAATTCCACTCTTCTCTATCGGTATATTGTCTACTAGCATGTCGCTTGCAAGCTCTATTGGTAATTATTTTTCTGGATTTTGTATCCAAGAATGATGAATCTTCTGCCAACGTAGGTACAGCAAGCAGTGAAACAAATAAACTACTTAAGAATATTTTATTAAGCATAGAAAAGTTTCCAATTGTATTTTTAGTGTGCTGCCTATATTTCCGCAACGCTGTGATATTAATCAGGACACTTTTGCTAAAAAAAGAAGCCGACTAGTATCTAGTCGGCTTCTTTCTCAATATTTAGTTGTTGGTACATAGTGACATATCTAGTGTTTAGTCAACCCAACGCTCACCGAAGCGGTAGAACGTGGGCTTCAAATCCCTAGACTTCGTGTTTCAACCGCCATTGCCGCCATGCAAACAAGTTTGTATTTTGGTCTTACATCGCGTCCAGAGG
>JBGSPI010000025.1:0-3899 GCA_041738715.1 Chamaesiphon sp.
AACTGGCAAAATTTTTCGTCCACCATTCCAGCATTTCTCGCTCTCCGCTGTATAGTTTTTCCCTATTTTACTGCGCATCATCTCTCTAAGCTACGATCCTTTCCCCGACTTGGCTTCAGACTTAACGTGAAAAGTCAGATCAACCACCCGCTACTGAAGTGCGGGCTAGTAGCAAAAGTCCACTTAAGTGGACTTATTCAAATAAACATGCAAATCACGTTGCGGAAACGGAATTTGGATGTGCTGTTGCTTGAAAATGTCAAAAATTTGAAAATAGAGTTCACTCTTTAACGGTAATTCTTTGCTTGGGTCATTTGTCCATACTAGCAACTCAAAGTCTAAGGAACTATCCCCAAACCGAATAAATACTACTTGAGGTGCAGGATGATCTGCAACCAAAGGATGTTGCCCAGCAACATCGAGGAGAGCAGCTTTGACTATCTGTGGATCGGAATTATACGCCACACCTACAGGCAAGTGCAGCCGCGATAATGGGGTTTCGTGACTCCAGTTAATTACCTCCTCTTCTAGAAACCGTGAATTAGGCACAATAATTGATACATAGTCTAGGGTGCGGATATAAGTACTGCGGGCACCAATGCGCTCGACTGTTCCCTTGAATTTGCCGACTTCAATCAAATCTCCAACCTGAATTGGTCGCTCAAAAACCAGGACAAATCCACTACTAAAGTTTTTGGCAATATTTTGTAGACCTAAACCAATCCCCAATCCCAGAGCACTGGCGACAATCGCCAAGGAACTGATGTCTATGCCCCAGGCTTGCAACAACATGAAGATGCCGATGACGATCAATGTGTAGCGAACTAGTGTCGTGATTGTCTCTTGGGGACCACGACCAATTGTCGCCAGACTTAACACACGGGTCTTGAATAGATTGCTGAGGGTACCCGCCAGGACAATCCAACCCATCAGCATCAAGCCGAGGATCAAGAGATCGGTAAAGGAGTAAGCCCTTCTGCCCAGAGTTAAAATTGGGTAAATTAAGCTGGTGGAGAGAATGTTGGCAATTTGATGGCTCCACTGTCGCGTTAGGGGAAATAAATTGGTAATGTAGAGCGCGCAGATTGCCCACAGGATTGTCCGCAATAGAATCAGTGTTAGTTTAAATAAAAATTCGATCGATTGAGCCGACTGATTCAAGGTCAATTCGTCGAGATGTTTTGTGAGCCAATTTAGTAATAGCTGTGAGCTACGTTGAACGACTTTTCCTAGTAACCAGTGCAGCAGGATTGTGATTATGCCAACGCCGAGCGCGATTAACACCATTTGTGGATCGCTGATTGCAGGGTTCGTGTTGACATCTACTTGAGCGATGGCTGGGGATAACCAGCCACCAATCACCAGCGTCAGACCCAAACTGAATAAACTCACAGGGAGGGATCGGCGGATTGTGTCAACAAAGTTCGGCGATTGCATATCGAAAATTAAGGAATGTAATTTTTTCGGCAGGGAGAAAGAGACGAGGGACAGATCGAGATTATGATGAGGAAAATTTGTAAAGTTTCGTAAGAAGAGAACTTTAAATATTATGTCTATTCCCTTATTAGAATACGCTCCTTCGTCTCAGAACTCTCGCGTCACTGGCTACGACGTAGCGAATGACGAACAGGCAAGAATATTTTCGACAGATAACTTGCTCTCTGCTAGTCAGATGGACGACCTGATCGCAGCCGCCTATCGTCAGATATTTTTTCATGCTTTTGCTGCCGATCGCGAGAAATTCTTGGAGTCTCAACTACGCAGCGGACAAATCACGGTGCGCGACTTCATCCGGGGACTATGTTTATCCAATACCTTTACAAATAGTTTCTACAATCTGAATAGCAACTATCGGTTCGTCGAGCACTGTGTCCAGAAGATTCTCGGACGGGATGTCTATAGCCAAGCAGAAAAAATCGCTTGGTCGATTGTGATCGCTACTAAAGGTCGGACTGGTTTCATTAATGACCTGATCAATAGCGATGAATACTTAGAAAACTTCGGTGATAGCATCGTCCCCTACCAACGTCGGCGCGTCTTAGCTTCTGGGGCGAGTGGAATACCCTTCAATATCCAATCTCCGCGCTACGATGAATACTATCGGGGCAAACTGGGCTTCCCGAAACTTTCCTGGCAAGTTACAAAGCGGAGTGCTACTCCCGTGCCTCAAAAGCCCAAAGCTGGCGATCCTTCGCTGTTCATTGAAATGGTTCAGAGCCTCGGTTATGTTGGTGGCCAACCACAGTCGATTTCCGCTTTGAATCTTGATTATGAGAATCTAGTTCCTCGTCGTTAGGGAAAAGGGAAAAGGGAAAAGGGGAAAGGGAATTGAGAATTCGCTATCCCCAGTCCCCCAGTCCCCCCGTCCAAAACTAGCAACTAGTACTTTCCCCCCGCCAAAAAGCCAGTGGATCGATCGTCGGTTGATAAGGAGGCCAATATAATAAATTTGCCTCACTCTGGATTGAAGATAGAACGGGTAATCCCAAGCCCAAACACAAATGATTTAGAATCTTGGCGTACTCCAGATCGTGACCCGCATAACCTAAATGGGCATGAGCATATTCATGTGCGATCAGAGCCAACCAATCAGTGGGTGCGACTCGACCGACATCGACTAAAATCGAGATCGGCGTAGTTGCAAGATTGCAAAAGCCGTCTAGTCGAATTGATGCCGCGAAAGGTACTGCGAAGATTTGAATCGATCGCCGATCGATCTCATTAAAACATTCATCACAGGCGCGAAGATAAGACTGGAGTTGTAAATTTAACACTCCAATCGACTGACCAATCCAAGTACAAACTGAGACTCGATCGCGCAAATTGGTCATGATATCGACCATCTGAGGATTCTCTACGGGAGCGGGCTTTCCGCCAACGGGCAATAATGCTGAAATCTGCTGGAGATAATTAACTCCAGCTTGATATGCTTGTGTCTGTGCTTGACTAATCACCAACCGAGCGGAGAAATTAATGATTGGGCTATTTTCGCTGTCGCGGCTTCTGGGTTTGGTGTTGCTAGATCGTTTTCACTCACACGAATCTCTGTACAGAATGTGGCTGTACTAAATCCACCCATCCGCTTCACTGTGCTACTCCGAACGCGGACATTGGGACTGGGAAACCAAAACCGCTCGATCGAACTCATGATGTCATAGTCTGTTGTCAAGACCAATCCACCATCATTATCCATATGATAGTGTCCATTGACGGCAACGATTTCCGCATAACCGCGATCGCGTAATAACTGACCACTGCGGGGATTTTCAGCATCAGGAACGAGGGCAAAAACAGTTTTACCTTCATGATTTTCGCCCTCTTGATCCCAACCCATTGAGGCGGCCCAAGTCACGTAACAACCACCTACAGCTAAATTAGGATCGACTTGATGTAATTCACACAGCGCAATTACTTGCGGATCTGTTGCCGTTAGTGCTTGGACTTCGATCTCTGATTCACCCATCTCGGATCTTCTAAATGCCAAGTGATGAGTAGTCCGTTTCGATCTCCATCTGCCAGCACTATGCTGAAAAAACTCCATTACATCCATCATTTTAACACTTGACAGTTACACAAGTTATACAGTTGACATTGAACACCAGCCGCCGAACAGTTGTCAGTTGCGATGCGATCTTAATTTTAGCAACTTCGGTTCACCCAAACATCATTGGCGATCGAGCGAAATTCGATCGTGCTGAATTAACTTAGATCAAAATAACTGTAACAGTTGTAACGAAATATTGCGTTGTTTCTCATAACTAGTGCGAAGAGATCGGTGATTGATTATTATCAAAAACGAATTGTCCAACTTAAAACTAGGAGAGCTTCGATGCTTGACTCTTTCTCCAGAGCGGTAGTGACCGCAGATGCTAAAACCGCCCCAATTGGTGGTGCTGACC
>JBGSPI010000033.1:0-4466 GCA_041738715.1 Chamaesiphon sp.
TGCTGCTTTTGTGCCATTTTTACTGATTTCTAACAGTTCTTGGCGTTGCTCTTCGCTTAGTTTTATTCGATATTTTAAATTTGGGTTACTCATAGATATATTCTACAATTTTTACCCACAGTTTTAGTCCGGTCACGCCACTAAGGCAGCCGACAGACACAAAACAGGGATGAGAGTGCTAACTTTAATAGTGTTGAGTTTGATAGTCATGAAAATGTTATTAAAACTACAATCACATGATAGCTCAGAAATAGTGCTTGAGAATTGTGGGTTACAAATTATAAATTATCAATTATGCCGATCGAGCGGTCGGATGTTCACATATTCTGGAATGATGGCTAATTGGCAAAGATGATTCGCGCCAAGTTATGCTAGTGGCTCAGACCACTATTGTGCAACTCATTTGACCTCTCAATCCTGATACCTGATGACTCAACCACAAACTTGGAGCGATCGCTTTGAAGGTACTTTACACCCAGCGATCGCCAAATTTAATGCTAGTATCGGCTTCGATCTCGAACTGATCGAGTATGACATCACTGGCTCAATTGCTCATGCCCAAATGCTTGCCAAAACGGGGATAATTAGCGCGTCAGAGGGCGAAGAACTAGTAGCTGGGCTAGAACGGGTGCGTCAGGAATATCGCGCAGGTAATTTCCAACCGGGGATTGATGCTGAGGATATTCACTTCGCTGTGGAAAGACGACTGACAGAGATTGTGGGCGATGTGGGTAAAAAGCTACATACAGCCAGATCGCGCAACGATCAAGTTGGTACTGACACTCGACTATATCTTCGCGATCGCCTACACGCGATTCAAACCCAATTGCGAGAGTTTCAGCAGGTATTAGTCGATCTGGCAACGGCGAACGTCGATACGCTAATTCCGGGCTATACGCACCTCCAACGTGCCCAACCGCTCAGTTTGGCTCATCACCTCCTCGCTTATTTTCAGATGGCTCAACGGGACTGGGAGCGACTAGGTGATGTTTACAAGCGGACGAATATTTCACCATTAGGGTGTGGCGCGCTGGCGGGGACAACTTTTCCGATCGATCGAGCATATACCGCAAGTTTACTCGGATTCGAAGATATCTATGCTAATAGTTTAGATGGGGTGAGCGATCGAGATTTTGCGATCGAGTTTCTGGGTGCGGCTAGTCTGGTGATGGTTCATTTGAGCCGCTTGGCGGAAGAGGTGATTCTCTGGGCATCTGAAGAGTTTCGATTTGTAACCTTGACCGATCGGTGTGCGACGGGTTCGAGTATTATGCCTCAAAAGAAGAATCCTGATGTCCCGGAATTAGTGCGAGGGAAAACAGGACGAGTTTTTGGTCATCTGCAAGCAATGCTAGTGATGATGAAAGGTTTGCCCCTGGCATATAACAAGGATTTGCAGGAAGACAAGGAAGCTCTGTTTGACGCGGTCAATACCGTCCAGGCTTGTCTGGAAGCCATGACGATCCTGATGCGTGAGGGCATTGAATTCCGTCCGCTTCGGTTAGCTGAAGCAGTAGGCGCGGATTTTGCCAATGCAACTGATGTCGCTGATTATTTAGCAACTAAGGGCGTACCCTTTCGGGAAGCTTATAATTTGGTCGGAAAAGTGGTAAAAACTTGCTTGAGCCAAAATAAATTGCTCAAGGATTTGAGTTTGGCAGAATGGCAATTACTCCATCCCGCTTTTACCGGAGATATCTATGCGGCGATCGATCCTCGACAAGTAGTTGCTGCCCGCAATAGCTATGGGGGGACTGGATTCGATCGAGTGCGGGAGGCGATCTCTCAAGCTAAAATTCAACTTAACCAGTAGAGATGGGGGGTAATGGATGCCAGGAAGTTAAATCCTGCCGCTCCTCTATCCCCTATCCCCTAATTTTAGGTTGCTGCTGCGGAGGTATCTTCGTTATCTTCCTCGGCTGAAGTACCGTTAGATTGAGGGCGGAATCTCGATTTGAACATCCGACCACCGGTGGGGCGTTTTCTAAACTTCCGAGCGTATGCTTGATTACGCTCCGCCTTTTCCTTCTTCAGGTTGCGGCGTTTTGCCATATTTGCCTCTGTAAAAATAAACGATAGTGAACATTTGCCAACCCGATTCGCAAGGAACCTGTCAGGGCTGTGCTTGCAATCCTTAGCTGTCTTTTTTGGGAAGATCGAATCTAACTAGTCGGAGGTTAAGCCGATTGGACAGAGCTTCAGCAAATCCTATCATACGCGATCTCACGTCCAAAATACCAGTGCGAATCGATCGCGATCGGTTGTGCCGCTGATGTGATATGGTTTATTTCCATTCTTAACTTATCATTCACAATGGATCTGCGATCGCTAATTCGTGACATTCCCGACTTTCCTAAGCCTGGGATCTTATTTCGCGATATTACCACTCTTCTGTGCAATCCGGCGGGGCTACAATACGCGATCGATACCATGGCAACTCAAGTTCGGGACTTACAAGCCGAGCAGATTGTAGGGATGGAGTCACGCGGCTTCATTTTTGGTGCGGCACTAGCCTACAAATTAGAGATTGGCTTTATTCCCGTTCGCAAGCCAGGAAAACTCCCGGCAGATGTTCATAGTGTCGAATATGCACTTGAATATGGCACAGATAAGCTCGAAATCCACCAAGATGCTGTCGCGCCAGGTAGTCGGGTGTTAATTGTTGATGACTTAATTGCGACTGGCGGTACAGCGGTCGCTACGGCAAAATTATTACAAGAAATTGGCAGTGAATTAGTTGGTTGCGCCTTTGCGATCGAGTTAGACGATCTCGGTGGTCGCTCTCGTTTACCCGATGTCCCAATCATCTCATTAGTTCACTATTAAAGTGATCGTACTCCCTAAATATTTACCAGTGCCTGAGAAACATACTTATTTACCATGTTGATCAACTGGGTTGGGGTAAATGGTTTAGTGAGATAGTCATTTGCCCCAACCATTCTTGCCTTCATCCGATCGAAGATACTATCACGACTAGTTAATATGATAATTGGTACGTGTTTCAATGTTGGCGACTTGCGGAGTAATTGACAGAGTTCATAGCCACTGATCCCAGGCATGGAAATATCCATTAGAATTACCATTGGATGGGTGCGAATTAGCTTTGTCATCGATCGAGACGGTTCGAGTAGACTCAACACCTCATAGCCTTGAGGTTCTAAGGTCATGCGGACACTATTTTGCATTGTTTGACTATCATCAACAAAAGCGATCAAATGCCGCTCTTCCTGTTGCTGAGTTCCATGTCCAGAGATTTGGGCACTTCGATTTTTGACCAGAGGTAGCAACAGGTAGCTGAGTTGAAGAATATCAATATTTAGTTGACTAGCAATACTATAAAGACAACTATTCTGAGTTAGGGCTGTTTGGTATAACTCGATCGCTTTAGTACTTTGCAGTTGTTGCCACAACAGTTGATACAAACTATCAATATTAGAAAGATAAATTCTTACCAATGGCGAACTAATATATGGACGAATTTTCTGCCATTGCCAAATTACTTTTTTAGTTGATGTGATGACTTGCTGCACTGAAGCTGACAAAATCAACACCTCTAAATGAGCATCAAGATTAAACTCCATCTCTGCATCCCCAATTGCCATGATATGGATGAAGGCTTCTTGAGTGCATGTAAAGGCTAATTGTCGAACTTGCTGAAGTGTCAGTTTTCCTGACTGCCACTGATGGCAGATAAATTGATAATCAGACAGACCCAGCGTAAATTCACTTAAATTAAAATCAGGATGATACTCTTTTGTTAAATATGTTAGTCGTTCGCGTTGCCCCACAGTACTAGTTGCAAAATGGAGCTTCCCATTACCAAAATAAGCCTCCCAAGTTGTCGAATTATCTAGTGGATCTTTGATGATTAATTGTCCCGATAATTCCTGCTTAATAATATCTTTTAATGCTTCAACAATTTTAGTCATTAGTTTATATATAAATTATCATTAATTCTATCGATGTTTTCTGCACCCTTACCTCTGACGATCGAGATTCAATGATGAATCAATTCATGACAACTAAAATTAATCTGATTGAAGACTTGGGTATAAATTTAGGCAAAACGCAATACTAGTATTAATCAGCGTCAATCCTAGTAATATTTCTGGCAGATAGGATGTAAGCAATAATTCAGTTATTGGTGTCCTCTAAGTACTAGTAAATGTGTTCAGCGAGATGGCATACCATCTTTATCTAATATTCCCACTAACAATGCTCTGCAAACAGGTGATTAATCAATCCGCTAAATTTACTCAACGTATACCCAACAAAAAACCCCCTCGCCAACGCGAGGGGGTTTTCTCTATCTCAACTAATCGCCAGAATTAACCGTTGATAGCAGGAGCAGTCAAAGCAACAGGAGTAGCTTCACCAGCAGCCAAGTCGAGGGGGAAGTTGTGAGCATTACGCTCGTGCATTACTTCCATACCCAAGTTAGCGCGGTTGATGATGTCAGCCCAGGT
>JBGSPI010000049.1:0-15164 GCA_041738715.1 Chamaesiphon sp.
GTCGATTCAATGTCTAGTAATTGGCAGGTTGTTGTTGAATTAATGTCTTTATCCCCACACAAACTACCTAATTATCAACAAGGCTTGAGAGCTATGAGGCTTATTCTATCAGCTTTATAGGCGGCTTGTCGCCCCGACAGGTCCTAATCACAACAAAAAAATATCAATTGATGACTGTAATCTTGTGCCAAATATTTATCAAAATAATCCTAAAGTTGTTTTTTCGTCAAAGGATCGTGGTAAAACTTTTCAGATTATCAAAAACTAAAACTAAAAACAACGTCTGGCTAGTTTAATTACCACTGTCTTGGGAATATATTTGCAGTACACCCCAGGTGAACCAAAACCTAAATCTTGATTAAAACCGCCGAATACCTGTAAATCGGCAGGTAATTTGCTGATGCTGGTTTTGTAGAAATAGAGATTACCCGTGACGATCATTTTAGCCGGCAAATTTTCAATCTGTGTTCCAGAAATTGTGAAATTACCTTCGATAGTTAAATTGTCAGGTAGGCTTTCCACCGAGCCAGCTAAATGGACATTACGCTTGATAATGCATCGCTCTCCCACCATCGTCGCGCCAAATCGCTGTAAACTCTGACAAGTCGCGGGTGGTTTGGGGCGATACCAATAGATCACACCTAACAGTACTAAACCGATGAAGATCCAATTAGCTGAAAGTTTCGGCAGAAATCGCATGGTGAGGAGAATTTGCTTTGAACAACAGTAACATGTTCTCGATTGTCAAATCATTCGCCTACGTCATTTAGCGAAAGTGTAGTGACATACTGAGAAACCGTGGATATATTTGGTATATAAAGTTACACGAATTGTACTTATGACTACAACCGCAGGTGACCTCGATCTTTCCTTTAATAATGACGGCAAAGTAACTACCCTACTGGGCATTAACTCGATGATGGGCGATATGCTCGTTCAAGCTGATGGTAAAATTGTGGCAGTTGGTGGTACCGAGGCTGGGGAATTTGCGCTCACTCGCTACAATCCCGATGGTAGCACCGATCTGACTTTTGGCACTAATGGCTCGACGATTAGCGATTTTTCAGGTACATTCGATCGGATTGTCAGTATGGTACAGCAACCCGATGGCAGTTTCGTCGTCTTGGGTATCAGTACTGATAATATCTACTATGGGCAGGGTAATCAAAATTACATTCTCGCTCGTTATACGGTTGATGGCGTACTAGATTCTAGTTTTGGTAGCAATGGTAACACCATCACCGATCTCGGCGGTACTTCTGAAGATCCGAAGAGCTTGATTCAACTCAATAATGGTCAATTTCTGGTAGCGGGAGATGTCCCTGCGGGGAATTATACCAGTGACTTTGCCCTAACTCGATACAATAGTAATGGCAGTCTGGACACTAGTTTTGGGACTGGTGGCACGATTACTACCAATGTCTTCGCTTCGACTGGTGTTGGTGGTTCGACAGACAAGATGGCAAAGGTAATTCAGCTTGCTAATGGCGATATCCTGATTGCGGGTACTGCGTTTAAGAATGGTACTAATAGCACCTATGGCGATTTTGCCTTGGCTCGATATAATGCTAGCGGTAGTCTGATAAATGGCTTTGGTAACGGTGGGATTGTCACCACTGAGTTTAACGGCACCTTCCCCTACTCTCAAGATGAAGCTTATAGCGTCGTTCAACAGAGTGATGGCAAGATTGTCGTTGGTGGTTTGATCGATTTTAACCCCAATGATTCTAGCTACAACACTGATTTTTCCCTCGCTCGTTACAACAGTAATGGCAGTTTGGACACCAGTTTTGGCACTAATGGTAAAGTCACTGTCAATGTAGGTGCTTTCGATAAAGTTAAAAGCATCATTCAACAAAGTGACGGCAAATTAGTTGCTGCGGGTACCGATAATTCGGACTTTGTGGTGATGCGGTTTAATAGTGATGGTAGTCTCGATACCAGCTTTGGGAATGGTGGTAAGGTTGTCACTGATTTTAATGGCGGACAAGAATTTGATGTCACCAGTGTCGTTCAACAAGCTAATGGCGATTTGGTAGTCGCTGGTACGACAATCGATGCGACGACTGGCGAATATAAATTTGCGGTGGCGAGGTATTTGGGTACTAGCGGTGTGGTAGTTGGCGCGAATAATGCTCCAGTTGTCAGCAATACGATTTATGCTCAGGTGGCGACGGAAGATAGTCTCTTTACCTTCACTGTGCCTGCAAATACTTTCAGCGACATCGATGGTGATGCCTTAACTTTTGCTGCTACCTTGGCGAATGGCAATCCTTTACCAACTTGGTTGAGCTTTGATGCTAGTACTCAAACCTTTAGCGGTACTCCAGCAAATGGTGATGTCGGCAATCTCAGCGTGCGATTGACAGCTACCGATGGATCTGGTGCAAATGCTAGTAATAATTTTACATTAGCGATCGCCAATACCAATGATGCACCGATTTTAGTCACGCCGATCTTATCCCAATCAGCTACCGCCAACAGTTTATTTAGCTTCACTCTCCCCATCAATACCTTCACCGATATCGATGCTGGTGATACCCTCAGCTTGAGCGCAACTCTAGCGAATGGAAGTCCATTACCCACCTGGTTAACTTTCAACGCAAATACCCAAACCTTTAGCGGTACGCCGACTAATGCTGGCGCGGGTAACCTCAGCCTGAGAGTGACTGCTACCGATGGATCTGGCGCGACTGTCACCAATGATTTTAACATCGGAATTGGCTCTCATTTAGTGGGAGATAACAATCAAAATACCATCACTGGCACTAGCTACAACGACAAGATCGAAGGATTAGGTGGTGCGGATACTCTCTCTGGTGGCGATGGTGCTGACACTCTCTATGGTGGCGATGGTGCCGACACTCTCTCTGGTGGTGATGGTAACGATATCCTCTATGGCGGTTTAGGCAATGACAACTTATTTGGTGGGAATGGTAACGATATCCTTTTAGGTGGATTGAGTCAAGATACGCTCACAGGCGGCAGCGGTAATGATATCCTCACTGGGGGTACTGGTAGTAATGTCATCGATCGATTTAACTTTAGTGGTGGGGCGTTGGGTAATAATACGGTAACTAATGTATTAGGATTAGATACCATTACCGACTTCACTCTCAATAAAGATCTGATTGGTTTGAGTAAAGCAACTTTCAGTGCAATTACCAGTAATCCTGGTAGTGCGATCGGCTCCAATTTTATTACTGTCGCCAATGATAGTTTAGTTGATACTCAATCAGCCGCGATTGTCTTCAGTCAAGGTAGTCGTAAGTTGTTTTATAACAGCAATGGGTCAATTGGCGGTTTGGGTACCAATGGCGGTGAATTTGCCGAATTAACTGGTGTTTCGACCCTCTCTGGTAGTAACTTTACTATCATTGCGTAAGTCGGCTTGGTATTGAAATATTGTTGAAAATATCCCGGACTCAATTCGGGGATATTTTCTCGATGATCGAATCGGATGGATTTATTCCTCGATTTAACGCTTTAATGTAGGTAGTATATCGATCTAGAGCAATTTATGAAAGATCGACATGAGGACAAAGAAACAATTCTGGGCTTCGATCCGGGGAAAGATAAATGTGGTGTTGCGGTGATGGATCGAGATCGCCACCTAATCTATCATCAAGTTGTCCTGACAGACCAAACAGTCGATCGGATTAGTAATTTATGTCAGCAGTATAATGTTACTCAGATTGTGATGGGCGATCAAACCACCTCAAAGCAATGGAAACAGCAACTAACTCTCGCATTTCCCCATTTGCCAATTGCCCTAATTGATGAACGATATTCTAGCCTAGAAGCACGCGATCGCTACTGGCAAATGTACCCACCAACTCTGCTCACTCGCTTGATTCCTCAAGGTTTACGTCAACCACCACGATCGATCGACGATCTTGTTGCGATTATCTTAATCGAACGATATCTAGCGAGGGAATAGGAGAATCGACTATTAACGATCTTCTATTCCCTAAGCCCTAATCCCTATTTAAGATTGGCTGCGGCAAAGTCCCAATTTACTAAACTATCCAAGTAGGTAGAAATAAAGTCAGGACGACGATTTTGAAAGTCGAGGTAGTAAGCGTGTTCCCAAACATCTAAAGTTAACAAGGGAGTTTGTCCGTGAACAAGTGGATTTTCGGCATTACCAGTTTTGGTAATCTTGAGCGTACCACCATCATTGACAAGCCAAGCCCAACCACTACCAAATTGAGTTGTAGCAGCAGTTTTGAAAGCTTCTTTGAACTTTTCAAAGCTACCAAAATCCGCATCAATCTTAGCGGCTAAGGCACCAGTAGGTGCGCCACCACCATTTGGTTTCATCGACTTCCAGAAGAAAGCATGATTCCATACTTGAGCCGCATTATTGAAAATACCTGCTTTGCTGGCATCCCCAAAGCTACCCTTGATCACATCTTCCAGCGACTGATCTGCTAGGGGTGTGTCTTTGGTGAGATTGTTGAGGTTGGTTACATAACCAGCATGGTGTTTGCCATAGTGAAACTCAAAAGTCTTTGCGGACATGTGTGGCTCTAAAGCACTGACATCATAAGGCAACGCTTCTTGTACAAACGCCATTGGGATGCTCTCCTAAATAAATATTCTCTCTTACTTGATGACTATAGCAAATTTCGCCCGATCGACGGGAGGGGTGAAACTTAACGATATTTTGCCGATCCCGCCCAACTGGATTGTGTGAAAGTAACTAAGACTTTTGGCTGATGGTTGATTGCCAACTTATTAGTACTATTAGTAACATTAGTTACCCAATAACTACTGCAACATAGATCGCCATTTACTGGTGGTCTATTTTTTATATTTGTCCGAGTGAACAATCGAGTTGAAAACTTCTATGCCTATCTGTCTCTAAGCTCCAAGTCAAATAATCATCAATGGTAGACCTGGGCGATCGACAGCAAAAAATGTCAGAATAGATTCATATCCCTGTTTTAACCAACTAAATTTGCTATGCAACCGAAGATTGAAATCTACACGTGGCGGAGTTGCCCATTCTGTATCCGAGCAAAATTCCTGCTCAAAAGCAAGGGTGTAGAATTTACTGAATATGCGATCGATGGTGACGAACAGGCTCGCACTCAAATGTCCCAGCGCGCTAATGGGCGACGTTCTCTGCCCCAAATTTTCATTGACGATCGGCATATTGGCGGTTGCGATGATATCCACGATCTGGATGCCCAAGGCGAATTAGATGCCTTATTAAGCATTGCTTGAGTCAATTATTAATTAATAATTGGATTGTTAGGATGGGGATTTAGTTTTCACATGAAAAAAGAGGCATCTCGTTGAAGAGCCTCTTTTTTCGTTAATTATGAGCACGGAGGGATTCGAACCCCCGATCCTCAGGACCGGAACCTGATGCTCTATCCACTGAGCCACGTGCCCTTAGGCTAACCGATACATTATAGCACAGTTGCCGCAACTTTAGCAGCTAATTGTGCGGTAATTTCATCGATCGCGGCTAATGCTCGATCTCGGTAGGCTCCATAACGTTCTGGCTTACTTCTGATTTTGGTGGGAAACTCTGGCAAAATTCCAAAATTGGGGGGCATCGGTTGAAAATGCTTGGGTTCGGCGGTACTAATAAAATCAAACAAAGCACCCATCATTGTTACCTGCGGCATGACAATCGGTTCTAAGCCGAGAAATAACCGCGCTGCATTCGTTCCCGCCAGCCAACCACCAGCCGCCGCTGCTGTATAACCCTCAGTGCCAGTGATTTGTCCCGCCGCGAGTAAGTCCCTGCGGGTGTGGAATTGGAGTGAAGGAGAGAGTAATTTCGGTGAGTTGAGAAAGGTGTTCCGGTGCATCACACCCAAGCGGACAAATTCGGCATGTTCTAAACCAGGAATCAGCGAGAAAATGCGCTTCTGTTCGCCCCATTTGAGATTTGTTTGAAACCCAACCATATTCCACAGTTGTCCAGCTTTATCTTCCTGGCGCAGTTGCACCACCGCATAGGGGCGGTGAATTTGGTTCTCAGGGGCACGAAAATCACCACGGCGACTGTCGAATAAGCCAACCGGCTTTAATGGGCCGTAGCGCATCGTTTCCTCGCCTCGTTGAGCTAATTCCTCGATCGGTAGACAAGCTTCAAAGAATTTAGCCGTTTCCCGATCGAAATCCTTTAATTCTGCCTGTTCCGCATTGCATAATTCTTGACGGAAGTGGAGATATTGCTCCTGATTCATCGGACAATTGAGATATGCTGCTTCCCCTTTGTCATAACGGGAGGCAAAAAAGGCGATCTCTTGGTTAATCGAGTCTCCCACAATAATCGGACTGGCGGCATCAAAAAAACTGAGATAATCCATCCCGGCAAATCGCTGTAAATCCTCAGCTAGAGCCGGACTAGTCAAAGGTCCTGTAGCGAGGACAACTATTTGATCGCGGGGGATTTCTGGTACAGCTTCGCGGCAAAACTCCACCAGGGGATGATTGGCTAATGTCTGAGTCAGATCCTGACTAAACTTACCGCGATCGACTGCCAATGCGCCACCCGCCGGCACAGCATGTAGATCGGCTTTCTGAATAATAATCGATCCCAATCGACGCAATTCTTCATGTAATAATCCAGCGGCTCGATCTGTGGACTGGGCACCAAAAGAGTTACTACACACGAGTTCAGCCAATTCGGCACTATGGTGTGCTGGGCTGAGAGTGTGTGGCCGCATTTCCGATAGCGTCACAGGTACACCAGCCTGGGCAATTTGCCAAGCTGCTTCGGTACCTGCTAATCCCCCACCAATTACTCGAACGCGCATGTCAGCTAAGATTTGAAGTCTGCTCATCCATTATAAACACACGCGGCGGAGTGGTCGATCGATCCTGGGTGCTTGGTCAATCTGGTTCGCTCAAACTAACTCTCTTTCTGTTTCTAGTACGCGGCGGACTTTGCAACACGCTTCGGCAACTTTCGTCACTGACTAACCTAACCGGATTGGAGAGGATCTGCCTATCCCCTACAGGCAAAAGCCCAAAGCTAGTAGTACCCCGCTAACAAACTGGAGTCGAACAGCAATGTATTTACATGTCCGAACTCGGTCTGGTTTGTCGCGGTACTCCCAAACAAAATTAGTTAATTTGACAGCTAATGGTAAACTCAAAAACACTAATAGTGTGGGCAGTGGAAACAAACCACTGAGGATACTGAGCGCAGCTAAGGCATAAATACTAGCAGTAGCGTATTGCAAAACCCTTGCGCCCATTTCGATTCCCATGCGGACGATTGGCGATAATTTACCCGCCGCTAAGTCATCTTTCACTTGATGAAAATGCGAACAAAACAAAATGATACTTGTCGAAATACCAATAATGATCGAAGCTGCTAAATTAGCGATCGACCAAGTTTGTACCTGACTATAGTAGGCTGCACTCAAGGCTAATGGGCCAAAACAAATTAGACAAATAACTTCGCCTAAACCCTGATAGCCCAACCGAAACGGTGGTCCTTGGTAAGTATAGCCTAGGAAACAACACACCAAAACGATGCCTACCACTGTCAGATCTTGCTGCCACCAAGAGATCGTCACAATCCCCAAAATTCCCATCACCAGAAACAAATTGGCAATCCAAAACATTAAGTTTCGATTACCAGTCAAATTTACAATTGACTCGGCTTTATTGATATCAATACCTGTATCACTATCAAAAACATCATTACTAATATTTAGCCAAGCAATAATAGCGATCGCTGATAAAATAAATGTTCCGAAAATATGGAGATTAATAATATGATTTTCGGCATAGGCAACGGCAGATCCCACCGTAATGGGGATAACAGCGACAGTATACATCGGTGGTTTAATTGCCGCCAACCATAATTTAAACTTCGGTTGTTCGATTGATTCAACTACAGTCATAATTAAAATAAAATTTCCAATCTACATCTAGCTATATCACGATCTCCAAGTGTCAAATTCTCTGTCACAAAGAAAATTAACACGTCGATTATCGATCTCAATGCTGCTGATATCTTTCCCCCAAATTTAGCCCTAGATCCAAGGCTGTAGGGCTAGGATCGGGTACCTGACGATCCTGAATCACCACCTCATCCCAAATTTCCTCTTTGTCCCTTTGCTGAAGCCTTCGTGGTGAGTGGATCTAGTCGAGCAATTTCCGGCCGGGATCTAATAGTAGCCGATTGGCAGCCTTACTAATCGATCGATTTCTGGCAAGTTTAAATCTATATTGCTAAAATTAGCCTAGTTATTCGGCAGTCGAACTTCGTTTGTTCTTAATTATATTTTCACGCATTATTATTATGGCTAAACCGATCGAACAAATCGAACGAGACTTAACTCAACTTAAACAGACCAGTGCTCAACTAGGTCAGGAATTAATGAGTGCCTATACAGTCTACTTACAAAATTTTGCACCGACCCTCAAACAACAGTCAATTCAGGGTTGCTACTATCTGTGTACGAATATTTATACTGACGCATTCTTAAAGCTCAGTTACAATCAGCGATCGCAGTTAATTAAAACATTGCAACGGGTAATTAGTAATGCAGTTGCAGATTTAGTGTCACGGATTGAGCCATCAGCGCAAAATAGCGATCGAGATGAAGATGAACCAACCGGAGATCTAATCAGTATATCATCTCATCAGACTGACTGGTTTTCTACGCCAGAATTGCTATCAACTTGGCAAAAGAAAATAGAATCAGAAATTAATCAGAGCCTCAAGGAAATTTCTTATAAAGTTAATCTATTACTTCAGCAAGGTCAAGTTCTACCGCCATCTGTTCCCAAGCCAATTTTAGAAGCTAATATCGAAGCTGATGAACGAGACGTAAATACAAATAATATTCCCAACTTATTAAGTGTCTTAATTGAACAAGAAGATCGCCAAGATCGAAAAATAGATATTGATAATGATAATGAGGAAGAGGAGATCTTCCGACAAATTCGCCAAATTCATAGCCTCTATTTACGGCTGACTGAGATCGAGTTTTCTAGTGCCACTGTGCTAACTTGTCGAAAAAACATCAATCAATTAGTTAATCAAACAAAGACTTTGCGGCGTGAATATCTACAAAGACAACAAGAACTTAAAATCGCCGAAGCCGAATCGGCATGGCGGAATAGTTGGTTTGAAGATTAGTTGATTACTGATTTATCGCCCGATCCTCTATTATATTTATAAACAGATTATTCAGATTGTCTAGATCTGATTTTTGCATGGCAAGACTATCCAAAGAATTAGAACGCTTTTTTTTCGAGGAAAAGCGGAATGATACAGTTACTTTAAATGATATTCTCCAGCTTGCTGAAGAACGGATATTTGGCTTTTTATTACTTATTTTATCTCTACCCTCAGCTTTACCAGTACCAGCCCCAGGTTATTCCACTCCCTTTGGAATAATGATGTTTTTATTGGCTGTGCAACTAATTCTCGGTCACAAAACACCCTGGTTGCCCGCTAAAATGGCAAATCACCCGATCGAATTGCCACTTGCCCAGAAATTCATCAAGGCGGGTATTCCCTGGTTACAAAGGATTGAAAAACTCACTCGTCCCCGCCTGACTGCTGTGTGTACAACATTACCCGGTCGAGTCATTATCGGTATTTTTGTCGCCTTGATGTCAATTTCGATGATGATTCCGATCCCTGGTACTAATACCTTGCCAGCGATGGGGATTTTTATTACCGCTTTTGGTTTACAAGAAGACGATGGCGCGATTAGTTTAGCTGGTTTGACGATTTGCGCGATCGCCGGAGTGCTGACGACATCAATCTTGATGGCACTAGCATGGGGCGGTACTAGTTTATATGATACCCTCAAGGGGCTAGTTCGAGGCTAGAGAATTTGGGCTAAAAATTGGCGAGTTCGTTCTGATTGGGGGTTTTGAAAAAAGTCGATCGGATTGGCTTCTTCTACTAATAATCCACCATCCATCAGGACAATGCGATCGGCTACTTCCCGCGCAAATCCGACCTCGTGGGTGACGACTACCATCGTCATCCCCGATCCTGCCAAGGACTTCATTACTTCCAATACCTCCCGCACCATTTCCGGATCTAGAGCCGATGTCGGTTCGTCAAATAACATGATCTTCGGCTGCATGGCTAAAGCTCGGGCGATCGCTACTCGTTGTTGCTGTCCGCCAGATAATTGACCTGGATACTTCCGTGCTTGGGCTAAAATGCCCACCCGTTCTAATAGCTGCATCGCCTCTGCTTCCGCCTGTGCCTTGGCGCGTTTTCGCACCCACATTGGCGCAAGGGTGACGTTTTCTAGGACGGTGAGGTGAGGAAATAAATTGAACTGCTGAAACACCATCCCCACCTCTTGACGAATCCGATCAATCTGCTTGATATCGTCAGAGATCGCGATCCCATCGATCGTAATCGTCCCCTGTTGATAATCTTCTAAGGCATTAAATGTCCGAATAAAGGTCGATTTTCCCGATCCAGATGGCCCCATAATTACCACCACTTCACCAGGGTAGACAGACAGACTCACGCCCCGGAGCACGTTAAATTCACCGTACCATTTATGAACAGATTCGGCGACAATAATTGGGGACGGATTTGGCGGTGAGGTATTTTGCATGAGGGGATGGGGAGATGGGAGGCTGAGAGGTCGCTAGCAGTTGTTAACCGAGAAGTATTGAAAACTAATAGACATCATCATGAGTACCAAGAGTCAACAAAAATATTTCTTCGCCATCCTCTTCTAGAGTCTTTATAAACTTGAATAAGATGCGATTACTGTAGTCAATGGAACATGACCAAGTGCCATCGAGATCGCCTTTAAGTTTGTGAGTTTTGAGACTGGGATGATAGACATCCATCGATAACTGTTCTAATGTCTTTGCGATTGGTTTCGCCATTTGGGGCGACTGTCGCAATAACCTTTTGACAGCACGACTAAATGCTGGACTCCAAACTAGATTCATAACAGATCTAGATCTGCCATGAAGTCAGCAGCAGAGCCTCTTTTAAAGTTTCCGGCAGCATATTCTTGCTCGGCGATTTTAACTTCGGCGATTAATTCAGCTCGTCGCTGTTCCTTAAGTCGATTATTGATAATCTCAACCAGCATAGTTTGTTCTTCGACTGGCAAAGCTTCAACAACAGCGATTGCGGTTTGAAATGTCGATTTTTGGTCGTTCATTAGTCGGATTTCTTCTGATGGAGCGATATGTTCTTCTATTTTACGTCGATCGCTATCATTTCAGATATGTCGATTATATTGATCGACCCTACAGACGATCTCAATCGTTGGCAACACCAACTGTCTGGGTTTTGATCGACCGTTCCCGTGCCCATGATCTAGAACAAAGGAGGGGAGTGAGGGAAATCAATTTTACTGGGTCGATTTTACTGGGTCGATCGAATTGGGTACAATATTCTTGTATCGAATGAAATATGTGCCGTGATGACCTCAAACTCTAACATCAAACTGACGATCGAGTTTACCGATCCAAGCTTAAACCCAGAACAACGAGATGAAGAGGCACAATTTCTGATTGAGGAACTGAGGGATATCGACGAAATCAATACAGTCGATCGCGTCCTCGATCCCAATCCCCCAGCCGAAAATAAATCGATCGGTGGGTTTCTGGTGGGTTTATTGATGGCGGAAGTAACAGTAGATAATGCCAAAAAACTATTTCGTTATTTGAATGATCGCTTGGGCGGAAAATCGATCGAGTTCACCGTCGAAGCCAATGGGAAAAAGCTCTCGGTGAAAGCCAGCAGTCGGGAAGAATTGGACTACTCGATTAAAGCTGCTCAAGATTTCATCTCCAAATAGGTGCTGAAATGACCAAGGTAGCCTTGTTGATTGGCGTAAGTGAATATGAATCGGGTTTGACTCCTTTGCCTGGTGCGTTGGCGGATATTGATGCCCTCCAGCGTGTTTTGGTCGATCCAGAACGGGGTGATTTTCTCGCGGCAAATGTGTCACTTTACCCATAAAATGGCCAACTTATGAATCATAAAGTGGCTGAAAGTTCACGAAAGTAGTCCGTTTCAGGCGATTACCTCCGGTAGGCTACGCCAACGATGAATCAATTTTTGTATCATAACTTGGCGTTGAGTTCTAAAATTGAATCATAATAAGGCGATGAGTTCTTTTTGAGAATTGCTTACCAATCTCACTGAAAACAGCAGTTTTTCAAGAACTCTCAGCCAAGATATGGTTCAAAATGCCAAGATATGGTTGAAGAGGAGGAACACTCGCCTTGAACCCAAGAGAATTTGAACAGTGGTGTCAAACACTGAAATTACCAGCAGCAGGGATAGAATCGATCGCTGAAATTCGGTCGGCTCCCCCAAGCCGTCGCGTCCAGGGACGAGCCAATAATGTCAGTGGTACCTACCCTTCTCAAAAAATGGGACTGACCATTCAATTTGAGAGCCACAAGGTGGAATTGTGGGCAATTTACTTGATGGAACACGACCCAACTGTTCTAGAGTATTACGACCAACCATCCTGCTTTAAAATTCAATACACCAACAAGTCTGGACGCAAGATCGGTCACTACCACACGCCAGACTTCTTCGTGCTGAGTAACGAATCAGCCGCCTGGGTGGAGTGGAAAACAGAAGCCGAACTGGAGAAACTGAGTGAAAAATATCCCACTCGCTATCTCCAATCCGCAGATGGGTCATGGCGATGTCCGCCAGGAGAAGCTTATGCCGAACCACTCGGACTCAAGTATCAAGTCCGCACTGATGCCTCATTAGATCCCATCTACATCCAGAATTTAATCTTTCTAGAAGATTACCTCAGATTTACAGCAGACAGTAATCCGTCGATGCTGGCACGGGTGAAAGAGATAGTAAAAACCTCACCAGGCATCACTTTAGCCAGTATATTGGCATCAGAATCTCAGCTCGGTGCCAACGATATCTATGCAATGCTCGTACTCGACCAACTTTACGTCGCACTGTCAGATGTGCCACTCGTACAACACGAACGAGTACGGCTATATCCAGACCGACAGACTTATGACACTTATCGAGAGAGTTCTCAACACCAAACAGCTACCTCACTCGCTCTGACAGCACCGCCGACACTAATTGCCAACACTAGATTGCGCTGGGATGGCCGACTCTGGACATTAGTTAATCTGGGAGAGACAACCACTACCCTACTCCCAGAAATCGGACAGCCACTGCAAATATCTTCCGCCTTCTTTTACCAACTTCTCGACGGCGGAGCTATCAGCTTTCCTGAAGTCGTGGGAGCCACGAATCCAGAAGTGATGGCACTAATGGAGGGGGCATCGCCGAGCGATCTCAGAACAGCTAATCAACGGTTTGAGGCAGTCATGGCTGACCGAGAGCAAGGAACGGCAGGGCACAGTGATATCCCCAAACGGACTCTGAGTCGATGGTTGAAGCAGTTTCGAGAAGCAGAACTTAAATACGGTTGCGGCTATATCGGACTGCTCCCCAGAACCCAATCACGGGGGAACCGCACAGCCAAAGCCCCGACCGCCGCCAGTGAATTACTCAACACCTTTATTACCGAGCAGTTTGAAACCTCCACCCAAGCACCCGCCGCTTCAGTCTATCGGGCTTACCAAAGAGCTTGCGAACAGCAAAATATTCCCCCACTATCGAGTCGCGCCTTCTATCAACGTCTTAAACAACGCCCCCAGAATGAGCAGATTGAAAAACGGAAAGGCTCCAAGGCTGCCTATCGGACTCAACCTTGGTATTGGGAACTAACTTATAGTACCCCTCGCCACGGCGACCGACCCCTGGGAATCGTCCATATCGACCACACTCAACTCGATCTAGAATTGCGTTCGGCAACAACCGGACGATTGCTGGGAAGACCTTGGCTGACGCTGATGGTAGATGCCTATTCACGGCGCATCCTCGCCATCTATCTCACCTTTGACCCACCCAGTTATCGCTCCTGCATGATGGCAATTCGCATCTGCGTCCAACGGTTCGGTCGCTTCCCTCAATCCATTGTGGTTGATGGTGGGAAAGAGTTTCACAGCGTCTATTTCGACACCTTGCTCGCACGTTACCACTGTACCAAGAAGACTCGTCCTGGAGCCAAGCCCCGCTTTGGCAGTGTAATCGAGCGACTGTTTGGGACTACCAATACCCAGTTAATCTTCAACTTGTTAGGAAACACCCAAGCGACCAAACAAGTACGAGAAATTACTAAAGCAGTTAACCCCAAACAACACGCCCTGTGGACATTAGGCGATTTGTACACCTATTTAGTCGAGTATGCCTATGTTGTTTACGACCAAAACGAACACCCAGCCTTATCAATGTCACCCCAGAGTGCCTACGAACAAGGCGAGATGAACACCGGAGAACGACTGCATCGGCGGATTGCTTATGATGAAGACTTTATCCTCGCCACTCATCCCAGTCCGCGTTCGGGACAAGCTTTAGTCCAGCCTGGAAAGGGGATTAAATTGAATTATCTCTATTATTGGAGCGATGCTTTCCGCCATCCTGAAGTCGAACGCACGAGAGTGTCCGTGCGTTACGACCCCTTCGATTTGGGCGTGGCTTATGCTTACGTTCAAGGGCGATGGGTCAAGTGCATCTCGCAGTATTACAGCATTTTCTCAGGACGCAGCGAACGAGAACTGCTGTTGGCTTCGCTCGAAATTAAACAGCAAGCTAAACTCACCCAGACTCCCACCACTATTTCGGCTAAACGTCTGGCTGATTTCCTTAGTAATGTCACCGCTCATGAGGCTCTGATGCTGCAACGCTTGCGAGATTTGGAGGGACAAAATGTTCTCAATACACTCGGACAACAATCGTCGTCTGCTCCACAGCTCCAAATCCAGACACAGACAGAATCAGAACCGCTGTCTTGTTGCACACAACCGGGAGGAAACCTCCTGGTCGATGCGCCGCTCTTGAGCAGTTTTCAAGACCTTGCTCCCGCTCAACCCAATCCAGCCTTAGTTATAGATCTGTCCCAAATCCCGTTGTTCGAGGAGTACCGTTAATGAAGGATGTTGTGACTGTCGATCTAAAGCTGGAATTAACATCCAGACTTACTCATTTTAAAGAGTATGCCGTTTCACATCCTCAACTACTCCAGGTAGATAAGGTGTTGATGCAAGCCATTCAGGAACCTGCTGGATTTGCTCATGTGCTAATTTATGGGCCGTCTGGTGTGGGTAAAACGACGATGATTCGT
>JBGSPI010000137.1:0-14418 GCA_041738715.1 Chamaesiphon sp.
ATCTTCTTAAAAGTGAACTGGCAGCTTGGCAACAAGAACGGAACCGAGAACATGCTAAAGTAAAATGGCAATTTACCACCGCAGATGCTCGAATTAAACTGCATCATCTTTACCCACAGTTTTAGTCCGGTCACGCCACTACGATTGAACTACAATTGAACGCTGGGTGCATCGAAATTAATAATGAACAAAGATCGCTTTCAACTTTCAACTTTCAACTTTCAACTAGCTCACACGATCGATATCGGCGACATCGCAGTTGATGTGGTGCGAAAAAATATCAAAAACGTTCACCTTAGCGTCTATCCACCTGCTGGTAATGTCAAAATTTCTGCCCCCTTGCGGATGAATCTCGATACCATTCGCGTCTTTGCAATTTCCAAACTAGATTGGATTAAAAAACATCAGCAAAAGATTCGCAGCCAAGTTAGAGAAACACCACGAGAATATATCGATCGAGAGAGCCATTATCTCTGGGGCAAACGCTATCTCCTCAATATTATTGAAACCGAGACAACACCTCACCTCGAACTCCAGCACGATCGAATATTACTCCATATCCGTCCAGATGCAAATACAGATAGGAAACAAGCCATTATTAATGAATTTTATCGCCATCAAATTGAGGCAGCAATCCCACCATTAATTACCAAATGGGAACGGTTGATGGGTTTACATGTAAATAGTTTCACTGTCAGAAAAATGAAAACAAAATGGGGAAGCTGTACCCCCGCACTACAAACAATCCGTTTCAATTTAGAATTAGCCAAGAAACCCTTAGAGTGTCTAGAATATGTCATCGTTCACGAAATGGTTCATCTACTAGAACCAAGCCACAATAAACGTTTTATCGCCTTCATGGATTCCTTCATGCCTAAATGGAGATTTTATAAATCCGAACTCAACCGATTACCGATCGATTCTCAGTAGGAGACACTACACGAACGAGATGATGAATATAGTCATCTGTCGTTGGGAATTATTAAATTAATCTTCCCTTTTTCAACTGTGCCAAAGCTGATTCAGCAGCCTGTTTTTCAGCATCTTTTTTACTGCGCCCTTTACCTTCACCACAGAATTTATCACTAACATAAACCTTGGATATAAATTCTGGACTATGATCCAATCCACCTTTTTTTTCGGTGATATATTTAGGCGGGGTTGTTGCACCATTTGCCTGTACGAACGTCTGCAATTTATTCTTTGGATCTACAGTCGAATGATTTATCTTAGTTCCTTGAGGTACAGAATCAAATAATTCATGGATTGAGGAACGAATAGCCTCAATATCGCACCCTCGATCCAGATAATAAGCCCCAACGACTGCTTCAAAAGTACTACTGAGCAAATTGGGACTGTGGTAGCCACCAGCACGAATTAGACCTTCACTTAATCGCATTCGGAAATCCAATCCAACTTCAATTGCAAATTTAGCAAGTTGCTTTTCATCGACAAGTGCGGCGCGTCGTCGCGTCATTTCGTCTTCGCCCATTTCGGGATAACGTTGATATAGATACTCACCGCTTAAAAAGTTGAGAATAGCATCACCAAAGAATTCTAGCCGCTCGTTGTCACTAGTTTCATCGGGGTGTTCGTGAGCGTAGGAGCGGTGAGTAAGTGCCTGACGAAGTATTTTTTCATCATTGAATAATAGTAGTTTATGCATGCTCTGATTTTTAAAAACTTATGGGTCACAGATCCCCGACTTCTTGAAGAAGTCGGGGATCTAAGTAGTTCTATTATGTGAGTCGATCTGACTAGCAGGATTTACAGGTTTTTTGAGGTGGATAGAGGCTATTTCCACGGGAATTATTGCAATGAAAACAAGCTAGGCGCAGATTCTCCAATGAATTTGAACCACCTTTGCTTTTTGGTTTGAGGTGATCTAGAGTTAATTTTTCCGGTGGTAAGCTACGCCCACCCCAGAAGCATTGGGGACCGTATTCTAGAACAAGAATACCCTTTTTCGATCTTTTCTGCTTGGGAGTCATCATTAAAACTATTTGTTAGGGTTAGTTAACAAATGAATGCCAAAAAAACAGAAGTTTCACTATGAATTAAGTGATAAATCTAATTTTTGCCTAGCAATAACCGTCTCAAACGCACTATCTCCAAGCCTCACGCCAGAGCATACCTAGTATGCTGAACCAGCGGTTGCTTGGGGATCTAAATCCTAGCATCAGACAATCGCTAAACCAGAATACTGGGTATGCATTGGCGTGAGAATCGGAGATAGTGCCCATGAGACGAACATCGAAGCATTGATATTCATCTGTATGAATCAAAGATAAAGTATAAAATCATACTTGTCAATATCCAAGATTCAATTTGATGGAAAAGTCCGATTCATCAGCGTTTCAGTAGTTTCAGTGGAAATACTAGCAATGCGATCGAATGGTAGGATAATAGGCTTTGGCAAAATACTCGATCGCATGAACATAATAGATCAAACATACCTAGAAATTCTCGATCGAATTCTCACTGAAGGGACGAGAGAAACTAACCGCACGGGAACGGATACCGTCTCACTATTTGGACTGAGTTATCGGCTACCTGTCACGGCTGAAGCTTTTCCGATTTTGACTCATAAGAAGATTCAATGGCGGAGCTTGGTGACGGAATTAATTTGGTATCTATCTGGCGAACCCCATATTCGCCATCTCCAACAGCATACTAAAATTTGGGATGCTTGGAGTGATGCTGATGGTAATTTGGAAACTGCTTATGGTAGGTTTTGGCGATATTATCCAGTCCCCGATTATTCGGTTCCAATTCGGCGCGATCGGAGTAATTATTTGTGCGATGGTGAGGTGTTAGTTAATTTAACCGATAGTAAATATCGACATGATCTAATTATTGATGCTGAAAAAAATATAATTCTGCCGTGTTTCGATCAATTGCGATGGGTAATTGATGAATTAAAACGCAACCCTCGATCGCGTAGACTGCATATTACGGCTTGGTATCCACCGAATGCGACGATGAGTAAACTACCCCCTTGTCATCACAGCTTCACGTTAAATTATCAAGGTGGTAAATTAAATTTACATCTGCAACAACGATCGTCAGATCATTGTGTGGGCAATCCCTTTAATCTAACTTGTTATTCATTACTACTATTACTAATTTGTCGAGAAGTCAATCTCGATCCAGGGGATTTTTATCACTCAATTACTGACGCGCATGTATATGTCGATCATATCGAACCGTATCAGACTGTAGCCCGTGAAACCTATGACTTACCACAATTAGATTTGAGTCAATTAGGCGATCGATCGATGTTCGATTTGACTTATAATGATATCGATCTGATTCAATTGGTCAACTATCAGCATGGTGCATTTATTAAATTACCAGTAGCTGTCTAGTGAATAGCGAATAGTGAATAGTGAAAAAATTTTGATTGCCGCGATCGATAAAGATGGTGGAATTGGTAAAGATGGATATATGCCGTGGCATTATCCCGAGGATCTGCGACTGTTTATGCGATTGACGATGGGTAATGCTATTGTCATGGGGCGCAAGACTTTTGACGGGATGTTCGATCGTGGAAAAGCCCCATTAAAGGGTAGGCAAAATATTATTGTGACATCTCAAGTGGCAGAATATCGATCGAGATTTGCTGATAAATATCCAGCATCACAGTTAAGTTTTACTACCGATCTAAATTGCCAAGATGTAGAACTAGATCCAAATACTAAAATATTTTACTGTGGTGGAGCTAATCTCTATCAGCAGGTACTCGATCGAGTCAATCTCGATCAGATCTATCTGTCTCGCTTGGCAGAAGTCTATGATTGTGATACATTTTTTCCTCAAGATCCTTGCTCTGCTGGCATGAAATTCGTGCCATATATTCAGCCCAAACTCACGCTTACTTCTTCAGAAGAAATATCAGGACAGAATCATTTTACATTTGAAACATACGCCAAGAAGCAATAGTGTATAAGTACTTATATTGCTAGAAAAATATTGAAATATGGATGGGGTCAAATGACCACCTACTTATATTCTTAACTTTCAACTTTCAACTTTCAACTCTCAACTAATTAAATGTACGATATTTCTTCACGCCCAACTTGGGATGAATATTTCATGATGTTGGCGAAAATAACGGCAACAAGATCGACATGTTTAGCCTTTCCCGTCGGCGCGGTGATAGTCAAAGATCGTCAAGTATTGGCAACAGGTTATAATGGTTCGCCGTCTGGTTCGGCACATTGTACGACATTGGGACATTGCTATCCAGAATTGAGTGCTTGTAATGCCAGCAAAATTTTACCTTCTAGATCTGTACATGCTGAAGCAAATGCGATCGCCCAAGCGGCTAAACATGGTATTTCTACCAGTGGTGCAGATATTTATGTGACTTTAGAACCCTGTTTGACTTGCTTGAAACTAATCATTTCAGCAGGAATTCAGGAAGTATTTTACGAAACGACATTTAACACTGGAGATAATGTCAAAGTTCGTGATTTTTTCTTGCAAGATGGTTTAATTAAACTCACACCGATTCAAGTTTCCGAAGCTACGGCAAACCGAGCGGCTGCATTTATCTTAAATCCGACATCGGTAGAGTCGTTTGGTTAATAATTTCATCGATATTAGAAATGGGTAGAGACATTCACTCAGGAATTATCTTCACCCATTCTAACCAATTGATAAATTTGGATACCAGTTAATATTACTACTGCAAAATTTAGTTGATTTTTTTTTAAAATGAGAGCAATCGAATAGACAAGAATAGAGAAATATCTTTAACTTCGATTTGGTTTTGTGCTCTGGAAGCTGATTATTTATACTTCTATTCTACTTGGGGCGGCGCAATCAAACAGATCAAGTTATCATCTTTGATTTGGATTGCTTTACGTTCTTCCCGTAGCTCTTTCATTAGTCTAGTAACTGTGACGCGAGTAGTCCCAATCGCACTAGCTATCTGAGCATGAGTTAAAGGAAATGGTAAGAAATATCCCTCTTTACAGGGTTCACCAAACTCTTCAATTAATAGTGTTAAATAGCCGAGCAAACGTTCGATCGTATGGCGTTGTCCGAGGGTATTGAGCCATAGTAATTTGCGTTGATGTTGATATCGAAAAGAATCTAAAATCTCGCGTCGAAAACTAGGAAAGTTTTCTAAATCATGCCAATACATCCAAAAAATCGAAGTATTGTCGGTGTGGGCAAAAGCTTGCAGGGTAAATGGAGATCGATCTACAATTTCAAATGGTTGCCCCGCACCAACAAAGCCAAGGAATGTTTCATCCCCACTTTGAAGCTGAAACTCGATCGGCGTACTGTTTTCATGCGGATAGGCGGCTGGTTCCTTTTCGGCTGTTCCTGTTAGCCGAATCGTACCACGTTGAACTAGATATAGTAATCCCGATCGAGTCGGAATTTGGGCATCTTTGGCAAACGTTCGATAGCGATAATGTTCCTGCGCCCAATCTAGCAATCGGTGCCAGGTTGAGAACGAACGAGCATTATTTTTCGGTGGGGTAGATGATGAATGCATGGTAAACCAGCAGAACTGCACATAGTCTTCAAATGATTCTACATGTATTTTGATGTAGCGAATCATTTTAATTTTAGTCTGGTAGTGTCGTTGACGATCGCAATCGGAATTAAAGATGTGAAAGAATTTTCGCTACCAGACTCGTTTATCCTACCATTAGCCCCGGCAATTGGCAGAGAAATTAGCCGTTATCTGTGGTCAGCAACTCAGGAAATATACATAAATTCGCTACCTTTTAATGACATTTTTGTTACGAATCAACCTAGTGGACTACTGATTCGACGGGTATTAACAGCCCAGAACCAGTATATTAGCTCGATCGGGCATCAATTAGCCGCCAAACTGCAATTCACCCCACTGGAGATCTGTCAAAATCTCCATTCGCAATTTAGGTTGGTGAATATTCGTTCTGGTGATTGTCTGGAGATTGATTCTTGGTACACAGAAGCTGGCTATTTGTATTTTCAGCTTACACCCTACGCAGTCTTGCAGTGGCTAAGTTATGTTCAAGATTTATCGATCGAGCGCACAAGAGATTTTCATGCTCCCACTCCGTCGCCATCCTCTGCTTCGCTTGCCCTGTATGCTCATGCGCGGTGCTGCTCGTTACTCAAACTAGCTCAGACTGAAAAATTAATCTCATTTAACGATCGGTGGCAAATTACTACTCCTGACTGGCTGATTTGTGACTCCAATCATCGCGAAAAGAACTCTCAAACCGATCAAATGCTATTTTTCGAGCTACCTGTAGAACATCAATTAATTCATGCCTTAATGGACGTTTTAGAGGGTATCTATGGAGATCGTCACCAAAACTGGGCTAAATTAGCTCTCAATCTCGCCCACAACTGGCTGGAATTCGATCGTTACTGTCAGGTTTTCGGTGAGACCAAACGCCAAAACCCGCGTCTAGCAATTGCCAGATGCGGGTTAACGGCTATCTCTCGCCGCTATTTACAGGTGTTGCTGGAGAACTATCTCGGTATGACTGCACCGATGGAGTTTTAGGTTGGGGGAGAGTTGAGAGTTGAGAGTTGAAAGTTGAAAGTTGAAAGTTGAGAGTTGAGAGTTGAAAGTTGAGAGTTGAGAGTTGAAAGTTGAGAGTTGAAAGTTGACAGTCCCCTCGTCCCCCAGTCCCCCAGTCCCCCAGTCCCCCCGTCTCCTCGTCCCCCTTATTCATCCCCTACCATTGCCGATCGACCTTGTTTGCCCAGACGAACGACTAAGAAGTAAACTAGGTATAGGATGTAGATAATTAAGCCCAGTGTGCCGAGCATTCCCAGAAAGGCGGGGTTGCTGTTGGCATGAAAGAACTTGTAGAACAACCAAGATGGCTCGAACCATGCCTGACATTCGGCTGATTTGGCACTACCAAATCCACAAGACAGAGAGGGGATGGCGAAGAGTGCGGCCAAGATACAATATAGGGTTGTCGCCCATCGCCATGATGTAAAGGCTAACTTGAGTGGACGGGGAGATAAATCGGTAATTTCTTCGTTGAGATCTGCCCAGAACCACAGTGAGATCGGTATTAGTATTAGCCCGACGAACCCAGCGATAAAACTAATTGGTGATGAACTAATTGCCAAGTATACAGCGATCGCCAGTAGACTGGAAACTCGCCAATAGATGATTAGCAGATTTTGGATGACTTCTGTTTTTTGAGCGAACGCCCAGAGCAACAGTATCAGCGGTACTAGCACTGTAAATATTACCGCTAACCGAAAATCCATCCAGATTAATTGAGATTGACTAGGCATAGAAATTATGAATGATGAGTTGTGCGGCACACATTTCAGGTGGGGTTTGCCGGAATTATATGCCACAAGCAAGAAGTATGACCTAATAGTTTTTAAAAATTACCAGCTAGGGCATCAACACAGCGAGCGCAAATCAGTGGATGTTCGCTATTCTGTCCAACTGTGGGTGAATAGTTCCAACAGCGATCGCATTTTGCCCCTTCGGCTGTTGTCACACCGATTTTGCCACCTGCACTAGTTGTTTGATGTTGCAATCCGTCAAGTTTATTGCCATCTTCAATTAACTCAACTTGCGATGCAAGGAATAAATAGCGGAGTTCGTCTACCCCATTGGATTGACGATGGGTTGGGGGTGGAATTACAGGTTGGGTTTCGGGAGGATTGGCTGGTTGGATATTAGATAAATCACCAGTATCCTCAACTGGGGATACAATTCGGGCTGAATCAGGTTTCTTGCCAGCAATAGCATCCCGATAGGCGATAATTCGATCGAGTGTTGCTTGGCGTTGGCTGCTTGTCCACAGATTGCGGAAGAAGAACACGCCCGTTACCACAATCCCAATTGATTCTAATCCTGTGCCCAGTAATGGCAACCGATTAATTACTAACATCACGGCGATGCCAATATAGACGGCGGTAATTACCGCTAAGATCAGCACCACGAGAATTAGTGATGTCCGCAGGCTGTTGTAGGTTCTTTCAATCAGATAAGCTGTGCCACTAATTATCCCTGTTAAGCTTTGGATCAGTTGTTTGACGGTGGAGAATTGAGGGCTGTTGGTTAATTGATCGATTGTCGGAGTCCGAGATTTTTCCCCAGCTTGGGCTGGCTCGATCTGATTTGCGGTTTGATTGCTTACTAGGGGTGTATAGAAGGATAACTCCGCCAGTTTCTCCCGTAAGCTAGCATCCTCCACCTGTAATAACACCTTAGCTTCTAAGGAGGAACCGATCGACTTATCTGTCCGCGCCTGTTCCATGACCTTATTTACATCCGTCCGCAGGTCGCGAATTTTATCCCAGGTGATGGCTAGATCGGGCTGTGACCACTGGGGATCGAGTTTGACCCACCCGGACTCGAACACTGATTTATAGGGGGTTTGGTAGGGTAAATATTGCCAGATATCTTCCGCCATATGACAGAGGACTGGCGCGATCGCCCGTGCCAGATTTTCAAGGATAATGGCTAAGACTGTCTGACAACTGCGCCGCCGAAAAGATGTGGGCGAACTGATGTATAGGCGATCTTTGGCGATGTCCAAATAGAAGTTAGATAAATCGATGACACAGAAATTCTGAATTGTTTGAAAAAACTTAAAGAATTGATAGCGATCGAATGATTCGGTAATACCACTAAATACTTCGCTCATCCGATGGAGCATATATCGATCGAGTTCTGGCAATTCGCTATATGGCACCGCATCTTTCGCTGGATCGAAATCATGAATATTACCCAACAAAAACCGCGCAGTATTGCGAATCTTTCGATAGGCATCTGATAACTGTTTGAGAATATTTGGTCCAACCAGGACATCAGTAGAATAGTCTACTGAGGATACCCATAACCGAACCACATCTGCCCCATAAGCTGGATCTTTTTGTTGATTCTTACCACCATCCATCACTACCATTGGATCGATAATATTCCCCAATGATTTACTCATCTTCCGTCCCTTTTCATCTAGGACAAATCCGTGGGTAAGAACAGTTTTAAAGGGGGCAATCCCATTATTTGCCACACTAGTCAGTAGACTCGATTGAAACCAGCCCCGATGTTGATCTGAACCTTCGAGATACATATCGACTGGATAGATTAAATTCTCCCGTTGTTTAGCTACCGCTGCCCACGAGGAACCAGAATCAAACCAAACATCCATCGTATCCATACCTTTACGGTAGCTACGTCCATTGTGCCGATAGGCTTCTGGCAACAATTCGGCCACAGACATCGAATACCAAGCATCTGAACCATGTTCGGCAAAGATGCCCTGCACATGGTTAATCGTTTCCTCTGTCAGTAATGGCTCGTTGGTTTCCTCATCGTAGAAAACCGGAATTGGCACGCCCCAATTGCGCTGACGGGAAATACACCAATCCGAACGTTCTGCTACCATCGGCGTAATCCGATTCTCCCCTTGAGCGGGAATCCATTCAACTTCGGAAATTGCTTTTAAAGCTGCTTCTTTAAAACCCTTCACCGATGCAAACCACTGTTCTGTCGCTCTAAAAATCGTTGGTTTCTTCGTCCGCCAATCGTAGGGATATTTATGTGAATATGCCTCTTCTTGAATTAAAGAATGCTCGCGGATCAAAGCTTGAATAACTAATTCATTCCCATCGCCCAACACATTTGCGCCCTGAAATTCTGCCCCTGCTTCCTCCGTAAAATTACCATCCCCATCGACAGGTGCGAGGATGGCTAGACCATACTTTTGTCCAGCGATATAATCCTCTTGACCGTGACCTGGAGCAGTATGGACTAAACCAGTCCCAGATTCAGTCGTAATGTAGTCCCCACCAATAATAATCGGACTCTGGCGATCGAATAGTGGATGTTGATACTGACAATGTTCTAATGCGGCACCTAGAATTGTCGCTTTAGTATCCAACGTCAGATTAAATTTCGCGGCTAAACCCGCAACCATATCCGCTGCGACGATCGTGTATTTACAGCCAGCATAATTATGCCCTTCCGGTGCCGTTACTTCAACGATCGCGTAATTTAATTCGGGATTCACCGCCACCGCTAAGTTACCAGGAATTGTCCAGGGGGTAGTTGTCCAGATCGCCACGGATAAATCATCCTGAAATGGCTCTAGAATCGCCTTAGCACCATCAACAATCTGTGTCAGCTTAAATGCAGCGAAAATACTCCGCGAGACGTGCCCTTCGGGATATTCTAGTTCTGCTTCCGCCAATGCCGTCTTAGAACTGGGACTCCAATGTACTGGTTTCAAACCACGATAGATATACCCCTTCAACACCATTTGCCCAAATACACCGATTTGAGCGGCTTCATACTCTGGCTGGAGTGTGAGATAAGGTTTATCCCATTCCCCCCATACCCCCATCCGTTGAAAGCCTAACTTCTGCTCCGCCACCGTCTTCTGGGCAAACGCCGCCGCCTTCTGGCGCAGTTCCAATGGGGTGAGATTTTGGCGTTCTTCTGGTTTGAGATCTTGAATTACTTTAAGCTCGATCGGCAGTCCATGACAATCCCATCCAGGGACGTAGCGAACTTTCCGCCCTTTGAGCAGTTGATAACGATTGATGATATCTTTGAGGGTTTTGTTGAGAGCGTGCCCCATGTGGAGCGTGCCATTGGCATATGGAGGGCCATCATGGAGGACAAAAATCTCGCCGGGATTGGACTGTGACAGCCGCTCAAAAATCTGCTCGTCTGCCCAGAATTTTTGCAGTTCGGGTTCTCGCTTGACAGCGTTCGCCCGCATATCAAACTTAGTCTGGGGTAAGTTTACGGTGTTTTTGTAACTTCCTGGTGCTGTCACAGTAGTAAATGCTGAGTAGTTTACGGTATCCGTATATTATAGAACCCATTGGAGATCTTTAAATTAGGCGGCCGCTAGTCGCTTGGGCTTGGCGTTGGAACGTTCGAGTGTGCGGTCGAAATTTTTGACTAAACTGCTTGGTGCAATCCACTTTTACACCGCTCCACCCAGGCATTTAAACCGTTTTCGATCCGATCAAATATGCCATACAACCAATTTGGGATCTTTGAGGTCGATCGCTGGCTAGAAAGGTTTGTAGTACATTTATGTCAAAGAAGTTTAGAGATCGTAATTCTGCCTAACGGTCATGTTCAGCAGACGCAGATCACCTTTGCAACTCAACGAAGGCTGTTACGTTCCGCTGCAACATGGTTGTTATGCAGTTTGGCAAGTAACCGATCTTACTCATTAGAGGTAGCAAAGCGTATATTAATCATCGCTCTTATTTATTTTCCAGTCCTAATGAGATTGCCAATAATGCTGATGCTGCTAGTGCTGCGATTGTCCGAACATGGTTCCAGCATGTCCAGTTAGTCAGGTACTTTACCCATAAATTTGCGCCTTCGGGACTGTCTGGCTTGACGATCGCCAATGCATTATTCAGTGGCACATTGAATGCAAGCGTCACTCCAATTGTACCAATCAGGTAAAGCAAGCTACCCACAAGCCAGAAGCTTGCACCGGGTTGATGCCACTTCAATACTGAGACAATCGTTAGCAACAGACAAGTCACCCCTGTTCCCAGAAATACTGCCATAAACCAAGGATTAATCACCGTAATATTGATGGACTGCATTGTGGCAATTCCTTGGGCTGGTGGCTGTTGAGCTAGGGCAACCATGACAAAGGTTGAGAAAGCAAAGAAAACGCCTGCGATCAGTCCACAACCGAGCACTGAGACCAACTTCAATCCGAAAAATGAGTAGTGCATATAGTTTTTCATGAGTAATTTCTGAGATGGGATACCTGAAGATAATGTCAATACGACACAGCAGGTGTCTTGTGAAGATACGAATTATCCGCAAGTTGTTTCAACATAAAGTCGGCAACATCAGCACGGGAGATTTCAAGTTTTAATGTTTTGTCAGTGCCTGAAAAGCCGTGCCGATAATGCCCCGTGAGATTCCCCTCCACAAATGCGCTTGGACGGACGATAATCCAGTCCAGGTGACTTTGCTTGACATAATCCTCTTGCCGAACATGATCAGCAAACACTTGACGCAAGAAAAACCCAAACATGATGTATTTCCAGAAGAAATTCAAATTTCCCTCACTATCTCCCACCCCCAGAGTTGTCTGACAGATGAAACGTCGAACCCCTGCTTTCTCCATCGCACGGATAATCTGTCGTGTTCCTTGCGATCGAAGAGTCCCTGTTCGCTTCTGACCCGATCCAAGTGAGCACAATACAGCATCTTGTCCTTGTACTGCTTTTTCTACTGCTGCAAGATCATTGACATCGCCCTGAACAACCGTTAGCTTGATGTGCTGGGTATTGAGTTTTGCCGGATTGCGGACAAAGGCTGTGACTCGATGTCCCTGTTCGAGGGCTTGCTGGACAAGGTGACGACCCATACTCCCTGTTGCCCCAAAAATCAATAATTTCATTATGTTTGCTCCTTCAATCATTTTCTCAGTTTAAAGAAGCGATTCTGATTGGGCTATCTAATTCCTGTGCTGCTATCACAATCTTGCGATTGATTTCCAGCGCGTTAAATGAAATACGAAACTTAATACAATTAGGAGTAAACTAGGAGTAAACCGCACTGGGCTTACATCATGGAACTTAAATGTGCAGGCTTGCCTATCTTGTCGAGCCAAAGTCTAGGTTGGGAGAATATTCTAGTTGAGCAATTCCAACATCCTGCGGGAGAAGGGAGAACGTGTTACAGCGATGACCATGCAATTTGCCTCTCGCTTGCACCTCGTCCTGTTCAGCTATTGCAAATCCAGGGCGATCGCACCCAGACAGGACTTTACAGAAAAGGTGACTTTTGCATTACCCCTGCCCAGATGCCATTTTTTGCGCGTTGGGAGGATGACGATCGCTTTTTGCAAATTCGCATTGCCTCTCGTTTCATGCAGCAAGTTACCACAGAAGCACTGAACCGAGATCCAGATCAGCTTGAACTACTCCCCAAGTTTCGGAATCGCGACTCCCAGATAGAAGCAATTGGTCTGATGTTGCTCAACGAACTCCAACAGGAAAATTCGAGTTGCAAGCTTTACATCGATTCACTGGCAAATGTTCTAGCGGTACACTTGCTAAGACAGTACGCGGTTGCCAAACCGAACCTTTCAATTTATGAGGGTGGAATACCTCAGTATCAACTGGTTCAAATTTTGGAATACATTCATGAACATCTGAGCCAAAACGTCAAGTTAGCAGATTTAGCCACATTGCTGGATATGAGTCAATTTCATTTCAGCCATCTTTTCAAACAATCCCTCGGGATTTCTCCCTACCAATACTTACTCCAGCAACGCATTGAACGGGCAAAGAAGTTGTTGAAGCAAACTGAGCGATCAATTATGGATATTGCCTTAGAGTGCGGATTCAACAGCCATAGCCATTTGAGTAAACAGTTTCGGCAGATTACAGGTACAACACCGAAAATGTACAGAGAGAAATGAACCAATTTGATGTAGGCAGATGGTATACCAGAGTTGATCTATACTCTGAGGGCTAGTGACTTTAAACATCACCTGAAGATTTTCTAGCGACCTATCACTCACCAATAACTAGAGACGCATAACGTTGCCCATCACCCGCCGCAGATAGCCTTTGCATCATAACCGATTAACTTTCGGCGGTCGGCGTGCATGGGCGTTGTTATGAGGCGGTCGCCATTATGTTTTCTCCATTTGCTAAGAACCTAGAAAAAGCTCCAATGCCATCGGTGCATTATGATAAAGCAAGCAGCGATAAAGTCTCATCTTCATAAAATAACTTAATCGCGTTGAACTCCAGACGCAGCAAATTTTCAACTTGTGATGTCGAACAGTTTCCAAGTCGAAGCCAAATAACTTTCGGTGGATTCCCAAATACCAAGCTCAGATCGTGCATATCAGAGTCTTTCGAGACAATCATCAAATTATTGTCTTTTGCATAATCCCAAACTATTGGGTCGATCGTCGCTTTCATGCCCACATCTCTAACGTGAAGCGAATTTGGGAAAAGATCGCTCAAACAGTTCGGCAACTTGGGCGACAAGTTTTCATCGAAAAGTAATTTCATGCGGATAATGGCGTGGTCATAAACCGACGCTCACGGTCAGCAGCATAAGCGATGCAGGCTTTTAAATCTTCGCGTGTCAAATCGGGGAAATCGTCGAGAATCTCTGCTTCAGTCATCTCGGAAGCCAGGTATTCAAGAACTTCATAAACCGTAATTCGTAAGCCACGTACACAAGGCTTGCCGCCGCGTTTATTGGGTTCGATCGTGATGATATCTCGGTAGTTCATAGGTTCTCACAATTATTCATATATTTTACCGAATTGACATCCTCCCACCGCTAATCGGAGTACCGATATAGCAGGGGATTCCCAAACATCGCTATTTGGGTTTCTGCTTCTTTCCCTTTCGGGTTTCACGCAACTGCCCTTTAGAGGATTCTCTATCGGGTCTTACGTTCGC
>JBGSPI010000032.1:0-32566 GCA_041738715.1 Chamaesiphon sp.
AACTGGCAAAATTTTTCGTCCACCATTCCAGCATTTCTCGCTCTCCGCTGTATAGTTTTTCCCTATTTTACTGCGCATCATCTCTCTAAGCTACGATCCTTTCCCCGACTTGGCTTCAGACTTAACGTGAAAAGTCAGATCGATCCACAAGCTCAATTACCGCTAATTCAATCGCTTCGAGGCGAAACCCCAGGGCAATGTGGGTACTTTGTCAGCTTATCAGAGATGGCGAAATCTAACTGGATTGGTGAAATACCAACGATCGATACTTACACATTTTTTAGTGGTGACACTGAAGAAGGTATTCTACTCCGCCAGCCTCGAATGTTGGTGCTACCTAAATCAAAAGTGATGGCTTACGATCGCGTGAAGTTCAACCAGAACCAAACATTAGAACTGCTTGGCAACTATCGTGATTTCAAAAGCCAGCCCAATGTCAGCAACGTCCAGTTATTCGAGATCTTATTGTTAGATAAAAATAACAATCCACTCCATGAATTACCATTTCGTTATGCCGCTAAAGGTTCTAATCAGGCTACTTTTGCAGTCCACTATCAACTGTTAATTAGTGAAGTTACTCTGTGCCATGCCAAGGTAAATGGTATTCCAGCACGAGCCAAAAACGCTGAATTTAATGCTCTATGCGTATTTGAGTTTGAGGTTATTCGCGAACTTGCTGGCGATAGCCAAAAATCCTTCGCTTGCAAGGTTGGTAGCCATAGCATTCCAACCTTGAATGATTGGCAAAACTTCTTCCTTGGTTGCGATGATAGTGTTGCTAATCGAATGTTGCAATTGCTATCAGTGCCAGTATCAGATCGAGTCATCGCCGCAGCTAAACCAGTAGTTGCAGAGGTATTAGATCGCACGATTGATTCTTACGAGGGTGACGTAGATATTGATATCGATAGCATCCCATTCTAATCGTTACCAATCCATTATTATCAGCCTGTAGATCTTCAGATTTACAGGCTTTTTTACTAACCATGTACGCATCAACAGCGGCTATTAAATCGGCTGTGGAGAAGTTAGGAAGGTTTCCAGGTAATAGAGAGAATCGATTGCTAATTCAGGCTAAATCTGACTTAACGATCGCTTACAACTTAATGGAAGCTCGATGGGAAATCTGGAATTCGATCTTCTGGAACCGAAGTAATGCTGCTACTAAATATAGTGTTAATGCCAGGTTAAAAGGTTTGACCTTCGATGCGATGACATCCTTAATTACTACTGGGAAACTACTGAATCTATATGTCGATCGATATGGTATTTCAGACAGTAATAAATACCTTTGGTGTGAAATTATTCGGTGTTTACATAGTGCCAATCGCTGGATGCTCAGAGACTATTACCACGATAGTCAGTGCAAACAGTTAAAACTACCACTACTTATTTAACTCTTGAATATAGAGCGGCAAAGCCTCAACGGGTTGAAGTGTGACTCCAGTTTACAACTAACAATCATAATCTTAGGAAAATTATCATGACTGCTACTGAATTATCAACAGCTTTAACTCAATTTACTGGCTCTGAAGGATCGTACTTTCGCCATACGCCGATTCGGATCGATTACACCGATGGAATTAAATTCTTACAAGAACAAGGTTGCTATTGGTTGACTGATGCGATCGCTAGTTATCAAACGAGCGAGTTTAAAGCAAAATACGACCGTCAATGGTGGAAATTATCGGTAGATTTAGATACGAATGCAGCCACTCTCACTGCTGATGATGGTGATGGAAATATTCTAGTTACTCAAGAGATTGAATTCACTGACTTTCCACTCCCAGAAATCAAGATCTACGTCGAGATTAACCCGCGCATTTTCATGTGCTTACCCTCAGAATACTAGTTCAGTAAATAACCTTCATGCGAAGTAAGAACATTACTTCGCATGAAGATTGAATCAAAAAAACATATAAATCTGATGATAACACTCCCTACAAAATGTTCTGAGTGTCCCTTGGCACGACATCTAGATAACGATCGATTTGCCTGTGGAAATAGTTTAACAAAGGTAGTAAAAGGTCATTATGCTGCTACTCCTGAATGTCATGATGCAGTTATTCATCACCCAGAAAAGTACTTCCAGCCTGAGATCCTTCCAGATCTTCAAGGTTTAGATCCAGAGTTGGTATGCAGCCATATCAAATTAGGTTTGAACTGGTTGGATGTCTACCCAGATGAACGAGAGATTCGAGATGGTGAAAATGCGATCGAGGTTACTCATCAACAAATGACTTGCCATCTCAAGAAAAGAGGCGATCGATATTATTGCGACCGCATTTCAGGGATTGATTCGATCGATCCTTATTGGTTGGCTCTTTATCTGATTCACCCTGATTATCTATATCAAGTAGTCGATGAAATAATTCTCGAACGATCGTTGATGTTTGACTATTTCTAGGAATTATGGCGATTCAATCGCAACTAACATGACCCCCTACTCTCAAAATGTTTTGCCTATATCGTTCAATATGTATGATGGTATCACACATATTGAGTCGATTACATTCAGCCGCTTATCTTCGTCTCATTGCTTTATGATCCAACGAGAAATGTGTTATTTAATTTCTGATAACTCTTTATGCAAGTGTTTATGAAATGCAGATAAACCACCTTCTATATTCCACCTTTTCTGAAATGTAGGCAGGTCTTCTAGTTTCATAACATCACCACCCTGATAGCTAAGAACTTCTGGATAACCAAATATTTTGCCAGCTTTGGCAAAATCAGGTGAATTGTTACAATCAATTGTCCATAAAACTTCAACAATTCGGTAAATATCATATTCATGTTGGCAATCTTCCTTTTCAGATTGACAATCTAATACTTTAACTAGATGAGTAACATAACCATGTTGTCGAAGTAGAATCAAATCATATCTTTCAGGTCTATCGGCATTTTTTCTGTCATCTTTCCAAGCCAACTTGAATAGATTAGAAACTTTAAATTGAGAGTAGGCATAGTTGCCACCATTAGGTCTAACATTTTTAGTCCATTTGAGGTGGTATAAATATGAGTACTTTATATATTCTGGATCGACAATAGCCATATTTGCTTGCTCATAATCCTTCAATTCTTCGGCATAAGGCTTGAGTGCTTCCCAATATTGTGGAACGTCATCAAACATACCCATACGCTGCTCAATACAACTGCCGTTCTGCGCCCAAGCTTTGAATGAGCGGAACTCAGATTCATTGGTAAAGTGCTTCCAGTCTGCCCAAAATTGTGTGTCTGATTCATTCATAAATTTTTACCCTCTAATTAGAATTTCTATATTTTCTTGTTTGACACCATAGTATAATGCCAGAGATACTTTAGCCTCTGCAATAGACAAGGAAATCGGCTGGACATCGATCGGAGTTTTTTGAGGTTTACCTACTTTCTCAAAGTGGAGTTTTGAAGGATCGATATCAAAATCTTGTAGACTACAATACTTAACTGGGTTGAGAAACTTAAAATCGACTTTGGGGATGTTAATGGTCGCTATCTACCACCCATCGAACCTCTGGAGCCTGAAAAAATCAAACAAATCCGAGAAGTCAAGCGGTATTTGCGGCGGTTTTGAACACCAGTCTGTCAACAGTCCAGAAGTGGGAAATCGGTCAAAAGCGTCCCACAGGCACCGCCCTCAAGTTACTACACCTAGTTCAAGAACGTGGACTCGATAGCGTGATTTAAACTTGAATCGTGGATTACTTTCTGGAATTCATGAAGCGCAACGCAGTGGGGTAAGTATCCTTCTCCCACAGACAGTAAACATCAGCAAAGCGGTGCTGTAACTCATCAGGAATCGTTACACGATCGGGATATTTTAAACCACCGTGAAAGAACATCGCCGAATGCTCTCTCCCTGGCATATTAGGTAATTTATCGCGAAACCGATCGATTAACTCCTCCCGAAACAGCTCGGCAACTCCACCACCAACAACGATCTCATCGATCTTGGGCAATTGCGCCGAGAGCCATTGGTTCAAAGCGTTCCAATAGTTCGATTTAGCTACCTCGATCGCTTGTAGAAGCTTCTCCAACTCCACCGCTTGAGCCTGGGGAGTCTGTTGAAGTAATAGTTGCTGAAGGATGGTTCGATCGCGATCCTTACTCATTAAATATGGAGCTACAGCTTTGGTGATATCTAGCTCAGTATATCCAGCAGTGTTATCCTGAATGCTACTGACAACCGTAGTAAACCCCAAATTGGAAGAGCGAAACTTCTGGTGGACTCCAGCCTCGATCCGAAAACAACTGACGTTTCGATGCCCCATCATCATCACACCTAGCGATCGATCCTGGATATCCCCCCGCTTGTCTAAATACCACAGCGACAATCCACCCCCTTCAGGATGACAGCTAAACAGCGACATCGATACTTGATGCTTACCAGTTGGGGTATCAAAGCTTTTGAGCGCGTGCTGGAGATTTCGCTCCAACACATCTCGATCCATCAGTTCCCCTGGCGGTAACAGGCAGGATAGAAATAGCCGAAACTTCTTACCGAGTGAGCATTTCTGCGCCGCTACCCAAATAGCAGCACAAGTCCGCTGTACCGCACGACTCGACTTCAATTCAACGAGATTGGAAGTAGCTTGAAACTGCTGTCGAGCCAGCTTGCCCACCGCATCATAACAGCCATCAATACCGATAAAAGTATGGGCGATCGGATCTCCCTTGAAGCCAGCTTTGTGACGGTATGCTTCGATCACTGTCGATTGGACAGAGATAATTTCCGGCTCCATCACAAAATGCTGCGGTGGAATACTCAGGTCTTTGCTACACAAGCATTTAAGCGCACTACTACCATAATCAAGCGTTAGGTATAGATTTTCCACGATCAATCATTCAGGTTATAGATCAGGTGACTATTAATAGATTTCACAACAGACTCAATCGGTTCGTCATTAGCCGCTGGTTTAGCAATCTTGGTCTTTTTTTTAGCTTCCTGCCGTCCTGTCGAGCTACTGGCACTGGAAATCGATGTGGCACCGATCGGTAAATCTAGTCCGTAAATTTGCAGTGCCATCACAATACTATCGATTTGAGCGCGAAGCTGACAAACAGATTCTCGTGCAGCTTCTAAAATAACTGAATCTGTAGTTTCATCACTGTTGAGTAGAGCTAAAGGTAAATAGTAAGTCAGCCAAGGATTCATCGAAAGTTGCTTGATATTACCACTCTGATTGTTAATATACTCTGATACTATAACCTCTCGCCAGTTATTACGAGCTACAGTGACTTGAACCTGAGAACGACTAGCCCGACTACTTTTATTTTCACTCATAAGTCTAGAGATAATTTAGAATTATTTAGAGGCTCAAAAAAGCCGAAGTATTTATGGTAAATACTTCTAAGCGATCTACTTATATTAAATATAACATTTATTTGCTAGTTAAACGAGTAATTTATGCTACTTATTTACCAATTAATTGCTAATTATATTATTCGATAAATCTTAGTGAAGTTAACTTGATTTTTAATAAATAGCTAGTATTTTTGCACGTTATTTAACTTTTATTTACTTCTTATTTATTTTGATAATTTACACTTCGCCCGTCCTTTACCGTGATGAGTTATGATTAGCCTAATCGCCTATATTTTTGAAGCAAGCTAGGGTAATGACAGTCGCTTACGCGACTTTCGCCCCCAAGAGGGGCGACATTAGCTGCTTGCGGGGGATACCCCGATCCCCAATTTCTGGAGTTTACATCACAATTTGAAATAATTTATTTCATAATGGTAATGGCAAAAATCATGCGCGTCGCTCGATCGAAACGGTTGACCATCAGATTAAGTGATGCCGAACAAGCAGAGATTAAAACCAAAGCCGAGATGTCAGGATTATCTGATGCTGAGTACGGTCGAAGAAGCTTACTCGATCACCAAGTTCAAGCAACATTGCCCCAGGTCAATCGCGAGATTTATCACGTCTTAGCTCTAATCCACGTCGAGTTACGCAAACAAGGGACTAGTCTCCACCAAATCGCTCAGTTTGCTCACGCTCAACAACATCTGCCTCAAGAGTCGATTGCGGAACTTTCAGCAGTACAGCCATCGATCGAGAAGTTACAAGCAGAGATTAGAGTCATTCAGTCTAGAGTGTTGGGCAAAGAGTAGTGGTTGGGAAAATCAAGCGGGGAAAGAGTTTTAAGGGTGTATGTAAGTACGTCTTGAACCCAGATAAGAAGGTACAACCCAAAATTATCGGTGGCAATATGGCATCTGAGACACCAGCCGAACTCGCCAACGAGTTTGAAATTTTCGCTGCCATCAACCCCAGAGTGCAGATGACTGTCAAGCACTTTAGCCTCGCCTTTGCACCCGAAGATGGTGATGTATCCGATGAGGTAAAATTCAGTCTGGCCGATCGATATATGGTAGAGATGGGGTATGGTAACTCTCAATATTTAGTCGTGAGTCACAGTCGATCCGACCACAACCATAAGCACGACCACTTACATATCGTCGCTAATGCCGTAGCGATGGATGGGAAATGGGTTAATGATCGCTTAGATTGGAAACGATCGCAAACTATTTTGCGAGATCTCGAACGTCAATTTGAGTTGACCCAAGTAGTTTCCAGTTGGGATAAAAACCGCGATAAGTCAAAAGCGACCAGCAAAGATCGACGGGAAGAGCGACTACTTGGTAATGGAATGCAGGCGAGTGAGATCGACCGAACCCGCGATCTGATTCAAGTCAACATCGACTCAGCAGCCTTAGCCCCAACCATCTCTGAGTTCTGTGCGCGGCTTCAATCTCTGGGTGTAGAAACAATTCCCCGCATCACCAGGAAGGGTCGAGTTCAAGGCTTTTCATACAAATTGGGAGAGATAGTAACCAGAGGTTCAGATCTGGATAATGCTAGCTTTCCGACGCTACAATCGGCACGAGGAATTGGCTACGATGCCCATCGCGACTTAGTTAATTTACGCAAGATCGCACGAGGTGAGAAGCTTGAAGTCGAACCGGATGAGCGGTGGGAGATTAGGATCGATCTAAAATCTTCAGAATTCGATCGACCTATTCCCGAATCTAGCATAGAAATCCAGTCAGAACTGAGAGTCAAAATTAAGGTAGAAGGTAGTCAACAGCAAGAAGAGAAAGAAAGAGAATCCGATCGCAGCAGGTAATCGATCGGTGCAATCTGTTCTTAGCTCTTTTAAATACACAAAAGCTACTCACCTACAGTTAGCTGGCTATTTGGGGCTAAATTCAATGTGCTTGGTTCAATCGATAGCGAAGCGCTGCCTTAGCAGGTCGAATACCTCTGGATACTTACTCTCAACCATAGTCATAGCAATCCTAACAACGGTCGGATTAGTCACCCCTAAATACTCATTCAGTCCATTTTCTAACTCCGATTTCTCCATTTGTCCGATCTGGAGGAGTGTTTGTGCTACGGAACGGAGGTTTTCGACGGTAAATTCAGCCGATCCAGATTGGGATTCTGGCAGGTTAATTCGATCAATACTGGCAAAATTATCGATGTGGATCTCTCGATCTAACTCGCTGTGGATCGAGTTTTGCGGTTTCCTCCATGCCTCCACCCGCTCTTGCTGGTGGGCTGCTAACTGCTCTAAACGTTTTGTAATACACTCATAAATATGTTTCACCAGCACAGTTTGATTACCTGGATAAACTTGGCTAGCTCCAATCGCATCAGAAATTGGATGAGGAGTACCGCTAAAGGTGTACATCCGTGTCGTTACCTCCTTCCCTTGTCTTTTCGTCCGATAGCGGCGACAAATGGCTGACAGTCCCAAATATCTGGCACCACCCGCGACCAAGCGCATCCGTCCGTTCCCGTCAGTTATGCCCAGTGCTTCCATCTGGGCACCGAGATCTTGAATGATCTGGTTGTCGCTCAGAAATTCACCACCAGAGAGGTTAGCTATGCCTGCTTTCAATTCAGGCGTGAGTAGGTCATATTTGGGCGCACCCTTGAAAGCTAAGATCGAATCTGCTAGTAGTTTTAACTCGAATTCATCGTCTTTGAGTTTGACCAATTTCAAACCAAATTTCTTGAGGATGCGTTTGAATAACTTAATCGGGTCGCTCGGCTTGTCTGGATTGACGTTGATCTGTAATGATGACTGATAGCATTTATTAGCAATGACCTGCTTAATAATTCCCCCAATCTGATTCCCATTGAAACTATTGCCAATCAGCGTATGTAGCCCTAATGCCCGTCCGACCTTCACCAGTGCCAGTGAGGAGCGATTGAGTTGGTCTGGTAGCCAGACTGACTCAGTTTCCATTACGGGGAGCCATGCGGCTAAATGGTTAGCTTCGGCTAGTTCGGGATTGAGGAGGTAATGGTAAGTTTCCAGTTGCTTGACTAGTGCGGGATGGTTGTATTTCAGCATCTGAATCATCTCGGCTGAATAACTCTCCGTCTCCATAATTCCTGGTAACTGCTGTTGGGTGAGATAGTGCTTACTTGCCAGCAGTCTGTCGATTTCATTAGCACTAGGATTATTTCTAATCGCCTCATATGTAAGTCTGTCGATATTCGGAGCTTCATAAATTCGCCGCGATTGCATCACCCGCCGTTCGACTTCTACTCTGCCCATTAAGTCGTCGGTATCGTCACAACCACCCCGATCTTCACTATCGATCGTGACTGTATAACCATCTGTTATCATTGCCTCAATGAATAATTCCCGCAAGTGCTTCATCTCCTCATTTAGACTGGCTTTATACTGGTGGGCAAGTTTGAGCCAGTGGTCTTCCTTCTGGGCATAGCTGGTGAGAATGTTCATTGCCTCATCCACCGAGCCACGATCGAGTAGTGTAAATACCAGATTCATATCCTCATACACTTGGCGATCGAATTCATCTTTTACCCACTTGCTAAATGAGCTAGAGTTACCATCATGAATCCGTCCTTGGCGTTCGCAGTAGATGACGCGAGGTACTGTAAAATCCCGATATCTGCCCAGGAATTGCAAGCCTGAAAGAATGCCGAGGTTGCCGAGGTGGAAATGGTAATGAGTCTGGAAATAGCCAGGTAAATCAATACTGATACCGCTTTCAGCAGTGGGAGAGAGAATGACGATTTGGGGGCGATGTTCTTCTAGATAGGCTTGAGGGTTGCGGAAGAATAACCCGATCGATTCATCGCGATCAGTTGTACTATCGATCCGACAGATTGCAGCTTCGGGAATACCTACCCGAATCAGGGACTTTTCGAGGTTTTCACAGTGCTTCTGGGTGGTGGCGGTAATTAATAGGTTCGAGCCAGCCAGGGCATCGTCGAGAATAGCGCGGGTGACGGTGGATTTTTGATTCACCATCTGCACATTCATCTGATTGCGGTAGGTATTCTCAATTTTGTGGACGAAATTAAATTGGCGCAGCTTCCGCAGGAAATCGAGTTCGGTATCGCTGAGATAGGCATCTAAAGTGATGACACTATGACTGTTGATGATTAGCTGTTCGAGATGTGCTAACCGGACTTGGCGCGAATCCGTGCCATCTTTACGCCGTCCGGCAGTAAGTTTGCTGGTGAGCATATCGCTCAAGTCAGAGACACATTCATCGAGGATGACGATCTTATTTGCCATCTCAGTGGGGTCTAATAGACTTGCTGAATGATGGCAGAGAGCTTTGTGATAGTCAGAAGTTAAAATTACTTTATCTTCATCGACAACGTGATAGAGGTCAGCAATCCGATCGCATGTCTGCCTGAGTAGGTTATTTCGATACCCGATGAAAATTAGTTCTAACCCCCGTTCTCTCGCCCAAGCACCTAATGCTTTGAGAATTTCGGTTTTGCCAGTGCCTAGTGCCGATTTGATGCCAACTAGCGTGTTTTCTAACCCAATCCCTGGGATTTCCCATTTGAGGAAGCGATTGGATTGAGTTTCGTTGGGGGTGAAGTGTTTTGACTGCTCGTATAGTCTCCGCGCTAGAGAAACTGGTGGTAATAATTTAACAATCGATAATTGTAATCGTCCGTTGTCAGACGATGGATTAGCTCCGAGTTCGTCTAAGCCGATTTCGCGGAGCAGACTGAAATCTTCCAACTCATCGATGTCATGTCCCGACCACATGAGGCGGGGTTTGTAGCCCCATTCGATTAATTGGTGGTAAAGCTTCAACCAGCGGCGGATGACTTGGGGTTTATGAATATCCTCGCCATCGAGGTAGAGATCGATATATTCGGCTCTCCACCGTTTTAAGCCATCTTTGAGTAGTTCGGGACTGGATAACCATTGTCCGCCGGCTGCACCGATAATTTGTTGTCCAGTGAGGATGGCTGCTAGATTCGGTTTCGCTCCGGTTCCTTCGGCTAAACCGATAGAGTGACGAGGGGTGAGGGTTTTTGGTTCTCTGACTAAACCGATGGAGTTTTGGGGGGTGTTGGTTTCGAGGAGTTGGGGATAGGCGAATGTGAGTGGGTTTTCACCGTTTGGTAAGCAGGGCGCAGATCCATTATCTCGACCTTTTTCCCAGGTACTCGACAGCCAACGGTAGCGGTTGTTAGACTGTTCTCGGTTCCGAATTTGGAAGGCGACGATTTCGCCAGTGACGGTGTAGAGGGGGAGGAGAATCCCGGCAATGCCGTTATTGAGCTTAGTACCCTGAATATTGACACCAGGAAAGCGATTATTGACAGGCTCTTTGATTCTTTGGAATTTCTCAACGCTGACAAAGCCGATTTCTTTAATTTGTTGCTGTGTGAAACCCCGTCTGACTAAATCTTTCCGGTCGATCTCATTGAGAGAAAGTTGCGCTAAAATTGCACGAGCGGTAATATCTCGCTCCAGTGCTGGTAAAGATTCATCTCGTCGTTTATTTTCGGCTTCAAGTAATGCTTTTTGCTTTTCCTGTTGGTCTTTAACCCACTGTTCGCGCTGTTCTGGGGTCGCTTGAAAGTTTTCACCCCGGTGTTCGTTCCAGTCGGCGAGGGGGATGTATACGCCCCATACACCATCACGGGTATCACTGAAATAATGATAGTCGGGATTACCGTACCCACCCGCCCCAGTCATGCAGAGGGTTTTGATGGTGGGGGTAACTTTACCGTTTCGGGCTGAAAGGTCGTAAGGTTGCCATTTACACTTGCCGGATGAGCTAGCGCAGACTGGACAGGGATTATTTAACCCTCTATGGGGATTAAATTTCGAGCGGTTGATTAATTCGGTAAAGGTGGTTCTCATTATGGCTCCTATTACTGGAGCCACCTTCTGAACCCGAACCGCGAACCCTCGTTACAGTCTAGTTTTTAACTAAACTCTAGGGAGGGAGTGCCATTACACCCAGATTGGGTATAATGGAAATACTAAGCCGTCAAGCAAAGTATTTTTTTCGCGAGTTCTAGGTTTCGTCTAGCAACTCCAATTGACTAAAGAAGAAGTCCTATTCCGCACAACGCGGTTTGGGGCTTTTTCAGCTTTTAGCTAACTTTTTACATACGTAAGTACTACTCAGAGATACCACCGTTGATTTAACTTGTTTCTGGTAAAAACAGAAAATCGATCAAATCGTCCTTTTGGACTAAGTGAGTAAGGCTATTGTCGCATATCGTCAGGACTTTGGCGCGACCAAAATCGGTTAATAATTCTGGAGTATAATTATAATCGATCTGAGTTCCCCCCAATAAGACGATCGCTTTAGTGATAAATTTCTTGCGTTCGGTGTTGGTTGCTCCCAAGATCGGGCTTTTTTGTTTGCTCAGATACGCTACAGATTTGAGTTGTTTGATCGCATTAGTTGGCGAACTCCAAGCTCTTGCACCTTTTCCTTTTCTAGTTGCTACAAATTGTTTTCGATCTTCTCGCCATCTGACTAAACATTCACCATTAGATCGAAGCATTAGGGCGATCGATCGTTTATCTGGCATTTTAAGAAATAGATCGATAATTGCAGTGTCGGTATTAACTCGTGGGGTAATTTTTATCCCCTCGTCACCAAAATGCTCTAACAGCATCTCCATCACCATACAGATCGTATCGATTTTGGCAACCCGGTCTAAGCAGAATTTTGTTAAGGCATAGATCGGAATTGAGATCGTTCCGAATGGGAGAGGTAAGACTGCACTAGTACCGACAGTTAAGATTGCACCGATTGTACTAGCTTCTAAACATATTCGTTGCTCTTCTTTTAACATTTCTAATGCTTCAAAGTTTTGGAGATGCCCATCATTTCTACCGTTGTAGAATGACATGATTTGCATCACGTTAGAGCGATCATTGCTGATGTCTTCAAAGTTGATAATATCGGCTGACACAGTATTAAGAAAAGATATCAATATAAGTGCATAAGTAATTATAACCAATTTTTGCGGACACAGCCTGTGTTCCCATATCAACCTCATCCAGATTAGTTTTAGCTCCTGTTCCTGTGGCAAACTCGATCCAGGTTCTGAGGGATTTTGATAGTTGGGGATGGGTGAGGGCAAGTGGATTTTCACCGTCGGGCAAGTAGGGATCGGGTTCATATTTATTCACTTTTTGTAGGATAATATATTTAGTCGAGCCTTACCGATCGAAGAAAATCGATCGCATAAAAAATTGCTAACCAGATCTATTGAGGATCGATCAATTGGGTGGCTGTGAGTATTTTTGGTAGTAGAGACTGAGCTAAACTATTGAGGGTTTCGATCGCCTTCGAGTTTTGACGGAAGGTGGAAAGGTACTCTAGTAGAGAGATCCACGATTCCAAGCTAAACATTTCGCAAAAGTGGTAGTTGCCCAAACTCGCTATTTCCTTAGCTTGCACTCCAGAAAACCCTCTGTTCTGGAGCCATTTAACAGCTTTTTGTTGATTTAGGATCGTCGTGTAACTTAGATCGCACAAACCTAGTGAAGACAAGGCTTGAGGTTTGGGAATGTAGTAATTTTTGTCTAAATTGTATAAACAAACACCTTTTATGATTTCAATATTCATGGTGAAAAATATTGCCACTTGTTGGAACATGTGTGGTGCATACATTAGGTATAGCATATTAATATCTAGATCGGTACTTATTCGTGTGTCATTTTGACTTTTAATGTAGCTTAAAAGCTTTTATTTGGCTATTTTCAAGGAGTTTAAAAGTGGAAATAATAGTTAAAATGTAATTTTTAATCGATTTAACAGTAATAAATCATACATTGCCAGACTATTGAGATTGTGTTAGCGTCTACTAAATACCTAGATTAAATAATAGTTGTGACTACTAGAGAGCTGATCGACGATATTGACATTTGGGTTGAAGCCGATGATGCGATTGATCGGTTAGCGATGGTAGATGAGGATATTGAAGATCTCCTAGCTGATGGTGTAGATATCGACATGATTCCCGATCATTATGAAAATATGTCGCATGGAGAGTATATGGATACTATCTATAGGGATGGAAAAAAGGAGTTAAAAGTTGGATTTCCTTGGGAGAAAATACCTCAAGATTCAGTAGCAATCCCTTTCTAGAGAAGGCTTGTATATGCTTCAGTTCAAAGAGTTCGATCTAAAAACTGGCAAGCTTATTACTGACTATAATCCTGATGGTGAGAGGATTCCCAGAGTCAAGGAAGTTGATAACTCTTACCTCGAACGGTGGCTGAAGACTCATAAGATCGAGCCACTTGGACTTTATGTAGCTAGTTTCTACGATGGAGTCAACGACTCAGATCGCCAGCGGCGAGAAGCTGAAGGAAAAGTTTTAATAGTTACTAGTGGAAAATCTGGGTACTTTACAGACCCAGCAACGGCTAATTTAATTGCCAAAGGCAACCTAAAACGAAGTATCCAGCCAATCTACGCTGATAGTCAACGTAGTGCCCACAATTCAGTTGCCTATGGGTCGCTAGTCGTTAGTGATGGTAAGAACTCTGCTCAGACAAAGCAGGGATCTAGAATCTTGATTATTGATGATGAGCATAGATCTAGTGGTGAAATAGCCATTCAGGATCGAGATGGTCGAATCGTTCCAGCCCAAGAGTTAGATAAACTCTACGATAAGATGGGCGATGGAACAATGCTCGTCCCCACCAAGTTAATGCGGGATTTGTTGCTGGATAAAGAGGTGTTACTAGCGATCGAGTATGGTTTGAAAGGTGCAGATGTTAGCAGCGACGAAATTGGGCGTTTGGGAGCTTGGATTGATGATGCTTTTGGAGATGATATCGATCCAGCCCTACCTGGTAAGTTGCTAGCAGAATATCGAGCCAATGGTAAGATTATCAATTATTTAGTACCCACAGAAACGGCAAAATCGATCGAGCAATGGATCGATCGAGTGTCGCGTAGTGCCGTCGTTCAGTTTCGCGCTGCTACTCCAGATTTACCAGGAATTGCCAAGGGTACTGCTGCTACTAGCTCCTGGTGCGAACGTTTGGGTGTGGATGCGATTGTCTCCACCAATGATATTAAAGGAGATGACGGCAGGTTCAAGGCTCCAGGTATCTTGAAGTTGGAAAGTTTCTTTTGGCTCAATCGCAAGATCGTTGCCGAGTGGTCGGATCAGTCTATCGGTACTCAGGTGAAGGGCACGATTCCCAATGCTACCCTCAATGAATTTAATCTCATCATGGTAGCTAAAGCGGCTGAAATTGCCGAAGTTGCTGTAGATCCTTGGCAATTAGCCAGTCGGTATGTGGAGAAAGAAGATCGCAAACGAGCAAGGGAGTTAACTGTCGATACTCCAGTGGGTATAGAAATAGAAGAGAAACCACGGAATAATAAAGAATCGCTTTACAAGGTGCTCAAAGCAGACAAATACGGTCAATTGACTCAATTACCCAATATTAGTCGCCAGTTAGAACAATCTTTACGGCGCGACCGTCTAGATGTGGCAATCAGTGGAATTGTAGTTCCAGCAGCTATCGCTCAACATCATAGCCAGCTTGAACCGTGGGAAGTATGCAATCGGGATTTGCTCCACGGTGCTGTTGTTGCTTATTACCGTAGTCCTTTCCCTAATGTTGGTGCCGCAGCGATCGCGATTAATAATCTAAACGTCCTTCAGGATCACGATCGTGAAGCTTACAATAAGCGGGGGGTGGCTTATCTGAACCCTTGGACTGCGAAGAATATCGCCATTACTGATTTTGATGGCGATCGAAATGGATTCTTTGTTGGTTATCTGGCAGTCGATCGGGATTTGCCGAGTCAGTTACGCGAACAGTTGGCTGATAGTGGAAATTTTGCGGATCGATATGAAGCTGGGAGATCGGCTTTAGAGCAAATAATCAACCAGCCCAAAATAGATGCTGAAACTTACCCGCTGGCAGTGCGAGAATTTATCGAACAGAATGCCCCAGAGCGGAAACCCCTGCCTATTGCCAAAGCTAAAAAATCCGACCATCTCCGGCAAGAAAATGAACCTCTAACTGCGGCTATTTGGAGAGCATGGGAGACAACTGCCAATAACCCAACGGGTAAGGTTGCTAATCAATCGATAATTCTCCAATCCCTAGCAGCGGAGACGATGTACATCGATCCGGCTCAGAAACCAGCCTTATTGAAATCGATCACGAAAGCTTATGCGAAGATTCCCACCGCAGAAATTCCCACCGATGAATATTTGAACAGCCAGGGACTGCCACCGATGAAGTTAGCAGCAAAGATCGAGAAAATCATCGTTGCTGCTAATGCTCTAGACAAAAAGCCACCAGAGCAGCAAGTAAGCTTTGCAGCAGAGAGTCTTAAAGAAGTCCATCGGCTGATCAAAGACTATTGTGATTCTGCTGTAGCTAAGAATCTGCAAACGGCGGTCGATATGGCTAAGAGCAGTGTGGGTATCGATTATGATATCCATAACTTCGGGAGAAAATTGGCGTATAAACAACATCAAATGCGCCAAAATGTGAAGAAGTCTGATATTTATTTGGATAGAGCGTTACCAACCAACACGCAAGAACCGATTGGTTGGGCGGTAGAGACAGCAAATAAGTTTTACTTGGAATCTCAAAATCTATCCCAGCTAGATTTAAAAGATATCAATCGCCGTTCTCGTTCTCTATTGCCACGAGATTACACCGCACGGCAATCAGCCACGGTCGAAGCTTGTACTGAGCAATACAAATCTTATACCAACGAAATTCAACAGGTTAAAGAGCGAAAATTTCTCCAACTTCCAGCAGATCGGCAACCGACTCTGATGATCGTTTCTAGTAGTGGGAAAAGCTTAACTATCCAAAGACTTTGTGATGTAGATCAAGACGGCACTTCACCAGTTTGGGATTTAGCTGATGGATCGACTAGGACAACATTTCAGATCGTTTGCAACAAAGATGATGGTGAAGAACAATATGCTGCTTATATATTGAAGGAGGATGGACAGAGGAAAATAATTGGCTTTGTCAATCCAGAATCTGCTCAGGTCAACGAACTATCCAAGTTTGACATCCAAGCTACAAGATATTTATCGATCGCTAAATCGACGATCGAGTTTCATCCTCCCTATGCAATTCAAAACGATATCGATCGAGTCTTCGCCAGAGCTAACCAAGTCTTAGATGAGTTCGAGCGTCAAGTTCTTCCAGAGCAACGATTGCAGTATGCTTCGGCAGCTTGGGGTACGAGTGCAGGGATGGGGATAGCAATCAAGCTTTTTCCAGAGGAGATCGCACCTTACCTCGATCGAGTGCCACCAATTACTTTGAGTAAACTTACCGCAGTCGCTCAAGAACTGGAAAATGCCACTGAGATGACAATCCGGTTCGATCTGGATCTAACAGTTTCAACTATTGCCCAAGACGGCAGCACTCAGATATTGGGTAAGAACAATTACTCGGATGCTTCGCTCATAAGTCCTGGCACCGTCGTCAAAGTGATCGTCTCCCGACCTCTGGATGACAAAATTAGAATAACAACTGATCGAGGTGAATTTGCCGTGAAACCTGCGGCTAATCTTGCTGGACGTTCGATCGATCCGCAATCTGCCAATTTTGCCTTCCAGTTAAATAATACTGAGATTGAGGTTTACTTTCTCAAAAATGCTACACAGCGATTCTTGCTGGGTACTTTGGGTCGAGATCTGGTTAATAAAGAAGCCAGAAATACTCTGGGGTTAGGTAGAGATACTGCCTACTGCCGACTCGGCGGTTCTATGTCCCGTGGGTTGCGTTCCGACGTGATGGATCTTCAGGTTCGGGAATTAATCGCCCATCAGTCTGTGGTTCAGATTCAAAAGGGTAAACTATTACCGTTATCAGAATACGATCTGACTATCTCCAACGATGTAAAAGAATCACTCAACATTGAACCGTTAGAAGTACAAGCAACCATCCCACTCGTTCCTCGCTCTTTAGCTCATGATAGATATAATCCGACCATTGGCGAACTCAGAAGCAGTTACTCAGCTAAATTAGTATCTGGAGACAAGTCTGGTGCGGCGGCGATCGAGAAATTAGGACGAACTTTAGCCGATCTTTACCCTGGAGCCGGGAGGGTACCAGATGAGTATCAAAATCCAGAAATATCACTCGGTTTGGAGGAAAAAGCAATGTTGATGTCGATTATAGACACTAGGGAACAGGCGACCCAACTCGATCGATCGTAAGATAATCTTAATTAGAAGATCGATCTTCTAATTATTCAAACTGTAAAATTACTGCTACACTCCCAATTATTCTGCTATTCTCGAACCAAATTACGATCCTAAACTATGGATAAGTCGAAAATCTTGAAGCCTGCTCGTCAAATTATTCTGTGGATTGCAGCCAACGCTGGTGGAGTCGGTAAAACTACCCTGGGCATTCATATCGGCTATAGATTTGCCCAATTGGGCTTGAAGGTGCTGTTTATCGATTTAGATACTAATGGTTCGCTAGCTCGGTTTTGTGGACTCGACGCGGACTTAAAACCTGAACTAACTACTGCGGCATTATTCGATCGCGATTTTGATGGGAATTACCCAATTTTTACTCCAGAGTGGGGTAATCCTCAAGGATGTTTCGATACTTGTTTGGGTGGAGATGTGATGCTTGGTGTCGCGCTAGATTTGCCCAGTCGTACCGGACGCGAACTGATACTCAAGAAGGCATTCAAAAAGTATCCAACTAACTACGATCTGATTATCTTAGATTCTCCTGCATCTTTAGATGTACTGAGTTATGCTGCCTTAGCTGTGGCTACTCATATTTTGATTCCATTACCAATGTCGATTAAACTATCTGGTGTTGATTCTTTACTGAAATGGATTCGGATGGAATCTGATGCGCTCGACCTCGATCCTCTGCCAATTCTCATGGGTGGGGTACCGATGCGGGTTGCGACTAGTGCCGATCAGCAAGCGTTTGGGCAGGAAATTGCAGATGTCCTAAATATTCAGTCCGTGCCCTGTTTTCCTGGCGTTCGCTTCTCAACTGAGTTTGAAAATGCCTCTAATCGAGGGATGGCACCATTATACCTGTACCGACCGAAACATCCTGCTTGTAAAGACTTTGAGCCGATAGTCGAGGAACTTACTCGATCGTTCCAAGTTGCCCCTGTAAGTTAGAAGATCGATCTTCTAATATCCGATCTCGCGATCGTCTCAACTATGTTTGATGTTCAACTCGAAAGTTAGAAGATCGATCTTCTAATTTGATCGTCATCGCTTGAACTAAGTTCAATGTTGAAGAGAAGGAAGAAGAGTTAACGCTCAAATAAATCCCGATCTCTTAATTTCAATTCCTACCCCCTATTTCCTGTCGATTACTATGGCTATCAAAAACCGTCCTAACGTCTCATCATTTTTATCGACTAGTGCCAAGGCTCACGATACGGAGCAGAATTTAATAGAGGCACAAGAACGAATTACCTATCTCGAACGAGAACTAGACAATGCTCGTCAGAGCCTCGAACAGCGAGTAGGATTAGATAAAATTTCCCATGCACTCGTGCCGATTGCCGATATTGTCCGCCGTCCTTATCAATCTCGACGAGAAAAAGATGCTCGGAAATTTGCGGAATTAGTCCATAGTATTAAAACTTACGGATTTAAGGGTTCGATTTGGTTGCAGCGACAACCGGATGGGACTTTACGGCTGATCGCTGGAGAAACTCGATTAGATGCCGCGATCGAAGCTGGTTACACAGCAATTTCATCTGACATTGCCGATGTTGATGACATCACCGCTGTCAAACTTTCACGAGTTGAAAATGCTCGGCGCAAAGATTTGAATGCTTTAGATGACACAGAAGAATTACTCTACCTATTGACTTTAACCCTCAGCAAAGATCGGACTGAGACGATCGAATGTCTGTACCGTTATAAGAATGCATCTGAAGGTAAATCCTCGATCTCCGCTCAGGATCGAGAGGCAATTGAAGCCGTATTTGCAGAGGTAGCTCCAGACATCAGTTTGTCAACTTTTATTACATCTCGATTACCCCTGCTTAAACTGCCAGAGGATATCTTGCAAGCTTATAATGCAGGTCAACTGGAATATACCAAAGCAATGGCTCTCGGTCGAATTCCAGACGATTTAGTGCGTCAAGAGCTACTGGGAGAAGTGTTAGAACAGGGATTATCGCTATCGGCATTGAAGGCGAAAATTGCGCCGACATCAGGACGAACTGCGATCGACAAGGTTAATAAGATCGAGCGACAACTCGATGGGTTAAGTTCCAAATCGATTGCCGAACTGTCTGCGGAACAGCGAACACGATTAAAGGAGAGTTTACTGGGTTTAAAAGCATCTTTGCAGAAAAAGCTCAAAGAACTCGACCAGATCTAAGCGAAAAATCAAGGTAGCTGGTTAGAAGAAAATTTGTCTACTTCTCTCCAGCATCGCAGCATCGATCGCATTGCTAACCTAGACTCAGTTTAAAATTAGCATTTGCCAGCATCTACCCTAACGAGATCGCAATCGCTGCGGCAACCGCCGCTAATGCCCGAACGTGATTCCAAAATGTCCAGTCAGTAATGTAAGTAGCCCACAGTTTCATCCCGTCGATACTGTTCGGATCGACCTTTGCCAGTGCGTCGTTCAATGGCACATTAAAGGCAATCGTTACACCGATCGTGCCGATAAGATAGAATACGCTACCGAGGATCGAGTAAGTAGAACTAATAGGGTACCACTTTAACAGCGAGGAAATAACCAAAAAGATGCAAGCCACACCAGTTCCCAAGAATGTCGTCATAAACAACGGATTGATGACCGTGATATTGATAGATTGCATGGCAATAATACCTGTTGCTGGCTGAATTCGCGATAGAGCGTTCATGACGAAATTGGAGAAGGCAAAGAAAACACCCGCTATTAAGGCGCAACCAAGTATTGAAATCAGCTTCAATGCGAACAAATTAGTAATTGTCATAGAGCCTCCTGCAAATTACAGCTTAGAATATCTATGCTCTGATTCTGGCATGACGATCGCGATTTTGGGACTGTTGCCAATGTTGCTCGGTTGCTTCATCTGCGGGAAACAGACATTCAATTCGCAATTCCTGGAGCGTAATATCATAAGGAGTGCCCAATGTTGCGATCGTTGAAAAGAACTTCAACGACCGATCGTCGCGCTGAAGATGAATGGTGAGCAGCAAAGTATGATCTGCCGTGCGACTGGAATTTTGCCAAATCCGCTCGACATCTGGATCGCTCATCAGTTCCCTGAGTAATCGATGAGATACCTCGCTTTCTGGTTCGACTAGCGTTTCTCGATGTACCCGTTGGAGCAAATGATTGGCACAGCTCTCCCAGTTGACAATAAACGGACGCAACCCTTGGGGATGAAACATCACCCGCACGATATTAATCTTCCCGTCTATGTAGAAGAGGGACTGGAGTTTGTCAGGTTCGATAAAAGCATCGAGCAGTCGAGTTGCACCTTGATTTGTCAATAGCAAATTCCAATAGCGATCGACTACAAACGCTGGATATGGCTCGTGTTGACGCAGAATCAGATCGATGGCTTTCCGCACCGAGGTCATTTCAGGAGCCGATAAATCTGTCTCAGTATGGATCGGAGCAAAGCCTGCGGCACTCAGCAGCAGATTCTGGTGTCTGAGCGGAATTTCTAAAACAGTCGCCAATTGCAACACCATCTCCTGACTGGGCTTGGCGCGTCCTGATTCGAGAAAACTGATGTGACGTTGGGAAACTTGGCTAGTGAAGGCGAGATCGAGCTGGCTAAAATTACGGCGATCGCGCCATTGTTTGAGCAGCGTGCCAAATGAATCGGGTTGATGGTTGAGGGTGGTTATGTGTTGCTGCATAGCAAGAATTGCACAGATAAAGACTGGTGATTACCTCTGAGGTAATTGCTTTAATTATCTCCCTTTGCCAAGATTGTGACATACCGATCGAGGATAAACAACTATGTTCGAGTCAACTCATATTTCAACTCCAAAATCGTTCAAATTTGCTAAACCCCTCTATCTATTGTTGACGATCGCCGGTTCAATTGCGCCTTGGTTTTGGTTGCTCCAAGATCCAGCGGTGCTAATGTCTCCAACTTTATTTCTCCAACTATCGTTTGCGAATCATGTAGCGACTGCTTGGGCGAGCGATCTGCTAATTAGTGCGAGTGTCTTCTTTATTTTTGCCGCGATCGAATTAAAACGGTTGGGATCTGCTGCTGTTTCGATGTGGATGCTAGTCTACATTGGACTAACTTTTGGCATCGGTCTTTCTTGTGCTTTGCCATTTTTCATGTATCGCCGCGAACAAATTCTAGCGCGAAATTTAGTCGGTTAGTGTGCGGCAATTATCGACCCGATCGGGCATCACTTCGCGATCGAGTTGTCAATGTTAAATAAACCATTCGTAAATATTTGGAGTAAAAAAGATGATTCAGATGACCCCATTGAAAAACACCTTCAACCCGATCTTGTTGATGATTTTAGGTGTTGTGTATTGGTTGGAAGCTTTATTATTTATTCGGTTTGGGGGAGAAGGGTTGTTTGTCAACGGTAATCCCTGGCTGCTGTTATTGTTTGTTGCTTCCCTGCCGATCGCTTGGGTTTTAGTCAAAGTCAGTGCCGTAGTTGGTAAAATCGATCGGGAAGATCTATTGAGTGCTGTGGCGATAATGGCATTGACGGCGATGTTATTGGATGGCGTTGCCTTAACTTGGTTTCAAGGTTGGTATGGTTTGGCACCAGCAGGGCTGTTGCTGGCAGCGGCATGGTTATTATGGGGTGTTGGTGTCAGTTTAGGGATCGGCTACTGGGTATCCCGCCGATAGGCTCGGTTTTTTATGCTTCAACAAGATCGATCTCGATCCTCTTACCGAGAATTCTAGCTGCTTTGCTCAGAGTATTGAGAGTTACGGAAGTATTGTTTGGATCTAGCAATCTATCTACTGCTGCACGGCTAGTACCCATTGCTTTAGCGACATCTGTTTTAGTCAGGTGCTTGGATTCAATCTCTTGCTGTAATTGCCATGCAATAACTCTTTTGATGGCAATTTCGTTAGCTTCTACCAGCAAATTTTCTTCATCCAAAAAGTCATCGAAGGCAGAGCCAATATGGGGATTGTTATTTGTCATTTTCTGTCTCTAGGTTTGATTTACGGTTTAGAGCTAAGTCCAGATCTTGTTTGGGTGTCTTTTGGGTTTTCTTGATGAATGCATGTAGCAACACCATCTGCCCTTCATAGATGCAAAAGATAACACGCGCAATTCGATTACTCGACAAGTGAGATCGCACTTCATACAATCCTTTGCCTAATGGTTTGCAAGTAGGCATCCCAATCGGCCATCCAAATTCAACGGTTTTGATATTGCCACCAATGATGAGGCGGTCGTCTTTGTCTAAGTCTTTGACCCAATCTCGGACAGGTTCATTACCTAGACTATTTCGATAGAAACAAGCAGGCAGTGGCAGTATTTTTTCATCCATCGATCCATATCGTATCATTTCTGGTACAATGAGACAAGGATCTAATCGTTAGGCAATTCCGCAAAGCGGACGTTCTCATGTAGCTTTAGATCTAACATTCCAGCACAAAGATCTGCCTCAAATCTGTGCTTGCAGTCGGAGGATACCAAACTGCCCTATGATGACAAAAATAAATCGTTAAACTTGAACATCGAGTTAAAGTAAAAGCTATGGGATTAATTGTTCACAGCTTATCGGAGTTTCCAGTCAAAGCTGAACGTGACTACTATCTTTACGTTCTACGTGGAAGTTGGGATAGCGATATTGAGAGAGCATTGCAAGAAAATTTTTTCAATATGGCTGATGTGGCATCGAGAACTAAATCTGCGGTTATATTTGGTACCGAAGGTAGACATTTTCAGAACGAAGTTTTTTCTTGGCATCATATCAATGGCGAAGAAGCGGAGCCTTTACTACCTGCTCTATTAATTACAACTGTTCATCCGGCTAAGTTCCAAGATCAAAACGATCCTTTTTGGCAAGGTCGTTCTATAAATGACTATATGTTATTGATTCCGCTTAAAGAAAATTGTGCAACTGGGCGTGAACCGATCGAACTAATACGGCAGATATTTGATGACATTAAAGCTGGTAAACAACTCAAAGATCTTGAGGTCGTCAAACCATTAAGTAAAAAGAGAGGCGAGGTATTTATGGATGGGTTGGTTCTACGTCCAACATTTATGGGTTTTGGCTTTGATCTCAAAACCATACCTAAAATTATCAAAGGTGAATGACACCTAACAATGTTCAGGTGAATGGGCATTGAGAGTTTATCTGTTGGGTGTTGGAAATGATCTGTGGCAGGTGATGGTCAATGTTAGGCAGACAGAATAGTTATTCTTATTAATATATAATATGGGTAAAATTAAACATTTCTTTGAAAAAAATATTGATCTTAAAAAGATTTTTGGTAAGGCTCAAGTCAGAATTAGATTACCGATCCCATTTATAACCTATGAGATACCTCTCAATGAAGTTATCACCTCGAAAGATATAGATAAACGTATTGCCCGACTTAGCGATATCAAAAATGAGCTTGAATCTGCAATTGAAGCTGTAGAATCTCTACAAAATGAAGCTCAGCAGAACAAAGAAGAGGTTACTACGCTTCAAGAAAGAATTCATGAGTTAGAAGAAGATAAAAGCACTGCCGAAAATCTTTTACAACTTCCACAAGATTCAGTTATCCGCTTGATTGATCGTGCTACATCTAAAGGTAAAAATCGAGGTCGAATTGAAGGTTTGATCATTGGTTTGCTCACTGGAGTAATTTCTAGTTTGGCAGTTTGGTTTCTCACTGAAAGGATGTTAGTTTCAACTCCTCAACCCTCTAGGGCTGAAATTCCATCATCAGTTCCTTCAGCCCAACAACTTGTCAAAAAGCCCAAATAAATACTCATAATACTGACGATCCCGAAATGAACGCTAATGATGCGCTCGATCTAGTGAAACTGTTCGATCGACATCACATCGATATTCATGCCTACACATTCGATCGATCGACCAAACTTAACTATGTCTGGAAGATCGCACCTCAATAAAGGCTCGATCGTAACTTTAATTCGATCGATAGAAGAAAGAAAATCTAGATTTTACCTTGGTGCCTCGATCGGCGGGCGTGATTCCGATCTTGCTTACAATTGGGAGGATTGCAATCAAAAAGGAATTCTAGTGCAGTCAAAGCCATCGATCGCGACTCCAAGCTAAAATGAAGTAGTGAAGTCGTAGCGAAGTCAAACTTATGGCAGTCAGACAACATTTCGACTCCGCTCAACGCAAGCCCCGATATAGCAAAGAAGAATTTGCCAAAAGAGGCGACGCTCTGTATGAGTCCGAGATGCGATTACCTCCGGTAGGCTTCTGCTAAGGCAGACGCTACGCGAACGCCAACGCAAGTCGAAGAAGGCAATCACGGCAAGATTGTGGCGATCGATCGAGAAAAAATCCAGTGTTTTTGTAGGATGGTTTAGTGCGAGTGGTTTTGACATGAGAATTCCTGAAGATTTAATTGTCCCGGACGCTAAAATCACCAATTATCTTTTGGTTTTAAAAGCAAGGAATGATAAATCGAGGTTTTTGGCTCAGGCTGGGTTTACGCAAGAAAATCCAGAAGCTTTGAGATTGGCTATCCAAAGACAGGCAATAGACAAAGAGGCAATTGAAGAGAAAAGTAATGAGTACGGCACCTTTTACCAAGTTGAAGGAGAATTGCTCGGTGTAAATGGTGTTAGCCTGTCTGTTGTTACAGTTTGGCTACAAAGACAGATAGATGGTAAATTTCAGTTTGTGACCCTCAAACCTAACTAGGAGTACTAGCATGAAAGTAGAGTTGTATCAAGAAGTTGCATTAACTCGTGACTTGCCAGAGCATGGCCTGAAAGTTGGCGACATTGCTATGTTGGTCGATTTTGTCCCTCATCCAAGTGGCGGAGAAGAAGGTTGTGTGCTGGAAGTTTTTAATGCCATTGGTGAATCTCTTACAACAATCGCTGTTCCAATCTCTTTGGTAGAGGCTCTGCGCTCTGATGAAGTTTTATCCGTTCGCCCCTTGGCAAAAGCAAGTTGATTTGGCAGTCTAACAAACCCGTTGCACACCGACAAAATCGACATCACATCGATATTCATGCTTACACATTCGATCGATCGACCAAACTTAACCATGTCTGGAAAATCGCCCCTCAATAAAGGCTCGACTTAACTTTCATTCGATCGGTAGCAGAAAGAAGATCTAGATTTTACCTTAGTACCTCGATCGGCAGGCGTGATGCCGATCTCGCTTACAATTGGGACGATCGCAATGACGATAATTTCAACTATGAACTACCAAAACTATATTACGATCGAACCAAATAAACGCGGTGGTAAGCCTTGTGTAAGAGGCTTGCGAATTACGGTTTATGAAGTGCTGGAGTACCTGGCTTCCGAGATGACCGAAGCAGAAATCCTTGACGATTTCCCCGATCTGACACGAGAAGATTTAAAAGCCTGTATTGCTTATGCTGCTGACCGTGAGCGTCGGTTTATGACCGCGACCTTACCCGCATGAAATTACTTTTTGATGAAAACTTATCACCTAAATTGCCGAGCCGTTTGAGCGATCTTTTCCCCAATTCGCTTCACGTTCGAGATGTAGATATGAAAGCGACAATCGATCCAATAGTTTGGGATTATGCAAAAGAGTTTGAAATCAAAATTTTATGGTACTATAGTACCATAAAATAAAGATTAGACCAATGAATCAGCCAGTAGCCGATTCTCCACCGGAAATGCCCTTGACGATACGCGATCGCATCCCAGAGCAGGTGGATACTATCTACCGCACTGAATCCCGTCGTGTTTTCGCGACCCTGATCCGCTTGCTCGGTGACTTCGACCTCGCTGAAGAAGCAATGCATGAAGCCTTTACCGCCGCTGTGACACAGTGGTCTCGCGACGGGATGCCCGCCAACCCCCGCTCGTGGTTGGTTTCGACAGGACGCTTCAAAGCAATCGATACCCTCCGCCGTCGCGCCCGATTTGACTCATTCTTGCCACAAATCGCCCCACAAATCGACACCAGTGACACCAGCTTACTAAATGTAGAAGACGTTGAAGACGACCGCTTACGGCTGATTTTCACTTGCTGTCATCCCGCACTATCGCCAGCAGCCCAAATCGCCCTGACATTGCGGGAAGTATGCGGACTCACCACCGAAGAAATTGCGAGTGCCTTCCTAATTGCGCCAGTGACACTAGCACAGCGGATCGTCCGAGCAAAAGCGAAGATCCGCACCGCAGGTATTCCTTATCAGGTGCCATCACTAACCGATTTACCCGAACGATTAGACACAGTACTCCAAGTCATCTACCTAGTATTTAACGAAGGTTACGCCGCCTCCTCTGGCACATCCCTGACACGCGCCGATCTGGCTAACGAAGCGATCCGATTAGGACGATTGGTAGTGGAACTGTTACCAGATCCTGAAGCAATCGGACTCCTAGCACTGATGCTGCTCCAAGAATCGCGACGCAATGCCCGGACTGCGGCAACTGGCGACCTCATTCTGCTCGAAGATCAAAACCGTTTGCTCTGGAACCAAGCACAGATTGTTGAAGGTACTGTACTAGTACAGCGATCGCTATCATCGCCACAGGTTGGTTCATATACACTTCAAGCCGCGATCGCCACAGTACATGCCCAGGCTCCGAGTGCTGCGGCAACTGACTGGGCGCAAATAGTCGCTCTGTACGATCTGCTGCTCCAAGCCGAACCATCGCCGATCGTCGAATTGAATCGAGCGGTAGCAGTGGCGATGCGGGATGGTTATTTAGCTGGGTTGCAGCAGATCGACGACATCTTAGCGCGCGGAGATCTAACGGACTATCATTTGGCACACGCAGCCAGAGCCGACTTGTGCAGGCGATCGGGCAGAATTGATGATGCTAGAGCATCCTATCTACAGGCTCTGGAATTGGTGAAACAGGAACCGGAGCGACGATTTCTTCAGCAACGTCTGCGGGACTTGGGGTAACAGAAATTTGGCGTTGCTGAATCGATGTATGAAAAAGTGGGGGACGGGGGGACTGGGGGACGGGCTTGCACTGAGCGAAGTCGAAGTGGGGACTGGGAGATTTCACCAGTTGAACAAAAAGGCAAATCATACATGTGTTTCAGCAATGCTAGAAATTTTTGAGGAGTTGTCGATCGAGAGTTGTACCGAACGACTATTGAATGAAGGCGATCGACGATCTAACGATCTTGATAATTTAGGAGCAAAATAATGGATGTAAAACCTCAAAAACAACACCAATGGCTAGATAAATTTATCGGCGAATGGACTTCTGAATGTAGTTGGGCAATGGAGCCAGATCGATCGCCCACGGTAAGTATCGGCACTGAAGTAGTTCGATCGCTGGGCGGGCTGTGGATGGTAGCTGAAGGTGAGAGTAAAATGCCTGATGGCAGTGCGGGTAAAACGATGATGACACTGGGCTACGACCCGCAAATCGACCGCTTTATCGGCACATTTATCGGCTCGATGATGACCCATCTCTGGCTTTATAACGGCTCTTTGAATGCAACTGAAACAGTACTGACGTTAGATACAGAAGGCCCAAATTTTAGCCAGACTGCGATCGCCAAGTACAAAGACACGATCGAGTTTGTCAGTGACGACCATCGGGTGATGACATCCCAGATATTAATGGATGATGGCAACTGGATTCAATTTATGACAGCGAATTATCGGCGGCAGCAGTAACCTTTAGCAACATTCGGGCAATAACCCATGAAATACATGTTACTTATTTACAGTGACGAACAAGCTTGGACTCAGAGTGAGATGGAGCAATGTTACCAGGATTCGATCCACCTGACCCAACAACTACACGCGCAGGGTCAATACTTAGGTGCTTCCCCACTCCACTCGGTGGCAATGGCGACCAGCGTGCGGGTGCGCGATGGCAAAAAACTGGTGACAGATGGGCCGTTTGCCGAAACCCGTGAACAACTTGGCGGTTACTTCCTGATTGACGCGCCGAATCTCGATGAAGCGATCGCGATCGCCGGACGCATTCCCGCAGCTAGTAAAGGCACCGTCGAAATTCGCCCGATCTTGGAGCTATCGGGCTTACCCTCCAAGCAGTAGTAGCGATCGATCTCCTGGCTACACTGCCAATCGGCACTTACAAAGATTTCTCAAACAAATTTGTTGAATGTGTCGATCTTACTAACCTTGATTCGACTATTTAGTAGAACATCCGTTTGTCCGCAACCGAACACCACCACTGCAGGGGGAAACGCAGAATTCGGACAAAATAGCACGTTAAGGCTGAAAGCCTGTCAGGAAGAGGCTTTCAAAGAAGTACCCTGAGAACAGGAAAAAGCCAGAGTTTGTCATTCTGGGGTGTACCCTAACCTGATGTCATATTAGACCACTAAAAGATGTCAGAATAGAGTGGTTTTAATGTTTAATTGACACATGCCCCGATAAGTCATAGACTTATTCCTGACACATTTGGCTCTACACATCTTGAAAGGTCAACGAATCGGCTATGTCAGGGTCAGTAGTTTCGACCAGAATCCAGAACGACAACTAGATCGGATTGAATTAGACAAAGTATTCACGGATAAAGCCTCTGGCAAAGATACTCTCCGACCAGAGCTAGATGCACTACAATCTTTCGTGCGCGAGGGGGATACTGTCGTTGTACACAGCATGGATCGCCTAGCACGAAATCTTGATGACCTTCGCCATCTCGTCCAACAACTAACCAAACGTGGTATCTGCATTACATTCGTCAAGGAAAACCTAACTTTTACGGGTGAAGATTCCCCGATGGCAAATTTAATGCTGTCGGTAATGGGTGCATTCGCCGAGTTCGAGCGAGCTTTAATCCACGAGCGACAGCGGGAAGGAATTGCATTAGCAAAACAGCGGGGAGCTTATCGAGGTCGAAAGAAAGCACTATCCTTGACACAAGTAACTGAACTGAGACGACGAATTACCGCTGGCGAACAAAAAGCCACACTTGCCCGTGAGTTTGGAATCAGCCGTGAGACTTTGTACCAATATCTAAGAGCGGACGACTAATTAAACTATGCCACGTCGTTCAATCCTTTCTACTACCGAACAAATGAGTTTGCTGGCGTTACCTGAAAGCCAAAATGACCTGATTCGATACTACACATTCACTGAGACAGACCTTGCACTGATTCGGCAACGCCGTGGTGATGCCAATCGACTGGGCTTCGCAATACAGCTTTGTCTGCTCCGCTACCCAGGCTCAATGCTCGGAACTGACTTGGTAGTCGCTGAGTCGTTAATTCAGTGGGTTGCCAGTCAAATTCAGGTGGATGCAACTAATTGGGTTAAATATGCCGAGCGAGATCAGACTAGGCGCGAACACTTCCAAGAATTACGTTCTTATCTGGGGCTGTCACAATTTGGTCTGGCTGATTTCCGGCTGTTGATCAAGGGTTTGACCGATCTGGCAATGCAAACTGACAAAGGCTTGGTAATTGCAGTACAAGCGACAGAATTGTTGAGACAACGACAGGTAATTTTACCTGCATTAAACGTTATCGACAGAGCCTGTGCCGAAGCGATTACCATTGCTACCCGCCGCATTTACAAAACGCTAATCGAGCCGTTGACATCAGAACACAAGCAGCGTTTAGACGATCTGCTCAAGGTTAAACCTGAAAGCGGGATTACTTGGCTGGTGTGGTTGCGGCAGTCGCCAGTGAAACCAAATTCTAGACACATGCTAGAGCAGATCGATCGCCTGAAAACATTCCAGAAATTAGCTTTACCAGCAGGAATCGGTCGGGATATTCACCAGAATCGGCTCTTAAAAATGGCGCGAGAAGGGGGACGGATGACTCCACAAGACTTAGCTAAGTTCGAGACTAAGCGGCGTTATGCAACCTTGGTCGCACTGGCTTTAGAGGGCACGGCTACGGTCACAGATCAACTCATCGATCTGCACGACCGAATTTTGGTCAAAATGTTTAGTACGGCTAAACACAAGCACCACCAGCAATTTCAGGACAAGGGTAAAGCAATCAATGACAAGGTGCGGCTCTATTCCAAAGTCGGTCATGCGTTATTGGATGCCAAAGAGTCAGACAGCGATCCTTTTGAAGCAATTGAGAAGGTGATTTCTTGGGAAGATTTTATGCTGAGTATCACCGAAGCCGACCAGCTCAGTCAACCAGAATCCTTCGACCACTTGCACTTGGTGACTGAGAGTTTTAATATGCTCCGACGCTACACGCCAGAGTTTCTAAATGTACTCAAACTCAACGCTGCTCCTGCCGCCCAGCGGGTATTAGATGCCATTACTGTACTCAGGGGGATGAATGCTCGTGGTTCTCGCAAGATGCCAGCAAATGCGCCAACTACCTTTGTTAAACCGCGCTGGAAGCCGCTGGTAATCGTTAATGGGAATATCGACCCCCGTTTTTATGAAATTTGTGCGCTCTCAGAGTTGAAAAACTCACTACGGTCGGGGGATATCTGGGTGACTGGTTCTCGCCAGTTCCGTAACTTCGATGAATATCTATTACCAAGCGAAAAGTTCGCGCAGATCGTAGAGTCAAATGAATTACCGATTGCAGTTACTCCCAACTGCGAGGAATACCTGAGTAAACGATTACATCAACTCGAACAACAACTGGCGACAGTCAGTGAGTTGGCACTTGCCAACGAGTTACCAAATGCCATCATTACTGACACTGGCTTAAAGATTACACAGTTGGAGACAGTCGTACCGGATGGGGCGCAACGGCTCATCGACCAAACCTCTGCACTACTACCACGCATCAAAATCACTGAGTTGTTGATGGAGGTTGATGATTGGACGGGGTTTACTCGTCATTTTGTCCATCTCAAGGATGGAAACCCCGCACCAGACAGAACTCTATTGCTATCAGCTATCCTCGCTGATGCTATCAATCTAGGATTGACTAAAATGGCTGAATCCAGTCCTGGTCTAACCTATGACAAGTTATCTTGGCTACAGGCTTGGCATATCCGCGATGAGACTTACTCGACTGCACTAGCCGATCTCGTGAATGCTCAGTTCCATCATAATTTTGCTAATAACTGGGGTGATGGCACGACTTCATCCTCTGATGGACAGCGGTTTCGAGCCAGTAGCAAAGCTCAGAGTACTGGCCACGTCAATCCCAAGTATGGTAGCGATCCAGGTCGAACGTTTTACACTCACATTTCCGACCAGTACGCACCATTTAGTACCAAGGTGGTCAATGTTGGTATTCGCGATTCGACTTATGTTCTGGATGGCTTGTTGTACCACGAATCAGATTTACGGATTGAGGAGCATTACACAGATACGGCAGGTTTCACAGACCATGTGTTTGCCCTGATGCACTTACTGGGCTTCCGCTTTGCACCACGTATCCGCGATTTGAAAGATACCAAATTGTTCGTTCCTAAGAACGAGCAAGACTACTCGGCTTTGCAAGCGATGAATGGTGGGACTCTCAATCTCAAGCAGATTCGCGACCATTGGGATGAGATTTTACGATTGGCTACATCGATTAAACAAGGTACTGTGACGGCTTCCCTGATGATGCGTAAGCTCGGTAGCTATCCTCGGCAGAATGGATTGTCGATTGCACTCAGGGAGCTGGGGCGGATTGAGCGGACATTGTTTATTCTGGACTGGTTGCAAAATGTCGAACTGCGCCGACGAGTCCATGCTGGTTTGAATAAGGGAGAGGCGCGAAATGCTTTAGCTCGTGCGGTCTTCTTCAACCGTCTGGGCGAGATTCGCGACCGTAGCTTCGACCAACAAAGTTACCGAGCCAGTGGTCTGAATCTAGTCACAGCGGCGATTGTGTTATGGAATACGGTTTATATTGAGCGGGCAATTAAGGCGCAACGAGAGGCGGGGAAATCGATTGATGATGAGCTGTTGCAATATTTATCGCCGCTGGGTTGGGAGCATATTAATCTGACTGGTGATTATGTTTGGCGGCAAAATAAAGCGAATGATGCTGGACAGTTTCGATCGCTACGATTATCTAAGATGCTGAAATAATGTTCTGTAAGTGTCTCAGGAAGAGGCTTTTAGCCTTAGCGTGCTATTTTGTCCGAATTCTGCGTTTCCCCCATTTTAAAGAGTATGCCGTTTCACATCCTCAACTACTCCAGGTAGATAAGGTGTTGATGCAAGCCATTCAGGAACCTGCTGGATTTGCTCATGTGCTAATTTATGGGCCGTCTGGTGTGGGTAAAACGACGATGATTCGT